>NZ_CP050153.1:2400000-3000000 GCF_011617465.1 Brevibacterium pigmentatum
CCAGGGGGCCTTCTTCACGATGGTGTCGCGGTCCTTCTGTGCCATGCATCCGCCGACGGCGATCTGGAGACCAGGGTGGTTCTCTTTGACCTTCGCGAGCTGGCCGAGGTTGCCGTAGAGGCGGTTGTCCGCGTTCTCGCGGACGGCGCAGGTGTTGAAGACGACGACGTCGGCCTGGTCGTCGGTGTTCGCCTGAACGTAGCCGGCGTCGTCGAGCAGTCCGGACAGACGCTCGGAGTCGTGCACGTTCATCTGACATCCGTAGGTCTTGACCTCGTAGCTGCGAGGGGTGGTGCCGGATGTCGTCGGGGATTCAATCAGTTCAGTCATGGCGCACCCATTCTAGCCGTTCGGCTCGCGCCGTTTCAGTCTTCGGCGAGCACTTCCCGTGTGACCTTGATGCAGATCGCTGAGGGGAAGCCGCGGCGGGCGAGCATACCGAGGATCCGGCGCTCCCGCACCGCATAGTCGAGGCGCCGAGTGGAGTTGGCTTTCTTCTGGGCGACTTCGCGAGCGAGGTCTTCTTCACCGTCGATGTCGGCCACTGCATCGGAGGCCAGTTCGGGGCTGATGCCCTTCTTGCTCAGTTCGCATTTGAGCACGGATCGGGAGAGTTTCCGGTTCTCTCGCTGTGCACGTGCGAAGCGGTGGGCGAATTCTTCGTCGTTGAGCAGACGCGAATTCTGCAGCTTCTCGATGAGGACATCGATCGCTTCGGGCATGAGATCGCGCTTGAGAAGCTTCTTGCGCAGTTCGTCACTGGAATGGTCTCGCATGGCGAGCATGTTCATCGCCGTCTTCTTCGCCTGGGCGTAGTCTTCGTCGAAGTCGGGGCCGTCGTCTTCGTCCTCGTCGAAGCTCAGCCCGGGTCCGGCGACGAAATCCGTTCCGCTGTCATCCCCACTGTCGAGGAAGTCCGGGGCACTATCGTCCCCGGCGAGGAAATCTGGTCCAGTGCTGTCGTCCGCGGCCAGTAAGTCCGGGACGTCGATGAAGTCAGGAGTCGATTCGGTGCCGCCTTCGACCCATCCGTTGTCCGGTTCTTTCGACGGTCGTTTCCAGTCGCCGGACTTCTTCTTCCGCTTGGAACCGGTTTTCGAACCGACTCGTGCAGACTTGCCCGACCGCGTTCCCGAGCCTGCGCCTGAACGCGAACCTGAGCTTTTGCGTTTGCCGGTTCCGCCGCCGGTGACATCATCGTCGTTGAGTCCGGAGAGACCGGCGAAGAAACCGGCCTCTCCTTCGGCATGGCGTTGGTCGATCTCCGAGATCGCGCAGCGCAGCTGCGAGAGCGTCTCGGTCTGAGACGAGCCACCCTGGCCGGAGCCCCCCGCACCGACTTTGTCGGTCCACGCGGCGGACTCGTTGCCGGTGAACTCGTCGTCAGTCGACGAGGCGTCAGGAGACTTCGACGTCATCCGTCTGTGCTTCTCCGGCCGCCTCGGCGTCTTCTTCGGGTTCGTCGACCTTAATCAGACCGAGCTTGTGTTTGATCTTCAGTTCGATCTCTTCGGCCAGGCCGGGGTTGTCGCGGAGGAAGTTGCGGACGTTCTCCTTACCCTGACCCAGCTGATCGCCGTCGTAGGTGAACCAGGATCCGGACTTCCGCACAATGCCGTTGTCGACACCCATATCGATGAGGCTGCCCTCGCGGGAGATGCCCTGACCGTAGAGGATGTCGAACTCGGCCTGCTTGAACGGCGGGGCGACCTTGTTCTTGACGATCTTCGCCCGGGTCCGGTTGCCGACCGCGTCCTGACCTTCCTTGAGGGTCTCGATGCGGCGGACGTCGATGCGCACGGAAGCGTAGAACTTCAGCGCCTTACCACCCGAAGTGGTCTCCGGGGAACCGAAGAAGACGCCGACCTTCTCACGCAGCTGGTTGATGAAGATGGCGGTGGTCTTCGACTGGGCCAGGGCACCGGTGATCTTACGCAGAGCCTGCGACATCAGTCGAGCCTGCAGACCGACGTGGCTGTCGCCCATCTCGCCTTCGATTTCGGCCTTGGGCACGAGTGCCGCGACGGAGTCGATGACGATGACGTCGAGGGCTCCGGAGCGGATGAGCATATCGGCGATCTCAAGCGCCTGCTCACCGGTGTCCGGCTGGGACACGAGGAGCTGATCGGTGTCGACACCGAGCTTCTTCGCGTACTCGGGGTCGAGCGCGTGCTCAGCATCGATGAACCCGGCGATTCCGCCGGCCTTCTGAGCGTTCGCCACGGCGTGGAGGGCCACGGTCGTCTTACCTGAGGATTCCGGACCGTAGATCTCGACGACGCGGCCGCGCGGCAGACCGCCGATGCCCAATGCGATGTCGAGAGCGACCGAACCGGTCGGGATGGAGGCGATGGGCTCACGCACACCGTCGCCGAGGCGCATGATCGCGCCCTTGCCGTAGTTGCGATCGATCTGGCCCATTGCGGCTTCAAGTGCCTTCGACTTGTCCCCGCCGGTGGGAACCTGAAGGTTCTTGGGTGTACGTGCCATGACGTCTCCTCTTCGTTGCTTTTCCTTTGAGACCAAGGCTAGAAGATGGCACTGACATAACGACAGAGGATGCGATTCCCCCGTGGATAACCAGCCACTCATGGTCACAGGTCCCGTGATTCCTCACCAGGATAACTCACATGGGAACAGGTGTTCTATATATTCGGGTGTGTCGCGTGTTTCATTCGATCGCGCAGTTCACCAGACCGGTCGCTCCGGCTGCCAGAATGGTCACTCCGACTGTTTGCACGGTAGCACCGGCAGGGAAAGGTGCGCGCAGCTTCGATCAATCAGGAACGGTCGCGCAGCCAATCAGAACGGCGTCGAGCGCGGCTTCTCTTTGCCGAGGCGACGGGATTCGGGAACGCCCATGGAGTCGCACACGGCGATCCAGATGTCGCGGGGTTCGACGCCGGCTTCGAATGCCTGCGCAGCGGTCCGCGAACCGAGGGAGCTCAGAGTGAGGTCGGTGTGCAGGGAGGCGGCACGAGCCTCACCGAACTCCTCGTTCATGAGGATCCAGTAGAGCGTGTGCCGCATCAGGGCTTAGCGGCCAGGCGCGGAGAAGAGTATCCCTCGGGGTGACCGAGGATCTTGTCCGAGAGCTCCTGCGGAATGGTGTCGGGGATTTGCACGCCTTCTTCGAGCGCGAAGCGATCCGACACGGACGACAGCAGTGCTGACAGCGGCAGGTCGAGTGCTTCACAGATCGCGGACAGCAGCTCCGATGAGGCTTCCTTCTGTCCACGTTCGATCTCGCTGAGGTAGCCGAGCGAAACGCTGGCTCCGGTCGAGACATCGCGAAGGGTGCGTCCTTGACGACGGCGGGCAGAACGAAGTGCGTCGCCGATTTCGACTCTCAGTAGCATAACGCGGCCCTCCCTTTGTCAGCGCGTCCCGTCAATGTAGTTCCAACAACTTTACAACCTGGCCGTGACACAGCACCAACCTGGTGCCCCGAGCGGATGGTATTGCCAGTCCATTCGAAGACTTTGGAGAATTTTCGTCCGATGGTCATCACTCGGTCAACCCCGCGGTGGACGATCTTATTCCGCGTCCGTCTCGCTACCTGTCTCGCGACCCGTTCCGGGCCCTGCCTCGGGCCCGAAGGCGAGTTCGCCGACGAATTCGTCGAGGTTGACCGCCATCGTCTGCACCGTCCGGCTGCGGATGCCGTCGCGGTCACCGGTGAACTCGTGCTCGAAGACCTTCGCCTTCCCGCCGAAGGCGATCGCGGTGTAGACGAGCCCGACGGGCTTGTCGTCCTGCGGATCGGGACCGGCGACTCCCGTGCACGAGATCCCGATATCGGCGACGCACTGCACAGCTGCACCGACGGCCATCTGCGCTGCGACGACCGGGTCGATCGGTCCGGTCTCCTCGAGGTGGTCGGCGTCGACTCCGGCCAGGCTGGCCTTGAGGTCGGTGGCGTAGGTGACCAGTCCCCCGCGCACCACGGCCGAGGCACCCGGCACATCGACGAGTGAGGCGACGAATCGTCCTCCCGTCAGCGACTCCGCCGACGCCAGGGAGATCCCCAACTGAGAACAGGTGGAGATGATGCGACGAGCAGTCGCCATCAGCTCGGATTCAGCCACGCTGCGTGTTCCCGCCGTTCTTCGCGTCCTTGTACAGCTTCGCCGCCTGCACGCAGTAGTCGACGCCGGTGACGATGGTGACGACGATAGCTGCGGTCATGATGATCCAGGCGAAGACGAGCAGGATGACGTAGACGACGGAGGGCACCACGGCGGAGAGCGGGAAGATCAGCAGGAACAGTCCGATCGCCGCGGTCTGCAGAACGGTCTTGATCTTGCCTCCGCGCGATGCGGGCATGACGGCGATGCGGATCATGAAGAACCGCAGCACGGTGATGCCGAATTCGCGGACGAGGATGATCACCGGCACCCACCACGGCAGTTCGACGATGATCGCCAGACCGATGAGTGCGGCTGCCATGAGTGATTTGTCGGCAATGGGATCGGCGATCTTGCCGAAGTTCGTGACGAGGTTGTTCCGCCTGGCCAGATAGCCGTCGACGAAATCGGTGAACATGGCCAGCAGGAACACGATGAGCGCCCACCAGCGCAAGGTCACATCATTGCCGCCGTCCGCCAGCAGGAGCACGAGGAACAGGGGCACCATGAGGATGCGCAGCACCGTGAGTGCGTTCGGAATGTTCCACGGACTCGGTTCTGCAGAGGGCTGCTGGGAGGCTCCGGCCTCGACTCGATCGTTCACACGTCCAGCCTATCGGAGTGAGCTGAGCAGATCATTCCAGCCGGGCCTTCTCAACCACAATCGCCGAGGCGGCGCACCGTCGGTACGGTGCACCGCCTCGGCGAGGGGTGGGGTTGGAATCGGTTCAGCGGCCGGTGAGCTGCCAGGCGTCCTCTCCGCTGGCTTCGACGACCTCAAGTCCGGTCTCCGGGTCGACATCGCCGACAGTGAGGTCGCCGGCATGGCCGACGCCGTTGGCATACCGGTCGGACGAAGCTGAGCTGGACGACGCCGACCCGTGCGAGGACTCCCCGTAGTCGTCGTCGAACTCCTCCTCATAGTCCCCGGCCGCCGATGCGTGTCCGGATCCGGACTGCCCGGACTGGCCGTGGTTCTGACCCCCGTCGGCCGGGACGTCGGCAGAGGCGCCGCCGGAATCCTCGGGCGGGGTCTCGCCCTTGATGATGGCCAGGGTGCCCGGCAGATCATCGGGGCGCACGAGCACGTCGCGGGCCTTCGATCCCTCGGAGGGTCCGACGATTCCGCGGGACTCCATGAGATCCATGAGGCGACCGGCCTTGGCGAAGCCGACGCGGAGCTTGCGCTGCAGCATCGAGGTCGAGCCGAACTGCGTGGTGACGACCTGCTCGATCGCCTGCAGCAGCAGTTCGAGGTCGTCTCCGATGTCCTCGTCGATCTGCTTCTTCGGCGCTTCGACGGCCACGTCTTCGCGGTAGTTCGGGGTGAGCTGACCCTTGACGTGTTCGACGACCTTCTCGATCTCGGACTCGTTGACCCAGGCGCCCTGGACACGCATCGGCTTGGCCGCGCCCATCGGCAGGAACAGGGCGTCACCCTGACCGATGAGCTTCTCTGCGCCGGGCTGGTCGAGCACGACTCGGGAATCGGCCAGCGACGAGGTCGCGAATGCAAGGCGGGAGGGCACGTTGGCCTTGATGAGGCCGGTGACGACGTCGACGCTGGGTCGCTGGGTGGCGAGCACCAGGTGGATGCCGGCGGCACGGGCCAGCTGTGTGATGCGCTGGATCGAGGCTTCGACGTCGCGTGGGGCGACCATCATGAGGTCGGCGAGCTCGTCGACGACGACCAGCAGGTACGGGTAGGGCTGGAGGACGCGTTCGGATCCTGCGGGCGCCTGGATGCGACCCTCGCGGACGGCCTTGTTGAACTCCTTGACGTGCTTGAACCCGTAGTTCGCGAGGTCGTCGTAGCGGGCGTCCATTTCACGCACCACCCATTCGAGCGCCTCGGCGGCCTTCTTCGGGTTCGTGATGATCGGGGTGATCAGGTGCGGGATGCCTTCGTAGATCGTCAGCTCGACGCGCTTGGGGTCGACGAGGATCATGCGGACCTCATCGGGGGTCGCGCGCATCATGATCGAGGTGATCATGGAGTTCACGAAGCTCGACTTACCGGCGCCGGTGGCACCGGCGACCAGGAGGTGGGGCATCTTCGAGAGGTCGGCGACGACGAATCCGCCTTCGACGTCCTTACCCACACCCATGACCATCGGGTGGTCGGTTTTGCGGGCGGCCTTCGAACGGAGCACATCGCCGAGGGCGACGTTCTCACGGTCGGTGTTCGGGATCTCGATGCCGATGGCCTTCTTGCCGGGGATCGGCGAGAGGATGCGCACGTCGGCGCTGGCCACGGCGTAGGCGATGTTCTTCGACAGCGCCGTGACCTTCTCGACCTTCGTTCCGGCCCCGAGTTCCACCTCGTAGCGGGTGACTGTGGGGCCACGGGAGAATCCGGTGACCTCGGCGTCGATCTTGAACTGCTCGAGCACATCGCGCAGGGCCTCGACGACGCGGTCGTTGGCCTCCGACCGTTCCTTCGCGGGAGGTCCGGGCTGGAGGTTGTCCGAGGCGGGCAGAGTGTAGGTGACGTCGCCGGCCAGGGTGAGCTGCTCGACGCGTTCGGGCAGCTGTTCCGTGGGCGGAGGTGCGGGTGCGTTCGTGATCGGCACCGGCGCCGAGGCGGCAGCAGGGTCGGACTTCTTCGCCTGGTTCGCGGCGTCGTCGTCCATCCCGATGGTCTTCTTCAGCTCGGCCATCTCGCGCTCGGCCTTGGTCGGGCGGCGCTGACCGGGCTTGAGCTTCGGCTCCGGGTCGGTCTCGATGCGGGTGGTGTCGGCTTCCTCGTCGCTGACGTCGTTCTCGTGGATGTAGGCCTTGTCGTAGGCCTTCGTCACGGCATCTTCGTCGGTGGACTCGGCGTCGGGGTTCTCGGTCTTCTTCTTCCGGCTCCGGCGCTTGGCACCGGTCACGGATTTGAGGTCGGAGGTGCGGCCGTTCTCGGCAACGAGGTCGGACTGCTTGGTGTCACCCGCCTCGGTGCCGGATTCGGGTCGGACACCGCCGGTGAGGCGGTAGTACAGGTCGGTGAGGCGACGGGGAATCGCCCGCACCGGTGTCGCGGTGACCACGAGCAGGGAGAACAGTCCGAGGAGGACGAGCAGCGGCACGGCCACGTAGACGGTGGTCGCGATGACCAGCGGTGAGGACACGACGAATCCGAGCGCGCCTCCCCCGTTGGCCATGGCCTCGCGGGAGTTCGTGAAGGTCGGGTTGCCGGCGGCGATATGGGCCAGGCCCGAGGCGGCGAGCAGGCCGAAGATCATCCCGATGAAGATGCGGTTGTTGCCGCGGTTGTCGTCGCCGCGCAGGAACAGTCGGATCGCATAGCAGGTGAAGACCACCGGCAGGACGAGTGCCACCCGTCCGAAGGTGCCTTCGACGATGCCGCGGACGCCGTCGCTGATCGCGCCGGGGAAGTTCCACCATTCGAAGGCGGCGATGATAACCGAGAGTCCGATGAGGAAGAAGGCAGTGCCGTCCCGCTTCGTCGGTGACTGATCGGTCGGTTCGTTGCTGAGAGTCTTTCGCGCACGGTTTCCGGCCATGTGGGCCACTCCCCTCCATGCACCGGTGACAACGTTTGTCCCGGGTTCTTCAGTCCCCGCTTTGCCGGACCGACCAGCGTTCTTGCGCGCTGTGCGTTTCCCGGAACCAGAAGCGGGGGAAGTCGTTCTGGTCGCCATGTCTCTCATCTTAGGACGCTATTGCACTCCTGCCCAGCAAATCCGCAGGTTTCGGCGTGTGGCGCGGCGGGCGGCTGCGGGTTCGGCAGGCGGGTGGCGCAGCGGGCCGTTTGGCGTTCGCGGACGGCTGTTTAGGGTGAAATCCGACGTCAGGCCACACGTTTCACCGAGAAACGGGCAAAGCGTCGAGACACGTGTGTACACATACGTTTCTCGACGCTTTGCCCGTTTCTCGGTGAAGTGGTGGTGCCGCGATCCGTTTCTCCACACGTCTAGTTTTCTCCACGAGCCTCGCCATCAGCGTTGAGTGGGCGAAATGGTCACGCTTCCCCTTGTCCTCTGCGACCAGATCGCCCACCTAAGCGGGCAGGTGCAGCTCGATCAGGTCGACATCGCGCCGATGAGGGGGTGCCGGCTCTCGCACGTGTCCTCGGCGACCGACTCGGAGTGACGCCGACGATGTGGATCCTGGCCGTCTGTGCGCTGCTCGGCTCACTGCCGGTGCTCGCCTCCCGGCCGCCGCAGATGCGCGAGCTCCCCCGCGAACTCGATCTGCTCGACACCAGTGCAACGGCTGATCGAGAGTGATGACGAAGGAGCGTTGCGAATCGCCAGCTTGGTGAACCTGCATCAGCTCGGTGCAGGGACCGAGCTGATGCAGGTTCACCAAGCTAACAGCGAGATGCTCCCCGGCTCAGCGGGTCGCGTAGAGGTGCTCGGGGCGGCCGGTGTTTCCGTACTGCAGGGAGACCGTGATCGTGCGGGCTTCGGCGAGCTTCGCCAGATGACGCTGCGCGGTCGCGCGGGAGGCTCCGACCTCCTCGGCGACCTCGAGGGCCGTCATCGGACCGCTCGCCTCCTCCAGTGCGGCGAGGATCCGGGTGGTCGTCGACGATCCCGCCGGACTCGCTCCGGTCCCGCCGACGGCCGCGGCATCATGAAGGTTGCGCAGCTGCCGCTCGAGGTCGGCCTGGCCAACCTTCTCCCGCTCCCAATAGCGGAGGAACCTCGCGTACCGGCGAAGGAAGTTCTGCAGCACCTCGGCGGCGAAGGGCTTGACGATGTACGTCATCGCCCCCGCACGCAGCGACGAGCGAACCACCTGCGGATCCGTGACCGCCGAGAGCACGATCGCGTCGATATCGGTCTCGCGGATGAGTTCGACCCCGGTGTCTTCGGGCAGCACATAGTCCACGAGGAGCAGGTCGACGTCGTTCTCGGCGATGACCTCGCGTGCCGTCTTGAGATCACGGACGGGTTCGAGTGCCGTGAAGCCGGGCACCTCGTCGACGTAGCGGGCGTGGATCTGCCCGACGAAGAAGTCGTCATCGAGCACGAGAACGTTGACCATCATCTCTCCTCATCTTGCTGAAATTCCTCGAGCGCATCGGGCAGGCGCATGCCGAAGCTCGCCCCGCCGAGTTCCGGGTCGTGCCCGTCGATGAGCCACACCGCTCCACCGCCCTTCTCCGCAACCCGGCGGCTGAGCGCGAGGCCGATGCCGAGTCCGTGACCGTCCCCGGTGCCGGTGCCCGTGGTCAGTCCGATCCCGAAATCCGGCGCCGAGGCGGCCGTCGAGGTCGAGAATCCCTCGTCGAAGATCTTCCCAGCCACGTCGTCGTCGATTCCGTCACCGGTGTCCGTGACTACCGCGTGGAGTTCCGTACCGGAGCTGAGCACCTGCACTTCGACCCGTCCCCCGTCCTCGGCATACCGATGCCCGGCGACGGCCGCGCGCACTGCGTTGTCGATGAGATTGCCGAGGATGAGCGTGACCGCCTCCGGGTCGCGGACTGCCCCGACGGCCAAGGAGTCGGGAGTGACGGCCAGGCTCACTCCCGCCTCGGCGGCGGTCGTGCCCTTCGCCTCCAGCACGGCGCGCAGGTACGGGTCGGAGATGAGGTCGATGTCCTCGACCGGGGTCGTGATCGGACCGGTGCCCAACAGGGAGGACAGATAGGTGTGGGCTTCGTCCGTCGCGCCCGTGTCGACGAGGCCGAGCACGGTGTGCAGCCGGTTGGCGAACTCGTGACGTTGAGTGCGCAATGCCCTGGCCATCGCGGTAACGGATTCGAGCTGGCGGGCCATCGTGAGCATCTGCGTCTCGTCTCGCAGGGTCACGACGCCGCCGACGGAGACCCCATCGCGCTGCACCCGCACGGCCGTGGCCAACAGGATCCGGTCGTTGATCGTGATCCTCCGCCGCAGCGCCCCGTCCGCGGGCGCATCGGCCATGAGCGCGGTGACCTCGTCGGGCACGTCGATCGGTGCGTCGTCGATCTCCCTCGCCGAAGCGGCTTCGTCGTTCGCGTCGGCCGTGCCCTTCGCACGGTCGACGTCGTTCGCCGAGGCGGCCGCGCCCTTCCCGACAGGAACGGCCGCAGCCGCGTTGTCGGTCGCAGACCCGAGCAGCTCCTTCGCGTTCGAGTTGCTCAGCGTGAGCTTCCCGTTCGTGTCGAAGCCGAGCACTCCGTCGTCGAGGCCGTGGAGCACGGCGCCTTGATCACGAGCCATCTCGGCGAGCTCTTCAGGACCGACGCCGAGCGTCTCCCTCCGCAGCCGGCGCCCGAGCATGACCGATATGACCCCGCCGAGTGCCAGGGCGAGCACCGCAACGGTGCCGAGCAGAATGAGTTCGCGGCGGACGTCGGCATCGAGCACGGAGGCGAAGATGCCGACAGAGACCTCACCGACGACGGTCTTTCCGTCCTCGCTCGAATAGATCGGGACCTTCGCCCGCACCGTCTCGCCCAGGGTTCCGGATTCGTGGGAGACGTTCTCGCGTCCGGCCAGCGCCTCGTCCGGAGACGTCGAGACCTTGTGCCCGATCTTCGACCGGTCGGGGTGCGTGAGTCGGATGCCGCGGTCGTCGGTGATGACGGCGAAGGTGATGCCCGACCGGTCGCGCAGATCATCGGTGATCTTAAGCATGGAGGTCACGAGCTGTTCATCGGGTTCGTCGGCGTGTTCGGCCGAAGCCTGCGTGGCGGCGGCTCGGACGTCCGGATCGATCGCCAGCGTGCGGGCGGTGGCCAGCGCTTTCGTCTCGGTCACCTCGGTGACGGTGCGCGCCCCCATCCACGCGAACACGCCGGTGACCAGGGCGAGGATCACGATGACGAGCGCGAGCTGAGAGATCAGCACACGACGGGAGAACGAACGATGGGGCCGGGGCACGCGCTCAGCGTAGCCGCGTATGAGCGCAATGCGCAAAAGGCACTCAACGATCTAATCGCCATCAGTGCACACAAACGCGCGGAGCACGTGACCTGGGCCCTACGGTGTTTCGAGCCTCACATTCGCCTTCGAAGGAGAAGCTCGTGCTTGTCATTCTCGGTTTCGCCATGATCGTCGTCTTCATGACGCTGATCATGACCAAACGCCTCTCGCCGATCCTCGCGCTCATCCTCGTGCCCACGATCTTCGGCCTCTTCGCCGGAGCAGGACTGGGCATCGGGGAGATGGTCATGGACGCGATCGCCTCGATGTCGTCAACGGCAGCGCTGCTGCTCTTCGCCATCATCTACTTCGGCATCATGATCGACGTCGGCCTCTTCGACAAGCTCGTCGAGTTCATCCTCAAGGTCGCCGGCAACGACCCCGTCAAAGTCGTCCTCGGCACCGCGCTGCTCACTGGTGCGGTGTCCCTCGACGGTGACGGATCGACGACGTTCATCGTCGTCACCGCGGCCATGCTGCCGATCTACCAGCGCCTCGAGATGTCGCCGGTGGTGCTCACCTGCGTGGCCGGTCTCATCAACGGCACCCTCAACATCGTCCCATGGGGCGGACCGACGGCACGTGCCTCCTCGGCGCTGCAGATCGACGCGAACGAGATCTTCGTTCCCATGGTGCCCTCCCTGGTAGCGGGCCTGCTCGTGTGCTTCGTCTTCGCCTATGTGCTCGGCATCTCCGAACGCCGCCGCCTGGCCAAGAACGGCGTCGCCTGGGTCGAGGACCGCGGATCGAACCGCCGCAAGGACCTCGTCGGCGCCGTGGCCGGTGCCGGCACGACCGCGGGATCGTCCGCGGGGACCGGGAACGGTGCGACCACGGGTGGTCACGGGCACGGATCCGACTCGGCCGCCTCGGCGAACGATGACACCGCCACCGAGGCGGGACCCGGCTCCGTGGACGACGCAACCACTGCGTCCGGCTCGGGTACGGGCCTGTCGAACACCGCGCTCGATCCCAACCGCGCGACCCTGCGGCCGAAGCTGTTCTGGTTCAACCTGGCTCTGACCGTGGCCGTGATGGTCCTGCTCATCATCGACATCCTGCCGCTGCCGTACCTGTTCATGATCGGCACCGTCATCGCGCTCATGGTCAACTTCCCGAAGATGAAGGACCAGCAGGAGGAGATCGCTTCCCACGCGACCGCGATCATCTCCGTCGTCGCCATGGTCATGGCCGCGGGCGTGCTCACTGGAATCATGTCCGGCACCGGAATGGTCGACGCGATGGCCGAATGGCTCGTCCAGGTCATCCCGAACTCCATGGGACCCTACATGGCCGTCATCACCGGCCTGCTGTCGATCCCGATGACGTTCTTCATGAGCAACGACGCCTTCTACTTCGGCATCCTGCCCGTCCTCGCCGAGACCGCCTCCCACTTCGGCATCTCCGCCGCCGATATGGCCCGCGCCTCGATCACCGGCCAGCCCGTGCACATGCAGTCACCGCTGGTGCCCGCGATCCTGCTGCTCGTGTCCCTGTCCGGCGTGGAGCTCGGCGATCACCATAAGAAGGTGCTGTGGCGCGCGCTCATCGTCGCCCTCGTCATGCTCGCCGTGGGTGTCGCCGTCGGCGTCATCGGAATCGGCTGAACGGAGACCTGAGATGACTGATCTCTATTCGGCTCCACACCGCCGCTTCCCCGCCCCGTCCCTGCAGGTCACCGCCTCGCCGAACATCGATTCCGCGTCCGCGACCGTGGTCCTGGCACTGCGTTCGGATTCCTCCGATGAGGTGTTCGAGCAGGCGACCGCCGCGGCCCGTCGTGAGAACGCGGCGGTGCAGGCGGTCGTGTTCGGCACGGACACGACGACGGCACCGTCGACGTCTCCCCTGGCCGAGTGCACCAAGTTGGGTGCCGCCCTCGCCGAGGCGGGGCTCGAGTATGCCGTCCACCGCTCCGGTCCCGATCCGGCCGAGCAGATCCTCGGTCTAGCCGAGGACCACGATGCTGCGCTCATCGTCATGAGCACGAAGCGCCGCTCGCCCGTGGTGAAGCTGCTGCTCGGCTCGAGTGCACAGCAGGTCATCCTCGAAGCCGAGTGCCCCGTGCTGCTGGTGAAGCAGGGCTAGATTCCGGCGATTCCGCGGCCCGGGGCCAGGATTCCGCGCGGATCGACGAGCGCCTTCAGCTCTTCCCAACCCTGACGTCCCGGCTGCGGACCCCACGCGTCGACCTCATCCCAGACCGGTGCAGGCGCATGGACGAGCCGGGCCGCGAGGAAACGCAGGCCGAAGCTGCGCAGGTGTTCGAGGACCACGCGCATGGCCATTCCCGGTTCGGATTCCGGGGTGCCGATGCCCAGTTCGAACGACCCCGTCGCGCTTCCGCGCAGCTGCAGCGGATAGCCGATCGTCGTCTCCAGCCGGTCGACGGCATCGATGAGAGTCGGGATGAAGCTCGGTGCCACGAACACCCCGATGGTCGCGGCCAACCGGGCTCTGTTCCCCCACCATTCCGGTTCCCCGCACGGAGTCGCGCCGGGAACCCAATCAACGAGGTGGCCTACCTCGGCTTCGACCTCGCCGGCCTCCCCCTCGATGAGAACCACTGTCGCCGCCGGTGACCCGGGAGGACGTTCGATGTTGACCGCATCGGGGACGCGGCGGGCGACGAGGAGGTCGGCGGCCGCCTCGGTGCCGGGGATCCATATGAACCTCTGCGTTGCGGGTCGCTCGGTCAGACGGATCTCGGCCTCGGCGATGATCGCCCGGGTCCCCCAGGATCCGGTGACGAGGCTGCGCAGATCGCGGCCGTCCAGATCCGGGTGGAGTCCGTGAGCGGTGCGGGCGATGGTTCCATCGGCGGCGACGGTCGACACGGACAGCACTGTGTCGGCCAGCCGGGGTCGGCGCAGGTGGCGCGGTCCGGTGGCCGCGGTGGCGATCATTCCGCCGAGGGTCGCACCGGCATCGATGCGGTCGCGGGGAAGGTCCGCGAGGATCTCCCGTCCCGATTCGGCGACGGACCTGTTCAGCGCGCTGATCCGGGTTCCGGCTCCGGCACGGATGGTGTCGCCGGAAGAGTCGGCCGCCTCGGCGATCGACGTCAGGTCGATGAGCAGGCCCGGAGTGGACGCGGGCGGATGATCGTCGAAGGCGGTGCCACCGCCGAACACGGCGACGGTACGGTTCTCGGCGTGGGCGCGGGCCATGAGCTCGGAGAGTTCGGCGATGCTGCTGGGACTGGCCAGTCGGGGCAGTTCGTCTGTGGTCAGGCTCATCCGCATCTTCCGTTCCTGCTGTCTCGGGCGCTGCGCTGCGTGCATGTGTATGTGTATGTCGAGCTTAACGAAGAACGCCTCCGAAATCGGTGCGCGAGGCACAGATTTCGGAGGCGTTCGGCGTCGTCACCGACCGCGTACCTGCATGCCCTGGTCAGGGCGCGCGGTGCGGCCGGAGTCGCTCACGACGCGCAGATCGCGACGTACGGATCACGGCATGCGGGCGTAAGCCGGCAGGGTGAGGAAGTCGACGTACTCGGGGTCGAGGGCGACCGAGACGAAGGTGTCGGTGGCGTCCTTCCAGCCTGCGTCGTCACCGGGCAGCTTGGCGACCTCCTCGGCGACGATGCGCTCGACGAGCTCCTTCGTCACCTTCTCACCGGAGTCCAGGGTGATTCCGGCATCGAGCCACTGCCACACCTGGGAGCGCGAGATCTCGGCCGTCGCGGCGTCTTCCATGAGTCCGTTGATGGCGACTGCGCCGTTGCCTTCGAGCCAGGCGCGCAGGTACTGGATGCCGACGGACACGTTGGTGCGCAGGCCCGCCTCGGTCATCGCACCCGGGGTCGACTTCACGTCGAGCAGATCGGCAGCGGAGACATTGACGTCTTCGCGCTTGTTGTCGATCTGGTTCAGCTTCTCGCCGAGGGTCTCGGTGAAGACCTCCTTGCAGAGTGCGACCATTCCGGGGTGAGCGACCCAGGAGCCGTCGAAGCCGTTGGAGGCCTCACGCGACTTGTCCTCGCGGACCTTGTCGAAGGCGGCCTTGTTCGCGGCTTCGTCCTTCGAGGGAACGAATGCGGACATTCCGCCGATGGCGTGCGCCCCGCGCTTGTGGCAGGTGCGCACGAGCAGTTCGGTGTAGGCGCGCATGAACGGCACCGTCATCGTCACGTCCGAACGGTCCGGCAGCAGGAAATCGGAGCCGCGGGAGCGGAAGTTCTTGATCACGGAGAAGATGTAGTCCCAGCGGCCGGCGTTGAGTCCGGCGGAGTGTTCGCGCAGCTCGTAGAGGATCTCCTCCATCTCGAAGGCCGCGGTGTAGGTCTCGATGAGCACGGTGGCGCGGATGGTGCCGCGGGCCAGGGCGAAGGCATCCTCGGCGTGTTCGAAGACCTGGTTCCACAGGCGGGCCTCGAGGTGGGACTCCATCTTCGCGAGGTAGAAGTAGGGGCCGCGGCCCTTCTCGATCTGGATCTGGCCGGCGGTCGCGAAGTAGAGCGCGAAGTCGACGAGCGAACCGGAGGTCTCCTCACCGTCGATGAGGATGTGCTTCTCGGGCATGTGCCAGCCGCGGGGGCGCACGACGATGGTCGGCAGCTCCTCGTCGGGGGCGAGCTTGTATTCCTTGCCCTCGGGCGAAGTGAAGTCGATGTCGCGAGTGAGCGAATCGAGCAGGTTGATCTGGCCCTGGATGACTGAATCCCACTGCGGGGTGTTCGCGTCTTCCTGGTCGGCCAGCCACACCTTCGCGCCGGAGTTGAGCGCGTTGATCGTCATCTTCTTGTAGGTCGGGCCGGTGACCTCGACGCGGCGGTCTTCGAGGCCGGGTGCCGGAGGGGCGACCTGCCAGGAGGGATCGTTGCGGATCTCGGCGGTCTCGGGGAGGAAGTCGAGATCCTTGCCTGCGGCGATCTCGGCTTGGCGCTTCTTGCGCGCCTCGAGGCGCTCGAGACGGTCGCCGTTGAACTTCCGGTGCAGGTCGACGATGAGCTCAAGCGCCTTGGGCGTCAGGACCTTCTCAGCCCCGTCCGGCAGCTCACCGGTGATCTCCATCCCGGCGGGGATGTCCAGGTTTTCGATATGAGCGGTCATCGATGGTTCTCCTTAGTCAGCACATCGGTGCTGCATCCTTATCCACATCTGGTGATGCGATATGTTCGCTGGTCAACGGGGTTTTGACTGCGACATTTTCACATCGTGAAAATGTTTGTTCACACAACGAAAGAATATGAGGTGATGCACGTCTCGTCAAACCCTATCCTGCATTCGAGACGGTGTGTTCATTGACTCTGCCCGTGGGGCTGGAGAGGATAAGGAGAACATCTCTCATGGACTCGCCGATGCGGCCCATCGTCACCGACCACCTCTGGTTCCCGGTCGGTTGAGGACAATCGTCGCTCCAGGTCAGGTCCTTGGCACTTGCGGCAACGACGCCGCGGATCGGACTCACGGTGGACAACCTCGCTGTTGCAGCTCTCTTGGCCCTCTCCCCCATTCTCTTGGCCGGAATCCTTCTCATCGGTTTCCGCTGGCCTGCGAAATACGCCATGCCGATCGGACTGATCGCTGCCGCGCTCGTGGCGAACTTCGCCTGGCAGATCGAGTGGGTGACGATCGGCGCATCGGTCGTCCAGGGCCTCCTCGTCGCGATCGGACTGCTGTGGATCGTCTTCGGCGCGCTTCTGCTTCTGGCCACGGTCACCCGGTCCGGGGCGATCGAGACGATCCGCTCCGGTTTCATCGCGATCTCCCCAGATCGGCGGGTGCAGGTCATCATCGTCGCGTGGCTCTTCGGCTCCTTCATCGAGGGTGCCGCCGGCTTCGGCACTCCGGCGGCCGTCGTCGCCCCGCTCTTGCTGGCCCTCGGCTTCCCTGCGATCGCCGCGGTCCTCGCCGGTCTCATCATCCAGTCGACTCCGGTCAGCTTCGGTGCCGTGGGCACTCCGATGGTCGTGGGCATCGGCACCGGACTGTCTCAGGAGGACGGCTCGATGTCGGCCGATGTCGCCGAACGCGCCGGTCAGCTCGGCCTCGGCCAGGCCGAGTTCGTCGCTCACACCGCCACCCAGGTCGCGCTCATCCACGGCATCTGCGGCATCCTCATCCCGCTGCTTCTCTCCTGTCTGATGACCGGGTTCTTCGGTGCCAATCGGCGCTTCGCCGACGGTCTGGCCATCGCCCCGTTCGCGATCTATGCGGCCGTGGCGATGATCGTCCCCTATCTCATCGTGGCCAATGTGCTCGGCCCCGAGTTCCCGTCGCTGCTCGGCGGGCTCATCGGTTTGGCCATCGTCGTGACGACCTCGCGGATGGGCTTCCTCATACCGAAGAAGACCTGGGACTTCGCTCCGCGTGAGACGTGGCCGGCGATCTGGATGGGCACCGTCGACCCGAACAAGGAGAAGGCGCAGCTGACGAAGAAGATGTCACTGGCCCGCGCCTGGTCGCCCTATCTCATCGTCGTCGCTCTGTTGCTCATCACGCGCAATGTGCCCGCGATCAAGGAGTTCCTCAACGGTCCGGCCGTCATCCAGATCAACAACATCTTCGGCACTCCGATCAGCCAGAACATGGATCTGCTGTGGTCGCCCGGCGCGATCTTCGTCCTCGCCTGCGGGCTGACGTACTTCATCCACCGGATGACGAAGAAGCAGATCGCAGGCTCGTGGCAGATCGCCGGTTCGCAGATCGCCGGCGCGGCCGTTGCCCTGCTGTGTTCCCTGCCGCTGGTGCGCGTGTTCATCAACTCCGGTGCCGACTACAATGGCGCCGGCCTGGAATCGATGCCGGTCACCCTCGCCGAGGCGGCCGCCAGTTCCGTGGGTGACGCCTGGCCGCTGTTCGCCCCGTTCGTCGGTGCTCTGGGTGCGTTCGTCGCGGGCTCGAACACCGTCTCGAACGTCATGTTCTCCCAGTTCCAGTTCTCCACCGGCACCGCGATCGGCGCGGCCAGCCCCGAAACGGTGGTCGCTGCTCAAGCGGTCGGCGGGGCCGCTGGAAATATGGTGGCCGTGCACAACGTCGTGGCCGCCTCGGCGACGGTGGGTCTCATCGGTCGCGAGGGCGAGCTCATCCGTCGGACCTCGATCCCGATGCTCGTCTATTCGCTGGCCGCGGGTGCTCTGGCGTTCGTCGGCCTCAACGGGCTGGGCTTCAATGCGGGCACCGTCGTCCTCACCGCGCTCGTCGTCGGCCTCGCCGTCGTCGTGGTGATGATCCGCCGCTCCCCGGGCAAGCCGCTGCCGGGGCTCGAGGAAGGTGTTGGAGGCGGCGCGACCAGCGCGGCCGTTGCGGACGGAGTCAGCGGCGGAGCGGCTGGCGGAGGCTCTGACATCGACGACGAGCAGGAGCCCACCGCCCGCGCCTGAGCGCTGCGCTCAGCAGTTGCTTCCTGCGGGTGGATCCTCCGCGATTTCCATCGGGATTTCGAGGCGGATCTGCCCCAGGCGACACCGCCCGGAGCGGACTGCCGCCGGAGTCATCGCCTTTTGATCCACGCATCGGGTTCAAACGCGATGTGCCGATCAAAAGGCGATTCGCCCAGAACACGACAACGCCCGCAGAGCCTCACGAGGAGGCATCTGCGGGCGTTCGCGGTTTCGTCTGCGCAGCAGACCGACAGTCGAGCCGACCGCCGACGGAGCCGCTCGAAGACTGGGTCTCAGACGATGACGACCATGGGGACGATCATCGGCTTGCGGCGCAGCTTCGAGGACACCCAGCGGCCGACGGTGCGGCGCACCACCTGCTGCAGCTGGTACTGATCGGTGGTGCCGTCGCGCAGAGCATCCTCGACGGCCTTCTGGACCTTCGGGACGATCGAGTCGAAGACATCATCGGATTCGGCCACACCGCGGGCGTGGATCTCAGGACCGGCGATGAGCGACTTCGTCTGCGAGTTCACGGCCATGAAGATCGTCACGAAGCCCTCACCGGACAGGACGAGTCGGTCCTTGAGGTCCGCCTCGGTGATCTCACCGACCGACGAACCGTCGACGAAGACGTAGTTGCAGTCGACGGCTCCGACGACCTCGGCGTGGCCGTCCTTGAGGTCGACGACCCAGCCGTCATCTGCCAGGACGATGTTGTTCGGGTCGACTCCGGTCGCCTCGGCGTGGCGGGCGTTGGCCAGCAGGTGGCGCCATTCGCCGTGGACGGGCATGACGCCGCGGGGCTTGACGATGTTGTAGCAGTAGAGCAGCTCACCGCCGGAGGCGTGGCCGGACACGTGGATCTTCGCGTCGGCCTTCGAGATGACACGGGCGCCGAGCTTCATCAGGCCGTTGATGACCTTGAACACGGAGTTCTCGTTGCCGGGGATGAGCGAGGAGGCGAGGATGACGGTGTCGCCGTCGCCGACGTCGACGCGGTGGCTGCGGTTGGCCATGCGCGACAGGGCGGCCATCGGCTCACCCTGGGAGCCGGTGCACATGAGGACGATCTGGTCCTCGGGGTAGTCGTCGACCTTCTTGATATCGATGAGCGTTCCGGCCGGCACGTTGAGGTAGCCGAGGTCTTCGGCGATCTTCATGTTGCGCACCATGGAGCGGCCGACGAGGGCGACCTTGCGGCCGTGGGCCGTCGCGGCGTTGAGCACCTGCTGCACGCGGTGGACGTGGGAGGAGAAGGAAGCGACGATGATGCGGCGCTCGGCGGTGCCGAAGAGGTTCTCGAGCACGGGCCCGATGTCCTTCTCCAGCGCGGTGAAGCCGGGGACCTCGGCGTTCGTCGAGTCCGTCATGAACAGATCGACACCTTCTTCGCCGAGGCGGGCGAAGGCGCGGAGGTCGGTGATGCGGCCGTCGAGCGGCAGCTGGTCCATCTTGAAGTCACCGGTGTGCAGGATGTTTCCGGCGCCGGTGCGGATGAACACGGCCAGGGCGTCGGGGATCGAGTGGTTGACGGCGACGAATTCGAGGTCGAAGGGGCCGAGCTGGTCGACGTCGTCTTCCTTCACCACGCGGGTGATGGGCTTGATGCGGTGTTCTTTGAGCTTGGCTTCGATGAGCGCGATCGTCAGCTGCGAACCGAGGATCGGGATGTCGCCCTTGCGGCGCAGCAGGTAGGGAACGGCGCCGATGTGGTCTTCGTGGCCGTGGGTGAGGACGAGGCCGACGATATCATCGAGGCGGTCGTCGAGGTAGGAGAAATCGGGGAGGATGAGGTCGACGCCGGGCTGGTCCTCTTCGGGGAAGAGCACACCGCAGTCGACGATGAGGAGTTTGCCGTGGTATTCGAAGACGGTCATGTTGCGGCCGACTTCGCCGAGTCCGCCGAGCGCGACGATGCGGACGGCTTCTCTGTCCATCCTCGGCGGGAGGGACAGTTCTTGGGTCAATGCATTATTCACTGAGGTAACCACTCCTGGTCAATTGGGCGGCGACGAACGCCATCTGGTCCTCATCAGCTGGGAGCAGCGGCATACGCACGTCGCGGTTGTCGAGTATTCCTTGGGCCTGCAGAGCGGCCTTCGCCGAGATCACTCCCGGCATGTGGTTCATGAGCGCATCCACCACGTCCGCGGTGTCGCGGGAAAGGGTGCGTGCGGTGTTGAGGTCGTTGTTCGCCACTGCGGCGACCATGGCTGCGAACCGGTCCGAGCAGACGTGCCCGGCCACGGACACGAGTCCGAGCGCACCGAGGGACAGCAGCGGCAGGTTGAGCGCATCTTCGCCGGAGTAGTACACGAGCGAGGAGTTGTTCATCACGAACGAGGAGGCAAAGAGGTCGCCCTTGGCGTCCTTGACCGCGAGGATGTTCGGATGGTCCGAGAGCCGCAGGAGGGTGTCCGTGATAATCGGGGCACCGGCTCGGCCGGGGATGTCATAGAGCATGACCGGCAGGTCGGTGGAGTCGGCGGCCGCACGCATATGTGCTTCGATCGCCGGCTGGGTCGGCTTCGAGTAGTACGGGGTGACGAGCAGGATCCCGTCGGCTCCGGCATCAGCGGAGCGGCGGGAGAGGTCGATGGTGTGTGCGGTGACGTTGTTGCCGGTGCCGGCGACGATCTTCGCCCGCTTGCCGATGACGCCGCGGACGACGCGGATGAGCTCGACCTTCTCATCGTCGGTCGTCGTGGGAGACTCGCCGGTGGTGCCGGAGACGACGAGCATGTCGTTGCCGAGCTCGACGAGGTGGTTCGCCACCTTCTCCACAGACGCATAGTCGATGCTGCCGTCGCGTTTGAATGGGGTCACCATTGCCGTGCCGACGGAACCGAAAGCGTCAATGGCAGTCGCTGCTGCCTGGTCACCGAGAATCGCCATAGAACCAGGATAGCGCCCACGTCGAATCATCAGTGCAGTGGTCCACCCGCGTTGCGGGTGTCGTTCGCCTCGCCTGCGGCGCTGATGCGGTCATGTTGAGAGACGGATCACACCCGCGCCGGCCCGATCGCCTACTCTTGAGCACTGCCCGCCACCGAAACACAGGAGTTTTCGATGACCCGCACCCGCATCCGCGATTTCCATGATAATGATCTCGACGGAATCATCCGTCTCTTCGAAGCAGCCGTCCCGGAATCTGCGGCCGTTCCCCCCGCTCTATCCGCTCTCCGAGGTGCTGGCCGCCTGCCAGCGCAACCAGGCCGTCGTGGCCGTCCGCGATGAGGAGATCGTCGGTGCTGCCGTCGGCCGTGCCGCCCACGGTCAGGGAGTTCTCGTGTTCTTCCATGTCCTCGAGGCGGTGCGTGCCGATCCGGAGCACGGCACCCGCGCCGAGGCGGGGCTGCTCGATGCGCTCGAACGCCGTCTCATGCCGCTGGGGCTGGGGAAGCTGTCGATGCTCATTCCCGCTGGTACGTCTGCCTGCGATGGTCTGGTGGCCAATGGCTTCGAGACCCGGTCCGGGCTGAAGTACGTCGAGCGGCATCTGCCCGTCCAGCGGCGGGAGCTCGATCGGCTCAAAACGGTCGGGGGACGGATCCTGCCGCGCCACCTCTGGGATGGGGTGAGCGGGATGCAGGAGGAGAAGGACATGCTCGAGGACCGCCTCGTCGTGCCTTTGGCCGAGCCGGATCTCGCGGATCATTTCGGAGTGGTCCCGCCTCGGGCGGTGATGCTCTTCGGTCCTCCGGGGACGGGGAAGACGACGTTCGCGAAGGCGGTGGCATCGCGGTTGGATTGGCCGTTCGCCGAGGTGTTCCCGTCGCGTCTGTCCGGTGAGCCCGGCGGTGTGGCGGCGGGTCTGCGGACGACGTTCGAGCAGATCAATGAGCTCGAGCATGCGGTGGTGTTCATCGATGAGGTCGAGGAGATCGCATCGAAGCGCGGGGGTGAGCCGCCGTCGTCGACGCAGGGTGTGACGAACGAGCTGCTCAAGCAGGTTGCGGAGTTCCGGGATCGGGAGGGCCGGCTCCTCATCTGTGCGACGAATTTCGTCCGCGCCCTCGACGCGGCGTTTTTGCGGCACGGGCGCTTCGACTATGTCATTCCCATCGGGCTGCCCGATGGGACCGCCAGGGAGGCGATCTGGTCGCGCTACATTCCCGAGCACACGATCGCCGGTGTCGCTCTCGACGTGCTCGTCGATGCCAGCGACAGGCTGACCCCGGCCGATATCGAGTATGCGGCCCGGCGTGCATCACAGGAAGCTCTGGCATCGTCGCTGCGCCAGCAGCACGTCGATATCGCCTCCCGCACGGAGGTGCTCTCAACCGATGACTACCTCGAGGCTCTGCGGGCGACGCGGGCGACGGTGTCCGAGGAGACGGCTCGGGAGTTCAGCGAGGACGTCGATACGATCGCGCGGCTGTGAGACGGCCGCGCCCACCCGTCGCGCGGGCGCGGTGCCCCCTACCCTTCGAGCAGGCGGTCTGCGGTCTCGATGAGGATCCGCGTCATCGTGGACGGATCGGGACCGTGACCGGCGACGGTGGCCAGGTCGAATCCGTCGATGATGGCGACGAACGTGTTGACCACCTCGGCGGCGGAGAGCTGGAAGAGCCCGAATTCGTGCCTCTTCAGCCCATCATCGACGATCGTCCGGAACAGCTTCCGCCATCCGTCGAACACGGCATCGACACAGTTCTGCAGGCCTTCGTCCGTGCGCGCGGCGGTGACGAGTTCGAGCCAGATCCGCGACCGCTGCTCGTGCATTCCCACCCCATGGACTGCCGCGAACGCATCGTGCAGGCGATAGCGAGCCAGTCGACCGCGCGGGTCATCGCCTGGCTTCGCCATCTCCTCGAGGTGCAGCAGCACCGTCGCGGTATGGAAGGAGAACGCCTGGGCGAGCAGGTCGTCCCGGGACTCGAAGTAGTACTGCACGGTGCCGATGGACATGCCGACTGCTTTCGCCACGTCCCCGAGCCGGACCGCGGCGGGACCCTTGGCGACGATGGCGTCGAGGGTCGACTGGATGATCGCGAACTTCTTCGCCTCGGCCTGCTCGGGCGGCTGAGCCGGACGGGGGCTCATGCCGTGACCGATTCTCGTCGTTCGGCCAGATCGGTGGCTGCGGTCAGACCTTCGTACACGGCCTCCTCGACCGTGCGCGGGGCCAGAGCGTCGCCGATCACCGTCACCGAGGCGGCCCCGAGGTCGATGTCGACCAGTACCGATCGTGGTGCCGCGGACACGATCGTCGCGGCGACGTCGTCGACCTCGTGGACGACTTCGCAGAGTGTGGACTGCAGGTAGCCGGTATCGGCATCAACGCCGACGAGGCGGGAGTCGTTGATGAAGTCGATCCGACCGGAGCGCAGTGCCTGAGAGACGAGCAGGGTCCGCGTGTACTGCTGGAATGCGGCTCCGACGAAGTTCGCCGCCGTCGCCAGACTCACGTGTCGTCCGGCTTCGGCCAAGCGCAGGGCGATGCCGAGACCGATCCAATCGCCCTTCCAGTCGGTGACGAGCACGCGGCCAGGAGGCAGGACCGGGTCCTCGCGCAGATAGTCACGGGCGCCGATGACGAAGGCGTCGTCGGCGACTTCTAGGGCGGGCATGCGCTGCTCGGCTCCCGTGGCGATGATGACATGGTCGGGGGCCACCTCGGTGATGAGATTCTGGGTGGCCGGTGTAGACGTACGGATATCGACTCCGGCGCGGGCCGCCTCGGCGGACAGGTTCGTCACCGCTCCCCCGAATTCGGACCGGTACGGCAGTTCCTGAGCCAGCAGAACCGCCCCGCCGAGGTGGGGATCCCTCTCGCACAGGACGACGTCATCGCCCTGTTCGGCGGCGACCGCGGCCGCCTTGAGACCGGCCGGTCCCCCGCCGATGACAATGACCTTGCGGCGCGTGCGCACTGTCGGTCGGGGCAGGAAAGTCAGTTCCCGACCCGATTCCGGGTATTGGATGCACGAGATCGGCACGCCCTGTTGGAAGTGGCCGATGCAGGCCTGGTTGCAGCCGATGCAGGCGCGGATCTCATCGACTCGGTCGGCAGAGGATTTGTTCGCGATCTCGGGGTCGCAGATCATCGCACGGGTCATGATCGCCATATCGGTGCGGCCTTCGGCGATCGCGGTTTCGGCTTCGTGGGGTTGGTTGATGCGGCCGGCGACCATGACGGTCTTGTCGGTGATCTTCTTGACCTGCTCGGACAGACTCGTGGCGTAGCCCGGGTCGATCTGCATCGACGGCACGATGTGAACGGCGCCCTGCAAGGTGGAAGAGTCGCCGGCGGTGATGGAGAAGTAGTCGAGGCAGTCGACGTCGCCGGCCCGGAGGGAGTCGAGGTGGCCGATGAGGTCGAGGATCTCGGTGGCGACGAGTCCGTCCTCGGTCTTCTCCTCGCCTGAGATCCGCAGGCCCACCACGACGTCGGGGCCCACGGATTCGCGGACGGTCTGGGCCACCTCGGCGAGGAACCGGCGGCGATTCTCCAGGCTGCCGCCGTAGTCGTCGGTGCGGGTGTTCACGGACGGGTTGAAGAACTGGATGGGCAGGTAGCCGTGGCTGGCGACGATCTCGACGCCGTCGATTCCGGAGTCGGCGATGCGCTTCGCGGCACGTCCATAGCCGGCGATGATGTCCTTGACCTCGGCGGTGGACAGCGTTTCGGGGACGACCTTGAAACGCTCCTGCGGTTCGTCGCTCGGGGCTTTGGCGCGGGGTGCCATTCCGCGCTCGCCATCCATGACCTCGCGGCCGGGATGGAAGAGCTGGGCGAAGATCGTGGCGCCGTGACTGTGGACCGCCTCGGAGACGGCTTGGTATCCGGGCACGGAGGATTCGTCGGTGGCCATGAGGACGTGGCTGGTGTAGCGGGCAGTTTCGTGGACGCCGGAGACCTGGAGGACGATGAGCCCGGCCCCGCCCTTCGCACGGGCTTCGTGGTAGGCGACGAGGTCGTCGCCGATGTGGCCGTGATCGTCGAGCACGGTGTCGTGGCCGGAGGAGACGATGCGGTTGCGGATCGTCGTGGAGCCCAGCGTGATGGGTTCGAAGAGGTGCGGGAACAGCTTTGACATGATCGTCCTTGATCATTCGCGAATGGGGCTGACACGGTTATTCATAACACCGTATGACTAACGGCGGCAAGGGTTGCCCCCCCTGCTGCCCATCGCCGAAAGGGCGGCGCCCCTGCCGCCGAACGGATCGGTCTATCAGAGCTCGCTGCCCGACACCGCGAAGGTGTCGCAGCTATTCAGCCCCTCGTTGTATCCGGTGGTGAACCAGTTCTGGCGCTGCTCGCTCGAACCGTGGGTGAAGGATTCCGGGTTGACGAATCCGGACTGCTCCTGGATGTGATCGTCGCCGACGACGAAGGCCGCGTTGAGCGCGTCGTCCAGCTGTTCCTTGCTGGGCTCTTCGAGGTACGGGGTGCCGTTGTCGTCGGTGAGAGTGGTGACATTGCCCAGCCAGGCGCCGGCATAGCAGTCGGCTTGGAGTTCGATGCGCACGCCGTTGCTTTCCGGTCCGGTGCCGTTGTTCGGGTGCTCACTCATCACGCCGGTGATGTTCTGGATGTGGTGTCCCCATTCGTGCCCGACGATATAGAGCTGGGCAAGTTCATCGGCCGAAGCACCGTACTGCTGGCGCAGAATGTCGAAGAAGCTCGGGTCGATGTAGACGCCTTGATCGGCCGGGCAATAGAACGGACCGACTTGGTTCGAGGCGGTTCCGCATGCCGTCGAGGTCTGTCCGTCGACGATCGTCATCTCCGGCGGCTGGTAGCCGTCGACCTTCTGCGCCCAAAAGTCGTCGAGGACAACCTGGGCACCGGCCATGCGGCAATCCATATTCTCGTTCGCGTCCTGACCGGTATCGCACTGGGACATGCTCGTCCCGCTCGAGGAGTTCTGGCTGCCGTCGCCTTCCGGGGTGATGCCGCCCATCAGCCCGGTGACGTCGACTCCGAGCAGAGGTCCGATGAGGAAGACGAGCAGACCGACGATGCCCACGCCGCCACCGCCGACGATCGCGGTGTTGCGGCCGCGTTTGCTCGTCCTGTTGCCGCTGATGTCGGCGTTCGGGTTGAAGGTCATGGCATAAAGATACCCCGGCCGCGTGCCCGTTCGGGCGGGCGGAAGTGAAGTCGTGTGAGAATCGTTTCATGAGCTCTCACCCGGCGGACCCCCACCGAGCGTACGACGCGAACTCCACAGCCTCCTCGGCGAGGGTGGTCCGTCGTCTCAGCCCTGCCGGGCGGCTCATCGGACTCGATGTCTCCCGCGGGATCGCCCTGCTGGCGATGATGGTCACGCACATCTTTGCGTTGGCCGACGATGCGGGGATGCCGACGTGGGCGGCGGTCTTCGCCGGTCGCGCCTCGGCGCTGTTCGCGGTTCTCGCCGGCTGTTCGCTGGTGCTGTCCACGCACTCCCGACTGGCGGCGTCCGGGCGGCCGCGCGATGCCGCGCCCAGCGTGCTCATCCGGGCCGCGGCGATCGTGTTCATCGGGCTGTGCCTCGGATCGGTCTCCAGCCTCTTGGCGGTCATCCTCGTCAACTACGGGATCATGTTCGCCCTCGCCCTGTTCTTCCTGCGGCTGCGGGCGCCTGCGCTCTTCGCCATCGCCGGGGCGTGGATGCTGCTCTCCCCGGTAGTCTCGATGTGGGCGCGGTCGGCGTTCCTCCTCGAACCGAGCTACCTGCCGATGGGCTTCTTCGACTTCGCGACGCCTGCCACGATGCTCACGGACCTCTTCCTCACCGGCTACTACCCGGTGCTGCAGTGGATGTCCTACATCCTGCTGGGCATGGCCGTGGCGAAGCTCGACATCGGCAAGCACCTGATCGGCCTGTTCACCTTCGGGCTCGGACTCTTCGTCGTCGGTCGCGGCGCCTCGTGGGTGCTGCTCAACGTCGTCGGTGGGGATGCCGCGCTCGTTGAGGATGCGCAGATGTGGGGCATCGATCTCACTGCGGCCCTGTTCACCGGCAGCTATGGGGTGACTCCGGCGACCTCGTGGTGGTGGTTGGCGATCGCGGGACCGCATTCGGGCACGCCGTTCGATCTGCTCTCCACCGGCGGAACCGCGGTGATGACGATCGCCGCATGCCAGGCCATCGCCGCGCTGCTGGGCCGTCGTTCGTGGCTGCTCGCGCCGCTGTCAGCTCCGGGATCGATGCCGCTGAGTGTCTATGCGGCGCACGTGGTGCTGCTCGAGATCACCCGGCCGGCGCTGGTCGGCGATCCGATGGAGGGCGCGGGAACCGTGGCCGAACAGTCCACCGAATATCTCGTGCACGCGCTGAGCTTCGTGCTCATTCCGCTGCTGTGGAAGCTGTTCGTCAGTCCGCGCGGACCGTTGGAAGGTGGGATCGCGGCGATCATCCGTTCGACGTCGCGCTCACCTTCGCCGACGCGCTCACCCTCGCCGAGGCGGCCCGACGATTCCGTGTGAGTTCGGCCCGACTTCGCGTGGGTTCGGCCCGGCCTTTCCGTGTGAGTTCGGCCCGGCCTTTCCGTGTGGGTTCGGGGCGACTCCGTGTGAACGCGTTCAGGCGCCCTGCGTCTGACCTTCGCGGAAGAGGCTGATCGATTTGCGCATCGTGGCCCGGGCGCGCTTGCGGTCTCCGCTGGCGTCGTAGGCGCAGGAGAGGCGGAACCAGGACCGCCAGTCCTCGGGCGCGGCCTCGGCTTCGGCCTGGTACTTCACGAATTCCTTGTCGGCGGCTTCGCGGATGATCTTCCCGCCCGGAGTCCTGGGCAGGTCGTCGACGGGCAGTCCGCCTTCCTCGCCGAGGATGCGTGCGAGCTTCTCCGTCCGAGCGCCGAAGATGAGTTCGACGATGAGCGTCCATGCGCCGATGACCGGAAGCACGAACAGGGCGATGCCCATGACCTTGGGGATCAGGTCGGGTTCGCAGACGAGGATCCATGCCCGCTGCCCCATGAGCACAAAGTAGAAGACGAGGACGACGGAGACGACGATCGCCCCGATCTTAGCCTTCGACATCAGAGGTCGAGCATGTTCTCGAGGCCGTGGATGAGCCCCGTGTAATCGGCGATCGAGCGCACCGCAGTGACGATTCCCGGCATGAACGCCGAGGTGGAGTGCGAGTCGGTGCGGATGGTCAGGGCTTCGCCGTCGGAGCCGAAGTGGATCTCCTCGTGGGCGTTCATGCCCTGCTGGCGGATCGCGTGGACGTGGATGCCGTCGATGACGGCACCGCGGGCACCGAGCGGATCGGATTCTGTCGAGTCGGGAACGGCGGGCAGACCGGCGGCATTGCGGGCCGCGGCGATGCGCTGGGCCGTGTGGTTCGCGGTGCCGGACGGGGCATCGAGTTTGCGGGTGTGGTGGGTCTCGACAACTTCGGCAGAGTCGAAGTACGGAGCTGCGAGCTCGGCGAAGCGCATCGCCAGGACTGCACCGATCGAGAAGTTCGGGGCGATGAGGACCGCGGTCTTCGGGTGGTCTTTGAGCGTGGCTTCGAGGCGGGCCAGGCGGTCGTTGTCCCAGCCGGTGGTGCCGACAACGGTGTCGATGTCGTTCTCGACAAGGAAGGTGACGTTGTCTTCGGTGGACTTCGGCACGGTGAGTTCGACGGCGACGTCGATTTTCTGATCAACCAGGGTCTCCAGGGAGTCGCTGCTGCCGAGCGCGGCGACGAGTTCGAGTCCTTCGGCGTCGTTGATCGCATCGACGGCGTGGGATCCCATCCGACCCTTGGCTCCGATGACGGCTACGCGAATGCTCATATGCTGTGACTCCTTGTGTGACGATCCCTGCGAGGTAAGTCGATCCCTGCGATCTCCGCCAGCCAGTCTAGCGACTCCCCCACCCCGCACCGCGCATCCAGTGACCATCCGAACACTCCTTATTGCTACCTGACGGGGGCTGAGATACCTGGCGCCAGGTTGCTGAGCCCCCGTCAGGTAGTTCTAGAGGGGCGGGAGCTGGGTCAGTGAGGCGGTGCGGTGATCGGCATTCGCGAACCGGGGTGCCTCGGGTCTCCACTCAGACGAGCACATACCTCGGTGTCATAGCGGACGCCGTCGTAGAGCAGCTTCTCCCGTTCGCGGCCCTCGACGATGAAGCGCGCGTTCCGTGCAACTGCGGCCGAGGCCGGATTGTTCACGCGATAACCGAGTTCGAGCCGGTAGATCCCGAGATCGTCGTGAAGGAGATCGACAAAGCTGCGCAGCGCCGCCGAGACCAGGCCTTGGCCTCGAGCCTCAGCCGCGGACCAATTGGAGATCCAGGCGCTCGAATGCGGGCGATCGACCCCGGAGGCCATAACGTTGCCGAGGATGCGGTGCTCGGAACCGTCCCCGTCATCAACGATCGCCCGAGCGCAGAGGTCACCAGCTGCCTCGGCGTGGGTGATACTTGTGATCCATGTCCGGGCGCCATCGACGCTGCGGTCGTCGGGGATGTTGCTCAGCAGGGCATCATCGGCCCGTTCGTACACCTCAGCCAATGCCTCGGCGTCACCCGAATGCCACGGTCTGAGAATTGCGCTCATTCGGTCACCCTATCCGCAGCGGCCAGTCCGACGGCACCTCCACCGGCGCCGGTTTCGCTCCCCAAACAACGTGACGGCGGCCCAGCTACCTCGCGCGAGGTAGCTGGGCCGCCGTCAGGTAGCAATTAGTGTCAGCCGAGGAGGAGGCCCTTGGTCTGAGCGACTGCGCGGTCGAAGCGTGCGCCGGCGTCGGCCCAGTTCACGATGTTCCACCAAGCCTTGACGTAGTCGGGCTTGACGTTCTGGTAGTCGAGGTAGAAGGCGTGCTCCCACATGTCGAGCTGCAGAACCGGGGTGCCACCGAGCTGGATATCGGACTGCTGGTCCTTGAGCTGCTCGATGAAGAGGTTTCCGCCGAGCTGGTCGTAGACGAGGACGGCCCAGCCGGAGCCCTGGATCGTGGTGGCTGCGGTGGTGAAGTGCTCGCGGAACTTGTCGAAGGAACCGAACTGGTCGTCGATGGCTGCGGCGAGTTCACCGACCGGCTTGTCTCCACCGTCCGGGGACATGTTGTTCCAGAAGATCGAGTGGTTGACGTGACCGCCCAAGTTGAACGCGAGGTCGCGGGTCAGCTTCGGCACATTCGCGAGGTTGCCGGACTCGCGGGCTTCGGCCAGCTGCTGGGCGGCGGTGTTGGCACCCTTGACGTAGGTGGCGTGGTGCTTGTCGTGGTGCAGCTCCATGATGCGAGCCGAGATATGCGGCTCGAGAGCGGAGTAGTCGTAGGGCAGTTCCGGAAGTGTGTACTGCTCAGCCATGAGATTCCTCCTGATCAGATTTGATGACCACCACATCGGTGGCTTCATTTCGACCCTATCCCAGGGTCTCATCTCGGACAACAAGGGGATCCGTCATCCTATTCCATATGACGCGCGGTGACGGGACACTTCCCCGCCCGCGATTGCTTAAGACACCTCCGCCTGAGATCGCTCAAGACACCTTCACCCGAGGTTGCGTGAGATGAGCAGCCGCATGATGTCCGAGGTGCCCTCCTCGATCTCCTCGAGCTTGGCATCGCGCATCCACTGCTCGACGGGATGCTCTCGCGAATACCCCCATCCGCCGAGGGTCTGCACGGCCGCCCAGGTGCAGAACATAGCCGTCTCCGAGGCGTTCAGCTTCGCCATCGCCGCCGCGGCCGTCATCCGCTGTCGATCAACGATATCGCCTGCGTCGAGCATCCGCGCCGCATTGAGCACCTGCAGCCACGCCGCATCGATCCGCGAGGACATATCCGCCAGGCGGAACGCGACGGCCTGGTGATCGATGATCTTCGTCCCGAACTGCGTGCGCTCCCGCGCATAGTCACGCGCATATTCGAAGGCCGCCCGAGCCGTGCCGAGCGCCGCAGCACCGAGCACCACCCGTGAGATGTCGAAGGTGCGCATGAGTCCGTAGAAGCCCTGCCCCTCCTCGCCGAGGCGGCCCGACGTGGGCACGAATGCGTCGGAGAAGAAGATCTCCCGACACACGATGGCTCGCTGTCCCATCTTCTTCATCGGCGCACCGAACTCCATCCCCTCGGTCTCCCTGGGCAGCAGGAATGCGCTGATTCCGCGAGAGCGCCGGCTCGAGTCCGTCTTGGCGAAGACAACGTAGAAATCGGCGAGCCCCGCGTTCGATATCCAGGCTTTCTGCCCGTTGAGCACGTATCCACCGTCGACGGCATCCGCCCGGGTCATGATCGAAGCCGAGTCCGATCCGGATCCGGGTTCGGTCGTTGCCAGCGCCGTGATCTTCGGGTCTGCTCCAGTCAGCGGGCGCAGCCACTCCTCCTTCTGCTCCGGCGTGCCCAAAGCGAGGATCGGGTCGGCGAAGAAGCCGTTCGAACACACGAAGTTCCCGATGCCCGGATCCCCGAAGCACAGCTGTTCCTGGACGAGGCATTGGGTGAAGACATCGGTGAATCCGCCGCCGCCGAATTCCTCGGGGATCATGAAGTCGGTGATCCCGAGCTTCGCGGCGGCGGTGAAGATGTCGACGGGCGATTCGGTGTCGGCTTCGTCGACGCGGCGACCGGCCGGTCGGATCGTGTCGTGAGCGAATCCGCGCACGAGGTCGAGGATGTCGTGCTGTTCATCGGTCAGCGGCCACGGTGTGTAGTTCATCGGTTCTCCTTCGCATTGTCAGTGGAGGTCGGGCGCCCCATTGCGCCCGACCGACGTCCCTCGTCCCCAGTCAGTCGAGCATGTCCGCTCCGGCCCGGGAATCCTCGGTGATGTGGATGAGCGTCGGACCATTGGCTGCCTCCGCCTCGCTGAGCGCGGCCAGCAGCGCGTCCGCGCCGTCGACGTGGATTCCGCGTGCCCCCATCGCCTGCGCGAGTGCCGGGAAATCCGGCCCGGTGAGCTTCACCCCGGACGGAGTGTCCCCGCGGTCCTCCATCTCATTGCGGATCTCCCCGTACCCGCCGTTGTCGACGACGATGAGGCACATCCGCACGCCCGCCTGCACGGCCGCGGCGAGTTCGGCGATCGTGAACATCGATCCCCCATCACCTTCCACCGCGACCACTCTGGCCTGCGGAGCAGCGAGTTTCGCACCGATGCCGGCGGGCAGCCCGTAACCGAGCGTGCCCGCCCCGGCCGGGTAGAGGAACCGGTCACCGGAGCGAGCTTTCCACCCGGTCTGCACCCCGTAATAGCAGGCCATCGTCGAATCCGCTGCGACGAAGAGCGGTGAGGTGTCCGATTCCGCGAACGCTGTGAGTGCGGCCGACAGATCGGCCCAAGGTCGGCCGTCGGTTTCCATCGCCGAGGCGGCCCTTGACTTCCAGCCGACCGTCCAGTTCCGTGCGGCGGCGGTCGCGGACTCCGTCCGCAGCGCTGACACTTGTTCGTTCAGGGCCGCTGTCGCGTTCTTCGCGGCGGCGAGGATCGGATGGGTGACGGCCGCGTTCGTGAGCATCTGCACTTCGTCGATGTCGATGCGCACCACGGCGTCGGGCAGTGGCAGGGGTTCCGGCCAGAAGTCACTGGGTGCCAGTTCCGTACCGATCGCGATGACCGCATCGGCATCGCTTGTGAGTTCTGGAAGCAGCTCGAGGACCCCGACGGCGCCGATGGTGGTCTCGGCGCGGTCATCGACGAGTCCCTTCGCGTTCGAAGACAGGACGATTCCCGCTCCGAGCGTCTCCGCCAACGCTGCGACCTCCTCTCCTGCTCCGTGAGCTCCGGCGCCGGCGATGATGAGCGGTCGCGTCGAACCGGCGATCGCCTCGGCTGCGGCATCGATCGCTGAGGGCACGGGAGCCGGCAGTGCCCGGGCCACGGACGGATGGAGCGTGCCCGGGCCGGCGGTTTCGATGAGGTCGAGGGGGATCTCGATAGCGGCCGGGCGGGGCCGGCCTGAGCGCATCGCCGACAGCGTCTGCCCGACGGCCAGCGACACCTCGCCGGGGCTCGTGACCCGCATGACCTCGGTCAGTACCGCCGAGAGGGCCGCGGACTGGTTGCGCACTTCGTGAAGGAGTCCGTTCCCGCGGCCGGGGTGGGTCAACGGCATGCCGGGGGTGATGAGGAGGACGGGCACGGAATCGGTGAAGGACTGCAGCAGGGCGGTGAGTGCGTTGAGCGCGGCCGGCCCGGTCGTCGTGACGATGACCTGCACCTCGCCGGTGACGCGGGCGGCTCCATCGGCCATGTAGCCCGCGCCCTGCTCGTGGCGAGGTGAGACGATGTCGATGCCTGCGGCGCTCAGCTGCGCGAAGATCTCGAGGTTGTGGGTGCCGGGGATTCCGAAGACGCGGGTGATCCCTTCGGCCTGGAGCGCACGAGCCAGGTGTGCTCCGCCGGTGATGGTCGTCTGGTCCATTCTCATTCCTCGCTGTTCGGTTTCTCTGCTGGCACGTTCTCTGCGGTCGGGTTCTCCGTCGTCACGACGAGCGCGTCGACGGCCAAGGCGCCGTCCGGGGCAACTCGCACCGGGTTGATCTCGATCTCGGCGATGGCGTTGTTCCCGGCCACCAGTCTGGATACCGCGACGATGATTTCGGCGAGGGCGTCGATATCCGCGGCGGGCCTGCCCCGCCATCCGTTGAGCAGCCGCGAGCAGCTCAGCCGCGAGATCATGTCCAGCGCTTCGGTGTGGGTGACGGGGGCGAGTTCGAGCCACGTGTCGGCGAAGAGTTCGGTCTCCGTCCCGCCGGCGGCCACGATGACGAGCGGCCCGAAGTTCTCGTCCTGCCGACCGCCGACGAGAATCTCGACGACGTGATCGCGTGTGTCCATCTCCTCGAGGATGTACTCACCCTCGCCGAGGCGACCCACCATGTCCGCGTATGCCGTTTCAACTGCGGGGAGATCGCTCAGTCCCAGGACGATGCCGCCGACCTCGGTCTTGTGGGCGGGCCATCCTGCCTTGAGCGCGAACGGCGGTCTGAGTTCGGACGCCTTGGCCGCCTCGGCGGGTGCACGGGACTCCCCCGGGCCCACGCTGCCCACAGTCACAGCGGCAGGGACGGGAATCCCAGCGCCCGCGATCACTGCACGAGCGGCCGCATATCCGGTGCCCCACGGAGTGACGGGACCGGTGAGTTCGAGGGATTCGGTGAGCCGACCCGAATGGGCGGCGTAGAAGCCGGCGCGGGCGAGCACGCGCATGGCCGCTTCGATGGAGGTGTAAGCGGGTATGCCGAGCTCCCAGAGGCGGGTGACGGCGGGCGACGATGCGCTCATCGAGTGGACGGTGACGGGCTTCTTCGCCTCGGCGACGAGCTCGCCCAGATGATCGACGACAGCCAGTTCTCGGTCGAGCAGGTCGGGGACGTCCTCGCCGTACGAGCCGAAGTATCCGGACAGGACGACGGCGTCGATGTCCGTATCGGTCAGCAGCACCTCGGCGAGGTCAGCATAGACATCAAGGTTCTTCTCTCCTGCGCCGTCGAGGTCGATGGGATTAACGATGTGGTCGGCCTCGGGCAGCAGTTCGCTCACGCGTCCGGCAGCGCCGGCGCTGAGTTCGTGCACGTCGAGACCCCAGCTCTCGGCCGTGTCGGCGGCGATCGCTCCCTGCCCGCCGGAGTCGGAGAGCACACCGATGCGCGGGCCGTTCGGCAGCCAGGCGGAGGCGAAGAATCCGGCGAGTTCGACGAGTTGTCCGGGAGTGGCGAGGCGGATGGCGCCGGCGGCCCGGCAGGCGGCGTCGATGGTGTCCATGGCCGAGGTCATCGATCCGGTGTGGGATCGTGCGAGACGCGCTCCTGCGCTGGAGGCTCCTGTGGTCAGGATCATCGTGGGCTTCCCGGCGGCGCGCAGGGCTTTGAGGGCTGAGACGAGGGCGGCTCCGCCGGTGAAGGATTCGAGGTAGAGCGCGGCCTGAGCGGTCGCGGGGTCGTCGACGAGGGTGGCGAGCACCTCGGCGGCGCGGACGTCGGACTGTCCTCCGATCGAAGCGAATCGGGAGACGCCGAGTCCGCTGCGGGCCGCGAGTGTCGCGATCTCCGTGCCGAGCTGGCCGCTCTGGGTGACCACGGCGAGACTTCCGGGAATGAAGTTGCCCCAGGCCAGGAGCAGATCGGCGTGTGAGTCGACGATCCCGAGCGAGTTCGGGCCGATGAGGCGGCCGCCGGTCTCACGGATAGTGGCAGCCAGTTGGTCGGCGTCGGGGACGCGGGCGGAGATGATGAGGAAGGCGCGCACTCCGTTCTCGAGTGCTTCGGCGACGACTCCGGCGACGGTGGGCCCGGGCACGGAGATGACGAGCAGCTCGGGCGTCTCCGGCAGGTCTCTCAGGCGAGCGTACGTCGGCTGGCCCTGGATCGAGCCGGCTTTGGCGTTGATGAGGTAGACGCGGCGGCGCTCGGCCCCGCGCAGAGCTCCGGCGGCGAGCCAGAACCCCCATTTGCTGGAATCGTTCGATGCTCCAAGGACGGCGACGCTGCCGGGATCGAAGAACGCGTCCATATTGCTAGTTTTCCGTCACCGAAACGGCAGCACGATCGCCCAAAGCGGCGAGATTCGCATCGACCTTCGCCTGGGCGGCAGCCCGGGGACTGATGCCCTGGTCGCGGGCTGCGGTGAGGACTTCGACGGTGAGGTCGCGCAGGGTCGTCGTGACGATGGTGCGGCTGTCCTCCCAGCTGCCGTCGACGTCGCCGAAGGTCACCCACCACCACCAGGCGTTCGTCGCCGAGTTCGCGAGGAAGTCCGGGACGACGGTGACGCCGCGAGCCAGCAGCGTCTCTTCGGCTGCGGGCAGGACAGGCATGTTCGCGGCCTCGACGATGAGTGAGGCGGTGACGCGGTCGCAGTTGTCCGGCGTGATCGAGTAGCTCACAGCCGCAGGGACGAGGACATCGGCGTCGGCGGCGAGCCAATCGTCGCGATCGCCGACGCGGTCCTCCGGGCGCAGCGCTTCGCGGTCGATACCGCCGAACTGGTCCCGAGTGGCGAGCAGAGCTTCGACGTCGAGCCCAACGGGGTTGGACACGAACCCGTCGGCGTCGGCGATGCCGACGATGCGCAGTCCCGCCTCGGCGAGATGCCGGGCGGTGGCACCGCCCATGGAGCCGAATCCTTGGATGACGGCGGTGGATTCTCTCGGGTCGCGGCCGGCGTCGTGCAAGGCCGCGATCGCCGAGGTGGCCACACCGAGGCCGCCGACGAGTTCGTCTTGGGCGACGCCGTCGACGATGGCGGAGAAGGCCTTCTCGGCGCGGGCCTCGACGGCGACGGGATTGTCGACGAGCTTGTTGACGGCGGAGAGCCCCGAGCCGAGTTCGCGGCGGGCGAGGATCTCGTCGATGTCGTCCTGGCGAACGCCGAGGTCTTCGCCGAGGGCCCAGTAGGCGTGCATGATCGGGTTGATGTCGACGAGGAAGCGTTCGAGGACGTCCTCGGCTCCGGGTGCGCGGGGGTCGAAGTCGATTCCGCCCTTGGCTCCGCCGACGGGCACATAGCGTCGGCCCTCGCGCAGATGGATCGCTTCCTTGCGGGTCATCCCCTGGGCGAGTCCGCGCACCTCCTCGAGGGTGCAGCCTTTGCGCATGCGCAGACCGCCCGAAGCGGTGCCGCGCACAAGGGTGTCGATGACGACATACCCGAGTGCACCGGTGTCCGGATCCTGCCAAGTGATGTCCATGAACATGGGGCTCCCAAAAGATCGGCGTCTCAAGACTCTTACTGAACCGCTATTCAGTAAGACATGTGACTCCAGTCTGTCCGGGTGAGGGCCACCACGTCAAGGCCGCTAGGATCGAAGCATGCCGACAGCACTCATCACCGGAGCCGGACGAGAGAACAGCATCGCCGCGGGAGTGGCCGCACGACTGTCGTCCGACGGCTGGACCGTGTGCACGAGCGATCTCGATCGCGGAGACTACCCATGCGACTTGTCATCCGCTCACGAAGCGCAGGAGCTGGTCGGTCGGGTGAGCAGGGATCACGGCACCATCGACGGGTTGGTGCTCAGCCACGCTCACGGCGAAGAGTCCGGGATCCTCGACACCACCGCCGACAGCTTCGACCGCCACATGGTTGTCAACGCTCGTGCGTCGCTGCTCCTCATCGCAGCGTTCGCGAGACAGATCGACGAGTCGGGAGGCGCGATCGTCGCCTTCACCAGCGATCACGCCACGGGTAATCTGCCCTATGGAGCATCGAAAGGCGCGCTCGATCGAATCGTCATCTCCGCTGCGCGGGAACTCGGACCGAAGGGGATCTCTGCGAACGTCGTCAATCCTGGGCCGATCGATACGGGCTGGATGGACGACGAGACGAGAACCGGGATGATCCCTTATCAGCCGCTCGGCCGTATGGGCACTCCTCGCGACATCGCCGGAGTCACTGCATTTCTGCTCTCTGGTGAGGGTCGGTGGATCAGCGGCCAACTGCTGTCTGCCGACGGAGGGTTCTCCGCTCGCTACTGAAATAAGCGCACGGCAGTCGGCTTCAGCACCGTCCGAAGCCGATTGTCGGGTCAATCCCCGGTGTTCTGGACGTCCAGACCGCCGTGGATTGACCCAACAATCACCCTCAGCCGAGTTCGCGGGTGAGGAAGTCGTCGACCCAGGTGCTCAGCGCCTCTGTGTCAACGGCCTCCGAATTGACCATCACCTGGATCGCCAGGCCGTCGAGGAAGGCGAGGACCCGGGTCGCACACTCCTCGGTGCCGCCTTCTGGAACAGAGCACTCCCCCGCCACGATGGCCTCGTCCATGAGTCCTGCGAGGATCGACTTCCACTCCTGGTCGAGTGCGGCGTAGGTCGATCTCAGCTCGGCGTCGAACAGCCCGGCCGACCACGCGTCGATCCAGATCTTCCAACTGCGCGAGGATCCGCTGGGCAGGTACCAGCCGACGACCTCCCGCAGCTGCTTGAGCGCCGATTGCTCTCCCCTCGCCGAGGCGGTCCCCGACGTGACGTCTTCTCCGCCGTCGCGCGGTGCTTCCGTCCTCGCCGAGGCGGCATCTCCACCGCCGTCCCCAGACACCGCCGTCCCAGCCGCCAGTTCCCGGGCGTGCTCGATGTCCTGCCGCCCGGCGAAGTGGAAGGCCGCGGAGACGAGGGCTTCCTTCGTCTCGAAGTGGTAGATGACGAGGCTGGCGCTCAGTCCGAGTCGGGCAGCGACATCGGAGACGCGCAGCGCACGCAGGCCGGATGATTCGATCTCCTCGACCGTGGCCGCCAGGATCTCCTCCCGGCGGACCGCTGCCTTCTTCCTCGCCATCTCGCCTGTCTCCCTTCAAGTTCCTGCCGACGGGCATCCCGCGCTCGAAGGCCGAAGCCCCGACCGCAGCCATGCGCTCAGGGCAGTTCGACCTCGGCGGCCGGTCCGACCAAGGCCAGAGCCTTGGGCCGTGACAGCAGCCGTCCGGCCATCTCGCTGACATCCTCGGCCGTGACCGAACGGACGCGTTCGATGAGATCCATCGGCGATTCGAGCGGCAGACCGAAGATCTCCGACCGGGCCAGACGATTCATCCGCGCCGCCGAGGACTCGAGTCCGAGCACCATCGACCCCGACAGCTGGGAGACGATCTCGTCGAGCTCGAACTGGCTCGGCGACTCCTGAGCCAATCGGTCCCATTCGCTCATGGCCAGGTCGACGACGGCCTGAGCGTTCTCGGCCGTGCAGCCGGCATAGATGCCGAAGGTGCCGGTATCCGTGAACTGACTGGCCACGCAGTTGACGGCATAGGCCAGTCCGCGTTCCTCACGCACGCTCTGGAACAGCCGCGACGACATTCCGCCGCCGAGCATCGTGAGCATGACCGAATAGATGAACCGGTCGTCATCGCCTTCCGGCAGGCCTTCGCAGCCGAGCAGAATGCCCAGCTGCTCGATGTCCTTGACGGTGTGCGAGACTCCCGCCTGGAAGTCCGGACGCACACGCGCGGCACCGGCCAGGTGCGAGCCCTTCGCCACCGAGGCGGCCCCGCCGTTCGCGTCGTCCGTGTCCACCGGGCCCTCACCGTGAACGCCACTCACGTCGTCCGTGCCCACCGAGCCTGCACCGGCAACGCCGTTCCCGGCCCCCGACCACACATCGGCACGGGACCCGAGCCCCGCCTCGGCGAGGGCGTCCTCAACCATCGCGAGGACCTCTTCATGGGTCGCGCCGCCTGCGGCAGCGATGACCAGACGAGGCGGAATGTACGTCGACTGATAGTGGTCGATGACGGTGTGGTGGCCGAGCACGCGGATCTGATCCTTCGTCGCACCCACGGGCCGGGCCAGCGAATGCGAGCCGAAGACCAGAGAATCGAAGTCGTCGAAGAGGACGTCTCCGGGATCATCGGCGGACATGGCGAGCTCTTCGATGATGACACCGCGCTCGCGTTCGAACTCCTCGACGTCGAGTTGGGAGCTCGAGACCATATCGACGAGGAGGCCGGTGATGTTCGGCAGATCGGTCACCAGGCACCTCGAGTAGTAGCAGGTGAGCTCCTTGGCGGTGATCGCGTTCGAGTCCCCGCCCGTACGGTCGAAGGCCGCGGCAATCGACTTCGCGTCCCGGGTGCCCGTGCCCTTGAACAGCATGTGCTCGAGGAAATGCGTGGAGCCTGCGGTCTCGGCGGATTCGTCGCGGGAGCCTGCAGCGACCCAGATCCCGATCGTCTCCGAGGCCAAGCCCGGCATGAATTCGGTGGTCAGCGTCAAACCACCGGGGAGGACAGACCGATCGATTCGGCTGCCCTCCCCGGTGTGTGAACTATTCAGTATCAGTTGTCTGATCCCTCTTCGTCCGAGTTCTCGTCGTCATCGGTGACCGGGGCCAGCGAGAGCTTGCCGCGGTCGTCGATCTTCGTGATCTCGACCTGGACCTTCTGGCCCACGCCGACGACGTCCTCGACGTCCTCGACGCGCTTGCCGTCATTGAGCTTGCGCAGCTCGGAGATGTGCAGCAGGCCGTCCTTGCCCGGGGTCAGGGAGACGAAGGCGCCGAAGCTCATCGTCTTCACGACGGTGCCCAGGTAGCGTTCGCCGACCTCAGGGACCTGCGGGTTCGCGATCGCGTTGATCATCGAGCGGGCGGCCTCGGCGGCCGGTCCGTCGGTGGCACCGATGAGGACGGTTCCGTCGTCTTCGATGCTGATGTCCGCGCCCGTGTCCTCCTGGATCTGGTTGATCATCTTGCCCTTGGGCCCGATGACCTCACCGATCTTGTCGACGGGGATGTTCACGGAGATGATCCGCGGAGCCGTCGGAGCCATCTCGGCCGGGGCGTCGATGGCCTCAGCGATGACGTCGAGGATGACCATGCGTGCTTCGCGGGCCTGCTTGAGTGCGGCACCGAGCACCGAGGCGGGAAGGCCGTCGAGCTTGGTGTCGAGCTGGATCGCGGTGATGAAGTCACGCGTGCCGGCGACCTTGAAGTCCATATCGCCGAAGGCATCTTCGGCACCGAGGATGTCGGTCAGAGCCGCGTATGCGGTCTGCTCGCCCTGGTCGGTGGAGATGACGTCGGAGACGAGACCCATGGCGATGCCGGCGACGGGCGCCTGCAGCGGCACACCGGCCGAGAGCATGGCCAGCGTCGAGGCGCAGACCGAGCCCATCGAGGTCGAACCGTTCGAGCCGAGGGCCTCGGAGACCTCACGGATCGCGTACGGGAAGTCCTCACGCTTGGGCAGAACTGGCACGAGGGCGCGTTCGGCGAGAGCGCCGTGGCCGATCTCGCGGCGCTTCGGGCTGCCCACGCGGCCGGTCTCACCGACCGAATAGGGCGGGAAGTTGTAGTGGTGCATGTAGCGCTTCGACGTCTCGGGTGAGAGCGAGTCGATGGTCTGCTCGAGCTTGAGCATATTCAGGGTGGTAACACCCAAGATCTGGGTCTCGCCGCGTTCGAAGATCGCCGAACCGTGCACACGCGGGATGACGTTCGTCTCGGCGGTGAGCGGACGGATGTCCTTGAGCCCACGGCCGTCGATGCGGACCTGCTCGGTGAGGATGCGCTTGCGCACGACCTGCTTGGTCAGGGCGTTGAGAGCGTTCGCGATCTCCTTCTCACGGCCTTCGAAGCGCTCTCCGAGCTTCTCGAAGAGCTCGTCGAGGAGTGCGGCACCGGCGGCTTCGCGCTCCTGCTTGTCAGCGATCGTGAAGTTCTCGGTCTGCTTCGCCTCGGCGAGTTCCTTCACCGCTTCGAAGACGTCGTCCTCGTAGTCGCGGAAGACGGGGAATTCGACGGTCGGCTTCGCGGCGCGATCGGCGAGCTCGGACTGCGCGCGGCAGAGCTCGGCGATGAACGGCTTCGCAGCTTCGAGACCTTCGGACACGACCTCCTCGGTGGGGGCAGCAGCACCGGTCTTGATCTTGTCGATGGCGTTGTCGGTGGCTTCGGCCTCGACCATCATGATGGCGACGTCGTCACCGACAACACGACCGGCGACGACCATGTTGAACACGGCGTCCTCGAGCTGCGAGTGGTTCGGGAAGGCGACCCACTGGCCGTCGATGAGCGCGATGCGCACACCGCCGATGGGGCCGGAGAACGGCAGACCCGAGAGCTGAGTCGACATCGACGCGGCGTTGATGGCCAGAGCGTCGTAGATGTGGTCGGGATTGACCGACATCACGGTGACGACGACCTGGACCTCGTTGCGCAGGCCCTTGACGAACGAGGGGCGCAGCGGACGGTCGATGAGGCGGCAGGTCAGGATCGCATCGGTCGAGGGGCGTCCCTCACGGCGGAAGAACGAGCCGGGGATGCGGCCGGCGGCGTACATGCGCTCTTCGACGTCGACTGTCAGCGGGAAGAAGTCGAAGCCCTCACGGGGATTCTTTCCGGCCGAGGTGGCCGAGAACAGCATGGTGTCGTCGTCGAGGTAGGCGACGGCGGATCCGGCGGCCTGCTGGGCAAGTCGTCCGGTTTCGAAGCGAATGGTGTGTTTGCCGAAGCTGCCGTTGTCGATATGGGCAACGGCGGATTCAGGGTTGAGTCCCACGTAGTCTCCTAGTTTGTGCCGGTGCGCGGCGGTCATCGCAGGACCTGCAACGCTCGAGGGAGGCCCCTCGGCGCGAAGAGGCAGCGCTCTGCATTGCACAGTGCGAAGCCCCGCGCCCTTCCGGCGGGATATTGGCAGTGGACGATGCATGGATCCACGCCGGTCATCGATCGGGGCCCACGGAACCGGAGCTGCCAGCCGCTTGCCTTTGCAAGCCGGTGTCAGCGCACAATCCTCCGGAGGCCACTACCGAAGACCGAAACGTCCATGGCATGTGCGTCCACGCATGAGTCTACCGCAGAAGCACGAAAGCGCCCCACCGAGTGGTGGGACGCTTCCGAACAGTTCGAGACGGTCCGATCAGACGGTGCCGATCAGCAGACTCGAATCAGCGGCGCAGGCCGAGGCGCTTGATGAGCGAACGGTAACGCTCGATGTCGACCTTCGCGAGGTACTTGAGCATGCGGCGACGCTGGCCGACGAGGAGCAGCAGGCCACGACGCGAGTGGTGGTCGTGCTTGTGATCCTTGAAGTGCTCGGTCAGGTCGATGATCCGGCGGGTCAGCAGGGCAACCTGGACCTCGGGAGAACCGGTGTCGCCCTCATGAGTTGCATATTCCTTGATGATCTCTTGCTTCACAGCGGTGTCGAGAGCCATGGAGTTCTCCTTCGTGTCGTTGCGCGGCGCAGGGACCTGAAGTCTCTGCCCTATGGGACCGCGGCCGGTGAAAACGGCAGAGATCAGCTTATCAGGTGTGCAGGACCTCGCGCACATCGGCAATGTCCTCATGCATCTGCACGATGAGGTCGTCCATCCCGGTGAACGCGACCTGCCCGCGGATGCGGGAGACGAATTCGAGAGTCATCTCACGGTCGTAGACGTCGAATTCGCCGAATTCCTTGTCGAGCACGTACGCCTCGACCCGTCGGACCTGTCCCTGGAAGGTCGGGTTCGTGCCCACGGAGATCGCGGCCGGGTACGACTGGTCCTCACCAGTGAACGTCGCCCAGCCGGCGTAGACGCCGTCGGCGGGGACGAGCCCGTCGGGATTCTCGGAGAGGTTCGCCGTCGGGAATCCGAGGTCGCGTCCACGGGCATCGCCGTGGACGACGGTGCCGTGGAGTGCGTGGTAGCGCCCGAGCTGGTCGGCCGCCTCGGCGACATCACCGGCGCTCAGCTGCTCGCGGATCCGGGAGGACGAATACCGTCCCCCGCGTCCGACCTCGTCGATCGTCTCGGTCCGGAAGTCGAATTTCTCGCCGAGGCGGCGCAGCGTCTCGATCGTGCCTTCATTGTCCTTGCCGAACCGGACATCGTCGCCGACGACGACGATCTTCGCGCGCAGGGCTTCGACGAAGTAGCGGCGCACGAATTCCTCGGCCGACTGGGCGGCGAAGTCGAGGTCGTAGGGCTGGATGAGGAGTCCGTCGATGCCGGTGGCGGCGATGAGATCGGCGCGCTGCCGGGTCGAAGTGATCATCACGGTCGGATCTTCGGGACGGTGGACCGTGCGCGGGTGCGGGTCGAAGGTCATCGCGATCGAGCGCAGGCGCTCCCGCCGGGCGAGGGCGGCGACAGTGGTCAGCACCGTCTGGTGCCCGCGGTGCACGCCGTCGAAGTTGCCGAGGGTGACGACGGTGCCGACAGCGTCGACCTCGATTTCACCGAGTCCGTGATACAGCTCCACCAGACATTCGCTCCTTCCGTGCACCGACTCAGATTATCGCAGAGATCTTCCGCCTCCTAACCCGCACCTCGCCGAGGCGGGAGGACGGTTCAGGCGATGATCGCCCAGCCGATGACGCCGAGGAGGGAGGCCAGGGCGATCGAGACGAAGGTGCCGATGATGAACCGCTCCCCCGCCGCCGCCGAGGACTTGATCTCCGCGAAGCGTCCGAGGCCTTTGACCGCGATGACCACGGCCATGAGTTCGGGCCTCCCGAGCACGATCGCTCCGGCGACGAGTGCGCGCTCGACGATGCCGATCCACAGTCCGCCGCGCAGGACTTCGATGTCCTCGGCTCCCGTCCGTTCGGGTTTGGCTCCCGGACCCGAGTGGGTCAAATGGAGGAGGAGCGGCACCAGCGGCCAGCCGATGAACGCAGCGACGACCGCGGCGGCGACGGCGACGAGCACTTCAGTCCACATGCGCGGCCCCTTCCGACTGGGCGGGCTGGTACTGAGCGGGTTGGTGCTGAGCGAGGTGGTGCCGGGCGAGACGCTCGGCTCCCGCGACGAGGTCGGCGGGACCAGCCGCCAGCACGCGGGAGACGGCCTGCTGGGAGACGTCGAATTCGGCGGCGATCTCGGCTTGAGTGGCATCGGGGTGATCGAGGCGGAAACCGACGTACCCGCGGGAGTGACTGCGCAGATCGGTCAGAGTGCCGACGAGGAGGCGCAGGGCCGCCTCCGCAAGCTCACGATGCTCACCATCCGGGTCGGCGCACACGACGAGGTGAGCGGGTGCGGATTTGGCCTCTTCGACCGCCTGACGGGCTGCATAGAAAGCTGCTCCCCTGCCCTCGGCGGTCGTCTCGGGCAGAGGTCGTTCGACCTCACCGATGCCGATGCCGATATGCCACCCGGAGTCGATGGCGATTCGGCGCACCGCCTCGGCGACGGCAGCGGGGTCGTCCAGGACCCCCTGGACCTCGTCACCGATGGTCCGGGCGAAGGGAACGACCGTATCGATCGGAGAGAGCGCATCGAGGATACGCGGCACCGCGTCGGCGGTCGAACGCGAATCCTGCTGGTCGATGGTCAAGACGAACATAGGACCAGTAGACCAGATGACATCGAGAATAACAACCATTTAAGTTGTAATTCATGATTACAACTGTTTCCGTTGTTACTGGGCGGCAGCCAGCGGAACGCTCAGTGAAGTGACCGGCGAAACGCTCAGGCGAGGTCGATGGCGAAGGCCGTCAACGACTTGAGACCGCCGTTCCGACGCACTTCGGCCACAGAAACGAGCGCATCGTCGCAGACGACGGCGACTTCGCGGTTCGCTGAGTCGTCGGCGCCAGAGCCGGCGCCCGAGTCAGCACTGCCGGAATCGGAGGGCGAGGCGATAGCAGCCTCGTCGGCACGCCAGTCGCCAGCAGCAACGGTCTTGCCCTGCATGAGCGCCTTGGCCCGGTCGACATCGACGGTGACGACAGGCAGAAGAGTGCGGGCCGCCTCGGCGAGGGAGATGAGGGCGGGCGAGGGAACGTCGAGGTCCTCGGGCAGGGTCACAGCCTGGTCGATATGGAAATCACCGACGCGAGTCCGCCTGAGCGCGGTGAGGTGGCCGTAGACACCGAGGTCGGTGCCGATATCACGGGCAAGAGCGCGCACATACGTGCCGGACGAGCAGTCGACCTCGACGTCGACATCGATATGCCCCTTATCGGCAGAGAAACGGATGTCGATGATCTCGAACTCCGAGACCTCGACGCGGCGAGCCTTGAGTTCGACCTCCTCGCCGGCGCGGACGCAGGCGTAGGAGCGCTTGCCGTCGACCTTGATCGCCGAGACAGCACTGGGCACCTGGTCGATGGGACCGCGCAGTTTGGCCACGGCGGCCTCGATGGCAGAAATGTCGACACGTGCAAGATCGGTCGGCTCGGCGAACCGATCGGGTTCGGAATCGGCATCATCGGTCGGGGTCGATGACCCCAGACGGATGGTGGCGAAATAGGTCTTCGAGACCCCGGTGATATAGGTGAGCAGCTTGGTGCCGCGGCCGAGGCCGAGCACGAGGACACCCGTGGCCATCGGGTCGAGAGTGCCGGCGTGGCCGACTTTCTTCGTCCCGAACCAGCGGCGGATGCGGGAGACCACGCCGTGGGAGCTCAGGCCCTGCGGCTTATCGCAGACGAGGATGCCCTGCGGGGAAGAATCGCTCACGAAGGCAGGGATCAGTTGAAGGACGCGTGCACGTGGTCGAAGTGGTTGGCGGTTGCGTCACCGCGGTCCTCCATGGCCTTCCAGCCCTGTCCGGGCATCCAGATGCGCTGTTCCCAGATGACGTACTTGACGTTGAGGCTGCCCTGGTTCTGGATGAGGTACTCGGCGATGCGGTCGCCGGTGGCGCCGCTGATCATGATGTCGACGGCTTCACCGGTGTTGTGATCCGAGCCGGTGCCGGGGCGACGTCCGCCGAAGGTCTTGACCTCGGGGAACTTCGCGCAGACTGCACGGTAGCCGTTGACGGCGTTCGGCAGCAGACCGGACTCGATCGAGGAGGACACGCTGCACGGCGGAGCCGAGGTGTCCGAAGAGGTGCCTTCGCCTTCGCCGGAGGACTTCTCATCGCTCGACTTCTCATCGGAGGACGAATCGTCGCTCGTCTTCGCAGCGGCCGAGGATTCCGCGGTCGGCTTGGGCTTCGGCGGAGCCTTGACCTCGAGGTCGGTCTTCGAGGACTTGTTCTTGTACTTCGGGTCGTCCTTGACCTTCTCCAGGTACTCTTCGCCGGCCTTCTTGCGTTCGGCGTCAAGCTCCTTCTGGCTCACGGTCGAGGAAGTGGTCGACTCCTCGGGGGTCGTCGTCGAGGCGGCTTCGGTGGTGACGTTGCCGGACTCGGGCGGCCCCATGACAACGGTCGAACCGACGACGGCGGCGGTCGCGGCTGCAGGAACGGCGATCGCGGCGACGACTGGACGCTGCTTGACGGTCGCCAGCACGGAAGTCGCCGAGGACGGCGCATTCGCTGCGCGTCGTCCGGCGGGGCGCTTGCCGGGAGTCAGATCCCGGATCAGCTGCTTCGCAAACGACGGCTTCGGTGAGGAGTGCTTACCCAATGCAGAATTCCCTTAACAGAGTCGTAATCATTTCGTTACCGCAAAAAGTCTACGACATCTCGGAAAGATAACAAAACTGTTACGAGAACTTTTTTTCCGACGTGACGAAGGTCAAATCGGGCCCGCATCCGGCGATCGCTCGCACTCCCCCGATGACCAGGCGCGATGCCCGGGTCGGCCGGATAGGACGATCAGTCGTCGTCGTTCTTCTTGTACGGGTCGGACTCACCTGCATGCTGTGCGTTCTTGGCCAACCCGGCCACGCGGGCGTCGTCGGCGGCAGCCTGAGCGAGCAGTCCGTCGAGACGGGCGGCAGCCTCGGGGACGGCGTCGGCGATGAATTCGAGACTCGGGGTCAGACGGATCGTCAGCCCCTTGCCCACTTCGGAGCGGATGAAGCCCTTGGCCGATTCGAGGGCATGACCGGTGCCGACGAGGTCCTGGTCGTCGCCGTAGACGGTGTAGAAGATGGTGGCGTGCTGCAGATCGCCGGTCACGCGCACATCGGTGACGGTGACGAATCCGAGGCGGGGATCCTTGAGCTTGCGCTCGATGGTGCTGGCGACGATGACCTTGATCTGGTCGGCGATCTTGCGGGCCCGTGTCGAGTCTGCCATGACGTGTGTCCTTCTGTTCGGGGCCGGAACAACTCTTCCGGCCCTATATTAGCTGTGGAATCGAACCGGCTCCGGCCGGTCCCCCATCCGGGGGCCGACCGGAGCCATCGATTCACGGTATGAGCCCCATCCTTGTCCTCGTCAGCGCTGCTGCGCTGACGAGCCACCGGGTGCGACTCGCTCCGCGACCGATCAGTCGCGCGGCTTCTCCTGCATCTCGAAGGTCTCGATGATGTCGCCGACGCGCAGGTCGTTGAACTTGCCGAGTCCGATACCGCACTCGTAGCCCTCGCGGACCTCGGTGGCATCGTCCTTGAACCGACGCAGCGATTCGATGTGGACGTTGTCGCCGATGACGATTCCGTCGCGGGTGACGCGAGCGGTCGAGTTACGCTTGATGAGGCCGTCGCGGACGATCGAGCCGGCGATGTTGCCGAACTTCGAGGAACGGAAGACCTCGCGGATCTCCGCCGTACCGGTCTGGACCTCTTCGTACTCGGGCTTGAGCATGCCCTTGAGCGAGGACTCGATGTCTTCGATCGCCTGGTAGATGACCGAGTAGTAGCGGACGTCGACGCCTTCGCGGTCTGCCAGGTCGCGAGCCTTCGCTTCCGGACGGACGTTGAAGCCGAGGACGATCGCGTTGTCGACCGTGGCCAGGTTGATGTCGTTCTCCGTGATCGCACCGACGCCGCGGTGGATGATCCGCAGGTCGACGTCGTCGCCCACATCGATCTTGAGCAGCGAATCCTCGAGTGCTTCGACGGCACCGGAGACGTCACCCTTGAGGATGAGGTTGAGCATGTCGACCTTGCCCTCAGCCAGAGCCTTCGTGAAGTCCTCGAGGCTGATGCGCTTGCGACCGCGAGCCTGAGCAGCGTTGCGCTCGATGGCGTCACGCTTCTCAGCGATCTGGCGAGCCGTGCGATCATCATCGGTGGAGATGAACGAATCACCGGCGCGCGGCACGGACGACAGACCGAGCACCTGCACGGGGCGGGAGGGTCCGGCCTCCTCGACGACATTGCCGTTCTCATCGAACATCGCACGCACACGTCCGTAGGCGGTGCCGCAGACGATGGCGTCGCCCTGACGCAGGGTGCCGGACTCGACGAGGACGGTGGCAACCGCACCGCGGCCCTTGTCGAGCTTGGCCTCGATCGCGATGCCGCGAGCGGACTTGTCGGGGTTCGCCCGCAGGTCCAGGGCCGCATCGGTGGTCAGCAGGACGGACTCGAGCAGCTGGTCGATGCCCTCGCGTTTAAGCGCGGAGATCGGCACGAACATGGTCTCGCCGCCGTACTCTTCGGCCACGAGGTTGTATTCGGTCAGCTGCTGCATGACCTTGGCGGGGTTGGCGCCTTCCTTGTCGACCTTGTTCACAGCCACGACGATCGGCACATCGGCCGCCTGAGCATGGTTGAGAGCTTCGATCGTCTGCGGCATGACGCCGTCGTCGGCGGCGACCACGAGGATCGCGAGGTCCGTCGACTTCGCACCACGGGCACGCATGGCGGTGAACGCCTCGTGACCAGGGGTATCGAGGAAGGTGAGCTTGCGCTCCTGCCCCTCGTGGTCGACCTCGACCTGGTAGGCACCGATGTGCTGAGTGATTCCGCCGGCCTCGCGGGAGGCGACATTGGCCGAACGGATCGCATCGAGCAGCTTGGTCTTACCGTGATCGACGTGACCCATGACGGTGATGACCGGCGGACGTGCCTGCAGATCCTCATCGTCCTCTTCTGCGGCTTCGGCATCGAGGTCGATGTCGAAGGTCTCGAGCAGCTCACGGTCTTCGTCTTCGGGCGAGACGATCTCGATCTTGTAGCCGAGCTCCTCACCGAGGACCTCGAAGGTCGCTTCGTCGAGGGACTGGGTGATCGTGGCCATCTCACCGAGGTGGAAGAGCACGGTCACGAGGTTCGTCGGATCGGTGTTGATCTTCTCGGCGAAGTCGGCCAGCGAGGAGCCGCGACGCAGACGCAGCGGCGTATTGCCGTCTCCGCGCGGAACGGTGACGCCACCGACCGACGGAGCCTGCATCTGCTCGAGCTCTGCGCGCTTCGCCCGCTTCGACTTGCGTCCCTTCTGACGGGGGCCGCCGCCGCGGCCGAATGCACCCTGTGTGCTTCCGCGACCGCGACCTGAACCGCGACCACCGGGACCGCCGCCGGGTCCACGACGAGGACCGCCTGGAGCGCCGCCCGGTGCACCGGGTGCGCCGCCGGGGGCATTTCCGCGGCCGCCTCCACCGCGACCGCGGCCGGGAGCGGGCTTGTTCAGTGCCGAGTTCTTCAGCATCGACGGGTTGGGGCGGGGTGCGCCCGGGCGAGGTGCCGGACGCGGACCGCCGGAGGATTCCTCACCGGAACCGCGCTGCTTCTGACCGGGCTTCGGCATTCCCTGCGAAGGTGCGAAGGGGTTGTTGCCGGGGCGTCCGCCCTGTCCACCTTGACCGCCTTGACCACCCTGACCGCCGGAACGACCGCCGGGCTTAGGTCCACGACCGGGCTTCGGCATTCCCTGCGAGGAGGCGAAGGGGTTGTTGCCGGGACGCGCGGCACCACGGCCACCGGGCTTCGGGGCACCCGGCTTGGGCGCTCCGGGCTTCGGGGCGCCGGGCTTAGGCGCGGCAGCCGGCTTCGGCGCGCCGGGCTTCGGCGCCGAGGAGGCAGCAGGCTTGGCCTCGGCTGCGGGAGCCTCGGTCGGTTCTGCGGCCTTCGGAGTCGACGGCTTGGCGGCCGGCTTGGCGCCGGGCTTCGGTGCGGACTTCGCAGCGGGGGCGGCATCCTCGGCGGGGGCCGATTTTGCCGAAGCAGCAGGCTTCGAAGCACCGGGCTTGGCAGCCGACTTCGCGGCGGGCTTGGGTGCGGGCTTCGCACCGGGTTTCGGGGCTCCGGGCTTCGCGGCCGGCTTGGCGGCCTTCTTCGCGCCAGCGGACTTCTCACCACCGGCGGGAGCGGAATCGGCGAAGGCCTCCTTCACGCGGCGCACGACGGGCGCTTCGAGCGTCGAAGAGGCGGAGCGAACGAATTCGCCCATGTCCTGGAGCTTTTCGAGGACGTTCTTGCTTGTTGTGCCGAGCTCTTTCGCGAGCTCATGGACACGGGGCTTTGCCACAGTTCTCCTGTCCGGGTTCTTTCCCGGTCAGGAAAGAACCTCATCAATGAAGAGCAGTACTCATCTCACTGCTCTCTCGAATTCCGTCTGGGTGTCATCGTGCGACACTCACAACTTGTCATCCATTCGGCTACCCGTTCTCTTTGGGTTCGGTGTCCGGCCTCGGGAGGTCCGAGGCGGTGATCTTCGTTCGAAAGGATCGAGCGAAGGCGGCAGTGGTCAGGGCCTTGTTCAGGCACTTCTCGTCAGGGTGCACCCACGCACCACGCCCCGGCAGTGTCGCTGACACATCGTGGACGACGGCGGGGTGCTGATCGGGGCGGAACACGAAGCGTGTCAGCTCGTCCCGACCGGCCTTCTGCCTACAGGCGATGCACGTCCTTACGGGTCCATCACCAACATTCACAATGAATGATTCTACAGCACCGCCACCCCCGCGCGCGCCAAGGGGGCCAGTGGTGCGAATCACTGCATGAGGCTACTCGCCTGCGACGATGTCGATCTTCCAGCCGGTGAGCTTCGCCGCCAGGCGGGCGTTCTGGCCTTCCTTGCCGATGGCCAGGGAGAGCTGGTCGGTGGGGACGACGGCGCGGGATTCCTGTGCGGCGGCGTCGAGGATCTCCACGCTCTTGGCCTTGGCCGGGGACAGCGCGTGGGCGATGAACTTCGCCGGGTCGTCGGAGTAGTCGACGATGTCGATCTTCTCCTGGCCGAGTTCGTTCATGACCGCGCGCACGCGGGAGCCGAGTTCGCCGATGCACGAGCCCTTCGCGTTGACTCCAGGCTTCGTGGCGCGCACGGCGAGTTTCGTGCGGTGGCCGGCTTCGCGGGCCAGGGACACGATCTCGACGGTGCCGTCGGCGATCTCCGGGGCCTCATGGGCGAAGAGTCGGCGCACGAGGTTCGGGTGGGTGCGGGAGACGGTGACCGACGTGCCCTTCGTTCCCTTGTGCACGTCGGCGATGTAGACGCGCAGGCGGGTGCCGTGGGCGTAGGTCTCGCCGGGGACCTGCTCGTGCGGCGGCAGCACCGCTTCGACGTCTCCGATGTCGACCTGGACCATCTGCGGGTCCCGGCCCTGCTGGATGATGCCGGAGACGATCTCGCCCTCACGGCCCTTGAACGTGCCGAGCAGCGTCTCGTCTTCGACATCGCGCAGCCGCTGGTGGATGACCTGTCGAGCAGTCTGGGCGGCGATCCGGCCGAAGCCGGTGGGAGTGTCGTCGAACTCGCCGATCGGATTGTCGTCGTTGTCGAATTCCACGGCGAGGATGCGCACCTCGCCGGTGGACTTGTCGAGTTCGGCGCGGGCGTCGGGCCAGGCCCCTTCGGTCTTCTGGTAGGCGAGGAAGAGCGCCTGTTCGATGAGTTCGATGAGGGTTTCCAGCGGAATCTCACGCTCTCGTTCGATGACGCGCAGAACATTGAGGTCGATGTCCATGTCTAAGTCCTCTCTCGCTCAACCGAGCATTGAATTGTCTGTGTTCACTTATGCAGGCGTAACAGTCTATCCCAGTCTGCGCCTGCACTCTGCCTGCGCTGGGGCCATCTCACCGCCGGCGGAGCGTGAGGTTCGCCTCAGCGGAACTTCAATTCCACCTGGGCCTTGCGAATCTCGCCGAGATCGACCGTCTTCGACTCCTTGCGCTGGGGGTCCGTGCCCGTGATCGAACTCTCCCCCACCTCGGCGAGGTCGAGCTTGAAGGTGTCCTTCTTCGTCGTGATCTCCAGGCGACGGCCGATGACGCGTCGGAAGTGGCGGGGGGTCTCGAGCTGCCGGGTGGCACCGGGGCTCGTGACCTCGAGCTGGTACGGCTTGTCCCGGAAGATCTCGACCTCGTCGAGGGCGTCGCCGACGATCTTCGTCGATTCGGCGACCTTCTCCATCGACATCGGATCGGTGCTCGATTCGTCGAGGTCGACGACGACGGTGAGCGTGCGCCGCGGACCGGCCGCCACCGCTTTGACGGTCTCGAGGTGGAATCCCGCATCCTGCAGGGGCGGGGCGAGCAGTCCTTTGATCCGCTCGACGTCTTCGTCCATTTCTCCTCCATATCCTTGTGCGTCCCCTTCGCCGAGGCGGGGCGAGGGGGCCGGCGCACCGTGCACGTGTGCGACCGCCGTGTTCTCCCCCACCCTAAGCGACAGCCGCCGTCGAGGTTAAGCCTTCGGCGCGGTTCGGGTGGTGATCGGGTCTCCCCCGCCGGTGACGGGGCATCCGATAGGATTGCCTTATGCGTTTTCCCGTCAGTCGCCGCGGCCTGCTCACTGCCGGCGTCGGCGGGCTGAGCGTCGGCCTGCTCACCGCCTGCGGCCTGCGACTCGATCAGGATCCCGAGATCCCCACGCTCGATTCGACCCAGCAGCTGCGCAATCGTCTGGCCCGCATCCTCGACTCCACCTCCCCCGGCTCCGGGGATCCCGAAACCGCCGGTGAGGACCTCGCCGATTTCGTTGACGCGGTCGGACCAGTGTGGAATCCGCCGACCGAGTTCGCCACCGAGGCGCCCCCGACCGAGGAGGACCGCACCTTCGTCCAAGCCGCCGAGGTGGCTTCCCGCGCCGTCTTCGAAGCGTCGTCGTCCTTGGGCTCGGATCTCATTCCCGTCCTGGCCGATGTGGCCACGGGTCTGGCTCTGGTCGCCGGGACGAAGAAGCCGGAGCTCATCACCACCGCAGATGAGCTCATCCGCGCCGGCCGTGAGGAGCTCGATCAGAGCAAGGACGGAAAGCAGACGCCTCAGGGCTCGGACGACGGGGACGAGGGCGACGAGAAGAAGGCCGATCGCGCGAAGGTCTTCAACGCGATCCTCAACCAATCACGGGCGGCCGCCTACGGCTATGAACGGCTTGCCGTGAACTTCCATTCGAAGTCGCGCGAACGCAAGGCTGCGTTGGCACGGCTCGAATCCTTGGGCGCTCTGTCCGGGGAGATGCTGGAACTCCTCGGTGAGGACTCGGCCGACCCGGCCGCCTCGGCGTGGAAGCTCGACCCCACCCCGACGGATGCGGAATCCGCGAAGGAACTCGCGCTCTCCCTCGAGGACGGCGTCGCTTCCGCGCTTCTGCCCTGGTTGGAGGCGGACGCCTCGGCGATTCTCCGGCTCTGGGAATCGGCCCGGACCCGGATGGTCTTCGCCGCTACCCAGCCGCTGCGTTTCACCTATGACGAACCCGGGCAGGCGGAGGTGCAGGAGTGAAGGTCCCACCGGTTCTCTACCGCGCGACGCGCGAGATCATCGGCGAATATCGCACCGATTCGTGGGTTGCCGCGCTCGACTATATGGCCAACGAGCTCCTCGACCGGTGGAAGCTGCGCTTCGACGATGTGCCAGGGGCACCGTGGGCCGGCTGCGAGTCCTTGGTCATTCCGGTGCTCACTCAGGAGAACTATCAGGGGGTGCTGCGGTTCGCCGCTCCCACCTCGGCGCATACAGCCGCGCATGCGCAGGTGCTGCGCGCGCTGAAGATGTGGAACGGGCACGGGGCCGTCCGGGTCATCCGGGATGATCGCAGCTTCCGGGTCACTCTGCAGGAGAGGCTGCGCACGAAGGACAATCTGTCCGTGCTCCCCCTGGCCGATGTCCCGCCGGTGTGGGGTGCCCTGCAGCGGTCCTTGGAGATTCCGGCGACCTCGGAGTTCCTGCGGGTCCAGGACGTCGTGGCCGGGTGGCTGAACTCGTTCGATGCCGATGCCGCGCTGCTGACCGGGTGGTCGGAGGCAGGTCCGCACGATTCCATGCTGCTGTCGTTCGCGCGCAATTGGATGCAGACTCTCGCGTCGTCGGATGAGAACTGGCTCATCCACGCCGATCTGCATTACTACAACATCCTCGCAGGCAATCCCGATCCGACGGGCATCTCGACGTGGAAGGCCATCGACCCACAGCCCTTGGCCGGTCCGACCGCCTACAGCCTGGCTCCGATCCTGTGGAACCGTCTGGCCGAGATCCCCTCGGACCATCCGCAGGCGCAGGCGGCGTGGCTGCGCGGCTTCGCCACGGATCTGGCGCTGTGCGCCGGGGTCGATCCGCAGTACGGGATGGGTGCGACCGTGGCGCGGGAGATCACGAATATGTTCTGGTACCTGCGCGCGGCCTCCGGCGGGTCGAACTCGGGCTTGGCCGATGCCGCCCGATCCCTGTGGGTGGCGCGCGCCCTGTCGGGTGCCGACGTGGCCGGCGTCAATGCCCACGCCCTCAAACCCATCGGCTGACCCTAATTGCTACCTGACGGCGGCCCAGATACCTCGCGCGAGGTTGCTGGGCCGCCGTCAGGTAGTAATTAGTGGATGAGGCTGGTGATGACTTCGAAGCCGAGTTTGAGGATGAGGGCGGAGACGACGATGACGAAGATGACGCGGACGAACCCGGACCCCCTCGCCAGCGCGGTGCGGGCACCGAAGATCCCGCCGGTGACGTTGCCGACGGCCATGATCACGCCCAGCAGCCAGACGACCTGACCGTCGGGGATGAAGTAGACGAGTGCACCGAAGTTCGTCGCCCAGTTGATGACCTTCGCCGTCGCCGAAGCCTGCAGGAACGAGAATCCGATGATCGAGACGAAGGCGATGACGAGGAACGATCCCGTCCCCGGCCCGAGCACTCCGTCGTAGATGCCGATGACGAGCCCGATCAGCCACGACAGGGCATGGTGACGTTTCGACGATTCACCGAAGCGCAGCGTGGCATCGGCCCCGAGACTCGGGTTGAGCACGGTGAAGATCCCGACCCCGATGAGCGCCACCAGGATGATCGGGGTGAACGCGTCGCTGGGCACCAGGGTCGCGAGCTTCGCACCGAGCACGGCGCCTAAGAACGCCGAGGCCGCCGCTGGGATCGTCGCCGACCGGTCCGGGGTGATCTTGCGCAGATAGGTGATCGCCGAGGCGGTCGTGCCCGCAATCGACCCGATCTTATTCGTCGCGACTGCTTGGACGGGGCTCATCCCCGGCACCAGAAGCAGCGCGGGCAGCTGGATCAGTCCGCCCCCGCCGACGACGGCATCGATCCACCCGGCGAGGACTCCCGCGGCGAGCAGCCACAGGACCATGGTCCACGTGACGTCGATGCCTCCGGCGAGGGCTTCGAACACCGAGGCTGCTCAGGCGTTCTGGTCGGCCGTGACCGCCGCATCGGCCGCGGCTGCGGCCTTCGCGTACGCCTCACGCACGCGTGCCACGGTCGTGGGCACCACCTCGGCGACGGGCTGGTCGGACTTCTCCCCGGCCAGACGGTCGCGCACCTCGACGACTCCGTCGGCCAGGCCGCGGCCGGCGACGATGACGGTGGGGATGCCGATGAGCTCGGCATCGGCGAATTTGAATCCGGGCGAGACCTTGTTGCGGTCATCGAGGAGCACGCTCACACCTTCGGCTTCGAGCTCGGCCGTCATCTTCTCGGCGGCTGCAGCGATCTCCTCACCCTTGCCGGCGACGATGATGTGCACATCGGCCGGGGCCAGGTGCTGGGGCCACAGGAGTCCGTCCTCGGAGTGGTATTCCTCGGCGATGCAGGCCATGACGCGGGTGACGCCGAGTCCGTAGGAGCCCATGGTCACGGTCGTCGCCTTGCCGTTCTGGTCGAGGACTTTGAGGTCGAGGGAGTCGGCGTACTTACGTCCGAGCTTGAAGATCTGACCGATCTCGACGCCGCGGGCGAGTTCCAGCGGTCCGGAACCGTCCGGTGCCGGATCGCCGAGGACGACCTGAGCGGCTTCGATCGTGCCGTCGGCGACGAAGTCCCGTCCGGCGACGAGGTCGAAGACGTGGCGGCCGGGCTCGTTGGCTCCAGTGATCCAGCGGGTGCCGTCGACGACGCGGGGGTCGAGCAGGTAACGGATCTTCGAGGGCGATTCGAGGCCGAGGACCGGCGCATCGAGCGAGTTTCCGGGCCCGATGTATCCCTTGACGAGCTCCGGATGGGCGGCGAGATCCTCAGTCGTCGCGGCTTCGAGGTCGACCTCACCGTCGCCGAGCATTCCGGTGCCGGCGGCGCGGTCGAGGTCGACTTCGCGGTCACCGGGCAGGCCGATGACGATGATCTCGCGAGTGCCGTCGGGGTGGGTGACGGCGCAGACGACGTTCTTCAGCGTGTCTGCGGCGGTCCATTCGCGATCGGTGCGCGGGTGCGATGCGTTCGCAGCGGCCACGAGGGTCTCGATGGTCGGGGTGTCAGGGGTGTCCTCGACATGCGCGGCGGGCGACTGCGAGTAGGGAATCGCCTCGGGCACGATCGAGGTCACGGCCTCGACGTTCGCGGCATATCCGCCCGGGGACTTCACGAAGGTGTCCTCTCCGACCTCGGAGGGGTAGATGAACTCTTCGGTTCCGGAGCCGCCCATGGCGCCCGGGGTCGCTTTGACCGGCAGGCACGGCAGGCCGAGTCGGGCGAAGGCACGCAGGTAGGCCACGCGCATGGCCTCGTAGGAGGCGTCGAGTCCGGCGTCGTCGATGTCGAAGGAGTAGGCGTCCTTCATGATGAATTCGCGACCGCGCAGCAGACCGGCGCGGGGGCGAGCCTCGTCGCGGTACTTCGTCTGGATCTGGTAGATCGACAGCGGCAGGTCTTTGTACGAGGAGTAGAGGTCCTTGACCAGGAGGGTGAAGACCTCCTCATGGGTGGGGGCGAGGATGTAGTCGTTCTCGCGGCGGTCCTTGAGGTGGAAGAGGTCGGGTCCGAAGGCCTCCCACCGGCCGGACTTCTTGTACGGATCGGCGGGCAGCAGGCCCGGGAAGTGAACTTCCTGGGAGCCGGCGAGCGCCATCTCTTCGCGCACGATGGCCTCGATCTTCCCGAGCACGGCCAGTCCCAGCGGCAGCCACGTGTAGATTCCCGGTGCTGACCTGCGGATGTATCCGGCACGGTGCAGCAGTTTGTGGCTGGCCACCTCGGCGCCGACCGGGTCCTCCTTCTGGGTTCGCACGAACAGGGACGACATGCGCAGGGCCATGGGTAAATCTCCTCAACTTGTCAAGACTCAGATCGAACACTATCGCACGCGGGCGAGCCGGAGGGAATCGGTGCGGGCGCGGATTCGTCACCTGGGGGAAGAGAATTAGACTGGGGGCTGCAGCACCGAACCACAGCATCGGTCGGGGCCGTCCGGTTCCCCGCCCGGTCACCGCCGAGATGACGAGTCCGAACGATACGAAGAGCATGCCTGATCCCAGCCAACTCACGCAGTTCCCGCGGCCCTCGGTCGCGGTCGACACCGCGGTCCTCTGCCCCGTGCCCGGCCGTGGCCTGCATGTTCTCATGACCCATCCCGGAGACGGGGTGTGGCAGCTGCCCGGGTCGATCCTGCGTCCGCAGGAACGCCTCGCCGAGGCGGTCGCCCGCTGCCTGCGCGAGAAGGCCCGCCTCGTCGACCGTGCCCCCGTCCAGCTGCACGTGTTCGATCAGCCCGACCGTGATGATCGCGGCTGGGTCATCTCCGTGGCCCACCTCGATGTCCTCTCTGCCGCCGATGTCGGACTCGCAGAGGATGGCGGTCCAGGTGAGCAGGGTGCGGAAGACACCCCCACCGAGGCGGCCGTCCCCGAAACCGCCGACGCTGAGCTGCCGGAGTCGGATTCCGATCACCCGGATTTCCCCGTCCACCGGCGGAAGCTCGTTCCCGTCCACGACGTCCATGAGCTCAGTGCCGAACATCAGGAGATCGTCCGCGTAGCCGTGCACCGTCTGCGGGCGTTCCACGAGCGCACCCCGGATCCCTTCGGACTGCTGGAGAAGGAGTTCTCGCTGCGTCAGCTGCGCGAACTGCATGAGATCGTCGCCGGTGAGAGTCTGCAGGCCGATACATTCCGGCGCACCATGCTGCCGCTGCTCGACCCCACCGGGGAGGCCGTCAGTCAGGGACGAGGCCGTCCCGCGCAGACATTCACCCGGCGCTCGGCTCTGGCGCTGCGTGCCGACACCCGGATACAGGTGCCCGAGGGACCCCGACGGGAGTGAGATGACGGAGATCAACCGAGACGCGGACAAACATATGCGCGTCGACGTGTGGCTGTGGGCCACGCGGATGTTCAAGACCCGCAACCTCGCCACTCAGGCCTGCCGCGGCGGACATGTGCAGGTCGATGGTCAGCGCGTCAAAGCCGCGCAGAAAGTGACGATCGGCCAAGAGGTGCGGGTGCGTAAGGCCGGCTCCGAGTTCATCTGGAAGATCACCGGCTTCATCCCCACGCGGATGCAGGCCTCCATCGCCGTCCAGTGCTATGACGACCTCACTCCCCCGCCCGATCCCGCGCTGCGCGGGTTCGTGCCCCGGCGTGACAAGGGTCTGGGACGTCCGACGAAGAAGGACCGCCGGGAGATGGAGAAGTTCCTCGGCGATATGGCCAAGCCGCAGTCCCGGAACCGCCGCGACTGACATCCCGACGACTCAGTACATGACGGTGGCGAAGGTTCCGACCTGCTCGAAGCCGACGCGGGCATACATGCGCAGCGCCGTCTCGTTGTAGTCGTTGGCGTACAGGCTCACCGTGGAATGCCCCTTGTCGCGGGTGCGTTGGACGACTGCTGCCATGCCCGCGGCCCCGAGCCCCTGGTTGCGCACCCCGGGGTGGACCCACACTCCTTGCACCTGGACGATGCGGCGGGCACGGATGCCGATATCGGCCTTGAACAGCACCTGTTCGTCCTGTTCGGTGGCCGGCCAGCGGGGCACCGCGCCTCCCTGCGGCAGTGTCGACGAGATCCGGGCGTAGCAGTTCTTGCCACGGATGATCCCCCGCACCCGCGACAGGTATCCGGCGGTGCCGTCCTCGATCGGTGAGAAACCGACCTCTTTGGTGAACATGTCGACACTGGCGGGAAACACCGCGCCGAGGTCGTCAAGGGTCACTCGATGCACGTGCTCATCCGGGGTGACCTGCGGGTCGGAGCTGATGGCCAGCAGCGGCTGCCGTTCGCGCACTCCGCGCGCTCGGCCCCAATTGAGTCGCTGCTGAAGGTCGAGGATGACTGACCGGTTGCCGATGAGTGAGCAGGACACGCGTCCGTCGGCGTTGAGTTTGCGGGCGAGCACTTCGTTCGTCGCCGGGGTCGCCGCGACCGGGATGATGTTGCCGCCCACCCAGTAGGCGGCGACGGGCCGGTCCCCGTCGAAGATTCCGTACAGAGTGCCGGCCGGAGAGCCCAACCGGGCAGTGCCCGTGACCTCGAGCAGGGAGATGAGGTAGACGTTCTCGCAGGGATTGCGCGCAAGCAGGTCCGTCAGCCACCGAGTGTGCTGATGTTCCAGTCGTGCGATCCTCAGCGCCATGTGCCCCTGAACTCTTTCTCAGCCGTGAGCATGGGCCGATGACCGGACCATGTCTCTGTTCGTCCTCACAAGGTATCGCACCTACCCGACGGTGACTTCAGGCGGCCCCGACGCAGCACCGGATGGCTGCGCCGCTGCCTCCTCGGCGATGCGGTTGGCCTCATGGATGAGGGTCTCGACGATCTCGGATTCGGGCACGGTTCGGATGACCTCGCCCTTGACGAAGATCTGCCCCTTGCCGTTGCCGCTGGCCACACCGAGGTCGGCGTCGCGGGCCTCACCCGGGCCGTTGACGACGCATCCCATGACGGCCACACGCAGCGGCACTTCCATGCCTTCGAGGCCTTCGGTGACGCGTTCGGCGAGCGTGTATACGTCCACCTGCGCGCGCCCGCAGGACGGGCAGGAGACGATCTCGAGCTTCCGGGGCCGCAGGTTGAGTGATTCGAGGATCTGGTTGCCGACCTTGACCTCCTCGGCAGGAGGGGCGGACAGCGACACCCGGATGGTGTCTCCTATGCCCTCGGCCAGCAGGTGACCGAAGGCGGTAGCGGATTTGATCGTGCCCTGAAAAGCGGGCCCCGCCTCGGTGACGCCGAGGTGGAGCGGCCAATCGCCGCGCTCGGCGAGCAGCTCGTAGGCGCGGACCATGATCACCGGGTCATGGTGTTTGACGGAGATCTTGAAGTCATAAAATCCGTGCTCTTCGAACAGCGACGCCTCCCACAGCGCGGATTCGACGAGCGCCTCGGGCGTGGCTCTGCCGTACTTGTCCATCAGCCGTTTGTCCAGCGAGCCGGCGTTGACGCCGATGCGGATGGACACACCCGCCTCGGCGGCGGCCTTCGAGATTTCCTTGACCTGATCGTCGAATCTGCGGATGTTGCCGGGGTTGACGCGCACTCCCGCACAGCCGGCGTCGATGGCGGCGAAGACGTATTTGGGTTGGAAATGGATATCGGCGATGACGGGGATCTGGGATTTGCCGGCGATGATCGGCAGGGCCGCGGCGTCGTCGGCGGTGGGGCAGGCCACGCGCACGATATCGCAGCCGGCGGCGGTGAGTTCGGCGATCTGCTGCAGGGTCCCGTTGATGTCCGTCGTCTGCGTCGTCGTCATCGACTGCACGCTCACCGGGGAATCGGATCCGACCCCGACCTTTCCGACGTTGATCTGCCTCGTCTTCCTTCGCGGAGCGAGCACGGGAGGCGGTGGGGCGGGCATTCCGAGATTGACCGATGTCACGAAGGATCCCTTCAGTCGGGCTGGTGACCAGCCACAATGTCCGAGCCGGCGCCGATGCGGGGCCCGGATTGTGCGAACCATCACCATTGTAGGACCTCCCACTGACACACGACTGTCCCTCCGCAGGGCGTACCCCGGACAGTCAACCGGCGCACCTCGGGCGGCCCCCGCGCGACCTCGACTCCACCCGTACCACGCCATGGCCCACTGGTCCCGATCCAGTGTCACCGGCCGACGGTAGTGTGAAGGTGACCTGACGTCTGCGCGAAGGAGCAGCCCTGTGAGCACACCCGGATTCGTCGAACCCGATGTCGAGGCGATGGCCGCGGCTCTCGAAGCCGAAGCACAGAAACTCGACGACCAGGGTGGGTCCCTGGCCTGGGGAATCTTTCGCCGAGGCGGCCCTGCCCGAACCGCGAACGCCGACGTCCCGTACCGGATCGCTTCGATGACGAAGTCCTTCACCGCCGCAGCCATCGGGCTCCTCGCCGCCGACGGACTCGATCTCGACGCTCCCTTCGGCGCCCTGCTCCCGGAACTGACCGATACGGCCATCGCCGACCGCACCTGCCGGCAGGCGTTGACGATGAGCACCGGTTTCACCAAGGACGACCCGTGGGCGGACCGGATGGAGGCGATGACTCCGACCGAGCTCACCGACTGGCTGCACCGCGGCGCCATCGCCTGCGCCCGCGCCGACACCGGCTATGAGTATTCGAACCTCGGCTATGCCCTGCTCGGCATGGTCGCCGAGGCGGTCACAGGCAGGGCTTTCACCGAACTCGTGTCCACTGAGATCTTCGAACCCCTGAAGCTCACGCGCACCGGTTTCGACCACACGGACTTCCCGGACCTGGCGACCGGGTTCCGCGTCGACCTGGGCGGCGGCCTCCACCCGGCCGAACTCACCGGCCCAGGAGTCTTCTCCCCCATCGGCGGGGTCATCTCCACGGTGAACGACATCGGCACATGGATGGACGCGCATCTCGACGCCCTCGAACGCATGGACTCCTATGCTTCCGGATCCTGGTCGCGGATCCTCACCGACAACCAACAGCCACGACGGACCATGGAGATCCAGAGGAGCGACCATCACGCGGAGACGCTCAACTACGGGTACGGGCTCGAGACACGTCTGGACACGCGTTTCGGTCGCGTCGTCTGCCATTCCGGCGGTTACCCCGGGTACGGCTCACATATGCGCTGGTTCCCGGATCTCGGGCTGAGCATCGTCGCCCTCGGCAACACAACGTACTATCCGGCGCAGCGCGTCGTCCAGGACGCACTCGATCTCGGCTGGGCGGCGGCCACGGGACGACCGGGCACCCGACTGGAACGACGGACCACCTCGGCGCCGGTGCCCCGTTATCCCGCCGCCCAACCCCAGATCGACACCGTGATGGCCGCGGCGAACCTCGTCAACGACTTCGACGACAACCTCGCCGAGGCGATCTTCTCGATGAACATGGACCTCGACGAACCCCGCGACGAGCGGCGGGAACGCTTCGCCCGGTGGCGGGCGGATAAGCAGCTCGACCGTCCCCTCACCGAGGCGGACCTCACGATGGTCTCCCCGCTGCGCGGAATCGCCACGGTGCCGAGTAAGGCAGAGGCGAAGGCCACGATCACGGTCGGGCTCAACCACCTCGGCGAGGTGCAGGCGATCACCCTCAACTCCTGAGCCCACCTGCCGCCCGGAAACTAACCCCCGGAGTTGAAGATCGCGTCGAGGGTGATGGGTTTGACGAGGTCGACGTAGACGAGCAGCGCGGTCATGCACAGCATCAGTCCGATGCACACATACGTCAGTGGCAGCAGCTTCGCCGTGTCGAAGGGGCCTACGAGTCCGCGTCCGCGCCACCGGTTGAAGCGGCGACGCGCACCTTCGTAGAGGCCCACGGCGATGTGCCCGCCGTCGAGAGGCAGCAGCGGGATCATGTTGAACGCGAAGAGGAAGATGTTGAGCGAGCCGAGCATGCCCAGCCCCATCTGCGCCTTGTCAATGACGTCGATCTGGTCGGTTGACACGATCTCGCCGGCGATGCGGCCGACGCCGACCATGCCGACGAGTCCTTCGGCATCCCGGTCCTTCGTCCCGACGGCCACCTCGCCGATATCGACGAGTTTGACCGGCAGGGTGATGATCGCGTGGAAGACTCCGGAGACCTGGTCCCACACCGCGCCGGGGAACTCAGCGAGCGGCAGGGACTGACGTTCCTGGACGGGTCCGACGCCGAAGAATCCTTGGGTCTCGGTCTGCGGAGTTCCGTCCGGGTTGAGCACGGCCTTGCCGGTGTCGTCGACCTTCGGCCGTTCGCTGGCGATGATCGGCACGGTCACCGTTTGGGCCTGACCATCTCGGATGAAGTCGACATCGACGCGTTCGCCTGCATGTTCCTTGATGACCGAGGACAGCTGGTCCCAGTCCTTCGTCTCGACGCCGGCGATCGAGGTGATCTCGTCACCCGGTTTGATCCCAGCCTCCCACGCGGGGGTGAGCTGATCGTCGGGACGGCAGGTGTTCTGCTCCGAGGCGGGACGCTGCTGCGCTTCGGACGCGGGCACCGCACATTCGACGACGGTCTGGACGGTCGTCGTCGGAGTGACCACACCGATGCCCAGCAGCGAGATCCCCATGATGAGGATGCCCAGGATGAGGTTGACGAAGGGACCGGAGAACATGACGACGAGCCGTTTGGGGACGCTGAGCGCATAGAACGTCCGGTGCTCCTCCCCCGGCTCGATCTCCTGGTTCGAGAACTCGCGGGCATCGGCCATCGTGTCTTCGAACAGCCGCCCCTTCCGCTTCTTCCGGTCCCGGCGCAGCGGAGCGGCATCACCGTCATCCATCCCCTCGCCGAGGCGGTCCGACGTGCCGTCGACCCCGCCGTCGGCTGCGTCGTCGGCGACACCGCTGACGGTGCCGCCCTTCTGCGCCGCGACGGCTCCCTCATGGCGAGCCTTCGTCGCCTCCTCGGGCGGATACATTCCCGGCATCGCGATGAACCCGCCCAGCGGGAACGCTTTGATGCCGTATTCGGTCTCACCACGGCGGAAGGAGAACAGGGTCGGTCCGAATCCGACCATATAGTGCGTGACCTTCACCCCGAACTTCTTTGCCGGGGTGAGGTGACCGAGTTCGTGCAGCGCAATCGAGATCGAGATGCCGATGAGGAACAGAATGACCCCGACGATGTAGAGCACAACTGTCATCGGCGGCCTCCGTTCTGTTCAGCGACATCGGCGCGAGCGAAGTCGCGTGCCCATGCGTCGGCGGCCAGTACGGTATCGACCGTGTGTTCGGCTGCGGGTTCGTGAGCGGCCAGGGCCCGGGCCAGGCCTTTGTCGATTCCGGTGAAGGCGATGTCGCCGGCGATGAATGCGGCGACGAGCTCCTCATTGGCGGCGTTGAGCACCGCCGGATAGCTGCGACCCTTCCTGCCGGCGTCGATGGCCAGACCGAGCGCGGGAAAAGCGAGATGGTTGACCGGTTCGAACGACCAGTGCATGGGCTGTCCCCAGTTGTGCGGGACGGCTCCCGAGGTCAAACGCCTCGTCGCTCCATCGTCCTGTGTGCCCAGAGCATAGGAGATCGGCAGGCGCATATCCGGCGGGGAGATCTGCGCGATCGTCGAGGCATCGGTGAATTCGACCATCGAATGGATCTGCGACTGCGGATGCACGACGACTTCGATGTGGTCGAAGTCGATGCCGAAGAGCAGGTGGGCTTCGATGACTTCGAGGCCTTTGTTGACCAGAGTCGCCGAGTTGATGGTGATCATCGACCCCATCGACCAGGTGGGATGGTTGAGCGCCTGGGCGGGAGTGACCCGACGCAGGGCATCGCGGGTCATTCCACGGAAGGGACCGCCCGAGGCGGTGATGATGAGTTTGCTGACTTCTCCGTGCGTGCCGGCGCGCAGCGCCTGGGCGATGGCGGAGTGCTCACTGTCGACCGGCACCAGGCGGGCCCCGGAGGCACGAGCGGCATCGAGGACGATGGACCCGCCGATGATGAGTGATTCCTTGTTCGCCAGGGCCACGTCCGTGCCGCGTTCAAGGGCGGCTAGGGTCGCGCCGAGACCGGCGGCACCAGTGATCGCGTTGAGGACCATGTCCGCGGCCAACCCCGCGACCGCCTCGGCGGCGTCGACACCTAAGTGGATGGCTTCGACGGGATCGGCGATGCCCCGCTCGGCAGCCATCTCGGTCAGCCGCGCACGCACCTCGGCTTCGCCTCCGGCTGGTGGGATCGTGAGCCCGATGACGGGGACGTGGAAATCGAGGGCCTGCTCGAGCAGAAGGTCGATCTGGGTCCCGGCGGCCAAGCCGAGAACCGCGTGCTCGTCCCGGTGCTCGGCGAGGACATCTAGGGCCTGGGTGCCGACCGAACCGGTTGAGCCGACTACAATGAAACCACGTTTACTCACGCCAACCGATGATGCCAAAGTTCTCTGGGAAATGACTCGACACGGACTCGTGTGGCGCCCGACGGACCATGGTCATCTGACGCGCTTCGGGACACCGACCCTTCGAGGTGTTCCGGCAGAGTAAGTGAGTGAAGAGAATCAATGGCGAAAGAGATGGATATGAGCAAGACGCTGAGCCCTGACGACATTCTTGGACTGGATTCGGTCTTCGAACCTGATGACCTCGAATTCGCATCGATCGTGAAGAAGTGGCTGGACGAGAACGTCCGTGAGAAGATCGGCGACTACTTCCTCGACGCCACCATCCCCGCCCGCGAACTGGCCGAAGGACTCGGCGAACTCGGCCTGCTGGGCATGCACCTCGACGGCTACGGCTGCGGCGGATCGACCGCAACTCAGTACGGACTGGCCTGCCGTGAGCTCGAGGCCATCGACTCCGGTCTGCGTTCGCTGGTGTCTGTGCAGGGTTCGCTGGCGATGTTCGCCATCCACCACTGGGGATCGGAAGCGCAGAAGGAAGAATGGCTGCCGAAGATGGCCGCCGGCAAGGCCATCGGCTGCTTCGGTCTGACCGAACCCGATGTCGGCTCCGACCCGTCGGGCATGAAGACGACCGCGAAGAAGGACGGATCCGACTGGATCCTCAACGGCGCGAAGATGTGGATCACGAACTCCCCTGTCTCCGACGTCATGGTCGTGTGGGCCAAGACCGAAGAGGTCGACGACAAGGGCAAGAACGTCGTCCGCGGCTTCGTCGTCCCCTCGAACACCGAGGGTGTGCAGACTCCCGAGATCCACCGCAAGATCTCGCTGCGCGCCTCCATCACCGGTGAGATCGTTCTCGACAACGTCCGCCTGCCCGAGGATGCGATGCTGCCGAAGGCCAAGGGACTCAAGGGCCCCCTGTCCTGCCTGTCCGAGGCCCGCTACGGCATCGTCTTCGGTGTCACCGGCGCCGCCCGCGATGCGCTGCTCTCCGCGCTCGAGTACACCGGCACCCGCGTCCAGTTCGATCGCCCGCTGGCATCGTTCCAGATCACTCAGCAGAAGCTCGCGAAGGCCTTCGGCCAGTACTCGCAGATCACTCTGCTCGCCGCTCACCTGGGCAAGATCAAGGACTCGGAGAAGGGTGTGCGTCCGGAGCAGATCAGCCTGGGCAAGATGGTCAACGTCGACACCGCGATGAATGTCTGCCGTGACCTGCGCGCACTGTTCGGCGGCTCGGGCATCACGAGCGAGTACCCGCCGCTGCGTCACGCGGTCAACCTCGAGACCGTGCTCACCTACGAAGGCACGCACGAAGTGCATCAGCTGACCCTGGGTCGCACGATGACCGGAATCAACGCCTTCGCCAACTGAGCGACGTCGCCTAGGCGCTGCTGAGCGCCGTGCAACCTACCGCCCGTCGAATCCGCAAGGATTCGGCGGGCGGTCTGCGTACCGACACCACCCGCACCGACTGGTTCAACGTGCAGGCGCGCAGCCTTAAGGCCGTGCGCGTGCATTTAGAACCAGTCGGTAGGCAACCGGGCCGGCTGAAACCACCCGATTTCAGCCGGCCGTTGTCATTTCCCGTGGCCCGCAGGTGTCCGTCGCAGTTCGAGGACGACGGTGTGGTCATCCTCGCCGAGGTGGGTCCGGACTTCCAACCCTCGCGCGGTGGCGAATCCGGTGGCTTCTGCGACCTGATCCCGTCCGAGTTCGATGAGCAGCACACCGCCCGGAGCCAACCAGTCGAGTGACTCCGTGATGAGACGGCGGACGAGGTCGAGCCCGTCCGATCCGCCGAAGAGAGCGGTGCTCGGTTCGAAGTCGAGAGCTTCGCGTGGCAGGAAGTCGACGGCTGTGACGGGCACATAGGGTGGAACGGCCGCGATGACGTCAATGCCGCAGCGCAGCACGTCCGGCAGTCCGTGCAGACAGTCGAGGACATGCCCTTCCACGGTGGCACCGGAATCCCCTGCCTGTGCAGAGGCAGCCATGTTCGTCACGGCGCACCGCAAAGCCTGTTCGTCGGCATCACCGAGGTGGATGACCGCATCCGACACCAAGGCGGCCACGACGGCGGCGACGGGACCGGCCCCGCAGAAGGCTTCGAGCACAATGGGTTGTGGGACCGATTGCGCTCCTGGTCCGGCGCCACTCCCCCGTTGGTCGGTCAGCTGCCTGACGGCGGCCACTGCGCGTTCGGCCAGCAGTCTTGTCCGCTGCCGTGGCACAAACACTCCGGGCTGGACACTCAATCGCAAACCGGCGAAGTCGACCCATCCGACGATCTGCTCGAGGGGCTCACCGGATACACGGCGAGCCACCAGCCCATCGAGTCTCGGCGCGGAGCCATCGACGACAGGTGCGGAGCCAGTGAAGTCAGTTGCGACCGCCGCCTCAAGGAGGATCACTGCTTCGTCTTCGGCGAAGACGCAGCCCGCCGCGCGCAGCGTGTCCACGGTCTGCGGGAAGCGCCGATCAGCCCGAGCGGCGATGTCGTCTCTCGGGTCGAAGCCCCTGGTCTGCCAGGCCTCAGGAGGCAGAGAGGACCTCGTTGCGGTACCAGTCGAGGCTCGATCCGGCTGGGATCTCACCGTCGTCGGTGAGCAGCAGCGTGTGGTCGGGTGCCAGCGGTACGACAGCGGCGAATTCGACTCGGGAGTCGCGCATCGCCTGGTCGAGGTTCGCGGTCTCGGAGCCGATAGTCAGGCCGACACCTTCGAAGCGTGAACGAGTGACCCGCACTGAGGCACGGCCCGGCTCGATCGGTTCGGCGACGATTCCGTGCAGGACGATCGTGTTCTGGGCAGAATCTGTGCCGACTCCTTCGCCGCCACCAACGCCAGCACCGCCACCGTCGACACCGCCACCGTCGACACCGCCACCGGGCGTCGCTCCATCGGTCCCGGCGCGCAGATCCACGGCGAGTCCGATCCGGGCGGCAGCGAGCAGTCCGAGCGCCCGCGCCAGGGGTGGGACATCCTCGGCGAGGGTGAGCGTGGCTCCGGACTCCGGAACCACGCCCATCGCACGCAGCACTCCGGCGAGCTTCGAACTGCGGTCGAGCACCTCGGCGCGATCGAGTTCGACGGGAACAGACAGCGCCTTGATCAGGCGGGGGTCCGTGACTTCACGGCCGTCGACGAGCGGTTTCTCCGGAGCCGGACCGGTCAGCACGATGTCTTCGGCCTTGCCCATCGCGATCGGGAAGTCGAGGAATTCGTACACCGGGTTGAGTGTGCCGGGATCGGTCGCGGTCGGGACCGCGAAGTAGTGGAAATCAGTCAACGGAGGCCATCACTTCGACGACGCGGTCGATGAACGCATCGACCTGGTCCTCGTTGTATGCCTTCTTGCCTTTCGCGGTCTTGAACAGCACGCGGCGGACCTGATCGACGCTCATCGCCACGCCCTGCGTGAAGTATGAGTTGACCTTGTCGCACATGTCGTCGACCTGGGTGATGTCGTAGCCGATGACCCCGGGAGGCGGGTTGTCGAAGCGCTCTCCTGGTTCGCGGACGAGGCGTCCCCGCAAGGACGCGGCCACACGAGTGAGCTCGGAGACCCAGGCGTCCTGACCGGACTGCGCGATCAGACGATCGCGCGCCTGCTTGGCGAATGCGTCTTCGAGACGGTCGAGTGCGGCATCGACGACGGCGACGTGGTAGCCCTTGCGGACGAGATCGAAGCCGACCGTGCGCACCGCCCGGGAATCGAGGTCGCCGGGCTGCGGCGTCGGCCGTTCGAAGGACTCACGTGCGCGCTTGAAGAAGCTGTCGACCTGCTTGGGGTCGTATCCGTTCTTCCAACCGGACATTCGAGGGAAAGTCGTGTCCGCCATGTCTCCTCCAGAAGCGAGTGGCTGTGGTGTTTCCACCATCTTAGATGGAAGCCGCTGAAATTGCGTGGCCGCGGTCAGCTGATGCCGATCCGGACGTCGTTCCGGGCGTCGATCAGTCGGCTGCGGCGAGCTGTCCGCAGGCGCCGTCGATGTCGGAGCCGCGGGTATCGCGGATCGTCGTCGGGATGCCCTGATCGACGAGGCGGCGGACGAATTCGTCGGCGACTTCCGGTTCGGAGGCTGTCCACACCGAGCCCGGCGTCGGGTTGAGCGGGATCGGGTTGACGTGGACCCAGCCGCGTCCGCGGGCGTTGAGTTTCTTCGCCAGCAGTTCGGCGCGCCAGGCGTGGTCGTTCATGTCCTTGATGAGCGCGTATTCGATGCTCACTCGCCGCCCGGTCACCTGGTAGTAGTTGTAGGCGGCGTCGATGGCCTCGTCGGCCTTCCAGCGCGTATTGACCGGGATCATCTCGTCGCGCAGTTCGTCATCGGGCGCGTGGAGGCTGAGCGCGAAGGTGACGGGGATGTCCTCGGCGGCGAGTTTGTTGATGCCGGGCACCAGGCCGACCGTGGAGATCGTGATCCGCCGAGCCGACATGCCCAATCCTTCGGGCGTGGGTCCGACGAATCGGCGTACCGCGTTCATCACTCGCTTGTAGTTGGCCAGGGGTTCGCCCATGCCCATGAAGACGATGTTCGAGACCCGTTCGGGACCGCTCGCCGAGGTGGCCGTGACCTCCCCGTCGAATGCGGACTCCCCCGCCGCATCGTCATCGTCGGCTTCCGCGCCGAGCGCGGTCTCGCCGGCACCGGGCATATCCGACTTCGGAGCCTCGGAGAGTTCGCCGGCGGCGATGACCTGGTTGGCGCGGACGACCTGTTCGACGATCTCGGCCGTGGACATGTTCCTGGTCAGACCCTGCTGTCCGGTGGCGCAGAACGGGCAGTTCATTCCGCAGCCGCACTGGCTGGACACACACAGCGTGACGCGGTTGCGATAGCGCATGAGCACGGACTCGACGAGAGCTCCGTCGAAGAGGCGCCACAGGAACTTGATGGTGTCGCCGTTCTCGGTGCGCAGGCGGCGTACCTCGGTGAGCAGGTGCGGGAAGAACCGCTCCTGGATCTCAGCCCGCTTGTCCTTGGGCAGGTCCGTCATCGCCTCGGTGTCGGTGACGTAGTGGCTGAAGTAGTGGGTGGAGATCTGTTTGGCCCGGAACGCGGGCAGCCCCATCTCCTTGACCGCGTCGATGCGTTCGTCCATCGTCATATCGGCCAGATGCTGAGGCGGCTGCTTGACCCGTGCGGACTTGAAGTTGAGAAGGGGACGGCCATCGCGCATCGGGGTCTTCGATGTCGTGCCGTCGGCATGTTCGACGACGGGCCTGGTCTGCCTTCTGCCTGCTTGAGAACTCACACGGCCATTGTCTCATGTTCGCCGCGCGGCTGTCGTGTGTGAGCCGCCACGTCGGGCGGGATGAGAACGGGGCGCGTGCGAACCAGGCCCTGGGCGGAGTCGGCCAGACGAGTCGGTGTCAGCCGGGCAGGTCAGAGGTAGCCGGGCAGCACCGAGAAGAGGACGAGCGCAACGGGAGCTGTCGGCAGGATCGAGTCGAGTCGGTCCATCACACCGCCGTGGCCGGGCAGCAAGGTGCCCATGTCCTTGAGTTCGAGGTCGCGTTTGATCATCGATTCGCTGAAATCGCCGAGGGTGGCGAAAGCGGGGATGACGGCACCGATGACCAGACCGGTCCAGAACGGGGCCCCGACGACCGCGACCGCCAGGATCGTCGCGACGACTGCGGCGAAGACGGTGGAGCCGAGGTAGCCCTCCCAGGACTTCTTCGGGGAGATCCGCGGGGCGATGGGGTGTTTGCCCCACAACACGCCGAAGACGTAGCCGCCGGTGTCGGAGGCGACGACGGCGGAGAGGAAGATGATGACGAAGAAATTGCCGTCCGGCTGGGTGAGGATGTAGACGATGAAGCAGGCCATGAGGCCGACGTAGGTAAGGGCGAAGAGGGAGAGCGAGACGTCTTTGACTGCGTTCTTCCGGCGCTCGACCATCGTGAAGAGCATGACCGCTCCGGCGCTGGCGGCGAAGGTGACCCAGAGGGCTTCGCGGCCGCCGATGAAGGTGGCGACGACCATACAGGCGGCCGATACCATTGTGGGCACGCGGGAGACGAGGGAACCGGAGCGTGACAGCGCGTTCGCCAGCTCCCACATTGCGGCGACGATGCCGATGAGGACGATGAAGAGGAAGGAGATCGGCAGGAAGATCAGGGATGCCAGCACTACTCCGCCGATGAGCAGCCCCATGCCGATCGCGGCCGGCAGGTTGCGTCCGGCCCGACCGTAGTCCTTCTGCTCTGGTTCGCTTTCGGCCGCGGCCGCCTCGGCGGTGGGGTTCGACTCCGGGTCGTCAGGCGAATACGGCTTGTCCGAGTTGCGCAGATCTCGACGTCTGGGGAAAGGGGTCTCTGACCGCGCGGCCTCGCCTGACGGATCCGGCTCCCCGAAGGGAGCCGGATCTGTCGCGGGGCTGTCGGACCCTGTCACTGCGATCATCAGACCTCGAGCAGCTCAGCTTCCTTCTGCGCAAGCAGCTTATCGACGCTTTCGACCTTGCTCTTCGTCAGATCGTCGAGTTCGGAGATGCTGCGAGTGACCTCGTCCTCGCCGGCTTCGCCGTCCTTCTTGATCCGTTCGAGCGTCTCTTTGGCGTGACGGCGGATGTTGCGGATGGAGACCTTGCCGTCTTCGGCTTTGCCCTTGACGATCTTGACGTATTCCTTGCGGCGTTCCTCGGTGAGGTCCGGGAGGACGACGCGGATGACGTTGCCGTCGTTGGCGGGGTTCGCACCGATGTCGGAGTTGCGCAGAGCGTTCTCGATGTCGTTCAGCGTGCCCTTGTCATAGGGGGTCACGAGGATCGTGCGTGCCTCGGGCGTCTGGAACGAGGCGAGCTGCTGCAGCGGCGTCGGGGCACCGTAGTAGTCGATCTCGATATCGGCGAACAGTGCGGGGTTGGCGCGGCCGGTGCGGATCGACGCGAAGTCGTCCTGCGTGAATTCGACGGCTTTGTCCATCTTCTCTCTGGCTTCGGCCAGTGTCTCTTCAATCACGGTTGCCTCTTTCCATCTCTTAAAGCTTTGAGTTCATTCTATGGGTCATCGCTGGAAAATGCCGCACCGAATCTTCGCAGGAATGTTCTCACCTGCGTGGATGTGCGGCGGCAGGCCGCCTCGTTGTCAGCGGTTCAACGCTGTCGGGATCGACCTGCGGTCAGGGCCGGGCCACCTCGGTGGGATGAACCGCCTCGGCGGGATGGGTCTCAGTGAACGACCGTGCCGATCTTCTCACCGATGATGGCTTTGCGCAGGTTGCCCTCGCCTTCCATACCGAAGACGTGCATCGGCAGCTTGTTGTCCATGCACAGGCTGAAGGCGGTCGCATCGACGACTTTGAGGCCGCGCTGCAGGGCGTCCTGGTAGCTGATCTCGGCGATCTTCTCGGCGTTCGGGTCGACCTTGGGGTCGGCGGTGTAGACGCCGTCGACACCGTTCTTGGCGATGAGGACCTCATCGGCGTGGACCTCGAGCGCGCGCTGGGCGGCCACGGTGTCGGTGGAGAAGTACGGGAGTCCGGCTCCGGCGCCGAAGATGACGACGCGGTTCTTCTCCATATGACGCATGGCGCGGCGGGGAATATAGGATTCGGCGACCTGCGACATCGGGATCGCGGTCTGCACGCGGGTGTCGACGCCCGTCTGCTCGAGGAAGTCCTGCAGAGCCAGGCAGTTCATCACAGTGCCGAGCATGCCCATGTAGTCCGCACGGGTGCGGTCCATGCCGCGCTGGGAGAGTTCGGCGCCGCGGAAGAAGTTGCCGCCGCCGACGACGATGCTGACCTCGACATCCTCGGTGGTGGGAGCGACCTCACGGGCGACAGCGGCCACGACGTCGGGGTCGACGCCGATCTTGCCGCCGCCGAAGACCTCGCCGGAGAGCTTGAGCAGAACACGGCGGCGATGAGTGCGCACCGCTCGACTGGCGTAGCTGGATTCGTGAACTGGGGTGCTTGTCATGGAGTCCTTCTTCCGTGCGGGCAGGTCTGTGCCCGGTGGGATCTTCACTGTGATCGGGCGTCTGGGACAGTCTAGCGAAAAACGGGGCCGGACCGATTGGTCCGACCCCGCTCCTCGGGTGAGTTCTCACTCACGCGCTGAACCTCGGAAGCAGAGACGTATCCGCTTCACGGTCAGTGGTGTATCAGGCTCCGACGCGGTAGCGCAGGAAGCCGGTTGCCTTGACGCCGGCAGCCTCGAGCACCTTGGCCACGGACTGCTTGGGATCCTTGGCGAATCCCTGGTCGAGCAGGCAGTTCTCCTTGAAGAAGCCGTTGACGCGACCTTCGACGATCTTCGGCAGAGCCTGCTCGGGTTTGCCTTCGTTCTTCGCGGTGTCTTCGGCGATGCGACGCTCGTTCTCGACGAGATCGGCGGGAACGTCTTCGCGGGAGAAGTACTTCGGGGCCATGGCGGCGATGTGCACGGCGACATCGTGTGCCACGGTCTCGTCGTCACCCTCGAATGCCAGCAGCACGCCGACCTGCGGGGGCAGGTCCTTGTTGGTGCGGTGCAGGTAGGAGGCGATCTTGGCGCCCTCGAGGCGACCCACGCGACGCAGGTCGACCTTCTCACCCAGGGAGGCACCGGATTCGGTGATGAACTGGGAGACGGGCTTGCCGTCGGTCTCAGCGGCGAGCAGCGACTCGGCCGAATCGGCCTTGTTCGCCACGGCCAGTCCGAGGACCTCTTCCGAGAGCTTGACGAACGGTTCGGACTTCGCCACGAAGTCGGTCTCCGAGTTGAGCTCGATCATGGTGCCGACTCCGCCTTCGACGGAGGTCGCGACCAGACCGTCGGAGGTCGAGCGGCCTTCGCGCTTGGTGGCGCCCTTGAGGCCCTTGATGCGCAGGGCCTCCATGGCCTTCGCCTGGTCGCCGTCGGACTCGTCGAGAGCCTTCTTGACGTCCATCATTCCCGCGCCGGTCTTCTCGCGCAGTGCCTTGATATCAGCGGCAGTGTAGTTTGCCATTCTTTCTCCTCAGGATGGTGGAGTTAAACGAAATCAGGACTCGGTCGACTCGGTGGAGTCGGCAGCTTCAGCGGTTTCGGCCTCAGCAGCAGGAGCGGCTTCATCGGCCGGAGCAGCAGCCTCGGCGGGCTTCTCCTCGGACGTGCCTTCGAGGAGCTCGCGCTCCCACTCGGGCATGGGCTCGACAGCGGAGACGTTTTTCTCGCCGCCGGCGTCATCCGAGGAGTGGCGGGCGATGAGGCCCTCGGCCACGGCGTCGGCGACCACGCGGGTCAGCAGCGAGACCGAGCGGATGGCGTCGTCGTTGCCCGGGATCGGGTAGTTGACGTCGTCCGGGTCGCAGTTGGTGTCGAGGATGCCGATGACCGGAATGCCCAGCTTCTTGGCTTCGTCGACCGCGAGGTGTTCCTTCTTGGTGTCGACGATCCAGACGGCAGACGGAGTGCGCTGCATGTCGCGGATGCCGCCGAGGGTCTTCTCGAGCTTGTCCTTCTCGCGACGCAGGATGAGCAGTTCCTTCTTGGTGTGCGAGGAACCTGCAACGTCGTCGAAGTCGATCTCTTCGAGTTCCTTGAGGCGGCGCAGACGCATCGAGATGGTCTGGAAGTTCGTGAGCATACCGCCGAGCCAACGCTGGTTGACGTAGGGCTGACCCACGCGCTGAGCCTGCTCAGCGATGGATTCCTGGGCCTGCTTCTTGGTCCCGACGAAGAGGATCGAGCCGCCGTGGGCCACGGTCTCCTTGACGAATTCGAAGGCGTTGTCGATGTAGCCCAGCGACTTCTGCAGGTCGATGATGTAGATGCCGTTGCGCTCGGTGAAGATGAAGCGCTTCATCTTCGGGTTCCAACGACGGGTCTGGTGTCCAAAGTGAACGCCGCTGTCGAGCAGCTGGCGGATGGTGACGACGGCCATGCCGACGCCCTCCTTTCTGTGCACCCGAGGGTGCTTTTACGTCACGCGCGCGCCTGATCGTCCTCGCCGCGGATTCGCGTCGATTCGATCAGATGTTGCGTCGATGACATTTTCGGTTGATTCCTGGTACCCGGTTCGTCCGCCCCACAGGCACACCTGACGGCTGCCTGCACCATGGGAAGGAGAAGAATTCGGATACGCGTAGTCAGAAGACACGCTTCTGCTGGGCTTAAGTCTATCCCGGTGGGGCAAGCCATTTCCAATCGAGATCGATCCCTCGCCGAGGCGGCCCACCGACCCGCATCGCCGCATCGACTCGTGCGTCGACCGGTGTGGATCGTTCGCTTCGGGGTGCGCCGCTGTGAACGATTCGCTTCGGTCGTGGTGAGCTGGGTGGCCGTCGTTTCGGTGCACTGGGCCACCGTTTCCTGTGGACGGTCGTCTGACTCGAACGTCGGAGCCCTGTGGATGGAGACGATTCGTCCACAGCGGTGATTCTCTACCGTGACTCGACCGTGCTCCATGGGGTTGCATGCTCCTATGTCTCTCTTCGCGTTCGACCGCCTCCGACTGCTGTTCCGTCTCCGAACGAGACGCTCCGACCTCCGCTCACCAGACTCACTGCTTCTTGCCGTGATCATCGCAGCGGCTCTGGTGGTCACGACCACTCCCCCGGAGGCGAGCGCCGCTTCCGGGCCCGTGTCGACAACGGCGCAGAGCGGTTCGCAGAGGAGTGCTCCGACGAATTGGGTCACTCCGGTCCCGGCGATGGAGACCATCGAAGCCTTCGATCCCCCGGACAAGCCGTGGCTCAAGGGACATCGTGGAATCGACGTGCTCGCTCTCGAGGGCGAGCCGCTGCGGGCTCCGACGGGAGGGACGGTCCGCTTTGCAGGATCGGTGGCGGGAGTGGCCACTGTCAGCATCCTCACCGAGTCCGATCATGTGCTCACCTTCCAACCGGCCGCAACGTCGCTGAAGAAGGGTGAGAGTTTCACCGCCGGTGAGCAGATCGGCACGGTGGGCAGCGGAGGTCACTGTCAGCGTTCATGTCTGCATATCGGGGCATGGCCGGCCGCAAGCGACAGGAGATACGTCGACCCGGGCAAATTCTTCGGTCAGGAGCAGTCGGCATTGCTGCCGCTGTCACGCAAGCCTGCAAAAGAACCGAAGGGCGGCGGGGATTCGACCACTTCCGGTGCCGGGGCGTGGGGCGGTCACAGCAATGGGCGGATTCCCGCCTCGGCGATGTGTCAGCTGAATACGGCTCCCGGGCAGATGCTGCGTTGTGATGCTCAGGCGGCGTTCGATCGGCTCTCGACGGCGTTCGAAGCTCGGTTCGGTGCCCCGATCTCCGTCACCGATGCCTACCGGGACTACGCCACGCAGGTGATCCTCAAACGGCGGAAGGGGCGGATGGCGGCGACACCGGGAACGTCGAATCATGGGTGGGCGCTGGCGGTCGACCTCGGCAGCGGGATCAATTCCTTCGGCACCGCGCAGCATCAGTGGATGCGGGCGAATGCGCCGAAGTTCGGGTGGATCCATCCGGGCTGGGCGAGGCAGACGGGGTCGCTGCCCGAGCCGTGGCATTGGGAATTCCGGAAGTAGAGAACCGCTGTGAGTCTTAGGCTCGGGGGTGTGCTCGACGGTAGGTGTCCTGCAGCCGCTGCATGGATACGTGCGTGTAGATCTGAGTGCTGCTCATGGTGGAGTGGCCGAGCAGCTCCTGGATCTGCCTTAGGTCGGCTCCGCGGTCGAGCATATGAGTGGCCGCCGAGTGTCGCAGCCCGTGTGGTCCGATGTCCGGGGCGCTGGGGTCGTCAGAGCCGTACCGATGAACGAGTTCGCGCACCTGCCGCGCACCGATGCGTCGCCCACGGACGCCGAGGAACAGTGCGTCGCCGCTGTGGGGACCGACGAACAGTTCGCGGGTGGCGAGCCAGTCGTCGAGGGCCCGGCGTGCCGGGGTTCCGAACGGAACGCGACGTTCCTTGTTGCCCTTGCCGAGCACAGTGATCATCGATGCCCGGTGATCGATATCGCTGCGGTCGAGTCCGGTCAGCTCCGAGACGCGCACGGCGGTGGCGTAGAGCATTTCGAGGATCGCGGAATCGCGAATGCGTTTGGCCGCTGAGAGCGGATCAGGCTTCCCCTCGGCCGAGGCGTCGTCTGTCTCTGTGCCGCTGCGGGCGAAACCATCCGACCGTGATTGCCCGGTGTCGCGTTGAGCATCGCGGGATCTCTCGGCAGCGGAGATGAGGTCGGCCGCCTGCTTCGGTTTGAGCACTGTGGGCAGACGGGAGTCCTTCTTCGGTGTCCGCAGGCGTGCGGCAGGGTTGTTCTGCAGGTCCAGATTGCTCACGCAAAAGGCGAAGAAGGAGCGCACGGCAGCGATCTTGCGGGCCACCGTCGATTTCGCGGCACCGGCATCATCGAGGGCGATGAGCCACGACCGCAGATCATCGAGTTCGATGTTGGCCAGATCAATACGTGTACCTGGGGCCCGCTGAGAGGCTCCAACGCCGTCCGGCGAACGCTGACCGCTATCATTCGGAGCCTGTTCCGACGCACGCGTTGTCGCTCCTCCCGCGGTCCCGCGGCGGAGCTTCGTCGAGTGCACGGCGTGATCGAGAAAATCGGAGACGTCGGCGATATAGGCACGAGCGGTGTGCTCGGAGACATCACGAGACCGCAGGTGGTCGGAATAGCCGGCCACCACCTCGGCGACGGTCGATGATGTGCTCACGTCCCCAGGATACGCGGACGATCCGGTTCAGCCTCGAGACTTGTGCAGCTTCACCCACCCTGTGTCGCGGCGCTCGGCCAAACCAGCCAGGTCGAGTGCACTCAGGGAGTTGAGCGCATCGGCGATCGTCAGTCCCGCCCGGGAGGCGATGGTCCCGACGTCGAGCGGCTTCGACACGGTCAGCGCATTCAGGCAGATCTTCTCCCTCTCGTCGAGCGCTTCACGGGGGTCAGCTTTCGACGGATGGTCTCCGTTCTCCGAAGCAGCACCGTCTGCGGTCGCTGAGAAGAGGGCCGGAGAGTCATCGTCCATGAGCGCGATGACATCGTCGCTGCAGGTGACGAGTTCCGCTTCGTGTTCTCGCACGAGTCTGTGCGCCCCGGTCGAGGACGCCGAATACACGGATCCGGGGAAGGCCGCGACCTGCCGGGAGAGTTCAAGGGCATGCCGGGCGGTGTTGAGGGCCCCGCTGCGCCAACCGGCTTCGACGATGACACTCACCTGCGAGGAGGCGGCGATGAGTCTGTTGCGCAGCAGAAACCGGTGGCGCATCGGCGTCATTCCCGGAGCCGTCTCGGACACGATGGCACCGGTGGCGAGTATCTGGTCGAACAGTTCGGCATTCGCCGCCGGGTAGAAACGGTCGACTCCCCCAGCCATGAATGCCACCGTCGGTGCTTCGCGCGCAATGGCGGCACGGTGAGCGGCCGCATCGATTCCGAACGCACCACCGGACACGACGGTGATTCCTCGAGCGGCAAGATCCCAGGCAAGGTCGGAGGCGCATTTGGTTCCGTAGTTGCTGGCCGCCCTGGCACCAACGACGGCGACGGCGCGACTCAGCACGGTGCTGAGCGAGGCGACTCCCCGCACCCACAGCCCCAACGGTGCTGCGGGACCAAGGTCATCGAGCATTCCGGGCCACTCCTCGTCTTCGGGAATGACCAGACGACCGCCGACCCTCGCGACCATGTCCAGATCATTCCCTCTCGTCACGGCGTCCCCAGCTCTCACTGCCCACCGGTCGATGGCCTCCGACATCTGCCCATGTTCGGCCGCCTCGGTGCCCGTGGCGGCGAGGCCCTGCACGGCTTCGTGAGCCGTGGTCTCGCCACGGCCGACGGCCACGACGATCGTGTGGGCGGCAACCGGACCGATCCCGTCGACGAGCCGTTTGAGCAGACCGTCGCCGGGTTCGCCGATGCGCAGGAGCGAGGCGATGGCCCCGCGGACGTCTTCGTGTGTGTTCACGGTCATGACTCCTGTGTCCTCAGGGCGAGCGCCATTCTCATCGTGTCCGGGTCGGGTCCGGGCTTCCCAGCCAGATCCGCCAGCGTCGTCGCAACGCGCAGCACCCTGTCATAGCCGCGCATGGTGATCCGGCCGGTGTCGAGCGCCCGATCAAGATCGGCCAGGTCGACCGGTGTGAGGGCGAAGTGCTCGCGCAGCCAGGTTCCGGGCGCTTCGGCATTGAGTCTCCAGTCACAGTCGGCGAAGCGTTCCGCCTGCCGATTCCGCGCTTCGAGCACGCGAGCGGCCACCATGGTGCTCGACTCCTGATCCCCGCCGAGCCGGATGTCGGCGGGAGAGACGGGGAACAGTTCGAGCTGCAGGTCGACTCGGTCGAGGAGTGGCCCGGACAGCCGATTGCGATAGCGGCGTTTGTCCAAGGGCGTACACCGGCAGTCCGCGCCGGCTCCAGCCATCCCAACCCCGCAGGGGCACGGGTTCGCGGCCATGATGAGCTGGAAGGACGCCGGAAGCACCATCGAACCCCAGGCCCGGTGGATGTGGACGCGACGGGATTCCATCGGCTGTCGCAGTGCTTCGAGGACGTCGCGGGAGAATTCGGGAGCTTCGTCGATTTAACTTACTCGAAGGTTGTGTGTAGAGCTTTGACCTGGAACAACACGTCGCACACACTTGCACGACAAGCGCACAGGCGTCTCACCTGAGTAGCACAACTTTAGTTACCCGCCGCTGACAGCCGAATTTACGACTTTCCCAGCGCCTTGCGCATGTTCTCGACGGCCTCAGGTACTCCCGGCGCGAACGTGATGTCCTGCCCACCCACGCGCCCGGTGAACTCCCGCAACGGCCGCAAACTCGTGATGATCTTCTTCAACGACGCCCCAGTCGCGGCCTGCATAAATCTCGACACGGCCAACGCGGTAGACACGACAGTCAGGTGCGCCTCAGAAGTAGGTATGTGGCGACTTACTGGAGAGCTATGTGGCGGCCCGACAATTGAGAGCAGTAGCTGTGTCAGTATGTTTGGGCATGAAGCCACTCGGGCTGAGGTCGGGGACGCGGCGCTTGCCTCAGGCGTTACAGAGACTGAAGCGGGTGGTTGACGAAGGGAGCGCCTTCGACGACGGCGACGGCTGGGTTGACAGCCAGGAAGATCTTGCCGCTCGGCGTGTTCGACTAAGTGGTCAGCCCGTTAGGCATGTCCCAGACGATGCATAATTGCCCAAGCTTCTAGATGAGATTGAGGATTCCTGATATCGAAGTTCGTGTAGTAGGCGGTGCACCAGCCTTGCCAAAAGTCGTGGTCGATATCTTGCCCCCACGTCGACACCCGCGGACATCCGATGTGCTCTATGCTTCGTCCTGAAGCTCGCCGCAAGTAGGGGGCTGCATTTGTGCGGAATCGTGGGCCTGACCGGGCCAAGAGAGACCGGATGTGCGCAAGGGGCACTCCGTAGGCAACCGATTCGGATCCATAATGTGCTCTGTCTTTGGAATGAGGGGAGCGGCGCGTCCCTTCGTACGAGATACTGAGATAAGTAGTAGCGTCCTAGTGGGCATAGCGTTGGCGAAGCGCAGAGACTCGCGTCCTATGACAATTATCGGGCGTGCCGTAATTGAGAGTGTAGGTCCGGTCTGGGCTCACCGGACTCGAAGAGAAGTCTGGCAACGTAGTGGGCGAAGTTTCGAACTCCTAGTGCCGATTCCCGCAGATGCTGGAGTCTGCTGTTAACGGCCCCGATTAGGCCACCTGACGTCCCGGCTGGGTGAAGATCGCGAAAACATCAGCGGCTGGACTCTATAGAGTCCAGCCGCCTGAGCTGCCCAGCCCTGGTGGCTGCCTCGCTGTCAGGGCGTCGACGACCGGCTGGAGGAGCTTCACACCGTCTCCGCGGTCGATGGTGTTCTAGGCGCTGACGCTGTCTGGGCGGATGGTGAAGTCCAGGTGCCTTTGAAAGTGCTCAAGCTTCGGTCTGCGAAAAGTTTCGTGATCCCCTCTTGCCGCCTGGCGGTGATCAGACTGGCAACCGTAGGCGGAGCCCTAGTCCGCGTGTCCGACGTGATTGCGGGCGATCCTGCGGACAGCGGTGCTACGGACCAGCCGTCTACCGTTCCGTCGGCACCAGTCGTGGACGGTGATTGGGGCAGAACTCGAGGACCTTTGTGCCTGGTGATGTACTGCCACTAAAGTTGTGGAACTCAGGTCAGATACACGCGCAACGACGCATCAGCGCTTCGCTTCCCTATCTAGAGGTTATCTCTACCGAGTGAGTAACGACTTCTGATGGAAGAAAGCGCACACCGTTTAGTACCTGGGCAACAATCTCGACCGCGCGCGCCCCGAAATCTGCGGCGCGAAGATTCACTGCCACGACGGATTCATTCGCATCGGCGGCATATGCGCTGCTAACAAGCGAACCTATCGCGATATCGGTATTTGGATTTCGTCCGGATTTCGTGATCTCAACAAGTGCACGTTGGGCAAATCCCTGTGGACCAAACACAATTCCACCGATCTGAGGGTCGGTGACGATTCTCCGGACGACGGAATGAATCTCATGGTCACTAGCGGTGATCGGTAACGGGTGCTCACTCGGCCCCACGTCGAATTCATGACAGTAGTCACGATATCCGTCGCACATGTCTTTTGTCGCTGAAGACTGAAACTTTGCATCGCTGCAGACAAGCGCAATCCGACCGTGACCGCGTTGATGCAGTAGACCGGCAACCTTCGCCGCCGTTCCACGATGGTCCGCTTGGACCGTTGCATCAACTTGCGACTGCTTCGGGCCCAAAACCCGCCCAGCAGTCACCACTGGTAGATCCGAGTCGATAAATGCCGCTAGCGCCGGATCATCGCCAATCGGGTCGACGACGATGACCGCGTCCACCTGGGGTAAGGCCCCGGCAGTCGTGCTCGGATCTCGAGCGATCAGAAGCAGATCGCAGTCGATTTGGGCCGCTGCAGCCGTCGCACCGTGTGCGAATTCCATAAAGTAGCCGAAGCTGCGTACCTGCAGGGGGATGTAGAGCCCGATCGCATTCGACCGTCCGCTCCGGAGCCCTCGGGCGATTCGATTTCCCCTATACCCGAGTTCTTTCGCAGCTTGCTGCACTCGATCTCTCGTCGCAGCTGACATCCGGCCGCGACCAGCCAGCGCGTCGGAGACGGTGGTTTTGGAGAGACCCAGGTGGGTCGCGAGTCCCACTAGCGTCGGGCGCGGCGGTCCGGTTCTATCGCCTCGGGGCATGGAAATGTCGTCGTTGTCTCTCGTGGTGAGCATTAGCACCCGCTGGGGAGTAGTCCATGTGATCAACTTACATCGACTTTCAGATGCAACCTTGACTTTGGGTGTGATGTAGGTAACGTTTGAGCCATGCCGGAACGTTCCGTCACTGTTGATAAGCGTCGGCAACTCCATGTTTCTCGGAAGGGTCCCTTCATGAACTTCGACATTCGGCCGCCAACCCGCATTGCACGAACCGCCATAGTTTGGGTCGTAATCATCGACTTCGCACTCCTCCTGTTTCCACCGCTGCATTGGAGCCTGGCTAGCCTCAATCCAGCCTATGCCCTGATCTCCCTCGTGCTTTCGAGCGCAATCGTCACCGCATCGTTGCCTCTTATCAGTCACATCAATCGCAGAGCGGAAGGTGAAGCATGAATATCCTCATCGGCTACGGTGGCGTCCTGGTCCTGTTCTTGCTCATCGTTTTCGTCCTCGAGCGAAGCAGAAGGGCAAAGGCGACGACTAACTTCAGCGAGTACGCCACCGCTGGGCGCTCGTTCGGCTCGTTCTATTCCACAATGGCCTTCGTCAACACCTGGCTGCCTGGCACAATCTTCATTTCGTTCGCAGGATTGGCCGCGTCATCCGGTTTGGTCGGGTACTACTTCGTTCCCTACTCACTCATTGCCGTGCTGCTGATGTTCTTCCTCGCCAAGCCTGTCCACATGTGGGGAAAGAAATTCGATCTGCGGACCCAAGCCGACCTTCTCGGCTTCCGATATGGGTCCAATTCCGTAAGATTCACCGCCGCAGTAATCGGGATTGTCGCTTCCCTTCCTTGGGTGGTGCTCGGCATGCAATCGCTGACCTACGTGTTCTCCTTCCTCTCCTTCGGATTGGTTCCCGCAACAGTAGCCGTCTACATAGGCATCGCAGTGATCATCGTCAGGCAGATCTGGACGGTAAGATTCGGCGCCCGAGGCCTTGTGGTCAGCGACATGGTTCAAGGAATCGTCGCCTATGGAATCGGCACGGTGCTTGCTGTAGGCCTCATCATCTGGCTGGCGGCCCACGATCACGGCGTCTCGGAGGTAGACCCTTCGTTCTTCTCTCTGCCCGATCCCGGCAGTGACCTCGGTGGCCTCTACTTCTTTTGCATCGTCCTCACCGGCGGACTGGGCGCCTGGAGTTGGCCCGACATCTTCATCCGATTGTTCACCTCGAAGAGCACAACGGTCATCAGAAAGTCTGCGGTCCAAGCGGCTCCGATCATCTTCTTTTTCGGAACAGCAGTCACCATCGCGGCAATTTTGGCCTCGACACTCCCGGGAGTCGCCGAATCCAGCGACCTGGTGTGGCTAATCGCCGCGGAAAATGGCGGTCCCATCATCTTGACCCTGGCCGGCCTCTGCGTCATCGCAGGAACGATGGGAAATGTCGGCGGCAACCTTCAGGCGCTGGGCACCCAAACAGCAAACGACATCGTCGGTGTCGTTCGGAGGAAGCGGATCACCTCTGCGTTAGTCGGCAAGATCTCAGTCGCGGTCCTGTGCGCAGTCTCCGCAATCTTCGCGATCGCCACCGCCGAAGTCTCGAATGGTCTTATCCGTCTGGCACTCCTATCCTACGAAGGCATTGTGCAACTGGCTCCCACTCTGTTTCTAGGCGTGTTCTGGAAGCGCGGTACCCCAGCAGCTGCAGTGTCCGCAATGGTCACCGGATTCGTCACCGCTTCGATCTTGGCCGCGATTTACCCGACTTCGATTCCATGGCTCGAAGGCATCACCCCTGGCATCGCTGGCCTGTTCGTCAATGTGGTCGTCTATCTGGCCGTCTCGTTCATTCGGCCGAACCGCACTAGCGAAAACGCCCGAATCGACGGAGTCTTCGCTCATCTCAAATCGGACGCAGGCGCTCCACAACCTGTTCGTGAACGGGAGACCTGAACGCTCCAGTATGTTCGCCGCAGACTAACGTCCAACGCTCAATCACACCGCCGAAAGGAACACCATGGCAACCACCACTCCAGCTGTTCGAAAGACCGGTTACATCTGGCACGAGATCTTCGCCTGGCACGACACAGGAACGCGAGCCGGATTCCCCTACCCCACCGAGTACGCCCAGCCCTACCGCACATTTGAGAACTCAGAGTCCAAATCTCGTCTCGCTGGCCTGGTGGAAGTCTCGGGCCTCCTTGACCAACTAGTGCGGATCAAAGCCGAACCCGCATCACAAGAAGCCATACTGGCGATACACGAGGCGGACTACATCAAGCGAATTAAGAAGGAAAGCGCCACGCTCGGAGGCGACGGCGGAGACGGAACTACTCCGTTCGGCCACGGAAGCTATGATATCGCACGACTCGCAGCAGGTGGAACGATTGCCGCTACCGATGCAGTGATGCGAGGGGACGTCGACAACGCCTACGCGCTCGTGCGTCCACCCGGACACCATGCCGAACGCGGGAATGGCATCGGGTTCTGCCTGCTCGCCAATGTGCCGATTGCGATCGAGCACGCGCGTCGCGAATACGGCGTAGAACGCGTGCTCATCGTCGACTATGACGTCCACCACGGCAACGGCGCTCAGTCAATATACTGGGACGACCCCAATACAGTAACTCTTTCAATTCATCAGCAGCGCCTCTTCCCTCCGCAAGGCGGCGAGCTGGAGGAAACCGGCGGAGATGAGGCGCGTGGCAGCTGCATCAACGTCCCGCTTCCCGCGGGCTGCGGGAATCAAGCCTACCTCGAGGCAATTGATCGAGTGGTGGCACCAGCCGCCGCAGCGATGAAGCCCGATCTGATCATGGTCTCGAGTGGTTTCGACCCCGGGGTACTCGATCCGCTCGGCCACATGACTGTCACATCACAGGGATTTCACGCCATCGCGACGAGACTTGTCGAGATCGCAGACAGCGTGTGCTCGGGACGGGTCGTGTTTTCTCATGAAGGCGGATACTCTCCGGTCCAGGTCCCGTTCTGCGGCCTGGCGGTCCTGCAAGCTCTTTCCGGTGCTCAAACCGATGTCGAAGACCCGTTCAAAATCTATGAGGGGCTTCCCTCTCACGAAATTCAGCCCTGGCAACGAAGCATAATTGATAAGGCCAACTCCTTGGCTGAACATCTCAGTGGCAGGTGGGGCACTCCGGTCTAGCGCCGTGAGCCACACGGTTCACGGCCACATTCGCAACGAATGTGGGCCGACCTTCCACCCGCCAGACGGCGATCCACATTTAAACATTAACAGTAACTATTATTGCTTAAGGCTGTTTGGTGGTTTACGGTAGTACCAACCCCGCGTGACTGCGGCCATGCACAAAGAAGTGAGGAAACACCATGAAAACAGTCCCCGACGCAACACATACCCACGGGAAGCGCATCAGCACCCCTCTTGAAGTTACCCATCCTCTCGACCCTTTGACCGCGACAGAGATCGATCAGGTGCGCGCAGTCCTCGAGGAGGCAGGCCACCTGGGCAGGGAGGTGCGCGTAGCGTCATTGTTACCCAAAGACCCCCCGAAAGCACTGGTCGCGCAGTGGCAGGTCGGACAGCCGATGGAGCGCCGCGCACTCGTCACGCTTCTCAACCGCAGCAGTGGAGAAGCTCACGAGGTCACCATCAATTTGGCCACCTCCCAGGTCGACCTGATCACCCCGCTGAAAACCGGCGAAGCCCCCTACGGACAACCGCAAATTCTCGAAGAGGAATATACGGGCATAGACGACATCGTCAAGTCATCTCCCGAATGGCAACAGGCGATGAAGCGCCGCGGCCTCGAAGACCACATCGACACGTGCTACTGCACGCCATTGGCGCCGGGCTATTTTCCCGGACGCGACGACGAAGTCGGGCATCGTGTAGTGCGATCGCTGACCTATTTAATTCCGAACCCAGGGGACAACCCCTGGGCACACCCTGTCGAAGGCCTGCTTGCCCTGGTCAATCTGACCGAACAGCGAGTTGTCAGTGTCGAAGACAGGGGCGATGTTCCGGTTCCAATGAAACACGGCAACTATGGGCTCGACGCTCAAGGTCCCGCACGGACGTCTCTCAAACCGATTGAGATCTCCCAGCCGGAGGGGCCCAGCTTCTCTGTGAATGGCAACGAAGTTTCATGGGAGGACTGGAACTTCCGAGTAGGGTTCAACGCCAAGGAGGGACTTGTTCTCAACCTCGTCAGCTTTGCAGATCAGGGCGAGCAGCGCCCCGTCCTCACTCGAGCCAGCATTCCAGAAATGATCGTTCCCTACGGTGACACGCACCATACCCGCTACTGGATCAGCTACTTCGACGCCGGGGAATACCTGCTGGGACAGAACGCGAATTCTCTTGAGCTGGGCTGCGACTGCTTGGGCGTTATTCACTACTTCGATGCATTTGTCGCCGACGGGAACTGCTCCCCTCAGAAGATTCCGCAGGCCGTCTGCATGCACGAAGAGGACTACGGCGTGCAATGGCGCCACACCGACCACCGAGGCAGAAGCGAAGTCCGTCGCAGCCGCCGGCTCGTAGTCAGCTACTTCGCGACCGTAGGCAACTACGACTACGGCTTCTTCTGGTACTTCTACCTCGACGGTTCGATCCAGTTCGAAGCGAAAGCAACCGGCATCGTGTTCGCAGGCGCGAACTATCCCGGCACCAAGGATCCTCACGGAACCGAACTGTCACCAGGAATATTCACCCCAATCCACCAGCACATCTTCAGCGCGCGACTCGATGCCGCCATCGACGGTGAAGACAACACCGTTCATCAGATCGATCTGCAACCCATTCCCACGGGAGAGGACAACCCCTTTGGAAATGCGTTCACCTGGAACGAACTCCAACTGACTTCGGAGTCAGAAGCGCAGAAGAACGCCAAGAATGAAGTGAACCGGGTGTGGGAGGTTCGCAGTTCCCACAGGACCAACCACGTCGGCAAACCCACTGCCTATTGGCTGCATCCAGAGGGCAAAGCCACTCTTCTGGCACAGCCGGATTCCACAGTGTTCGCGCGAGGCAACTTCGCAACCAAACACCTGTGGGTCACTCAATACGCAGAAGACGAGCTGTATCCCGCCGGAGACTATCCGAATCAGCATGAGGGATGGGCTGGCCTGCCGTCCTGGACCAAAGCCGATCGCAGTCTCGATAAAGAAGACATCGTACTCTGGCACAATTTCGGCTTCACCCACATTCCTCGCACTGAGGATTGGCCGGTGATGCCTGTTGACTACTCCGGATTCTGGTTCAAACCGCACGGCTTCCTCGATGAAAATCCAACGATGGACCTTCCCTCGACCGTTGAGTCACGGAGGTCGGACGACTCCGCGGAACAGTCGTGCTGCTCCAACGACTAGCACCCGGACCGATTCCTGGCCGTCGACCATGACTACGCTCCTTGAGGGAACAATGGTGGCGTCATCTGGTGCCTGCCTCGCGGGGGCAGTCACGGCCCGAAATCTGCGAGCGATAGTTCCGTCTCTAATAATGTTCGTGTCGATGTTCGATACTGTTCTCTGGCACCAGATACCACCGGCAGTGTGGTCAGGTCTGCTTCTCGTTGCTTCCTTTGTCATCATTTCGGAGCTGCGCGCGGTTCGCATCACGAACCCGATTGCGAAGACTCATCCTGAGGCGACACCACACTCCCCCGACGCTCGCCAGGAGCGTCGCCGGCTGCTTGTCATGATTCCGACCTACGTCACGATGGCTTGGCTGGTGCTCGTCCATTCTCACGGCGACAGCAATATTCACACTGCCACCGGGCATGCACATCATGCCGGGCCTGGACTTGCACCGATCCTCACGGTTGCGTGGCTGCTTGCAACAATTTCAACCATTCAAGCGATCGCTTCAGCGCGTCAGCACCAGTTCTGGTCAGCCGTCGAATCGGCAGCGATGGCCGCCATGCTCGCGAGCATGCTCATCCCGTTCCTCGGGGTGTGGTGACCACGCAGAACAGGAAAAGAATGAGCCTCGGTTCGGGACTACGGTCAAACTTCACTGACGCTGGATATGCTGACACCATGGGTGAAGACAACACAGGCGCGCCGAACATGGTCTCTCCCCGATCTCTCGACATGATGTTGCAGGTCGGGACCAACTTTCCTGACGATTCCATGAGTCTTGCAGAACAAATTATGCATCGCTTCGAAGCCGCACTCAGCATAGGCATCCTCAGCCGCGGAGACCGTCTTCCTCCCGAGTCCGATCTGGCCGAACATCTTGGAGTCTCTCCGCTGACCCTCCGCCATGGTTTGCACATGCTGCGCCAGAGAGGCCTGGTCGCAACCCGGCGCGGACGAGGCGGCGGGAGCTATATCAGCGGCCAGGTCATCGACCAGAACGAGAACACCGAACTGCGGTTGCAGCAGATCGACACGGACGGGCTTCGCGATCTTTTCGATCTGGCGGCCAGCGCGGGCCGCGCAGCGGCACGACTCGGCGCGATGCGCACGGACGCGAGCGAAGTGGCCGGAATGCGAGCATGGAACGAACATTTCCTCAAGGAGACAACCAATGCGGGCCTACGGCGGGCAGACAGTCGATTCCACATCGAGCTCGGCGTCCTCGCGCAGTCGCCGCAGCTGACTTCGCTACTCGTGCGGGTGCAGTCAGAACTCGCCCCGATGACTTGGTGGGAAAAACAGATCGCCGAGCGCAAATCCACCGCCTACGACGAACACAACAGCATTATTGATGCAATCGCCTCGGGCAATCATGAGGAAGCCGAGTCACTTACCACCAAACACATCGAGAAGGAACAGGTGTATGCGATCGAACATCACCTACGCCTCCTGATGACGGAGAAAGAATTGTGAGATCAGAGCGGAATCATAAATTTCTCGCCGACACAGCAGACACCATCGCCGAGCGAGTCGACTCAGTGTTCGCGTCGCTGGAAGCGCTCCGCGACGCTGCGCTACCCATCTTCGATGCGCCTCGGGTCAGACACGAAGATCTTGCGGTGCTCGAACCGAGTGTCGCTGACATCATTGGGGACCACGATGGCCTTCTCACTGGGGCAGGCGTTGCGGTCTCGCCTGGGGCGCTGTCGAACACCTCGGCATGGATGCAATCCTGGCATGTCTCGGCCTCCGGTCTTCGATTCACTCGTCACAGTCTCAATCCGTCGTCCGTTGACTTCTACAACTACACAGAAATGCCTTGGTACCAGCAGCCACGAGCGACACGAGAGGCCTATATCTCGGGCCCCTATATGGACTTCGGCGGAACCGACTCACGGATCATCACCGCCGCCCTGCCCGTGGACAGCTGGAACGACAGCACAAGCGTGGTGGCTGCGGATCTGTCTCTGCCCAGTTTCGAACGCATCCTGCTGAGCACGATTCACACGTTTGATCCTGAAACCGCGCTCATCTCCCCCAGCGGCCGAGTCATCGCCACCAATTCCGCCTCCATTGCCGCCGCTGGCAAGACCACGCGAGATCCAAAATCCAGAGTTCGGATTCCTGCGCTGAGAGTGCAATGCTCGTGGGAACTGTGCTCCTTCTGACCCACTGACCGCGCAGGCACAACATTGCCACCGAGAATAGTGGTGCGAGAACATCCGCGTGAGTTTAAACATTAATAGTAACGACTATTGAATAGTCGTTCGCGCCGCACTATTCTGAACTCACTGAACCATTCGCTCGGCAGTCGCTGCCTCACAACACAAGGACGTGTTTCCATGACTGGTCAACGAAACGTCGAACTGGAAAAGACATTGGGCGTAGCGTCAATCGTCCTCTTCGGCCTCGCCTACATGGGTCCCCTAATCATCATCGGGATGTTCGGGATCATCGCTAACGCCAGCCAAGGCGCCGCGGCAGGGTCCATGTTCATCGCAACCGTGGCCATCCTCTTCACAGCACTCAGCTATGCACGTATGGCCCGCCACTACCCGATGTCCGGCTCTGGTTACACCTACGTCCGCAAGACCATCGGCCCGAAATCGGGCTTCATGGTCGGATGGTGTCTCCTCCTGGACTATGTTTTCATCCCGCTCGTCATCTGGCTGGTTGGAGCGGAGTACCTCTACGCTCAGTTCCCAGAAATACCTAAGGCCGTCTGGCTACTCATCTTCGTTGCCGTCACCACAGCGATCAATCTCGTCGGGATCAAAGTGGCCGACCGTGCCAACATGATCGTCATCAGTTTTCAAGTCGTCATCCTGGCGCTCTACTTCATTCTCTCTCTGACCAGCATCATCAACGACGGCGGCGCCAGTCGGCTGATCGATCCAGAGCCGTTCATCGGTGTCCAGCAGGAGCTCGGTCCGATTGCTAGCGGTGCCGCCGTCGCAGCGTATGTGTTCCTCGGCTACGACGCCGTCACGACACTTTCCGAAGAGACAAAAGACGCCGCCAAGAACATTCCGCGCGGAATCGTGCTCGTAGCACTCGTCGGCGGAGCCATCTTCGTCGTCATGGCATTCCTGATGGCCCTCATCCTCCCTGGAGGCCAGCTAGAGAATGCTGAAGCGGCCGGATCTCAGATCGCACTGACGATCGGCGGACAAGTCTTCGCAGCATTCTTCCTCGCTGCCCTTGTCGCCCAGCAGTTCAATGCCGGAATCGCCGCACAGGCAAGTTCGGCCCGGCTCCTGTTCGCTATGGGTCGAGACGGCATCTTCCCACGATCGTTCTTCGGCTACGTCTCCAGAAAGTTCCGCACGCCCAGCCTCAATATCATTCTCTGCGGCGTCATCGGACTCGGCGCGGTCTTCCTCTCGCTCCAGACTTCCACTTCGTTCATCAACTTCGGAGCTTTCGTCGGATTCACGATGGTCAATGTCGCGGTAATCGCCTACTACGTCCGCCACCGCGCCGAGAGGCTAAACCGCTTCCTCTACATTGTGCTCCCGGCCATCGGTGCAATCGTCGACCTCTACCTTCTCGTCAATCTCGACAATCTCGCGAAGCTGGTAGGCGGCTCGTGGCTTCTACTGGGTCTGATCTATCTCGCCGTCCTCACGCGTGGCTTTACTCGAAAAGCACCCGAACTCGGTGCCAACACCACCGCCGAGTGGCCGTCGCCCGCCGAGTCCAACAGCGGCGAAGAAGAGAAGTCCACCAAGGTCAGCCCTGAACCTTCCGCCCCTGCAACAGACGTCAACTGACCTCAGAACGAGTTCAATTCGAGAAAGGAAAACAATGAGCAGTTTCGACCGCTTCTACATCAACGGAGACTGGGTTCCTGCCGGTTCAGCTCACGAGCGCCTTCCGGTGCTCAATCCCACCACGGAGGAGGCAATCGCTGAAGTCGCCCTGGCCTCCAAAGATGACATCGACCGCGCAGTCGACGCTGCGCAGCGGGCACTGCCAAGCTGGTCGTCAACAGAACCGAAAAAGCGAGCCCAGTATCTGCACGCGATCGCCGACGCAATTGAGCAGAACGTTGACGGCATCGCCGCAGTCCTGACCGAAGATGTCGGAGTGCCCACCAAGTTTGCTCAAGATGTGCAAGTCGGTTGGACCATCCAATATTTCAGGGACGCGGCAAATGCTCTCTCAGACATCGAATTCGAATCCGCGTATGGAGATTCGGCCATTGTCAGGCGGGAACCTGTCGGGGTCGTCGCGGCAATCACTCCCTGGAACTTCCCGCTCATGCAGTCGGCAGCAAAAGTTGCTCCGGCACTGGCCGCCGGATGCACCGTTGTACTCAAACCATCCGAAGTAGCGCCTCTCAGCCTATTCTCTTTGGCCGAGATCGCCTCCGAGGTCGGGTTGCCGGCGGGAGTTCTCAACATCGCCACCGGGTATGGGCCCGAGATTGGAGAGCATCTCGTGTGCCACCCGGGTGTCAACGCCGTGTCATTCACCGGATCAACTCGCGCAGGAACCAGGATCGCCGCACTTGCCGCAGCTGATGTGAAACGGGTAACGCTAGAACTCGGAGGCAAATCTGCCGGTGTTGTACTTCCCGGAGCCGACATCGAACAAGCCGCCCGAGCAACGCTCCTCGATTGTTACCTGAATTCAGGGCAGAAATGTGTTGCCCAGACCCGACTCCTAGTGCCGCGGTCGCAACTCGAAGCAGCCGAATCAACAACGAAGGCAGTGGCGCAGAAACTCACTGTCGGCGATCCCGCGGACCCTTCGGTCGACGTCGGACCCGTTGTCTCAGCTGCTCAGCTGGCTCGCGTCCGTGACCATATCATTCGAGCAGAAGAATCCGGTGCACAGCTGATCGTCGGTGGTGCGGACTCGCCAGCCAACCTCGGCCGCGGGTACTTCGTCCGCCCGACCGTCTTCAGCTCGGTAACAACCGACATGCCCCTCGCTCAAGAAGAGGTGTTCGGCCCGGTGCTTGCCATACTTCCCTATGACACCGTTGACGAAGCGATCGAAATTGCAAACGACTCCGAGTACGGACTGGGCGGTGGAGTGTGGGCCAAGACACGCGATGAGGGTATCGCCATCGCCCGAAAGATCCGTACGGGCCAAGTTGCCATCAACGGTGCAATCCCGACCCCCGACCTCCCGTTTGGAGGATTCAAGAAGTCAGGGTACGGCAGGGAAGGCGGAGCCTACGCAGTTAACGAGTTCTTGGAAATTAAAACCATATACTAATCAACTCTTCATTGGTCGGAAACGAGAATGTCAAGCCCCGGGTTTCGTAGCGGCTCCTTTTCTTGGTTTCCTAAGCAGCCGCCAGTTCTGTCGTGGACTGGTTGATCCATTCGGAATGGACCTCGAACGGTGGTCGGTACCCGATCCCAGAGTGCAGTCGGGTCTGGTTGTACCAAGCCACCCACTTCGACGTCTCCGCCATCACCTCAATCAACCCCGACCACACCTTCCGGTCGATAAGCTCGGCCTTGTAGACCGAGTTCAGCGCCTCCGCCATTGCGTTGTCATACGAGTCCCCAGGCGACCCCACAGTTGCCACGACCTCTGACTCCGCCAGGGTCTCGCCACAGCGAATCGACCGGAATTGCACCCCGCGATCCGAGTGATGCGCCAGCCCGGAGGCGCCCCAATCGTCATCACTGTATCCCATAGCGGTACTCACGAGTCATCCCCAGCCGGGGGAGGGAGGCGAAGGAACAAACGGTTCGAATCCAAAGTTGCTGAAACCCCGAAACATCAGCAGATAATCAAATTATCCACTATGTCTCGCAAAGTTGTTCATGATTCAGAGGAAATCAAACAGTTATAACCGCCAAACACTGACGAACCAACAATCCTCAAATTGATAACAGGACCAAAGACGTGGTCGAAATATACCGTTTTCACAGTATTGGATTCCCAAACAGGAAAGGATAAGACTGCAGTCGGCATAGTCTGCTGCAATGGATGCTTAAATCTGTGCTGCGGGGAAGACAGTCCGACCCTTTGAATTGATCCGTCCGCGTTCACGGCTACTGTCTCGCCATGCACTTCAGCACCATGCAACTTAGGACCGTGCCAAGTCAATTCCAGTTGCGTGGACCCTTCTCCCCGTACACCAACCACCGTCACCAACGGCTCAGGATCACACACCGGGCGAGCCTCAAGAGCAACCCCCAGCTGATCAGATGCCCTACCTTCAACTAAGTGAACTCGAGGATGTAGCGCGGTACCGTCGGAATCCTGATGCCGTGCATGCTTCCCGATCAGTTCAGGCAGAAAGCGTTGAGAACCTTCTTTTCCAACCGGCTCATACATAAACGGTTCAAAGCTAACGTCCAGAACATTCATCGTTCGTCTAGAATCGCCAGCGATCCAGTCACGAAGCAAAGCATTGATATGGGAATCGCCGAATGAATACCCGACGACCACGAGGTGGTTCGACCTGCGCAATGCAACGCGAGCAGCATAGTTCAGCTCAAGAGTCGGCCCATCGGTACCTAGTTTGTCACGGTCTCCGACTACAATCCAGGGCAAGGACCTCGATTCGTTTTCAAGATCCTGTGATGATACGACGTTCAGCGCTTTCGGCATCGTAGTCAAATACGAACCCGCAACTTGCTCTATCTCACGCCAGTCCAAAGACCCATGCAGTTTCAACAAATTTAGAACTCGGTCCTCGGCAGGAAAACTCAACTCCTCGCCGGGAGTCCAGGTATCGATACCGCGATTCACCTTGATCTTATCGAGAGCAGCAGCCTCTACTGTGAGATCGTAATTCAGAGTAATTACGTCAAGCCCACCGGTCTGTGATCGAGCCAGATCGATGATCGGTTCCAGATACTCAACGTTGCCGTGCTCGTAAAGTATCTTAGCTAGCTCACGCAAAACAAATCGTTCAGCACCCCGAAAAGAATCTCGAAGGTCGGGCTTTAGTTCCGAAGCAGCGATCTGCGCGATCGAATCACTAATTGACCGATGGGTGGCAATAGAAAACCTATCTAACGCTTCGGCGATTGAAGCCACCAATTGCTTAGTTTCTCGAAGTTTAAATCGCGATCCCTTGAACTCGTTAAACGCTGTTAACCAATTTCCAACAAACGGCGCAACCTCGTGATCGTCACGTACTTGAAGCAGACGCAATGAAGATATAAGGGTCTCAATGTTCACAGCAAGCTGCGGATCGCGTCCGCGTAAACCCTGGTAACCAGCCATGGCGCCATAGACTGCATTTAAGACTCTCGTCCACTCGCTAAGTTCCCAAGGGTCGCTCCCCGAGTTCGCCCTTGCCAATATCTGAGAAGCAAGTTGCGAAGTTACGGGTAAACCTGCATCTACAGATGCACCTGCTCCGAGCAAAACGGCAACTTTCCCCGAATCATTCGATTCGACGCCAGTCTCTTGCCACATCGTGATGTCCTAACGCTTAGTAAATCAACTCAATACTTCACTGCTCTTCCCGTTTCGAGAATCATCCACTTCTTCGAATACGATAAAGCAAAGCCAGTTCAAGGGCCGACTAGAGACTTCACCCCTGACTCCCAAATACCAACTCAACCTATGACGTAGCTCGAGGAGACCTTATAGTCACCGGGCTTTTCACTAAGTTGGCCATCGATTGTTCGCTCCCACCGAAGCCCATTAGTGTCAGTGAACGTGATCCCAATGCCTATCGGTCCGGCTCGCCATCCCCCTTCTACCCACTCTGAGCTCCCGTCGTCGTTCTGCTCTAGAGACTTGACGACCCCATCCTGGTTGGGCAGATTCCAAGACAAATCTATGCTCTTCACCTCGGCACGCTGTGAGTTGATAAATGCACTCATTCCAGAATGACGTTCGGGGGAACCCATGGGCGGCAACGTTCCGCCGATAATGTCGTTCTGATTATTCGGTGCGATGAAACTAAGCACCGCATTATAAACAGGTTGATTACTGGCGTTGAACACCCGCACCTCGAACGAATCCAAGACGTCCTTCGTTAGCCACGCCGAAATTTGCGAAGCTTGTTCGCGTCGTTTCTCCCGGCCGCGCTCGGTTGCTTCAGACTCAAGCGCATCCACTTGATCCTGAGCAGACTTCATCTGCTGGAACGCGTATGTAGCTGCGAAAGCAGCTGCACAAAACGCGAGGAACGTCGATACAGCCGAAATCCAATCTGGTACAGACCCATATTCCCATGCCGATGTATCGACGTTCAAAAACGCGTAATGAAAGATCATCCAATATCAGTCCCCGGAACTACTCGCGGAAATTATGTTCAACGACGGCAGCGCATCGACAATCCTCATAGTCTCCAAGGACAACGTGACGATCCGGGCAAGAAGATCAAAAACGTAACGCGGATCCCCTACCTCGCGCGCCCAACCGTTAGCGTCGTTGACGATGCCGACCTTCGCCTGAGCCATCCACTCGCGTAACGTTTGAGAAAGTAGTTGGATCGGGGGCACTAAGAACAAGACTGTGCCGCCCTTACCGACTTGATCCTCGGCAATCTTTAGCGAGGTGAAAGTCTTACCTGTGCCGCAGGCCATGATCAACTTACCTCGATCATTGTCCGGCAGACCTTTGCGAACATCATTGATAGCAGCAATTCGGTGACGGCGCGGTTGGTGGGCTGTTGCCAGCTCAACGTGGTCCGGTGCCGACCATGAGTACTTGGTCCAATCAATCCTCGCATCGTCGAGAACACCGATATCAATTCGCTGTGCTACGTCTTCAAGCGTCTCTTCGGCGTTACCGGTCCATCCTGACGCTGTATCAAAGATGTAACGCTCGGTCCACTTACTGCCCGCGCAGGACGCGATGAACTTGTCGATTTCAGCTTTGGACACCTTTTGCTCTGGAGCATAGAACTTGCACTGGATGGCAGCCAGACCTTCGCCATCACGACGTTCGGCAACTATGTCGATACCGGTGTCAGTGCGGTTCCCACGATTGGGCCATTCAGACCACAACCAAACATTCTCGAACCTTGCTGTCCACTCCGGCTCATTGGATTGATAGGCCTTGATCAAACCTTCAAACCGGTCGCCCTTGTCTCGTGCATCGAGAGCAGACGAGCTGAGGCTATCTAGGAGGCTACGAATCGACATCGGCATGACGTCAGTATCTCAGGTACGTGACACAAATACTGCACTAGCCACTTATTGGCGGTGATTTGAACCGAGAACCACAGTTGCCCCCTGGCAGAGCCAGAACGAGCTAAGCGAAGCAGTTACTCGGACGGTTCTTTGGTGTCTCTTCCCTAGGCAACTGAATGTCATCTCATGGCCCAATTGTGCGGTCGTCCCAAACTACGTGCCACCAAAGACAGCAGCGCAACGCTTCAGCCTAGGTCGAAGTGTGCAGCAAAAGTGTGGCCAAGACTAGCCTCGGTCATGCCACACAGGAGATAAGAGATCATCCAAACTGACGCCAAATGCTCGTGCTAGCTTGAGCCAAGTCCTTAGGTCCCCGTTGAACTTCCCACTTGAGATATTCAAAAGTGTATTTCGCGAAACCCCGCTTCGCTCGACCAGCATGTCAAAAGTCATGTTCGCGTCATGACGTGCGACATTGAGAATCACGCGAAGGGGACTGATGCAGGGTTTGGGGACATCTGATCTGGCTTGTTCACAGGCAAGCCTGGAAGGATTGACACCATGCCACAGCCCTATCCGAAAGAGTTCCGCGACGACGTCGTCCGCGTCGCCTTGAACCGCGACGAGAAGACCACGATCGCCCAGATCGCCAAGGACTTCGGCGTCCACGAAGGCACCATCGCGAAATGGCTCCGCCAAGCAGACATCGATGCCGGCAACAAGCCCGGAAACACCACGGACGAGTCCGCCGAGCTGCGCGAGCTGCGACGTCGAACCCGTCTGCTCGAACAGGAGAACGAGGTCCTGCGCAGGGCTGCCGCCTACCTGTCGCAGGCGAATCTGCCGTCAAAAGGCTCTACCCGCTCGTGAGAGAGCTCGCCGCCGACGGGATCCCCGTGGCGGTGTCGTGCCGGGTTCTCAAGCTCTCCCGCCAGCCCTACTACCGATGGCTGGCGGCCCCTGTCCCCGAAGCCGAGGTGAATGAGGCGTATCGGGCCAACGCCCTCTTCGACGCCCACCGAGACGACCCCGAGTTCGGGTACCGGTATCTTGCCGACGAAGCTGAGATCGCCGGCGAGCCCATGGCGGTACGCACCGCATGGCGGCTGTGCTCGGATAACGCCTGGTTCTCGGTCTTCGGCAAGGCCCGGGCCAAGAATGGGAAGAAGCCCGGCCCACCTGTTCACGACGACTTGTGTGTCGTTACCGACGCCGATGGGCGCACCCGCCACGAGTTCCGGGCCGATGGACCGAATCAGCTGTGGCTAACCGATATCACTGAGCATCGCACCGATGAGGGCAAGCTGTACATGTGCGCGATCAAGGATATCTACTCCTCGCGGATCGTCGGCTACTCCATCGGGGCCCGAATGAAGGCGCGCTTGGCCGTTGATGCCCTCGAGATGGCTGTGGCCCGTCGCGGTGGTGACGTGGCCGGATGCGTGGTCCATAGCGATCGCGGCAGCCAATTCCGGTCGAAGAAATTCACCCGCGCATTGGCCCGCCACGGCATCGTCGGGTCAATGGGCCGCGTCGGCGCGGCTGGCGATAATGCGGCTATGGAGAGCTTCTTCGCTCTGTTGCAGAGGAATGTCCTCGACCGTCGCCGGTGGGCGAGCCGAGAGCAGTTGAGGCTCGCGATCGTGACGTGGATTGAGCGGACGTATCACCGACGTCGGCGGCAAGCTCGGTTGGGTCGTTTGACACCTGTTGAGTACGAAACAATTATTGAGTCACCTGCAGTCGCAGCGTGACACCCCGATTGTCACCTCTCTCTGCACCAGTCCCAAGTTGGGACATATCTGGTTCATTCGGTCCAAGGTTCACTCATACAGACCACCTAGGTTCTAGCCGAATCACAGCCCAAGACCTTGTACTTTCTAGTAGAATTCGACTAGGAACTCGCAGTCCTGTCCCGTCTCTAAGAGGATGGAAGTGCCTCAAGATGCACCCGAGACCTCACCTCAGCAACGATTCCTCAGACGCATCGCGTTCGAAACTCAATGAAGAACAACACTTCTGCGCTCGATTGCGGCACGATGTCCAGTGGGATAGTTTGCCCACGGCGGTACAGCGTTTGGGCAACGAAGCACGTGGCACGATGGAGCTAGTTGAAGGTCTTCTATCGCAGCCCGCACCGAATTCACCAACCTTCTGGACCGTCTCTAGCCCGATTCCCATGAAGGGTGCTGACGGCCTGGTTCAGGTCAAATATGTACCTCACAAGACTATTCAGTGGGGAGGCGACGACAACCTGATCTTTCTAAATGACTTTCCCGGAGCTTCTGGCACCGATGTTCTGCGTGCGGTAGCAACTGTGACGGACCTACATGGTTCGATTTGGGCGGTTGACTTCTCATATGAGGTACGTTGGTATCAGATATTGCCAGAATCCGTCAGGCGGAAGATTATATTTTAGTGGATCAGCGCTACTAATGTAGCTACGTTTAAGCTCCCGCCTCATGGCGCGTTCTCAGCGCGCCACGAGCCTCATTGCGACGATCGCAGAGATTAGATTCGGTTACCGATCATGCTCACGAGCCTGCTCCTCATTCCTGGCTCGTAAGTCAAGAATTTCAACTTCAAGCTGCGAAATACGCTTTTCCCGGAATCGCATTAAGTCCCGAACAGCCTCCAGCTGTCGCTCATTTGACTCCGCTTTTTCCTGCATCATCTCCAGTTCACCAGACTTCTCTATAAGCAACTCGTGTAACGCCTTCACACCACCGGGAGGAAGTCCCATATCCAACTCCCTGACATGGTGAAACTGCTCGGCTAGAGTCTTTCGGAGGGCAACAATTTCTCGTCGAAGACGAGCGACTTCAGATTCCGAGTTTTTAGCTCGCGTTAGAAGATCCGCATGGCTCTCCACGTGGCATCGTTCACGACTACCTACCTGTCGCCTCTGCTGCCTCGAATACCTAGCAACAAGCTCTGCAGCCTCTTCATTTTGGTATAAGAACGAACGTGAAACCTCGGCCATTCGCGCTAGATCCGAGATCGATGCCTGCGAACCACGAGCGGTCTCTCGGCTGATAATTCTACTCAAAGTAGCGAGCCTGACCTTCAATAACTCTTGGCGTGCGTTATGAGCGTTCGACAGGCTCACCATCTACCCCTCTGAGGCGCTCTTCTGCCACCTCGTACCCATGGTTCCAGATCGGACGGAAGAAGTTCTGTGGACGTCGCATATCCAAATTGCTTGCCTCCTCAAGCAGGCCATTTTCTCGTAATGCAACTTCGAGACCCTTTAGTGCCCTGTTCAACGGCTCTACCACTTCGTGCATGTACTCACGTGCTGAATCCGAAGGAGCCGCTTCGGCCAGTATTAGCCATTGTTCGCGTTTACGACGCCAATACACTAAGTCCGCCCCAGTCATTACAAAGTGTTTACAGCCAGAGCAGTTCAGCTTCCAAGGACACTCGCCACCGCGCACCACAGGCTGATACAGACAAAGTCCGCCCTCAGTCGGACTGCTAGATTTCATCAGATCTATGTGCGTCAAGGTAGAAGTCTGCACTGTGCTGCCGCCTTCACCCGCTGGGTGAACTCGTTCCTTGGTAGCTGCACCAGGATGGTTTGCCCCGGGGCCATCCACCCATACCTGCATCAGAGTCCTCTCCAAATCCTCATTAGCAATATGAACATAGTGCTCGGTCATCCGCTCACTCACATGCCCGAGAAAATGCTTGATGTGAGTGGTGGAGGCACCAGCACGGAGAAGTCTCGTGGCGATGGTATGTCGCGCTTGATGATTGACAACGGGCCCGAGGTCGAGAGAGGTTATCCAGTCCCTGAACGCGGAACTGTATCCCCCGTAAGAGATACTCTTTAGGCAGTGCGGATTCCGAACATTTGACGGGAAGAGAGCAACTTTCGCTTCATCCTCGGCCGTCAGCGAGCGACCAAGCCTAGCCTCAATTCGTGATCGGGAGATCACCTGTCTTCCTTGTAGTCGCTGATACAGGACTTCTGGGATAGGGATCGACGTCTCCCCTAGACCGACCTTCGTTTCCGAAAACTTCAATACCTTTGTGCCGCGCAGCTCCTGCAAACAGTCAAATCTAAGCCGAATGATTTCGCTTGCACGACGACCGGTATAGAGAATCGTTTCCCAAACGTCTCGAAGTCCAAGTTTGGAGGCATCAAAATTCTGCTCAAAAGCATCAAGGTTGGCGGCATCGCAGACGGCTCTGTAGGTATCGTCACTTAGAGGCGCACGCCGCTGCGGCCCTGTGTTGATGGTTCCGAATGGAAACTCGACGACAAACTCCCTCGATAACCCCGTGCTTTCATCTTGGAAATTGTCAACCATGTGTCGCAGGATCTGTCTAGCGCCGTTTAGTACATATCTATAGGTATTGGCTGTGATTCTCGCAGATGAACCATCACTGTTTTTTAAGGCTCTCGATGGAAGCCCCTTCTGCATACGCCGACGATAATCCCGAACAAAACTTTGCGCATCACTGGCAGTCAATTCAGCTGGTCGGTGTCCGCGAAACTGACTGTGCTGCTCTAGGAAAGCGCCAAGCTCTATGGCGCTTCGGCGAGTGGTATCAAGTATCGCCCTTACACGAGGCGGATTGGGGCCTTCTATACGAAAGCGAAGATAGTCCCATGCAGCATCTCGCAACCACCGCTGTGGAATCATTCTCAAATCTACAGTGCCCAGCATACCGGGAATGCTGTGGCCAAAGTGATCAAGGTAAAGAATCCCTTCTTCTTTCGAGGATTCCACGTCGGAGTAGAATACGCGCAAATAGGTTACGATACCGCGCGCAATGACATCAGCTCTGGAATCGTTCATTCCAAGTGATCGAACCTGGCCGATGCCGACCTCCAAATCCATGAAGGAAGAAATACGTCTATTCACCATCAACTCAATTAACTTGCGCATAGGAGTCATGTCCCATTTTGTCCCGTCGGGATCCTCAGTTCGAGCTTGAATGGCATATCTAAGTTCCCAGGATGCAAGCGACTCCATGCCCTTAAGGTTCAAAGTTCCGTTGGTTACGGCGACTCCGGCCTTAACACGCCAACGATCCAAGGTGCCACCACGTTTCAAGGGGACACGTGTGATCTCTCCGCGAGCGTCTCTGTGCCCCCAGTTTTGTCCCAAGCCAATGTTCAGTGAGTTTCCTGCCCGTTGGAATGCAGACAGATGGGGAAGGCATAGTCCTATCGGGTGTGAGGCGGTCGCCTCACAACGCGATACCACGCACACTCCAAACGACGGGAGAGCGCATTGACTACTCAACCACCGCTCGTACGCCTCGATATCGTCCGAATCAATCCCTGAGCGCTGCAGAATCCATCGATGTCGAAGGCACACCTCCGACTTCTTGCCGTCAGTTGGACGTCCAGGACAGATTCTGCACGGTTGTCCGGTAAGTCGTAGTCCTGTGACAGGATTCTGCGCGCTCTCAGCGAATTTGATCTCACTGTCGAATCCCGCAGTTCGACGAAATTCTCGCAAATGGGTGTGACAAAGCTTGTTACTAGCTACCCGCTTGGATGAGCACCCCACAACGATGCAACACCAATAAAACGGCGGCGCATCACCTTTGAAGCTGATCACTTCGGCCAAAAGGTGCGAGTCAAGTTCGACCGCCTTCAGCTTCAGTATCTTGGTCTCTGTGGGACTAACGTCCGGCAGGGCCCTCGACTGGCTCGTACCATTGTTATGCATTGGTGTTCCACACTTCCGCTAGAGCGGCTTCAAAGACTGAACTCCCCAAATCCGGATGACCATACACCTGTTCCACCATCTGGGCGCTTTGCCAACCGCCTGCCGCACTCGCAATATGCGTATCTTGCGACGCTTCTAACACACGATGAGCAAATCTGTGCCGAAACTCATGTGGGTTAACCTCACGGAGATCAGCTCTTCGGCAGAGCCTCCTAAGAACGCCCCTAACGCCGTGGGTGCCGATTGGCTCGCCTAGATTTTTGTTGTCCATCCTCCTGAGAAGAAATCCACTCGTGTTAGCCCATTCGGAAGTTTGAAGATCAAAGTACGCATGAACCATGTCTGGGCTAACCCGCCGCACTTGACCGCCTTGGACTATTCCATTTTTGGTAGACCAGGCATGCTTCACCTTTACCCTCGCCCTATTGGGCGCATATTCTTTATGGCAAATATGCACGTGAGGAGAATCGCAATCTCCACATGGAGCGTCATCTTGCAGATGTATCTCTGAATATTTGACTCCGCAAATCTCGCCCACCCGAAATCCAGCGTCACGCAACCATACAATTATGAGCTTGTCGCGGGGATTTGCTGCAACCGCCAGAAGTGAATCAATCTCCGAATCTGATACCCACGAAGGAGAAACAGTATAGTTTCGTACACCCTTCAAAGCGGAAAGACGCACAGCTGGGCGACTCAGATGCCCCAACATCTTCCTATCGATCCTACTTCTCGTTTCATACGTCGGAGAGGACTTGGAAAGCGAGGCGGAACTTCGACCAGTTGCAATCAAATACTTGTAAAATTCCGACAGACACGTAGCACTGACATTAATGGTCGAGGTCGAGGGCACCCCTTTGGAATAGGGCAAATCTCCGCGCTTCAAAAGAAACATGTAGCGTTCAAGATCAGGGTTCTCGATTTCGCGGACGTTCTTTCCCCATGCTTCAATGCAACGCAGGTGTTTGACTAACAAATACGCATAAGTCCGCGCCGTTCCCGAAGAATATCTTCTTAGAAATTCCTCGGCATCAGAATGCACTTTTCCGGAAGAATCGACAACCGTGTACGAATAGCCCAAGTCTATGTTTCCGACTTGCTGTACTCGAGTCACACCTGTGATCAACTGCATGATTAATACCGCCTTCGCGCTAGTGGAATAGCGCTCAGCGGCGGACCGACCAGGCGAACGGGTATCCGCCTAGTTGGAGACTAGTGTGACTCATGCTACCTCACACACGTCAAACACGTGTTCCAACTGCGCAAGTTAAATCCATGAACAGAACCCCGCGGTGGGCGCGGCTCAGTACTCCTACCGTTCCGGGTCTGCGTCCGCCGATGAGCGCCGAGGCGGTGCTGCGGTGATGGGGCGCCTCGAACGGGGGCCGGTGATCGAGTCCGTCGCTGCCGTCGAGTTCTCCGCGCAGGGAGCGGACTGTGGCGACTTCGACGGCTTCCTCATCGTCGAGCGGCGGCAGAATTCCGGGCAGGCATTGAGCCAGGAGGGTCTTGCCGGCTCCGGGCGTGCCGCGCATGAGCAGGTTATGGCCGCCCGCGGCGGCGACTTCGAGACCGAAACGCCCTTCGGCCTGTCCCTGGACTTCGGAGAGATCGTGGAGTTCCGGGGAGACGGGAACAGGTCGGTCCATTTCAAGGACTGGAGGCAGTTCGGGCACGGCCATCGATCCTCCGCAGACATTGACCACTTCGGCCAGAGAGGCGACCGGGAGCACTCTTGCCCGTCCGATGAGCCGTGCCTCGTCGGCATTGCCGATGGGGACGACGAAACGATCGAATCCGGCCTGCAGCGCGGTGTGCAGGGACGGGAGCACGCCGGTGACGGGACGGATCCTGCCGTCGAGCCCGATCTCACCGCAGTGGATGACGGCACCGGTGTCGTCATCGGTGATCAGCGACAGTGCTCTGAGCACGGCGACGGCAATGCCGAGGTCGAATCCGGTGCCGATCTTCGGCACTGTTCCAGGGGTGAGGTTGATCGTCAGGTGTTCGGTGGCGACGGGTTTCCCGAGGTAGGCAAGGGCTGCCCGCAGTCGCTTGCGTGATTCGCTCACCGACGCATCCGGCAATCCGACGATGTCGATTCCCGGCAGTCCGGCACTCACGCTGGCTTCGATCGACACGATCTTCCCGGTCAGCCCCCACAGTGCCACGGCAGAGGCCCGCCCGATGATATGCGCCGAGGATGTGGGTTCGCCATCGTCGGCCTCGGCTGGCTCGATCGGCTCCGGCAGATCGACCGGGGGATCCTCCCGACCCGGTGTCTCCTCACTCATGAGTCGACCTGGATGTTCGGGCAGTGGAAGTACTGAACGCGCGGTTCCATGATGATCCCAAGCGCATCGATGCGCGTTGAGGGAAAGTATTCGTCTTGACCGCTCAGCCAGATCCCTGCGAGTATGCGGATCCGGGCAAGCTTTGTGCGGGTCACGGCCTCCAACGGTGATCCCAGCATTGCGGTGCGCCGCGTCTTCACCTCGACGAATACCGCGGTGTCACCGTCGCGGGCGATGATGTCGAGCTCACCTCGAGCGCACCGGAAGTTGCGTTCGAGAACGACCAGACCGGCGTCTTCGAGGAACTCCGCGGCGAGGTCCTCTCCACTGCTGCCGAGCGCCTGCTTGCGCAGGCCCTTGGTGGTCCTCGTGTTCTTCCCCGTGCGTGTCCGACCAGACGTGCGTGTCCGACCAGGTGTTCGTATCCGTCCCATGTCGGTCAGATGAACACGGTGACAGTAATCAGGGGAAGAACAGAAAAACGGCCTGTGGAAGAGCGTTGCTCATCCACAGGCTGCTGACGGTCAAGTCACGGCTACGTCCACAGCGATCGGCGCAGGAGTGCCTCAGCCGCGGATGGCCGTCGGCGGTTCGAGATCGGACTTCGCGATCTCCTCGATGTTGACGTCCTTGAACGTCAGCACGTGCACGGTCTTGATGAACCGTGACGACCGGTAGCTGTCCCAGACCCAGGCGTCGCGCAAGGTGAGTTCGAAGTACACGTCGCCGGCGTCGTTGTGAGCCTTGAGGTCGACGTGGTTGGCCAGGTAGAACCGGCGTTCGGTCTCGACGACATAGGCGAAGAGCCCGACGACGTCCCGGTATTCCTTGTACAGCGCAAGCTCGAGTTGTGCTTCGTAGTCGTCAAGATCATCGGCACTCATGACAGGCCCTCCTTCGCTCCTGTGTCCACGCTCAGGCGGAAGCTTCTCCGGTGGTGGATACTGGGTCCGAGTTCGGTGATGCCCTGCCGGTGCTTCACCGTCCCGTATCCGACGTTTGATTCCCAACCATAGTGCGGATGGGCTTCGGCCAGCGCGATCATCGTCTCGTCGCGTGCCACTTTCGCCACGATGCTCGCTGCCGCGATCGCCGGAACGGAGCCGTCGCCTTTGACCACGGTGCGCACCGGCGGCAGTTCGAGGTCGGCACAGTCACCGAATATCCCCAAGGTGTCGAGGGTGAGTGGGGCCGAGAGCCAATCGTGGCGACCGTCGAGGAGGACCATCGTCCGCTCCGTAAATCCCCTCGCCGAGGCGGCTTCCCCGCTCCCCTCGGAACCGCCGGAGCCGTCAGAACCGGCCAGAGCGTTCCCGGTAGACCCGGCGGCGGACCCTGCGCCCACCCATTCGCCGAGCATCGAGAGCATGGCGCGACGTCCGGCGAGGTTGAGCGCCATCGTCATCCCCACCTCGTCGAGTTCGGCGGGGGTCGTCGACCCCACTGCCGCGGCGGTCGCCCACGATCGCACGCGATCAGTGGCCTCCTGCCTCGACTGCGCGCTCAGCTGCTTTGAATCATGGATGCCGGCGGGCACCTCGGCGGCAATGAGAGCGCGCAGGTCGAAGAGGGCGACACCGACGCTGACGGGTCCGGCCAGCGCCCCGCGGCCCACCTCGTCGACACCGATGACGAAGTCGAATCCCTCGCTGAGAAGTCCTCGTTCGACGCTGAGGTCGGTCAGTCCACGTGCAGCCATCAGTTCCCGGTGACTCCTGCTGGGGTGTCCGGAACGTCCGCGAAGACCTCATCGGGGGTCGAGACCCAGCTGAAGTGCTTGAACGGCCAGTTGATGAGGAACACGGTGCCGACCACGTCATCTTCGGAAACGTAGGGGTCCGTGTCCGTGTGATACCGCGAGTCGGCCGAGTTGCTGCGGTTGTCGCCCATCACCCAGTAGTGGCCTTCGGGCACGGTGACTTCGAATTCGACGTCCGAGGGTGCGGTGCCCTCATCGAGGTAGGTCTCGTCGATCGGTTCGCCGTTGACCATCAGGCGGCCTTCGGCGTCGCAGCACTTGATCGTGTCACCGCCGACGCCGATGACGCGTTTGATCAGCTGATTTCCCGAATCCGAGGGCGCCAGGCCGATGAATTCGAGGATCGGGTTCGGTGTGTACTCGGCGGTCTCGGCGGCCGAGAGCCAATGATCCGGGTCGTCGAAGACGATGATGTCGCCGCGATCAGCGGGTCCGAAGCGGTGCGCCATCTGGTTGACGAGCACCCGGTCATCGACCTGGAGGGTGGTCATCATGGACTCGGACGGAATGTAGAAAGCGCGGACGACCCACGTCTTCAGCGCCGTCGAGATGAGCAGGGCGACGACGATGATCGCCAGGGTCTCCAGCAGCCCGCGCGCAAACCGTTTCGAGGTGGATGGCGGGGAAGCTTCGGATTCGCTTGTCATTCGTTCGCTTTCACATCGGACCAGGACTGCGGCTGTGGACTGAACCGAGCGTATCAGCACAACTGTCGCCGAACACTCAGCCGCAATGCAGTTCCGTGCGAACGCTCAGAACTCCTCACAGACACTCAGTCGAGGACGATCGCCCTCGCCGAGGCGGGCGCTCAGTCGATCGAGGAACCGTGCCTGATGACCGGGCCGATGACCCGGTCGGTGGGGATGTATCCCCCACCGGGCCGTCCCAACAGCGACCGCGAATCGGCGGAGTCATTGCGGTTGTCGCCCATCACCCACATCGTGCCCTCGGGGACTTCGATGGAGAACTCCACTGCCGAGGCGGGGGTGGGGGCATAGTCTTCGTTCAAAGGTTTGCCGTTGAGGAGCAGACGCCCCTTCGCGTCGCAGCACTCCAAGGTGTCACCGCCGACGGCGATGACGCGTTTGACGTAGTAGACGTCACGGGGGCCGAGTCCGACCCAGGATCCGATCTTCTGCAGCGGAGTGGGCAGCGCATCGTCGACGAACGATCCGCGGCCGTCGAAGACGACGATGTCTCCGCGTTGGAGTTCTCCGCGCAGGGCGTCCGGTCGCCACACTGTGATCGAGTCGTCGACTTTCAGGGTCGGCTCCATCGAGGCGCTCGGAATGGTGAAGCGCTGGATGACGAATCCGCGGATCGATCCGCCGAGGACGACGATGATGACGACGATCGCCGCGATCGTCTTCCAGAACCGTGCCGAAGACAGAAGACGCGACCCGAAGGTCGCGTCTTCATGTCTGTTCGGCACCGTGTGATCATCTCCCACAGCGCCGGGCAAATCAGGCCTTTTCGCGGATGCGAGCAGCCTTGCCGCGCAGTTCGCGCAGGTAGTACAGCTTCGCACGGCGCACGGCACCGCGGGTGAGGACCTCGATCTTGTCGACGTTGGGCGAGTGCACCGGGAAGGTACGCTCCACACCGACGCCGAAGCTGATCTTACGAACGGTGAAGGTCTCGCGGACGCCGTCGCCCTGGCGACGGATGACGATTCCCTTGAAGACCTGGATACGCGAGCGCGAACCTTCGATCACCTTGACGTGAACGTTGAGGGTGTCGCCCGGACGGAATTCGGGAACGTCAGACTTCAGCGAGGCTGCATCTACAACATCGAGCTTCTGCATTGTGGTTTCTCCTGTGGCCTCTGCTTCAGGTCGAGGACACGCATATCGGACCGGTGAACCGGCAGCTGGATCGTCTGTCGGGATCTCTCCCCTTCGACCCGCCGATCGAAGCGACGGGCCACCGTGGGCACTCATCCCCCTGAAGCAGGTGAGTGCCAACAAACGCGACGCTCTATTCTGTCACGGTTGAGCGCTCAGACTCAAACCGCTCGAGCGCCGCCAGATCGTCCTTGTTCAGGTCATTGAGCTTCTCGAGCAGATCCGGTCTGACCTCGGCGGTGCGTTCGAGACGTCGGTCACGTCGCCAGCGTGCGATCGCGGCGTGGTTGCCGCTGAGCAGGATCTCGGGAACTTCGCGTCCGCGCCAGGTCGACGGCTTCGTGTAGATGGGGTATTCGAGCAGTCCGTCTTCGTGACTCTCCTCGGTCAGCGACTCGGGATTGCCGATGACACCGGGGATGAGGCGGCTGACGGCTTCGATCATCACCATCGAGGCGACTTCACCACCGTTGAGGACGTAGTCGCCGATGCTCATGGGCAACAGGTCAAAGTGCTCTCCCGCCCAGTCGATGACGCGTTGGTCGATTCCCTCGTAGCGTCCGCAGGCGAAGACGAGGTGGTCGCGACCGGCGAGGTCTTCGGCGATGCGCTGGTCGAACACCTGCCCGGCGGGGCTGGGCACGATGAGCGTCGGTCTGGGTCCAGCCGCGGCACCGTCAACCAGGCCGCGATCAGGGCTGTCACCATCCTCGGCGCTTCCCCGTCCCGTGAGGATGTGCTCGAGGGCCAGGGCCCAGGGTTCGGCCTTCATGACCATTCCCGCTCCCCCGCCGTAGGGCGAGTCATCGACGGTGTTGTGCCGGTCGAAGGTGAAGTCGCGCAGGTCGTGGACATCCAGGCGCAGGTGCCCGCGGTCGACGGCTTTGCCGATGAGCGAGAGCTGCAGCCCGGCGAGGTATTCGGGGAAGATCGAGACGACGTCGATCGACATCTGCGGGCCGGCCGCCTCGGTGGGGGTGTCGTTGTCGGTCATCGGGGACGGTTCGCTCATTCGGCGTCGAAGAGGCCGGCGGGCGGGGTGACGCTGATGCGGCCGGAGTCGATGTCGACGTCGGGCACGATCGCGCTGACGAAGGGGATGAGGACGACGTGACCGGCGGTGTGCTTCATGTGGAGCAGATCCTGGGCGATGCCGTTGGTGACGTCGACGATTTCGCCGACGAGGGCGTCGTTCTCATACACCTTGAGTCCGATGAGGTCATCGAGGTACCAGGCGTCGGATTCGTCTTCCTCTTCGTCCGCCTCGGCGAGGATGAGGGTGTTGCGGATCTCCTCGGCGCGATTGCGATCGGGGACCTCGTCGAAGGCCAGGAGCAGACGGTCGCGGTGCCACCTCGCCGACTTCAGTGTCAGCGGTCCGATGTCGGGATCGGTGGCGAAGGTCGCTCCGGGGTTGAGCCGTTCCTCGGGTCGGTCGGTGCGCACCTCGACGGTGAATTCGCCCTTGATTCCGTGCGGCTTGCCCAGCCGGGCGATCACCGTGTCCATACTGCTCCTCGAAGTCTGCTGTCTCTGTCTGTCCGGCCGATCATGCCTCCGGATGACTGCGCTTGCGCTCAGCCGGCGGACCGCCGTGTCCTGGCACCAGTGTAGTCGGCGACTGGTAAGTGAATGCACGAGAGGGGATGCGGCGCATATGCACCGCATCCCCTCTCGGATGTTGGAATTACGCCTCGATGAGGTCCACTCGCACCGACTCACGGCCGGCCAGCGAGTTCATCACGGTGCGCAGGGCCTTGGCGGTCCTGCCTGCACGGCCGATGACCCGACCGAGGTCTTCGGGGTGAACCCGGACCTCGAGGGTCGTGCCGCGCTGCGAAGAACGCGAACGAACGGAGACGTCGTCGGGATGATCGACGATTCCGCGGACCAGATGTTCGAGCGAATCAGGCAACATCTCAGGCTTCAGCGCTTTCTTCAGCAGCCTCAGGTGCGGCTTCGGCTGCTTCCTCGGCCGGAGCCTCGGCAGCCTCAGCGGACTTGCCGCCCTTCTGCGTGATGGCTTCCTTGATCACCGATTCGGCGTTGGGGGCCACGTAGGCTTCCTTCTCCGGCTGCGGCTTCACGGTGTTGACCGCTTCACCCTCGCCCTTGAACTTCTGCCAGTCACCGGTGAGCTTGAGCAGGGCCCTGACCTGGTCGCTCGGCTGAGCACCGACGGAGAGCCAGTACTGAGCGCGCTCGGAATCGATCTCGATGACCGAAGGCTCGCGGGTCGGGTGGTAGATGCCGATCTGCTCGATGGCCTTACCGTCACGACGGGTCTTCGAATCAGCGACGACGACGCGGTAGAAGGGTGCACGGATCTTGCCCATGCGGGTCAGACGAATTTTGACTGCCACTTTAGTGGTGTCTCCTTTTGTGTTCTGTGTGCACAGCTGTACCAGAAGAATCGTGGGGTTGATCTGCTGGAAGCCGCGGCTCGGACTATCACTTCGGCGCGGATGAGAGGGCCCGGACCGAGAGCAAAAGTACAAGAGTCAATTGTGCCAGAAGGCGCTACTTCTTGCCACCTGGGAAGATTCCGCCGAAGCCCTTGGGCAGGTTCGCCGGATCGAATTCCTCGTCCTTGCCCAGATCGACTCCGCCGAAGGCCGAACCGACCTGATCCTGGGTCTTGCCCGCCTTCTTGTCGGCCAGCGCCTGCGCTTCCTGCGCACGCTTGGCCGGGTTGCCCGACTGACCGCCCTTGCGGCCCTTCTTCTTCCCTGCGGGTTTCTTCTTCTTTCCACCCGCAGCACCAGGCATTCCGCCCATTCCGGGCATCTGCGGCATCCCGCCGCCACCGGGCATTCCGGGCATGCCGCCGCCACCGCGGGTCATCGACCGCATCATCTTCTGCGCCTGAGTGAAGCGCTCCATGAGCTGGTTGACCGCGGTGACCGTGGTGCCGGCGCCCTTGGCGATGCGGGCGCGACGGGAGCCGTTGAGGATCTTCGGGTTGGAGCGCTCCTGGGGTGTCATCGATCTCACAATCGCTTCGACCCGGTCGACCTCACGCTCGTCGAAGTTCGCCAGCTGCTCCTTATACTGACTCATGCCGGGCATCATGCCCAGCATCTTCTTCATCGAGCCCATCTTCTTCAGGCCCGCCATCTGCGTGAGGAAGTCGTTGAGGTCGAAGTCCTCGCCGGATTCGACCTTCTTCTTGAGCTTCTCGGTCTCTTTTTCGTCGAAGTTCTTCTCGGCCTGCTCGATGAGCGTCATGATGTCGCCCATGTCGAGGATCCGATCGGCCATCCGGTCCGGATGGAACTGTTCGAAGTCCTTCATCGATTCGCCAGTCGAGGCGAACATGATCGGCTTTCCGGTCACCTCGGCGACGGACAGCGCGGCACCGCCGCGGGAGTCACCGTCGAGCTTCGAGAGCACGACTCCGGTGAAGTCGACGCCGTGGAGGAACGCCTCGGCGGTCTTCACCGCGTCCTGACCGATCATCGCGTCGATGACGAAGAGGACTTCGTCGGGCTTGACCGCGGTGCGGATGTCCGCGGCCTGCTGCATGAGCTCCTCGTCGATGCCGAGGCGGCCAGCCGTATCGACGATGACGACGTCGTGGAGTTTGGACTTCGCGACTTCGATCGAATCGGTGGCGACCTGGATCGGATCGCCCACACCGTTGCCCGGCTCCGGGGCGTAGACCACGGCGCCGGCACGTTCGCCGACGATCTGGAGCTGGTTGACGGCGTTGGGACGCTGCAGGTCGGCCGCGACGAGCATCGGCCGGTGGCCCTCGGACTTCAGCCAGTGGGCGAGCTTTCCGGCCAGGGTGGTCTTACCGGCACCCTGGAGGCCGGCGAGCATGATGACCGTCGGCGGACGCTTGGCGAAGTTGAGGCGACGGGTCTGACCGCCGAGGATGCCGACGAGTTCGTCATTGACGATCTTGACGACCTGCTGGCCGGGATTGAGTGCGCCCGAGACCTCCTCGGACAGGGCGCGTTCCCGGATCCGGCCGGTGAAGGCACGCACGACAGGCAGGGCGACGTCGGCGTCGAGCAGGGCACGTCGGATCTCACGAATGGTGGCATCGACGTCGGCTTCGGACAGCCGGCCCTTCCCGCGCAGATTCTTGAAAGTCGCGGTGAGCCTGTCGGACAGAGAGTTAAACACGTACAAGCCTTCTTCACGATGGTTTGGTCGACTCTCTAGACTAGCAACTCACCCGGGGCCGGCTGAAACTGCGCATGCTGACAAAGCACCCTGAACCCCCTCACCGAGGCGGCCCACCCTCGGACGTCACCTCGGCGAGGCGGGCGCCTCAGCATGCCGCCGAGGCAGGCACCCCTCACCGTTAGTGCTTCACCCGATGCTCACTGGCAGATCATCCCGGCAGTCGCAAACCCTCGCGTTGCACCAAGTCTGATTACGCCGAAAGGTGAGGGATCCCCGAGCGCCTGTAGGAGATACCGCCAGCGGTGAGTGATGCTCGCCCGCCGGAGAGGTGTCTCTGGTCGGCGCTGAGGTGGCGTCGATGAGTATTGACGTCGCGAAAACGCCAATGCACGGGCATCGTTTTCCCGACCAGAATCAGGCACCCCCATCGGTGGTCACACACCACCTCGTTGCAGCGGGGTGATGTGTGGCGACCGATGAGGGATGCGGAGCTGCCTGTAGGAAGCAGCAGCAAGGGGAAGAGCTGCCGCCAATGATGACGAGTTCCGAGAAGTGACCTGTGGCAAGCGACCTTCGGGGCGTTGCCCGGCAGGCACCTGCCACCGGCCGCCGGAGGTGCGGAGTGCCCTGCGGTCACCGGAAGGAGTAGGCCTGCTCCGCGTGCTCGAAGGCGTCGATCCCCTCGAGTTCCTCGCGGGGGTCGATCCGCAGCCCCATCGTCGAACGCAGCACCAGCGAGATGGCCAGCGTGACGAGTCCGGCGAAGACGATGGCCACGAGGCAGGCGAGCACCTGTGCGATGAGGAGTTCGAGTCCGCCGCCGTAGAAGAGTCCGGCCGGTCCATCCTCGTGCGGGAAGGCGAAGAAGCCGATCATCACGGTGCCGATGATCCCCGCGACGAGGTGGACGGCCACCACGTCGAGCGCATCGTCGTAGCGCAGACGGTTCTTCGCTTCGACGGCGAAGATCGCTCCCGCACCTGCGGCGATGCCGATGAGCACGGCGGCGTAGGGGTCGACGTTGGCGCAGGCCGGGGTGATCGCGACGAGGCCGGCGATCGCTCCCGAGACGCTGCCGATGCTGCTCGGTCGCGAGGCCCGCAGCCGTTCGATCATGATCCAGGTGATCATGCCGGCGGCCGGTGCTGCCAGGGTGTTGATCCAGATGAGACCGCCCTGTTCGATCGTCGAGGCGGCACCGCCGTTGAACCCGAACCAGCCGAACCACAGCAGGGCCGCTCCGAGCACGGTGATCGGGATGTTGTGCGGTTTGTGCGGGGCCGAGAAGCGGGCGCGGCGTCCCATGACGACGACGAGGACGAGCGCCGAGATGCCGGCGTTGATGTGGACGACGGTGCCGCCGGCGAAGTCGATGGCGGGCCCGAACAGCCTGCCGATCGCACCGGATTCGCTGAGCAGTCCGTCGCCCCACACCATGAACGCCAGCGGGCAGTACACGAGGGTCACCCAAGCGGCGGAGAAGACCAGCCAAGTGGAGAACTTCGCGCGGTCGGCGACGGCACCGGCGATGAGCGCGATCGCGATCATCGCAAACGTCGAACCGTAGCCGATCGAGATCAGCGAGGCGGGATCATCGGCCACGGCACCGGTGAGTCCGAGCTGGGACAGCGGATTGCCGACGAGCCCGGCGATCGAATCACCCGAGCTCAGTCCATATCCGTAGAGCACCCAGACGAGGCCGCCGACGGCCATCGCGGAGAAGACCATCATCATCATGTTGATGGCCGAGGTGATGCGCGTCATCCCACCGTAGAAGAACGCCACACCCGGGGTCATGAGCAGGACCAACCCTGCTGCGACCATCATCCATACGTTCACTGCATCGAGTTCCATGTCGTCTCCCATCTGTCGAAGTCGGTTCCGTACCGAACCGTGTCGGTTCCTGAACGAACCGCGCAGAGACAGTTTCCATGACACATGTCACAGTGATGCTTCGGTCATGTTTCGTGCATATGACGAGCCGGGCCCCACCCAGCAGAGACAAGGGTGAGACCCAGCAGAATCAGTGTGCGGAATCAGTCGAGCAGCGCGTCGACGAACCCTTCTGCGGTGAATGGTGCGAGGTCGTCCGCACCTTCGCCGAGGCCGATGAGCTTGACCGGCACTCCGAGTTCGCGCTGCACGGCGACGACGATTCCGCCCTTCGCGGTCCCGTCGAGCTTGGTGAGCACGATTCCGGTGATGTCGACCGCCTCGGCGAAGACCTTCGCCTGCTGCATGCCGTTCTGTCCGGTGGTCGCGTCGAGGACGAGGAGCACTTCGTCGATCTCGTGGCCCTCCCCCAGCGGGCGGGTGGCCACTCGCTTGACCTTGCCGAGCTCATCCATGAGTCCGCGCTTGTTCTGCAGACGTCCGGCGGTGTCGATGAGGACGACATCGGTGCCATCGGCCTGGCCCTGTTCGACGGCCGAATAGGCCACCGAGGCAGGGTCGGCGCCCTCTTCCTTCCGGACGGTTTCGACGCCGACGCGTTCACCCCAGGTGGCCAGCTGTTCGGCAGCGGCGGCACGGAAGGTGTCCGCGGCACCGAGCAGCACGGTCTTGTCCTCGGCGACGAGCACGCGGGCGATCTTGCCCACCGTCGTCGTCTTCCCGGCACCGTTGACTCCGACGACGAGGATGACGGAGGGGTCATCGCCCTTGCCGGTGTCGGCAAGGGAGCGATCCATCGTCGGGTCGACGAGTGTGATGAGCTCTTCGCGCAGCAGGCCGCGGACCTCTTCGGGGTCCCGGGTGCCGAGCACCTTGACGCGTTCGCGCAGGCGGTCGACGAGTTCGGTCGTCGGTTCGACACCGACGTCGGCGAGGATGAGCGTGTCCTCGATCTCCTCCCAGGCGGACTCGTCGAGGTTGTCGCGTGAGAGCAGGTTGAGCAGTCCGCGTCCGAGCCCCGAATTCGACTTCGCCAGGCGTTCGCGCAGGCGGACGAGGCGGCTGGCCGGTTCGGTGGGAACCTCGGAACCGCGTGCTTCGGCTTTGTCCTTCTCGACCGCCTCGGCGACGTCATCGATGCTCAGCTCACCGGTGACCTCCGCATCGATGCCGCGCTTGTCGTCGAGGCCCTTCTTGCGGGCGTTGACGCGCAGGGAGATGCCCACGCCGACGACGATTGCGAACACGATCGCCGCGACGATGAGCAAGATGATCGGCTGATCCATGGTTCTTCCGTCCTCCTTTGAGTGCCGCCGTTCGGGCCGCCGGCACTCGAGTTCCCGGACTCTTCCGGTGGTGTCTGTGTGGCGGTGAGCGCGCCGGAATCAGACGGCGCGATCTCCGTTGTCCGCGGCCCCGACCACTCGAGGCTGCGTGGATCTTGAGGTCAGGACCCCCGGCTGCCGAAGAGCAGCCCGGCGGTGGTCTTCCACCCGGTTCCCGACTCGGGGATCTTCCAGTGGCGGGTGCGCGGGCGCACCGTGATGAGCGAGGGGGCCGCATGGCGTCGGGGCTGGGGGCGCAGCACATAGGAGTGATCGCGGATCGCGGTCACCGCCGCCTGTTCCCTGGTCGCCAGGTGCGAGGTGCCGTCGTCGTGGCCGAAGAATTCGTGGACTTCGTCGTCGTAGCCGGTCCACTCGGGCGGCAGACGGAATCGCTGCACGTCGGAGGAGTATCGCAGGCGTCCTTCGGCGCGCAGGCCGGGCAGAGCCACGAGGAGGACGACGACGAGTGCCAGGGCGAAGGAGATCGCGAGTCCGACGATGACGACAAGTACCGAATTCATGCCCTCGAGCCACCTCGCAGTACAGCAGCCTCGGCCATGGACGTCTCGCTCCTCACGTTCTTCGAATACCTGTGTCTCGGCCCAAGTCTATAGTCCTCGGCCACGACAATTGTGCTCGCCCGCCGCACGGCAGTTGCAAAATTCCCTGGGACTGTCCTGGGCATCACTGCCAAACAGCCTTGTGCTCCCGCGGCAGGCCCGTGACCTCAGGTGCGTCGTCCGGAATATCGACGGTGGTTCACGGGATCCGCTGCGATATGACTTTCGACACTCCGTCGCCGTGCATCGTCACTCCGTAGAGGGCATCGGCGATTTCCATCGTCCGCTTCTGGTGGGTGATGACGATGAGCTGCGATGAGTCCTGCAGCTCCTTGAACACCGTGAGCAGACGCGAGAGGTTGAGATCGTCGAGTGCCGCTTCGACCTCGTCCATGACGTAGAACGGGCTCGGCCGTGCTTTGAAGATCGCGACCAGCATGGCCACGGCCACTAGCGACCGCTCCCCGCCGGAGAGCAGAGACAGTCGTTTGACCTTCTTGCCGGCCGGGCGGGCGTGGACATCGACGCCGGTGGTGAGCATATCGTTCGGGTCCGTCAGGCTCAGTGCGCCCTCACCTCCGGGGAAGAGGCGGGAGAAGATGTCCTCGAACTCCCGCGCCGTATCCGCATAGGCTTCGGCGAAGACGCGTTCGACGTGCCGGTCGACCTCCTCGACAAGCTGCATGAGGTCCTTGCGCGAGGATTCGATGTCCGCGATCTGCTTCTCGAGGAACTGATGCCGTTCCTTCAGCGCCTCGTATTCCTCGAGCGCGAGCGGATTGACCGTGCCGATGCGCTTGAGCTGCGACGCCGCCTGCTTCTGCCGCTTCTCCACCTCGGCGCGCACATACGGACGATCCTCCCCGTCCTCGTCGAAGGACGGAACCGGCAGATGCGGCCCGAATTCGTCGATGAGACGGTCGATGCCCAGCCCCGTCTCCTCCTCCGATCGGTGCGCGATCTCCTCGAGTCGAAGCCGGAAACGTTCTTTCGCGAGTTCGGCTTCGGCCGCGGCGTCCTTGAGCTTCTGCAGCTGGGTTCGCGTCGACCCCAATTCCTCGCCGAGGCGGCCCTTCTCTTCGCGCAGACCGCCGCGTTCGTCAACGAGGACCTGGATCGCCTCACCGAGTTCGGCCACCGTGGAGGTGGCGAGCTCCGCGGCTTCGGCCGCGGTTTCGGCGATGAGCTGCACCGAGCCGGCCGCGCGCTTCTTCTTCGCGATCGTGCGCTGCGCCTGCTCCCGCGCTGCCTCTTCGGCCTTCGCCGCCCGCAGGAGGGAGTCCACCCGATCGCCTAAGAACCGGGCCCGGTCGGCAGCCGACCGGTGGCTGATGCGGGCTTCGACGAGGTCTTCCGAGGATTGGGCGACCTGTGCGCTCAGTTCGTCCCGCGCGGCGGTATCGACGACCTCGTCGACCTCGGCAGCTCCGGCCAGGGCTGCCGCGGCCGACTGAGAGTCGCGCTCGGCGGCCGCGAGGCGGGATTCGAGTTCGGTGGCATTCTCTTCTGCACGCTGCAGACGGGTGCGGGCCACACCGATATCACCGGTGATGCGCGAGACCTCCTCGGCCGCGGCCATGATCTTCGCATCCGAGGAGTGAAGAGCATCGAGGGCTGCGGCTGATTCATCACGTGCCGCGGTCAGGCGCGGTTCGAGTTCCCTCAAGGAGGCGTCGAGCTTGCCCGCCCGAGCTTCGAGGTCGGAGATGAGGGAATGAGTGTCCTCGAGCGCGGTCTGCGAGGCCAGGCGTGTGCCCGAGGCGGTCCGGGCGCGGCTGATCCGGGTCGCGGTGAGCACTTCACCGTGGACGGTGACGGCGGTGAGTTCGGGCCGAGCTTCCGTCAGCTCGATTCCGGTGCGCGCATCGGGGACGCAGACGACACCATTCAGCGCCCGGGCCAGCAGAACGCGCAGTTCGGGGACGTCGCTGTCGACGACGTCGGAGAGCCAGCGCAGGCCTTCCACCGCAGGCAGCGCGGGCAGGGTCGGCAGTGCGTCGAGGGCACTCCCGCCGCCCTTCCCGGACGATGCTTCGGCACCGGCGGGGATCGTCAGAGACACGTTCGTGTCCTCGCCGAGGTGGTCGAGCACTGCCAGCGCCACTTCGCTGTCATCGACGATGACACCAGACACCGTCGTCGACAGGGCCGCTGCCGCGGCCATCTCGAACCCGTGGTCGACGCTCAGCCGTTCGGTCACGGCCGTGCGAACTCCCGGCAGCTCCGCATTGACGATGTCTTCGAGGTCGGCTTCCAGAGCGGTGCCCAGGGCCAGGGCCTCCGCGCGGGCCTTCGCCGAGGACAGTTCGGAGGCGACCTTTGCCCGCTGTTCCTGCAGCTCGGTGCGTTCGGTCTCCAGCTTCTCGAGCTTCTCCTGCGCGGCCTCGTAGGCGGAGTCGAGTTCGGTCTCTCCGGCTTCGACGTCTTCGACACCGGTCTCGGCGGTTTCGAGTTCCCGGCTGCGCTCGGTGATGCGAGCGGAGACGGTTTCGATCTCCGTCTGGTTGGCTTCGATCCGAGACTTGAGGTCGGTGATCCGCTCGGCCGCTTGGGTCTGCTTCGACTGCAGAGCCGAACGGTTCTTCACCGCCTCGGTGATGGCGATCTGTGCGGCCTTGACCTCGTCCTCGGCAGTCTTCAGAGCTTGGGTGAGCTCTTCCTTCCGCTGCTGGCTGGCCTCGAGTGCGGTCGTCTTCTCGGTCACGGCCGCCTCGGCGTCGCCCAGCTCACCGCGGAACCGTTCGGCCTGTGCGCGCAGCTCTTCGGGTGACTTCGCTTCCCTCTGACCCAGGCTCGTGACCTCGGAGAGCAGATGGGAGCGTTTGTCCTGGGCACGTTGGCTCAGTCCTTGGGCGCGCACGATCTGCGTCTGTGTCCGCGACTCCGCGGTGCGTTGGACTTCGAGTTCGGAGTCGAGTTCGGACAGACGGGCTTCGATCTCGGAGAGTCGCGCCTCGGTACGGGTGCGGCGGTGGTCGAGCTCGGCGATGCGGTCGCTGTGATCTTCGCCGTCGCTGGATGAGGCGAGCGAAGACTGCATCCGCACGGCATCGTCGGCGAGCAGCCTGGCGGTGGCGTCGCGCAGAGTCGCTTGGACGGTCGCGGCTTTCGCTGCCGCTTCGGCCTGCCGCCCCAGGGGCCCCAACTGGCGGTTGAGTTCGGTGCGCAGGTCGGTGAGCCGGTCGAGGTTCGTCTGCAGTCCGGTGAGTTTGCGGACCGCTTTGTCCTTGCGCCGTCGGTGTTTGAGCACCCCGGCGGCCTCTTCGATGAAGCTGCGCCTCTCCAGCGGGTCGGCGTGGAGGATCGCGTCGAGGCGGCCCTGACCGACGATGACGTGCATCTCCTTGCCCAGGCCGGAATCATTGAGCAGCTCTTGGATGTCGAGCAGTCTGGCCGGGGCACCGTTGACGGCGTATTCGGATCCCCCGGTGCGGAAGAGGGTCCGCGAGATGGTCACCTCGGTGTAGTCGACGGGGATGGCTCCGTCGGTGTTGTCGATGGTCAGAGTCACCTCGGCGCGTCCCAGAGCCTGACGTTTCGAGGTTCCGGCGAAGATGACGTCGTCCATCTTTCCGCCGCGCAGATTCTTCGCACCCTGCTCGCCCATCACCCAGGACAGGGCGTCGACGACGTTGGACTTGCCCGAGCCGTTGGGTCCGACGACGCAGGTGATTCCCGGCTCGAATCGGAGGGTCGTCGCCGAGGCGAAGGACTTGAATCCCCGCAGTGTCAGGCTTTTGAGATGCATATTGGCTCCCAGCATATCCGCAGGCGGCGGCAAGATCCCGAATCTTTTGGTAGAGTTTCTCCTCGTGCGTAGGCGACTGCGCTGTTTTCCTCCGTAGCTCAGTTGGCAGAGCATTCGACTGTTAATCGAAGGGTCGCTGGTTCGAGCCCAGCCGGGGGAGCTGGAAGGGGCCCTGTCGTGCGCGGCAGGGCCCCTCATCATTTAACGCCCCGTGGGGCGGTGAAGCACAGCGAAAGGCGACCGATGGGGGTCCGAGAAGAGGGATTTCCGACCATCTTCGCCCGTGTTCTGTCATGATCATGAGTGAGAAGTGTTCGGGTGCACTCGGCTCGGATTCCTTCGGCCACCTGTCCGATGCAGTCCATTCAAGGAAGGAACGCCGAGGCGGCAGCCCGTTCTCATCTGCTCCACTGAGGACCCGCGCCTGATCGGCCCGATCATATGAGCAGTGAACACACTAAGACTCAGGAGCTCATCGAGCACCTGAAGCATCCGACGACCGCACTCAAGCCCTTCAAACGTGAAGGTTTGGACAAGGTCGTGTTCTTTGCGGCAGGCATCCTGGCCGTCGCGTTCGTCGTCTGGGGCTTCGTCTCCCCCGACAGCCTCGGTGCGGTGGCGGGCACGCTGCTGACCGGCGTGATGGACAACTTCGGGTGGCTCTTCGTCATCGCCGCCACGGTCTTCACGATCTTCGTCATCGTCGTCGCCGTCAGCAAGTTCGGACGGATTCCGCTGGGCAAGGACGATGAGAAGCCGGAGTTCAAGACCTCCTCGTGGATCGCGATGATGTTCGCCACCGGCATGGGCATCGGCCTCGTCTTCTCCGCGGTCGGCGAACCCCTGTTCTTCTACATGTCGCCTCCCCCGAACACCGTCGACGGGTCCACGCCTCAGGCGATGGGCACGTCCATGGGCACGACGCTGTTCCACTGGACGCTCTACCCGTGGGCGATGTACGCCATCGTCGGCCTGGGTGTGGCCTACGGTTCGTTCCGTCTGGGTCGTTCGCAGCTGTTCTCGTCGATGTTCACCCCGCTGTTCGGCGAACGCGCCGTCAACGGAATCGGCGGCAAGGTCATCAACATCCTTGCGATCCTCGCGACTCTGTTCGGCTCGGCCTGCTCGCTGGGCTTGGGCGCCATCCAGATCGGCGGCGGCATCGAGTCCGCAGGCATCATGTCCGATGTCTCCTCACCGGTCCTCGTCATCATCATCGCGATCCTCACCGCCGCCTTCGTCGCCTCGGCGGTCTCGGGTGTGGAGAAGGGCATCCAGTGGCTGTCGAACATCAACATGGTGCTCGCGGTCATCGTCGCCCTCATCGTCTTCATCGGCGGACCGACGCTGTTCATCCTCAACGTCATCCCCTCCTCGGTGGGTGCGTTCATCCAGGATCTGCCGCAGCTGGCCTCCCGGACGGCCGCCGACGGTCAGGGCGTCAATGAGTGGCTGTCGTCGTGGACGGTCTTCTACTGGGCATGGTGGGTGTCATGGTCGCCCTTCGTCGGTCTGTTCATCGCGCGCATCTCGCGTGGTCGCACCGTCCGTCAGTTCGTCACCGGCGTGCTCATCGTTCCCTCCGTCGTCTCGACCATATGGTTCGCGATCTTCGGCGGCGGTGCCATCGGCATCCAGGAGCGCGCCGAGCGCGGCGAGGGCACGGTCCAGGCGCTGGCGAAGGTCGTCGACGGCGAGCCGGACATCAACATGGACACGATCCTGTTCGACCTCCTCGGCGCTCTGCCTCTGCCGAACCTCATCGCGATCATCCTCATGATCGTCACGGTCATCCTCATTGCGATCTTCTTCGTCACCGGCGCGGATTCCGCGTCGATCGTCATGGGCACCCTGTCGGCCAACGGCATGCAGGAGCCGGGCAAGGGTCTCGTGATCTTCTGGGGCACCGCGACCGGTGCCGTGGCTGCGGTCATGCTCTTGGCGGGTGGAACTGACCCCGCTGAGGCGCTCGACGGGCTGAAGAACATCACGATCGTCTCCGCCCTGCCGTTCGTCATCGTCATGCTGCTGCTGTGCGTGGCTGTCTGGAAGGACCTGTCGAAGGATCCGCTCATCATCCAGGAGCAGCTGGCCGCGCACGTGCTCGAGTCCTCGGTGGCAACCGCGGTCAACGAGTACGACGGCGAGGTCTTCGGCCTCGAAACCTCCGAACTCGAAATCGAGGACGAGGACGAGGACGAGAATGCGGACAAGGACAAGGCCGAGTCGGACACGAAGTCCAAGAACGAGGACTCCCCGAAGGCCTAAAACGCATTGACTACTACCTGACGGCGGCCCAGCTACCTCGCGCGAGGTTGCTGGGCCGCCGTCAGGTAGTTCTGAGGAAATGGAAGTCGACAGATGCACAGAGTGATCAGGCGCGAGGGGAACATCTCGAAGTTCATCGGTTGGATGCTGGTCGTCATGGCGATACTCGCGTTCATCACGGTGATCCTCTTGGCGATCTTCGCCGATCCCATACTTCTCATCTTCCTCTTCGGCCCGGTCATCCTTCTCATCGGCGCGTGGGTGAATTTCCACATGGGTGCACGCGCCCGGCTGGAGATCACGCCCGAGGAGTTCATCTGGTGCGGCTTCACCGGCAGACCCCGACGGATTGCGTGGCGGGATCTCGACCGCATCCTCATCCCTGCCCCTGGTTCTCGTTATCGGCTGGCGGCGGCCGCGGGTCTCAGAGACGGTCGGATCGTCGAAATCGACTCACTGTGGCTGTCTCCGACGAACCCCGCGAACGTACTCGCGCCGCCCGACCACACCGAGGCGCAACGGGCCCTCATCGACGGCCACAAAGCCTATTTGGCACGAGCGTCCGCTCAGACCCATTCCCCCATGCGCTGATCGCAGGAGTCCTTCACCACTGGTGTCGTGTCACCCCGATGCAGCGGTGCACATTGCCGCCGTTGATGAATGATGGCGCACTGACGGTAGGAAGCGCCGCGAATGGGAGGAACTAGGAGCTGCGGTGCGTTGACTGATCCGCGGTGCGTTACCGGTACCGCGGCGGCTTCTGACAGTTCGGGCAGAAGTGAGAGCCCCGCCCGCCGACGGTGATCTTGACGATCTCCGTCCCGCAGCGCACGCATTCCTGTCCTCCGCGCCCGTAGACGAGCAGAGCCCGGTCGAAGTAACCGGATTCGCCGTTGACGTTGACGTAGAGAGCGTCGAAGCTCGTGCCGCCCACGGCCAGGGCATCGCTCATCACCTTCGTCGCGGATTCGAGAACCTCGACGAGGCGGCTCTTCCGTGTCCGCGCCGACACCGCCAGAGGGTGGACTCCCGCCCGGAACAGTGCCTCATCGGCGTAGATGTTCCCGATCCCGCTGACGAGCGTCTGATCGAGCAGCGCGGCCTTGATCGCCGTGCGCTTCTTCGCCAGGTCCGCCACGACCCGTTCCGGATCGAACGCGGGCTCGAGCGGATCGGCAGCGATATGCACCGCCGAGGCGGGGACGAGCCGACCGTAGCCGTGCACAAGAGGTTGGACGCCGATATGGCCGAAGATCCGTTGGTCGACGAAGCGCAGTTCGCGTTCGCTGTCGAGGTGGAGAATCGCCCGAGTGTGCCGATGGATCTCCTCGCCGGGCGAGTGGATGCGCAGCTGGCCGCTCATACCCAGATGCACGAGGATGCCGAGTTCGGGCCTCGGCGTCGACTGCCCGGAAGTGACGGCATTCCCCTCCCCCAGGCTCAGCCACATGAACTTCCCGCGCCGTTCGGCACGAAGGATGTGCGCCCCGGTCACAGCCGAAACGAACCCGGAGACCGCGGACGGATCGATGCGCCGCTGGGACGTCGTGCCCAGAATTCGGGGATCGGCCACCTCGGCGCCGGTGATCGTGGTTCCGGCCGTCCATTCGTCGACGCCGCGACGAACGCTTTCGACCTCGGGAAGCTCAGGCATCAGGACATCGCCCCTTCAGTCAGCAAGGAAGACCACAGCGAAGAACCTGTCGGCGAAGAAGACCCCAGCAATGGACCCACCGGCAGAGGCGAACTCAGCGCCGGTAGTCCGGGTAGATGGTGCGGATGGCTTTGACGGCCACCTCGGCGGCCGCGGCTTCGGCGGCCTTCTTCGAGGATCCGTCGCCGGCGCCCCAGTTGTTCGCACCGAGCATCGCGGTGGCGGTGAAGACCATGGCGTGGTCGGGCCCGGACGAGGTGATCTCGTAGCTCACGGTGCCGAGGTCGAGGTCGGCAGCGGCCTCCTGCAGGGTGGTCTTGAAGTCCATCCCCGCGCCGAGGTTGACCGCGTCGTCGAGCATTCCGTCGATGAGACGGTGGACGAAGGCGAAGGCCTCTTCGCGTCCGCGGGAGACGAAGGTCGCGCCGATGAGGGCCTCGACGGTGTCGGCGAGGATCGAGTCCTTGTTCCGGCCTCCGGTCAGCTCCTCACCCTTGCCCAGCAGGATGTGCTCGCCGATTCCGTGCCGGCGGGCGATCGATGCCAGCGCCCGCGTGTTGACGACGGCCGAACGCATCTTGGCCAACTGGCCTTCGGGCAGATCCGGGTTGTCGTAGAACAGCGACTCAGTGGCCACAAGGCCGAGAACGGAGTCGCCGAGGAATTCGAGGCGCTCATTGGTGGGGATGCCACCGGCCTCGAAGGCGAATGAGCGGTGCGTGAGCGCGAGACGAAAAGTCTCGGGATCAATATCGATCCCGAGACTCTTCTTCAGTGCTGCTGTGGTGTCAGTGTCCACAGTCTCAGACGTCAGCGACCTTGCGGCCCTTGTACTCGAGGTACAGCGGGGTGCCGGCTGCGTCTTCGACGACCTTGGCCTGGTGGGGGCGCGAGTACACAACGCGACCGTTCTCCACAGTCTTGACCAGGTTCGGAGCCTTGGCCTTCCACTGCGAACGACGGTGGCGGGTGTTGCTGCGCGACAATTTACGCTTCGGAACAGCCACGTCTAGCTCTCTTTCTTCTCTTCCAACAGATTCTTCAATGATGCGAACGGCGATTCGGATTCGTCCTCGTCCACCTCGAGGTCCTCCCCCAGGGTGTAGCTGAACTCCTCGCTCTCATCCCGTGAGGGATTGAACGGCAGAGCCATCACGACGGCGTCTCTGATCGCGGGCTCGAGGTCGAGCTGATCCCGGTCGATGACGTAGGAGTCCTCGTCCCCTTCGGCCTGCTCATAGACGTACATCTCCTGGATGTCCACATCTATAGGCAGCTCGATGGGTTCGAGCGTCCTCGCGTCTTCGCCGCGGGCCGTCGCCGAGACTGTCCCCGACACGTAGATCCCCTCCGACACACTCTCGAACATCAGCTCGAGCGTCAGTGGTGAACCTTCCGCAACCCCGATCACTTCGATCTTGAGATCCGCTGGAGCCGACAAGGTGGTGTTCACCCGTTCCCACTCACCCGGCTGACCGAGCAATCCCATGGATCTGAGATCATAGACGAATTCAGATCTGTTCTTCATGCCCTGTCCTCCTGGTGCGTTTGAGGATGTCGCTCCTGCGTTCACACGCGACTCACCATTCTAATCATCTTGGGCGGCCATTACCAATCGATCCGGAACCGCACCGCCAGTGTTCCTCGTCACCACCACCGTTCCTCGTCACCATCGTTCGTGATGATTGCGCCAGGTCACTCCCCCGGCGATGATGAGCAGCGCCCCGGACATCGTGAACACGATCCCGGAGCCGGCGACCACCGTGAGCGCCGAGGCGGCCGATGGGATGGCGACCTGGCTGAGTCGGTTGCCCGCCAAGCGGATCGAGAGCACCGCAGCCCGATTCTTCGCATCGGCCAGCGCGGACACCCAGGACATGGTCAGCGGCTGGGTGAGCCCGAAGCAGAACCCAGCGACCGTGAGCAGCACACCGAGCATCCACGGCTGGCTGAACACGGGGATGAGGACGACGCTGATGCCGGCCATCGCCGAGGCGGTCCACAACAGAGACAGGTCCCGCCACCTGGCCGTGAGGCTTCCGATGAAGAGCCGTGAGATCACCGAGGCAAGGGTGCGCAGTGCGAGCAGCCACGTCACCGTGGTCACCGACAGTCCGTTCTGCTGACCGATGAGCGGCAGGTAGGCGGTCATCAGGTCGACGGCGGCGAGCGTGGCCATGGACGCGAAGATCGCCGGCTTCATCCCCCGCAGCGACAGCAGCGCCCACGGCGACTGTGCGCCTTCGGCCGCGTCGGCGCGGGAGACGTGCGGAGTCCTGCCGCGGAGCATGACGATGACGGCAGCGATGAGAGTGAGCGCGGAGACCGCGGTCATGAACCACAGCGCGTTCGTGATTGCCGTATCGCCGGAGGTGGCATCGGCGACCATTCCCGCCAGGGGCAGTCCGACGGTCTGGCCGATCGAGACGCCGAGGGTGAGGTGGCCGAACTTCGAGGTCATCTGCGCCGCCGGGAAGCTCTGCGGGATGAGCGCTTGGGAGGCGACCGTGGTCAGCAGCTGCCCGACGCCGAGGCTCATCGTGGCGATGAGGAGCACGCCGAGGTTGGGCGCCACGGCCGCAAGCGCGACGGGCAGCACCGACAGCACTGTCCCCGTCCACAGCACCGCGGTGGCGTAGCCCCGATCGACGAGGCGGCCGACGAAGAGAGCGGTGAGCAGCGGAACGAGGGAGTACACGGCCGTCATCAGGCCGAGGACGACTCCCGTTCCGCCGAGTTCGAGGGTTCGGTAGGAGATGAGAACGCGGACGCCGTTGTAGGTGGCGTGCGCGAGCACGGTGTGGATGACGAGGCCTGGGAACCAGGCCCGGTTCGCTGGAGTTGCCGGGCCCATCCCTCAGCGGGCGCCGTCGTCGACGGCGGCATCGCCTTGCAGGGCCGCCAGCACCGAGGTGGGGACGAGGCCTTCGATGTCTCCGCCGTTCGCGTGGACTTCCTTGATGAGTGAGGAGGAGACGTGTTCGAACTTCGGATCGCCGGGGACGAAGATCGTCTCGAGTTCGGTCAGGTGCTTGTTCATCAGGGCCATCGGCAGTTCGTAGGCGAAGTCGGTGCCCGAACGCAATCCCTTGACGACGGCGGGAGCGCCGATCTTCGCGCAGTAGTCAACGAGGAGGCCTCCCGGCACAAGGTCGATCGTGACGTTGCGCGCCTCCCGAGTGCGTTCGTCGTCGGCCAGGGAACGGCGGATGAGGTCCGCGCGGACCTCCGGGTCGAAGCGACCGGACTTCGAGGGGTTGTGGACGACCGCCACGACGACCTCTTCGAACATCCGAGAGCTGCGGGCGATGATATCGAGATGACCCATGGTGATCGGGTCATAGGAACCGGGGCAGACGACCTTCATGCCCTCATCGTATCGTTCGGACGCTCACGCAGCTGCAGCCACTGATCGTCGGCGGGTGTCTCGTCGTCGTGGCCTTTGACCACCTGAGCTTCGAAACCGTCTTCGGGTCCGTGCAGACGCGAGGCCGCTTCGGCCATGATCCGGGCGACGATCGCCAGCGAACGGGGTTCGTCACCGGCGGCGACCGCCTCGGCGAGTTTGCGGTGGCTGTCGATGAGGTCGCACCGGACCTCGTAGCCGCGCTGATCGGACAGCGACAGCAGCCGGGTGTGGACCATTGAGACCTTCATGAGGTCGGTCAGCCGCGCCGATCCGGAGCACGCGACGATCGCGTGGTGGAAGTTGAGGTCGGCATCGCCGATCGTGCGCGCAACGTTTTCCTCGATGGCGTGTTCGAGCTCCCGCAGCGCCTGGCGGATCCGTGACGTGGACCGCCCCTGCCGGACGATGAGCTTGACCGCCTGAGATTCGGTCGCCTCGCGAACGGCGTAGACGTCGTCGATGTCTGCGGTGCGCATCCTCCGCACATGCACGCCACGTCCGGGAGCATGCGTCATCACGCCTTCGCTGATGAGACGCTGCAGAGCCTCCCGCAGGGACGGTCGCGACACCTCGAGCAGCTCGGCCGTGCGCACCTCGTTGATCGACTGACCGGGCTCGAGCGAACCGGAATAGATGGCGTTGCGGATCTGGTCGACGATGAGGTCGATCGTCGAAGCGCGGACCACTTTGCGCAGCACCGGGAGCTCGGAAGTCGGAGGATTCGTCACGGTCACGATCATATAACGTTGTCAGACAGTGTGACATTCGGACAACATAAGTATTGAATACTGTTCCAGAGACGCACGTCACGTTGATGTGTCGACGTTCAAGGAAGGAACAGCACATGAAACTCAAAGGACTGGCCGCCGCGACATCGATTCTCGCGCTGACGCTGACTCTCGGTGCCTGCGGCGGAAGCGACTCCGACGAGTCCGCTCTGCAGAAGGCCATCGACGAAGGAAAGATCTCTGTCGGCTTCGCTGGTGAAGCCCCGTACAGCTTCGAAGAGGGCGGCGAACTCCAAGGAGCGTCGGTCGCTCTGGCGAAAGCCGTGTTCAAGGAGCTCGGCGTCGAGGACGTCGAAGGCGTCAACACCGAGTTCGGCTCTCTCATCCCCGGCCTCAATGCCGATCGCTTCGATGCGATCTCGGCCGGCATGTCGATCCTGCCCGACCGCTGCGAACAGGCGTCCTTCGGTGACCCCGAGTTCATGTACACCACTGCCCTGATGACCAAGGAAGGCAAGCTCGACGGGATGAAGAATCTCGACGACGTCAAGGAGAAGGGCGTCAAGCTCGCCACCATGACCGGCGCCATCGAATCCGACTACGCCAAGGACCTCGGCATCAAGACCCAGCAGGTCGGCACCCCGCAGGACGGCATGGACGCCGTGACCACCGGTCGCGCCGATGTCTTCGCGCTCACCGCCATCTCGCTCAACTGGATGGCGAAGAACAGCGAGGACTCCGGTGTCGAGGTCAGCGATTCCTTCGTCCAGGAGATCGACGGAGTGCCGCAGGTCGGTGCCGGTGCCACGGTATTCCGCAGCGATGACGAGGAACTGCGCGACGAATGGAACAAGGGCCTGGAGAAGATCGTCTCCGACGAGAAGGCCTACCTCGACGTCGTCGGCGACTACGGATTCACGAAGGAAGAGCGCCCCGACGGTTCGATCACGACCGATCAGCTGTGCAAGGGCGAACTTCCCACCGCTGATTCCTGAGTCGGTTCCTCCCAAGCACCATGAATGACAATGTCACGACGTTGCTGAACTTCCTCCCACAGGTGTGGGAGGGAGTTCAGACAACCATCATCCTCACGGTGGCCGGCAGCATCGGCGCCGTCATCATCGCCCTCATCCTCGGTCTGACGATGACGTCGCCGAGCGCCTGGCTGCGCGTTCCGGCCCGCATCGTGGTCGAGTTCTTCCGCGGCACCTCGCTGCTCGTGCAGCTCTTCTGGCTGTTCTACGTTCTCCCGCTCCTCGGCGTCGATTTCGACCCCATGGCCTGCGGTGTCGCTGCTCTGGCACTGAACTACGGAGCCTATTCCGCCGAGGTGGTCCGCTCGTCGATCAAGACAGTGGCCCCCGGCCAGTGGGAGGCTGCGATCGCGCTGAGCCTCTCCCCCACCCGCCGCATGATCCGCGTGATCTTCCCGCAGGCGTGGGCACTGATGATTCCGTCCTTGGCGACGCTGCTCATCCAGCTGCTCAAGGGCACGGCGGTCGTCTCCTTCATCACGCTCTCCGACCTCACCGACAAGACCGAACAGCTGCGCCAGGCGACCGGCGACACGATGTTCGCCTATTCGATCAGCCTCCTCATCTACTTCGCACTGGCGTGGCTGCTCCAGGAGTTCATGAACTTCCTCGAACGCAGGGCCACCGCCGCTCTGGGCCGCAGACGCCCGAACTCGCGCACCGATCGTCGCGAGGCCAGGCACACGGCCCGGGCCGATGCGGCACGCGCGAAGGCAGGTGACCTCTGATGTGGAATTGGGAATTCGCCGCCGAGGCGCTGCCGATCCTGCTCCGCGGGTTCGTCAACACTCTCATCGCCACCGTCGTCGGCACCGTCATCGCCGCCATCCTCGGCCTCATCCTGGCCGTGGCCATCCGTGGTCTGCCACGCTGGATCAATTGGCTCGTCCGCCTCATCGTGGCGTTCATCCGCAACACTCCGCTGGTCGTCCAGCTGCTGTTCGTCTACTACGCGTTCGCCGACATTCCGGGTCTGGTCAATGTGCCTGCGCTCGTCATCGGCTTCATCGTCATCGGCATCCACTATTCGACGTACATGTCCGAAAGCTACCGGGCCGGGATCGACTCGGTGCCGCCGGGCCAGTTCGAGGCCGCTACTGCGCTGTCGCTGCCGCCGGTGCGCACCTTCACCGCGATCGTGCTGCCGCAGGCTCTGCGGGCGACCATTCCGTCGCTGGGCAATTACGCGGTCGCGATGTTCAAGGACACCCCATTCCTGTTCGCGATCTCCGTCGTCGAGCTCGTCACCGCGGCGAAGGAATTCGGCGGATCGACCTTCGCCTACACGGAAGCCTTCACTCTGGCGGGAATCATCTTCCTCATCGCCAGCTACCCGACCTCACTGCTCATTCAGAGATTGGATCGACGCCTTGCCTCCTACTGAGAACACCCCCACTGCACCGTCCGCCTCGGCGACCCCGGCGATCGAGTTCAAAGACGTGGAGAAGAGCTTCGGGCCGACCACCGTGCTCAAGAATCTCAACTTCACGGTAGCTCCCGGCGAACGCGTCACCCTCATCGGACCCAGCGGTTCGGGCAAGACGACGATCCTGCGCCTGGTGATGACCCTCGAAGAACTCACCGGCGGATATATCTATGTCGACGGGAAACCGCTGACCTTCGAAGAGCGCGACGGCAAACGCGTCGAGCTGCCGAAGAAGCGCACGCGTGAGATGACCACGCGCATCGGCATGGTCTTCCAGCAGTTCAACCTGTTCCCGAACATGACTGTGCTCGAGAACATCATCGAAGCGCCCGTCCATGTGCTCGGCAAGTCCAAGGCCGAAGCGAGCAAGGAAGCCAAGGAGCTGCTCGAACGGGTGGGCCTGGCCGACAAGGCCGATGCTCATCCGACTCGCCTCTCCGGCGGTCAGCAGCAGCGCGTGGCGATCGCCCGTGCACTGGCGATGAGCCCGGAGATCCTCCTCCTCGACGAGGTCACCTCGGCCCTCGACCCCGAGCTTGTCGGAGACGTGCTCGGAGTGCTGCGCGATATCGCCGAGACTACGGACATCACGATGCTGCTGGTCACGCACGAGATGCAGTTCGCCCGCGATGTCTCACACCGTGTGATGATGTTCGACGGCGGTCAGGTGCTCGAAGAGGGTCCGCCGGACCAGATCTTCAACAACCCGCAGCACGAGCGCACCCGCTCGTTCCTCTCCAGCGTGCTCTAGTCAGCCGCGGGCTGGTCCGAGTCAGGCTCCCCGACGAGCTGGACGAAGTGGATCGCAGTCTCGCCGAAGGTCTTCGCCCGGAAGACTTCGAGGCCCTCCGGCATCGTCGGCTCCGGCGAGCGTGCGGCGCGTTCGACGACGACGATGGACTCCATGTCCAAGTGCGTGCTCAGCCGGCTGAGGATCTGCGTGACCGCGTCCTCACCCAGCGGGTAGGGCGGGTCCATGAACACGAGGTCGAAGACCCGTGACTCCGGGTGGCTGGGTCCGGGCAGTCCGGACAGGAAGTGGAGCACGTCCCCGGCGTGGACCGTCGCGGAGTGATCGAGGCCGAGCTTGTCCGCGTTGGATTCCAGGGCTCGCAACGAGGCCAGGGAGGAATCGACGAAATCGACCTGCGCGGCGCCCCGGGACATCGCTTCGAAGCCAAGGCCACCGGAACCGGCGAAGAGGTCGAGGACATTCGCGGCCTGCAGCACTCCGTAGCCGTCGAGCATGGAGAACAATGATTCCTTGACACGGTCGGACGTCGGCCGGGTATTCGCCCCCGACGGGGAGGTCAGTCTGGCCCCTTTGTGCGCTCCGGCGATGATTCTCATGTCTGTCTCCTCAGCCTGCCTCGATGAAGTGGGCGTCGTCCTCGGGCAGGACGCGCCTGATGAAGGCCTTGAGTGCAGGCACCGCTTCAAGAGTCGGGTCGATGGTCACGATCTGCTCGGCGATCGTCTTCGCTTCGGCCACGATCTCGGAGTCGCGGAGGATCGACAGGTGCCGCAGTGAGGATCCGCCCCACTGGGACCCGCTGAGCACATCGCCTTCGCCCCGGGCGTCGAGGTCGTATTCGGCCAGGGCGAACCCGTCCAGAGTCTCGGCCACGGCCTGCAGCCTCCCGTAGCTCTCGTCCGTCTCGCTCATCTCGGTGAGCAGGAAGCACATGGCCGAGCTGCCGTCACGGCCGACGCGTCCACGCAGCTGGTGCAGCTGAGCGACGCCGAAGTTCTCGGCTTCGATGATGACCATCATCGTGGCCCGCGCGACATCGACGCCGACCTCGATGACCGTCGTCGAGACGAGAATCTCGATATCGCCCCTGACGAAGTCCGCGAGCACCCGGTCCTTCTCCGCGGCGGACATCCGCCCGTGCAGCAGGCCGAACTTCTTGCCGGAAAGCTCCGGGGTCTCCTGCAGCTTCCGCGTGATGTCTTCGATCCCCTGCTTCTGACCGAGCGCCTCCCCGGATTCCGGATCTTCGATGTCCATCGGTTCGATCCGCGGGAAGACGACGAAGACTCCCCTCCCGTCTTCGACGGTCTGTCGCATGAGCTCCCGCACCCGGGCATACCAGTTCGGTTGGTCGACGATCGGCACCACATGCGTGGCGATGTCCTTCGGACCCGCCGGCATCTCGTCGAGCGTCGAGATATCGAGGTCGGCGAAGACCGTCATCGCCACCGTGCGCGGAATCGGAGTCGCCGACATCACGAGAGTATGCGGGGTCGTCTCCCCGCCCTTGGCGCGCATCGCCTCACGCTGTTCGACACCGAAGCGGTGCTGCTCATCGACGACGATGAGACCGAGGTCGGCGAACATCGTCGACGCCGACAGCAGCGCATGCGTGCCGACGACGATGTCGATGTTCCCGGTGACGAGGTCGAGGGCGAGTTCACGACGGTCCTTCGCAGGCATCGACCCGGTCATCAGAGCCACCGTCACCTGATCGTCGTCGGAGAGCAGCGGCGACAGCGCCATCTGTTCGTCGAGGAGGCTCTGGATGGAATGGAAATGCTGAGCGGCGAGCACCTCGGTGGGGGCGAGCATCGCGGCCTGGGCACCAGAATCGACCGCGGTGAGCATGGCCCGCAGAGCCACGAGGGTCTTACCGGAACCGACGTCACCGTGCAGGAGCCGGTGCATCGGCCGATCGGCGGCCATGTCCTCGGCGATCTCCTCGCCGACCCGGACCTGGGAGGCGGTGAGGGTGTAGGGCAGGTCGTCATCGAAGCGGCGGCTCTTCGCCCCTTGGGTGAGCAGCGGTGTCGCCTTCTCCGCGGCCAAAGTCGCCTTGCGGGAGGCGAATTCGGTCTGCAGGGCGAGCGCTTCCTCCCACTTCCACCGCAGCCGGGCCCGTTCGACATCCTCGATCTTCCGCGGCCGGTGCATGTCCTCGAGCGCGGTGCGCAGATCCGGGAGTTCGTGGGCCTCCCGCAGCCCTTTCGGCAGCGGGTCCTCGAACTCTTCGTCCCCGGCGACGGTGAGCAGGGTCTTGATCGAACTCCACAACCGGGACTGCGCGATGCCCTTGACGGCAGGGTAGATGGGGAACGGGGAATTGAGGTCCTCGGGAGTCCATTCGTGGTCATCCTCGGTGCGGTTGAGCCACACCGGCGACGCCAGGGTCAGCTGCCCGCGGAACGATTCGACCTTGCCGCCGAAGACGACGGTCAGCCCCGGCTTCAGCGACTTCTCCAACCAGTACTGGTTGAAGAACGCGATCTTCATCGACTGCTTCCCGTCGTGGACGATGACCTCGGTGATGGTGCCTTTCCGCTGCTTCATCCGCCGCGTCTCCACCCGGATGACTTCGGCCTGGATGATGGCGGTCTCTCCCAGAGGCAGTTCGCCGAGTTCCGTGCGCTCCCCGGGCACAAGGTAGCGCCGGGGGAAGAAACGCAACAGGTCGGTGACCGTATACACCCCGCGTTTGGAGAGGTGAGTGCGGTCGGCCTTGCGGAAGTTGTCTTCGAGACGGGTCGTCATTCGACCCCCATGATCACGAGCACCCCGGGGTCTCTGGCATCGATGTCCTGGAAGTGGACGGTCCCATGTGACTTCTGGATCCAGTCCCGCAGATGGTCGAGGACCTCCGGTGCGCAGTCGGGTCCGTGGACGACGGTGAGCAGCTCTCCCCCGGCCCCGAGCAGCCGATCGGCGAGCTTCTCGACCAAGGTCCGCAGCTCCGTGCTCTGAGTCTTCGCTCTGCCCTCGATGAACACCCGGTAGAACTGCGCCGGATGAGCCGCCACAGCCGTGACCAGACCAGAACCCGTGCCCTGCCCGAAACCTGCACCAGCCGCCGCGCGGACTTCCCCATCCTCATGGACGACCGGCAGCATCCCTGTCGGCGGGTCGGAGGCGAGCTGATCGGCCGAGTAGATCGTGCCCACCCTGGTGCCCGCGGCCGCTTCGGTCATGTCCGCAAAGATCTCCCCCGCCGGTGCGAAGGGATCGTAGACGGCCAGGGCCGAGAGCAGGGTGGCGACGTTGCGGGAGCGCACGACATACGCGCCCAGCCCGGTCAGGGACTTCAGCGCCGAGGTGGAGCTGGGGATGACGATGACCGCCCGGTCCTCGGCGGCGATGAGTTCGGACATCGTCTCGAACAGGTCCCCCACCACCGGGGTCAGCGCCGTGGCTCCGTTGAGCGCGGTGTGCATGAGCAGTCCCGTGCCCTTGACCAGGGCGATGAGCTTCGTCTCGCCCTCCTCCTCGTGCATGCGCAGGTCTTCCATATCGAGCCGAGCGATCCCAAACTCGCCGAGGCGGTCGATGACGGTCGCGGCGGTCGCTTCGTCGGCGACATGGACGTGGACCTTGGCCGCGTTGATGACGATGGAGGTTCCGCCGAGGCGGTCGAGTTCGTCGCCGAGCGAGTCGGTGGGTTCGGTGGCGAGGACGGCGACGATCTCGAGTTCGTCGGCGGTGGCTTCGTGGATGATCTTCGGTGCGCGGGCCACCTCGGCGAGCATCGAATCCTGCGGTGTGCGGCCGGTGACGGTGGCGTAGAGGAGGTCGAAGAGTTCGACGATTCCCGTCGATCCGGCGTCGACGACCTCGGCCTCGCGCAGCACGGTGAGCTGTCCGGTGGTCTCACGCAGGGCGGATCGGGAGCGTTCCCGCACGGCCGCGATGACCTCGAGCAGGTCTGCTCCGTCGTCGGCGCGCTCACGGGCTTCGGTGGCCATGGCGTCGAGGACGGTGAGCATGGTGCCGTCGACGGGACGGGCGACGGCGGCCCGGGCACGGTCGGACGCGGTCTCCAGGGCGGTGGCCATCGCGTCGGCGGTGGCGACGGTGACTCCGGCCAGGGCATCGGCGACTCCCTGCAGGGCGACGGCGAGGATGAGTCCGGAGTTGCCCCGGGCGCCGCGTCCGGCTCCGGCAGCGAGTGCCGCGATGACGTGCGGGAGGGTGACCGGTCCGGTGAGCTCTTCCACTGCGAGGTAGGCGGCACGCAGGGTGTGGTACATGTTCGTGCCGGTGTCGCCGTCGGGGACGGGGAAGACGTTGAGCTCGTCGATCTCGGTGCGCTCCTTGCGCAGCCGGTCGACGGCGCGGCGGGCCCAGCGTGCGGCCAGACGACCGTTGAGGCTGATGGCGTTGCTCATGTCACTTCCCGAAATGGCTGAAACCGCTCGCCGGCACGGGTGTGCCGTCGAGGCTGACATCGTGTCCGGTGCGGACCCGTCCGATTCTCCGCCAGCCTACTCCAGGGGCCGGACGCGACGGCGCAGACGCGGCGAAGCCGTGGTCCTCTCCCCCGTCGAGGACCCAGGACAGGGCCAGATCCTCCGCTGTCGCAGCCGTCCCATTCGCCGCCCGCGCATCGAGCACGAATTCGGCCGCCGGCAGCAGCGTGCCGATGAGGTCGGCCAGCAGAGCCCTATCGAGCTCGATGCCCACCCCCGAGGCGGTCGCCACCCGGGCGAGGTCGAGGCTGAGTCCGTCGGAGACGTCGATCATCGCAGACGCGCTGATCGTCCGCAGTGCACCGTAGTCCGGCCGTGGGGCCAATTGAGTCTCGATGAGGGGACTCAGTTCCGGGCCGGCGGTCTCGCGTCGCAAGCCAGCGAAGAGCAGGTCGAGCCCGGCGGCCGCCTGTCCGACCGTCCCGGCCAGATAGAGAGAATCCCCGGGCTGGGCACCGGAACGCAGAATCGCGGAACCCTCCGGCACCGTTCCGAGTGCGGTGATGGCGATGACAATGAGTGTCGATGACGACAGATCGCCCCCGATGATCGGCACCGTGCACTCCAACGCGGCACCTGCCCGCTCCGCTTCGTCGAAGAGCCCGGAGTACAGCGCTTCGAGGTCGGCGATATCCGTGTCATCGGGAACGGCCAGGGACACGAGCAGTCCGTGCGGGACCGCGCCCATGGCGCAGACATCGGCAAGATTCTGGGCCGCGGCCTTGCGTCCGAGCAGCTCCCAGTCCAACCAGTCGCGGGTGAAGTCCTCGTTCTCCACGAGCATGTCCGCGGTCGAGACGAGTCGACCCTCCGGTGCGGTCACCGCCGCATCGTCTCCGGGTCCGACGATCACGTGCGCGGGCTCGGGGTTGCGGGTGAGCAGGCGGGAGACGATGTGTGATTCGCCAAGTTCGGACAGTCGGGTCATGGCTCCAGGTTATCGGGAGATACGGTAGTCCTATGAGATCTCGCCCTGCTTCGACGCGCCGTTCTCCGCGTCCCGCGCACCGTCGTCGTTCTCTCACCTTCGTCGCCCTGGCCGCGGTGGTCACGGGTCTCGCGGTGACCGGATGTTCGCGCACCGTCATCGTCGAACCGGCCAAGGATGCGGCGGATCCGAAGTGTGCCGACATCCTGCTCACCCTGCCGGATGAGATCTCGGGTGAGAAGGCACGTACGACCTCCTCGCAGGGCACGAAGGCCTGGGGCGATCCCAACGTCGCGGTGCTGCGCTGCGGAGTCACTCCTCCCGGGCCGACGACGGATCAGTGCGTGAGCGTGTCCGGGGTCGATTGGATCTCGAAGCCGGTCGAGGACGATGATTCGACGTGGAGGTTCACCAGCTACGGGCGCACGCCGGCCGTCGAGGTGCTCGTCAACCGCAAGGCCGAGTCAGGCAATGACGTGCTCGCCGCGATCTCACCGACCCTGTCGAAGTTCCCTCCGGAGAACGAGTGCGTCGGCGCCGAGGACATCGCCGGCTAGAGCCTGCCCACGACGTCCGCGCTTGGTTCGCAGCGCCCGTGGCGACTCCGCCGCCTACCAGCTCACTTCGCGCGGGAGTGATCGATCAGAGCGATCGAGATGAGTTCCCCGATGAGCTCGGAGTACTCGAGCCCCGACTGCGCCCACATGAATGGGTACGCCGAGGTGGGGGTGAACCCGGGCAGGGTGTTGAGTTCGTTGACGACGACGTCCCCGGAATCCGTGACGAAGGTGTCGACGCGGGCGAGCCCGGTGCAGTCGAAGAGACGGAACACCGAGGCGGCCACTTCCTGAACCCGGGCTGTCACCGTCTCGTCGAGATCGGCCGGACAGGTGACCTCTGCAGCAGCGAGGTCGAGGTACTTGGCGTCGAAATCATAGAAGGAGTGGTCTCCGCTCACCCGGATCTCCCCCGGCTTGGACACGCGCAGATCCGTGTCAAAGACGGAGCCGAGCACGGCGCATTCGACCTCACGACCGCTGACCTCGGGTTCGACGATGACCTTGGAGTCGTGTTCGAACGCCCCGAGCAGCGCGGCTTCGAGGTCGGCCGCCTCGGCGACGCGGCTGACGCCCATGGACGATCCGGCGCGGGCGGGCTTGACGAACACGGGCAGGCCGAGCCCTGACACACGGCTCTCCGCCTCCGCGCGGTCTGCGGCCCACATCGTCTCGGTCACGAGCTCCCACGGGCAGGTGGGGACTCCGGCGTGGGCCATGAGTGACTTCGTGTAGTGCTTGTCCATGCTCGCTGCGGAGGAGAACACTCCGGAGCCGACGAAGGCGGTGCTGCTGAGTTCGAACAGTCCCTGCAGGGTTCCGTCCTCACCGAAGCGTCCGTGCAGGAGCGGGAAGAACACGTCGACCGAACCCAGTTCGGTGTAGTTGCCCTCGGCGTCGCGGTGCAGCAGCGGTGCCCCGTCGGCGGAGACCGGTGGGATCACCTCGGTGCCGTTGTCGGTGACTTCGGGCATGGCCTGCGGATCGAAGCGCATGCTCGCCCAGTCGTCGACGACCCGCCACACGCCGGTCTTCGTGATGCCGATCGGCAGGACGTCGAAGGCAGTGGTGTCGATGGCACCGATCACTCCGGCCGCCGTGACGCAGCTGACGGAGTGCTCGCTCGAACGGCCTCCGAAGAGGACTGCGACAAGGGGCCGGTGATCGTTGTCTGCCATGAGTTTCCTTGCTGAAGTGGTACTCCCGCGAACTGGGGTCGGACGCGGGGTGCGCACACCGCTTCAGGTGTGCGCGGACTGAAAGACTTTAGCTCACTTGGCCTCGAACGTGCATTCCAGCCACGCTCGTCCGATGCCCTTGAAGAACATGTTGAAGCCGGCGAAGGCCGGTGATGCGGATTCGTCGATGCCCAGCGGTTCGGCCAGGGCGGTGACGATGAAGAAGTAGCGGTGCGGTCCGTGACCCTCCGGTGGGGCGGCTCCGACGAAGCGGGGTTCGCCGGCATCGTTGCGCAGAGTCACGGCTCCGCCGGGCAGGAGGTCGGCGGCCGGGTCACCGGCGTTGGTCTCCAGGCTCGTCACGGAGGCGTCGAGGTCGGTGACGACCCAGTGCCAGAAGCCCGAACCCGTCGGTGCGTCGGGGTCGTAGCAGGTCACGGCGAAGGCCTTGGTCTCCTCGGGGAATCCGGACCAGGACAGCTGTGGGGAGACGTCCTCACCGCCGGGCACGCCCATGGCACCGGAGAGCTGAGGGCCGGTGAGCACCCCACCGTCTTCGATGTCGGTGCTGGTCAGCGTGAAGGTCGGAAGTTCGGGAAGGTTGAAGAACGGTGAGTTGGCGCTCATGTGTGCTCCTAATTTTCCAGCGGGTGGCCTGAGTCGTTCGGCTCAGGCCGGTGGTCCTTCGTGCTTACGTTTTCGAGACAACAGCAATCCGGCGAGTTCGTCAACCTGCAGTTTTCCGCCCAGCACCGCGCAGACCGCCTCGGTGATGGGCAGGTCGACGCCGTTGCGGCGGCCGAGTGCCAGGACGGCGGGAGCGGACTTCACGCCTTCGGCTGTCTGGGAGGTGTGGGCGATGACGTCCTCGAGGCTCATCCCCTCACCGAGGTGGCGTCCGAAGGTGCGATTGCGCGACAGGGGTGAGGCGCAGGTCGCCACGAGGTCGCCGAGTCCGGCGAGCCCGGACAGAGTGTGTGCTTCGGCGCCCATGGCTGCGGCCAGGCGAGAGGTTTCAGCGAGCCCGCGGGTGATGATCGAGGCCTTCGAGTTGTCGCCGAGCTTCTGTCCGTCGGCGATGCCCACGGACAGGGCGATGATGTTCTTGATCGCACCGCCGATCTCGACGCCGACGACATCGGTGTTCGTATACGGGCGGAAGTACGCGTTCGCGCTGATCTCCGCGACCACCTCGGCGGTGGTGATGTCGGAGGACGCGACGACGGTGGCGGTGGGCTGCCGGTCGGCGATCTCGCGGGCGAGGTTCGGGCCGGAGACGACGGCGATCTGGGATTCGTCGACCTCGGCGACCTCGGCGATGACCTCGGACATGCGTTTGCCGGTGTCGACCTCGATGCCCTTCATCAGGCTCACGAGCTTCACTCCGCGCTTCAGGTGCGGCTTCCACCGGGTGAGGTTCTCGCGCAGGGTCTGGGCGGGGACGGCGAGGACGATGACATCGGCATCGGTGACGGCGGCGATGTCGTCGTCGGTCGAGCTCAGCCCCTCGGGCAGGGTGCGCTCACCCAGGTAGCGCTCATTGGTGTGGGTGGAGTTGATCTCGTCGGCGACCTCGGGGCGTCGTGCCCACAGGGTGACGGGGAAGCCGGCGTCGGCGATGACTGCGGCGTAGGTGGTTCCCCACGATCCGGCTCCGAGGACGGTGATCTTGTCGACGCTCATTCGCCTGACTCCTTGCTCGTGAAACGCTGCGGCAGTTCGCGTTCGGACAGTTCGGCCACCATCGCCGCCACGGTGTTCTTCACACGCTGGGAGAGGTCTCCCAGCGTCTTCCTCTCATCCCGGTGATCCCACAGATCCGAATAGTCGACTGCGGGACCGAACGCCACGACCGTGTCGTGGCTGAAGGGGCGGAAGCGGAACTTCTTCTGTCCGCGCGGGTAGATCGTGTTCAGTCCCCAGTGGGCGACGGGGATGATCGGGGCTCCGGTCTCCAGCGCCAGCCGGGCGGTGCCGGTCTTGAAGTGCTGAGGCCACAGCTCCGGGTCCTTCGTCAGCGTGCCCTCGGGGTAGATGACGACGGTCTGGCCGTGGGCCAGGGCGTCCTTCGCGTACTCGAGGGAGTCTCCGGCCTGCGCCGAGGCGCGCAGCACTGGGATCTGCCCGATGGTCTTGAGGATCTTGCCGAGCACCCCTGTGAACAGCGTCGACTTCGCGAGGAAGTGCGGCATCCGGCCGTTGCGCTTCAGGGCCAGTCCCACGAGGATCGGGTCGAGGTGGTTGGCGTGGTAGGCGGCGGCGATCATACCCGTGCCGGCCGGCGGCAGGTTCTCGACGCCCCGTATGCTCATCTTCGTGGCCGTGCGCATGAGTCCGAAAGCCGCCGTGGCCGCGACGGTGCCTGCGCGGTTCTGGGAACGCACCGCTGCGGGGTCGAAGGAGACGAGATCGTGGTCGTTCGCCTCCGGTTCGGTCACCCGGCTCATACAGAGACCTCGGCACCGAGACCGGTGAGCTTGTCGAGGAAGTTCTCGTAGCCGCGGTTGATGAGTTCGATGCCGTGGACCTCGCTCGTGCCCTGAGCGGCCAAGGCGGCGATGAGGTGGCTGAAGCCGCCGCGCAGATCGGGAACGTCGATGCGGGTGCCCTTGAGGTCGGTGGGTCCGGAGATGACGGCCGAGTGCTGGTAGTTCCGACGGCCGAAGCGGCAGGGAGTGCCGCCGAGGCATTCGCGGTAGAGCTGGATCTGCGCACCCATATCGCGCAGGGCGTCGGTGAAGCCGAACCGGTTCTCATACACGGTCTCGTGGATGATCGACAGCCCTTCGGCCTGAGTCATCGCGACGACCAGCGGCTGCTGCCAGTCGGTCATGAAGCCTGGATGCACGTCGGTCTCGAGGGCAAAGGACCGGAGTTTGCCGCCAGGGTGGCGGAAGCGGATGCCGGACTCCTGCACATCGAATTCGCCGCCGATCTTGCGGAAGACGTTGAGGAAGGTGATGAGTTCAGGCTGGCTGGCGCCTTCGACGAAGATGTCTCCGCCGGTGGCCAGAGCCGCCGAGGCCCAGGACGCGGTCTCATTGCGGTCGGGCAGGGCGCGGTGGATGAACCCGCGGAGGGTGTCGACACCTTCGATGCGCACCACACGGTCGGTGTCGACGGTGATGATCGCGCCCATCTTCTGCAGCAGAGCGATGAGATCCATGATCTCGGGCTCGATGGCCGCGCCCCGCAGCTCGGTGACGCCTTCGGCGCGCACCGCGGTCAGCAGCACCTGTTCGGTGGCTCCGACGGAGGGATAGGGCAGTTCGACCTTGGTGCCCTGCAGGCGGCTGTGGGCCTTGAGCATGATGCCGCCGGGGGTCTTATCGACCTCGGCTCCGAACTTGCGGAGCACATCGAGGTGGAAGTTGATGGGGCGGTCGCCGATATGGCAGCCGCCGAGGTCGGGGATGAATGCCTGACCGAGGCTGTGCAGCAGCGGACCGCAGAAGAGAATCGGGATACGGGAGGAACCGGCATGGGCATCGATGTCGACGATGGACCCCGAAGCCACATCGGCCGGATCGAGGTGGAGTTCACCGTCGGTCAGGTCACCGTCGGGACCGGAGGTGACACGCACTCCGTGGAGTTCGAGGAGTCCGGTGACGATCTCGACGTCGCGGATCTGGGGCACACCGCGCAGCACGGACGGGGTCTCACCGAGCAGAGAGGCCACCATCGCCTTGGGCACCAGATTCTTGGCGCCGCGGACTCGGACGGTGCCGTCCAGCGGATTTCCCCCACGTACTTCGAGCATGTTCCTCCCTGATTCCGATGATCGGATCCGGGCAGGATTCCACCCGGAGACGGTGCCCGCTGATTGCCGCGGGCACCGTCCTAGACTAACCCAGCCGACGGTCTCCCACCCATTCGCCGAGGTGGCCCCGAGGTCGCGTTCGAGCGTTTCGGTGGGCCGCCTCGGCGGAGGTCGGATCGTGGCGCTGGGTTGCCGCGGTGAGGGTCAGACCTTAGCGGGCAGGGTCGTGGGTTTGAAGGCGAAGCGGGAGGATTCGTAGGCGACGATCTCGTCTTCCTTGGCCAGGGTGAGGCTGATGTCGTCGTGGCCTTCGAGGAGGCGCCAGCGCGTGTAGTCGTCGATCTGGAAGGATACGGTGACGGTGTCGCACGTCACGGTCTTCTCATTGAGATCCACGGTGATCGATGTGCCGGGGTGGTTCTCGAGGATCTTCCAGATGAGTTCGATGTCGGCCTGTTCCAGCTGGGCGGCCAGCAGGCCCTCCTTGCCGGAGTTGCCGCGGAAGATATCGCCGAAGCGCGAGGACAGGACGACGCGGAAGCCGTAGTCCTTGAGCGCCCAGACGGCGTGTTCGCGGGAGGATCCGGTGCCGAAGTCGGGGCCGGCGACGAGGACGGAGCCGTTCGCGAAGTCGGGGTCGTTGAGGACGAAGTCGTCGTTCGACCGCCAGCGGTAGAACAGGGCGTCCTCGAAGCCGGTGCGGGTGACGCGCTTGAGGAACTTGGCGGGGATGATCTGGTCGGTGTCGATGTTGGATCGGCGCAGAGGAACGCCGGTGCCGGTGTGGGTGGTGAAAGCTTCCATGGCTCGTCCTCCTTCTTCAGTCGTTCGCCGAGACGGGTGTCAGGTTCAGGGACAGGCGGCTGTCGGCCCATTCCACGGGTTCGGCATCCCGCGGCAGGTCGGCGACGTCGCCCGGTGAGGACAGGGTACCGCGCACCGCGGTGGCTGCAGCCACGAGCGGGGACACGAGGTGGGTGCGTCCGCCCTTGCCCTGGCGGCCTTCGAAGTTGCGGTTCGAGGTCGAGGCGCAGCGTTCGCCTTCTGCCAGCTGGTCCGGATTCATCCCTAAGCACATCGAGCAGCCGGCGAAGCGCCATTCGCCGCCGAAGTCCTTGAAGATGACGTCGAGGCCCTCTTCTTCGGCCTGGAGGCGGACCTTCGCGGAGCCGGGGACGACCATGAAGCGGACGTTGTCGGCTTTCCTGCGTCCGCGGACCACCTCGGCGGCGGCCCGGAGGTCTTCTATCCGGGAGTTCGTGCAGGAGCCGAGGAAGACGGTGTCGACTTCGATCTCGCGCAGCGGCGTGCCCGGGGTCAGGCCCATATAGGCCAGCGCGTTGGCCGCGGCGGCTTTGTCGTTCTCGTCGGTGAAGTCGTCGGGGCTGGGTACGCTTGCCGACAGCGGCAGGCCCTGGCCGGGGTTCGTGCCCCAGGTGACGAAGGGTTCGATGTCTTCGGCCTTGAGCACGACCTCGGCGTCGAATTCCGCGCCTTCGTCGGTGTAGAGGGTCTTCCAGTACTCGACGGCGGCGTCCCAGTCAGCACCTTCGGGGGCGTGCGGGCGGCCCTTGACGTATTCGAAGGTCGTCTCATCGGGGGCGACCATTCCGGCGCGGGCGCCGGCTTCGATCGACATATTGCAGATCGTCATCCGCGCTTCCATCGACAGCTGGCGGATGGCCGAACCGCGGTATTCGAGGACGTAGCCCTGTCCCCCGCCGGTGCCGATCTTCGCGATGATGGCGAGGATGATGTCCTTGGCGCTCGACCCCTCGGGCAGGTCGCCGTCGACGGTGATCGACATCGTCTTGAAGGGCTTGAGGCTCAGTGTCTGCGTGGCGAGCACATGTTCGACCTCGGAGGTGCCGATGCCGAAGGCGAGCGCTCCGAAGGCACCGTGGGTGGAGGTGTGCGAGTCGCCGCAGACGACGGTGGTGCCCGGCTGGGTCAGGCCCAGCTGCGGTCCCACGACGTGGACGATGCCCTGGTCGGCGTCGCCGAGGCTGTGCAGGCGGATGCCGAATTCCTCTGCGTTCTTACGCAGGGTGTTGATCTGCGTGGCCGAGGTGGGCTCGGCGATCGGCTTGTCGATGTCCCAGGTCGGGGTGTTGTGGTCCTCGGTGGCGATGGTGAGGTCGGGGCGGCGCACGGGGCGCCCGGCGAGTCGGAGTCCGTCGAAGGCCTGCGGGCTGGTCACCTCGTGGACGAGGTGCAGGTCGATGTAGATAAGGTCCGGCGCACCGTCTTCACCCTGTGAGACGACGTGATCGGCCCAGACCTTCTCGGCCAATGTGCGTGGCATGGTTCCTCCCGCCGGTGCAGGGATCTCTGCACCCGATGTAGACCTGACGGGCCGAGGTACGACCGCGTCGATGAACTGCTGAGTGCGCACTGGAGTGAGTGCGTATTCGAAATCTACTCGCCCGTATCGCAATGCGAACTTGCATCTCGCCCACTGAGACGCGCACAATAGTGCCTATGACAAGCAATGGTAGCGGCGTCGGAGTCATCGACAAGGCCGCAATGGTTCTCTCCGCACTTGAGGCCGGACCCGCCTCTCTCGCCGAATTGGTGACGCTGACCGGACTGGCACGCCCCACTGCCCACCGCCTGGCTGTCGCCCTCGAATTCCACCGCATCGTCGGTCGCGATCTGCAGGGACGATTCGTCCTCGGGCCGCGTCTGGCCGAGCTGTCTTCGGCCGCCGGCGAGGATCGCCTGCTGGCTGCGGCCGGCCCTGTTCTGGGACAGCTGCGCGATCAGACGGGTGAGTCCGCTCAGCTCTTCCGCCGCCAGGGCGATCTGCGCCTGTGCGTGGCCGCTGCCGAGCGTCCGGTTGGTCTGCGCGACTCCGTGCCGATCGGTGCGACCCTGTCGATGCGCGCCGGCTCCGCCGCTCAGGTGCTGCTGGCCTGGGAGGAGCCGGACCGTCTGCACACGGGCCTGCGCGGTGCCCGGTTCTCCGCCACCATGCTCTCCGGTGTCCGTCGCCGAGGATGGGCGCAGTCGATCGCCGAACGTGAGCGCGGCGTCGCCTCGGTGTCGGCCCCCGTGCGCGGGCCGAGCAATCGCGTGGTCGCGGCCGTCTCGATCTCCGGACCGGTCGACCGCCTGACTCGCCAGCCCGGTCGCCTGCACGCGAAGTCGGTCATCGATGCCGCGCGTGCGCTGACCGAAGCACTCGTGCGCGGCTGAACGACGCGCTTGCGCGCGGCTGAGCGCAGCTGATCCATTCGCGGGCCCGGGAGATCTCTCTCCCGGGCCCGCTGTCTGTACTATGGCCCCATGATCGCCGCTCAGAGACGCAATATCATCGTCGACACGATCGAGAGAGACGGCGCCGTCTCCATCACCTCCCTGTCGGAGAAGCTCGACACTTCGGCCGTGACCATCCGCCGTGACCTCGATCAGCTCGCCGAGGAGGGCAGACTCATCCGCACCCACGGCGGCGCCGTGCTTGCCTCGAGCGCGCGGGAGTCGAGTTATGCAGAGAAGCTCGAGCAGGCTCTGGCCGAGAAGACGGCGATCGCTCACGCCGCTGCGGCGCAGGTGCGCAACGGCGATGTCGTCGCACTCGGCCCCGGGACGACGACCGAGCTGCTGGCCAAGGAGCTCGTCACGCGCTCAGGTCTGCGCGTGGTGACGAATTCGCTGCTCGTCGCCGAGGCCATGGTCTCCTCCCCCGACAATGAGGTCATCGTCGTCGGCGGACTGCTGCGCCATTCGATCCGGGCCTTCGTCGGTGGCGGCACGGTGTCTCAGCTGCTCAAGCTGCGCGCCGATACCGTGTTCCTCTCCGGCAACGGGCTGGCGGCAGATTTCGGGCTGTCGACACCCGCGTTCCCCGTCGCCGATACGGACCGGGCGATGGCTGCCGGAGCCGGGCGCGTCACCGCCCTCGTCGATCACACGAAGGTCGGGCTCCTCTCGTCGGTGCTCACCGTCCCGACCGAGCAGATCCACCAGCTCATCACCGACTCGAAGAGCGAAGAATCCGAGCTCACGGCCCTGCGTGAGGCAGGCGTCGAGGTCGAGGTCGTCTGACCTGCCGACCAAACGATCAAAACTGTTCAGGTTCGATCACTAGCGATCAGGCTCACAATCCTCTAAAGTGTCCACTCGGGTGTCGCACACCACAAGCATCCATGCATTGACGCAATTTGAAGCCATGCACTGACGCATATGGAGGAACCTTGGAAGCAATCCGCTTGGACGCACAGTGGATCGACTATCTGCTGATAGCGATCTACTTCATCTTCGTCCTCGGCATCGGGTGGTTCGCCAAACGCGGGATCTCCTCGAGCATCGAGTTCCTCCTCTCCGGACGGAGCCTCCCTGCATGGGTCACGGGTCTCGCTTTCGTCTCGGCCAACCTCGGCGCTGTCGAGATCATGGGCATGTCCGCCACGGGCGCCCAGTACGGCATGCCGACGATGCACTACTTCTGGATCGGCGCGGTCCCGGCGATGCTGTTCCTCGGTGTCGTGATGATGCCCTTCTACTACGGTTCGAAGGTCCGGTCGGTTCCGGAGTTCATGCGCAGACGCTTCGGCACGGGCGCTCACCTCGTCAACGCGCTGTCCTTCGCCGTCGCACAGCTGCTCATCGCCGGTGTCAACCTGTTCCTGCTGGGCACGATCGTCAACCGTCTGCTCGGCTGGCCGCTGTGGATCACGCTCATCGTCGCCGCCGCCATCGTCCTGTCCTACATCACCCTCGGCGGGCTGAGTGCGGCGATCTACAACGAAGTGCTGCAGTTCTTCGTCATCGTCGCAGCCCTTCTGCCGCTGACCCTCATCGGCCTCAACCGCGTCGGCGGCTGGGACGGACTGGTCGACAAGGTGAGCAATGACGGAATGCTCGGCGCCGAACAGCTGAGCAGCTGGCCCGGCGAACAGCTCTCCGGGTTCTCCAACCCCGTCCTCTCCGTCGTCGGCATCGTCTTCGGCCTCGGCTTCGTCCTCTCCTTCGGCTACTGGACGACGAACTTCGTCGAGGTCCAGCGCGCCATGGCTTCGAAGTCGATCAACGCCGCGCGCCTGACCCCGATCATCGGCGCCTTCCCGAAGATGCTCATCCCCTTCATCGTCGTCATCCCCGGCATGATCGCCGCGGTCCTCGTTCCGCAGATGACGCAGTTCAAGGAGATCTCGGCCAACATCGACGAGGCGACCGCGCTCGAACAGACGGGCGTGACATACAACGATGCGCTCCTGCTGCTCATGCGCGAAGTCCTGCCCAACGGCCTCCTCGGTGTGGCGATCGCCGGCCTCCTCGCCGCGTTCATGGCCGGCATGGCCGCGAACATCTCCGCCTTCAACACCGTCTTCAGCTACGACCTGTGGCAGCAGTACGTGGTCAAGGACCGCGAGGACGACTACTATCTGAAGATCGGCCGCTGGGCCACGATCGGCGCCTGCGTCGTCGCGATCTTCACGGCGCTCATCGCGGGCAACTTCTCCAACCTCATGGACTACCTGCAGACGCTGTTCGGCTTCTTCAACGCCCCGCTGTTCGCCACGTTCATCCTCGGCATGTTCTGGAAGCGGATGTCGGCGACCGCCGGTTGGGTCGGGCTCGTCGGCGGCACGCTGTCGGCCGTGTTCGTGTTCATCCTCGCCGAGACCGGCGTCCTCGATCTGCCCGGTCAGGGAGCCGCATTCCTCGCGGCCAGCACGGCGTTCGTCGTCGACATCGTCCTGTCCGTGATCGTCACCCTGTTCACCACGCCGAAGCCCGACGCGGAGCTGCGCGGACTCGTCTATTCGGAGACCCCGAAGTCCGACTTCGAGGACCTCAGCGAACCGAAGCCGCCGTTCTGGAAGCGCCCCGTGCCCGTCGCGGGTGTCGCCCTGGTGCTCGTCATCATCCTCAACGTGACCTTCGGCTAAAGGAGCAAGAGACCCATGAGCAAATCCAACGAACTGACCAGGACCGCAGGCGCCTTCGACGTCCGCAACTTCATCGGTGCGCTGCTGGCGATCTTCGGCGTCATCCTCACGATCGCCGGAATCGTCGGCTTCACTCCCGACGAGGCCGAACGCACCGGCGGGGTCGATGCGAACCTGTGGACCGGCATCGGCCTCATCATCGCCGCAGCCGTCTTCCTCATCTGGGCGAAGCTGCGCCCGATCCGCATCGTCGAGACTCCCGACGAAAGTACGGACACCGGCACCGAGGCAGCCCCCGACACGAACTGATCCCCTGAGTCCGCGCGGGGTCGGCTGATTCCCTATGCCCGCGCGGGGTCGGGTCAGAGTCCTGCCATCGCGCTCAGAGTCGCGACATCGCCGCGACGACCTCGGGGATGTCCGCGACTGGCACGGCCCTCGATCCGTTCTCGAGGACGAGGAGTCGGGCACCTGGAATCTCCCGGGCGAGCGCCGCTCCATTGCCCACGGGGAAGAACGGGTCACGCCTGCCGTGCACGACGAGAGTCGGCACCGTCAGCTGCGGCAGTCGTTCTCGCCAGCGTGGCTGGCAGTCGAGGCGGGAGAACACCATTCCCAGCTGATCAGCCAGGTGCGTCTCCGGATTCGAGTCCTGCGTCCGCTCCCAGATCCGCACGGCGACATCGCGGGCCGCTATAGGGTCGTCACCGACGATTCGTGCGCCCTCGGCCATGAAGCCGGCCGCCTCGTCGACGTCCGTCCAATCCGGCTGCGGCAGGGAGAAGAGCGGCCCCATCGTGGCCTCATCATGATCCGGCAGGTCACCGTCGACCGGGCCGGGAGCGACCGGTCGGGTGCCGATGAGAGTGAGTGCCGAAAACGCCTTCGGATGGTCGAGAGCCGCGACCTGCGCAATCATTCCGCTGATGCCGATACCGGCCAGATGGGCGGGTCGCTCGTCGAAGGCCCGAGCGAGTGTGGCCGCATCGGCGGCGAGGTCTCGCAGGGTGTAGTCCGGTGATTCGAGATCACCATGGCTCGAGGTCCCGGCATCCCGGAGATCGCAGCGCACAACGTGACGTCCCTGCTCTGCCAGCTGCTCGCATAGGGCGTCGGGCCAGGACAGCATCGTCGGTGCCCCGAGGCAGAGAACCAGTGGCGCCTCCCGCTCACCGAACTCCTCGACGCCGAGGCTCACTCCATTGACCTCGCAGATGTCCATACCGCTCCCCCGCCTCATCGCGTCTCCATCGACCGCCGACTCGACCACAGCCGACTTCGGTTCAAGCATGAGCCGCTGGGGTTCCGGGAGTCAACGGCCGTGGCTCGGTCCGCGAACTGGCCGAGACTGCAGACCCGGTCGAGTCTGCGGCTCAGTCGACCCCGCCGTTCAATCGAACCGGGCAGCGCCCCCGCCTGCGCTGACGGCGAAGATGTCCGGTTCCCTGAAGCCGTGTTCGGCGAATGCTGCGGTGACGGCGTCGCCGACCATGTCGACCTGGTCTGCGTGGATGAGCGCGATCCCCGAGCCGCCGAAGCCGCCGCCGATCATTCGCGCCCCAAGCGCTCCGGCTCCCATCGAGGCGGCCACCGCCACGTCGAGTTCGACGCACGAGACCTCGTAGTCGTGCTGCAGAGATTCGTGGGAGGCCACCAAGAGGTCGCCGATGGCACTGAGGCGCGCACCATGCTCGTCGCCGGTTGCTCGTTCATTGTCCTCGAGCAGTTCGACGGTGGCGCGGACCCGAGCGTTTTCGGCGATGACGTGGCGCACCCGCTTCCGCTGTTCGTCGGTCAGTTCGCTCAGGTCGACGTCATCGCCGAGTTCCCGCAGACTGTCGACTCCGAAGATCGCAGCGGACTCCTCACAGGTCCTCCGCCGGGCGCCGTACCCGCTTTCGCTGTGCGAGTGCGAGACCTTCGAGTCGATGACGAGGAGTCTGAGCCCCTCGGCGTCGAGGTCGAAGGGAATCTGGCGGGCGCTGAGGTCCCGGCAGTCGAGGAAGAGTGCATGCCCGGCCTCGGTCATGATCGACGCCGCTTGGTCGACGATCCCCGTCGGCGCACCGACGAAGTCGTTCTCCGCCCGCTGAGTCAGCAGCACCTTCTCCCGGTCGTCGAGGCCGAGGTCGTACACCTCGTCGAGGGCGATGAGCACCGCGACTTCGAGAGCGTGCGATGACGACAGTCCGGCGCCGACGGGCACGGTGGACTCGATATAGAGGTCGACACCGCCGACGATCGTGCCGGTCGTTTTGGCGATCTCATCGACGACGCCCGCGGCGTGGCTCAGCCAGCCTGGCAGGGTACCGGGCACGAGTTCCGCGGCCGTGAACTGGCCGGACAGGCGCTGCCCGTTTTCATCGCGATGATCGGAGACGATGCGGATGCTCTCCCCGCGCCGAGGCGGCTCCACAATTCCAGTCTCCCCTGCGTTGTGCCAGGCCCGCGTTTCATCGCCACGCCCTTCTGCGTCGTTCTCGGGTCGCTGACCGATGGCGACGTACACGGCCCGGTCGATGGCGATGGGTAAGACGAACCCGAGGTTGTAGTCGGTGTGTTCGCCGATGACGTTGACCCGTCCGGGCGCGCGGAAGGATCCGAGCGGCTGGTACCCGAACAGGGCCTCGAACTCCTCGGCGAGATGGTCGGGGGTCGGGGCCGCCACCGATGTCTCGGCGCTCATGAACGATCACCTTCCGCCACGGTCACTGCGCTGTTCGCACTCGCGGGCACAGCCGCCTCGGCGAGAGGTTCCAGTGTCAACGCGCGCAGCCTGGCTGCGGCCTCCTCGGCGGAGACGTCGCCGACGAAGGCGCCCATGGCGGCCTCGGACCCGGCGAGGTACTTCAGCTTGTTCTCTGCCCTCCTCGGGCTGGTGATCTCGAGGTGGAGCCAGTCGGCGCGATGGTCGGCGCTGTTGACCGGTGCCTGGTGCCAGGCCGCGATATACGGTGTAGGGCTCGGGTAGAGGCCGTCGATGCGGCGCAGCACCTCCGGGTAGACGTGAGCCAGGTCGTCGCGTTCGGCCTCGTCGAGTTCGTCGACGCTTCCCACCTGGCGGCGCGGAACGATGTGGACTTCGATCGGCCAGCGGGCCGCGAAGGGCACATAGGCGGAGAAGTGATCGGTGTCGAGGATCATCCGCTCCCCTGCCTCACGCTCGAAGGCGAGCACATCGCCGAGCAGCGGTCGCCCGGTCCGACGCAGGTGATCATGCGCCCGGGCCGATGTGATCGCGGTGTGCGGGGTGACATAGGGGTAAGCATAGATCTGTCCGTGGGGGTGGTTCATCGTCACCCCGATCTCCTCTCCGCGGTTCTCGAACATGAAGACCTGCTCGATGCCCGGCAGGGCGGAGAGTTCGGCGGTCCGGTTGGCCCAGGCGTCGATGACCGTGCGGGCGCGTGCGGTGCCGAGCCCGGCGAAGGAGCCGGTGTGCTCAGAGGAGAAGACGACGACTTCGCAGCGGCCATGCCCGGGTCCCGACAGCGCAGAGGTCACGGTGTCGGCGGAGTCGGCGGCCACCTCGGCGAAAGTCTCGTCCACCGCCTGATAGGAAGGAACGTCACCGAGGCCGGGGCCGAGTGAGGGGAAGCGATTCTCGAAGACGGCGACGTCGAAGTATGCGGCCGGGATCTCCGTGGGACGGTCCGGTGTCGACGGGCACAGCGGACATTCGGCGGCGGCCGGCAGGTGGGTGCGCGTCTGCCGGTGTGTGGCCACGGCGACCCATTCGCCGGTGAGGACGTCGAAGCGCAGGGTGCCGCTGTCGGGTCGCGATTCGTTGGGCCGGGGGTCGGCGGCGATCGTCGGTGCAGGTGAATCGTGGTCCTGGAAGAACAGGATCTCGCGACCATCGGACAGGTTCGCCCTTTGATGCGACGCTGGCATCAGACCTCCCAAAAGTTATCATTTTCGATCATAATGCTAACATCTGGCGGTTCGGATAGGCACGGACAGAGTAGAATATCCGCAACCGTTCCTCCCGCTCACGAGCCCCCTGGAGACCCATGACCGCCACCATCGAACTCGCCTGTGACGAGTCAGCGGCGGTCATCTCCCCCATCGGCGCGAGCCTGGTTCGCTTCAGCGTCGGCGATCGCCCAGTCGTGGTGCCGATGAACGCCTTCGACGGTGCCGTGCTCGCCCCGTGGCCGAATCGGATCGATGGGGGTCGTTTCGATTTTGCCGGCACCAGCCATCAGCTGCCGATCGCCGAACCCGAGCTGGGTAATGCTCTGCACGGTCTCGTCGCCGATGTCGAGTGGTCCGTGGTCGAGCGCACAAAGTCGACGGTCAGTCTCGAATACACGTTGGAGGCGACGGAGGGGTATCCGTTCGAGTTCGCCCTGCAGGTCGATTTCGAACTCGCCGAGGCGGAGCTGCGCATGCGTGCACGTGCCCTCAACACGGGGTCCGGTCCCGCCCCGTTCGGTTTCGGTTTTCATCCGTGGCTCTCGGCTGGCCCATCTGCCGAAGATGCCGGCGGCCCGGAACATGACTGCCTTGTAGATGAGGCGCAGCTCGTCATTCCCGCCGCACGTTGGTATGAGACGAATGAGCGGCTCATACCCACGGCCGTTCGTCCTTTCGATGACGGTACGGCGGTCCCTGCCGATCACGTCTCCGATGATTCCGCATGCATGGTGTGTAAGGACTTCCGGGCATTGCGTCTGATCGGCGGAACGGTACTCGATGACGCTTTCGGGCAACCTCGGCGCGGTGACGACGGGTGGTCGCGGGCACGGTTGAAGGGCACAGATCTGCGCGAGGTCGTCGTTGGAATGGGGCCCGGTTTCCGAACCTGGCAGACATGCACGGGTGACGGGCTCGACGAGGATCTGGCGCGGCGGGCGATTGCGATCGAGCCGATGACGTGTCCGCCGAATGCCTTCGCCGCGGGCGAGGCAGGCGTTGACTTCGATGTCGTCGACCCAGGTGACGAGCTTGCTGTGGGGTGGAGCATCGCCCTCACCGGCGTCGACGGCGAACCTTCCGGCTCGAGTGCGGCTGAGGCTGAGAACGTCCCAGCAGGTTCCGACGGATCTTCGACAGCCCCTGAGGTAGCCGACTGAACGGGCACACTGAGCCGACTGGCCGAGTCTGCAAGCCGAGTTGCCGCTTCAGCATTCCTCCCACAATGACAGTCGCCCTGCCACGAGTCCGCGCATCCTGATAGGTTGCGACTACAGGCAGATATCAGGCGAGCGTGCCCTGCTTGGGGTGCGTTCCTTTCTCGAGAGGGACACAATGTCGACACCGCAGAACCCGAACGACCCCAACAGCAACGCGTCTGAGCAGAACCTCGACGGCCAGAACTCAGCAGCGGGAGACCAGCCGAAGGATCCTCAGTCCGCTCAGCCCACCTACCAACAGGGCACCTATGATCCCAACGCCTATCAGGCACAGGGGCAGCAGTACGCGCAGCCCGGCGCCTATCAGCAGGATCCCTATCAGCAGCGCGCATACTCGCAGGATGCCTCCCGGCAGCAGGCTTATGGTCAGCCCGCCTACGGTCAGCCTGCTTATGGTCAGCCTCCGCAGTCGAATCCCCAGCAGTCCGGGTTCTTCAAGTCGCTGTTCGACATCCGCTTTGACAACTTCATCGCGGTGAAGTGGGCGGGCTTCATCTACATCATCGCGATCGTGGTCGCGGCCCTGTCCTATCTCGGCACCATCGTCGCCGGAATCACCACGGGAATCGCCGCCGGTGCGACCTCGGCATATATGACCGGCGGCCCGAGCTTCAGCATCTGGCCGCTGCTGATCGCCATCATCTTCGGCTGGATCATTCCGGCACTGTGGGTCATCGGCGTCCGTCTCGTGCTCGAACTCATCGTCTCCAACATCAAGACGGCCGAACACACGCAGCGCATCGCCGACTCCGTCTCCCGCTGACACGGCTCCGAGCGCTTACTGCCCTGAGGCGACCACGGCACTGTCTGAGTCAGAAAGCACTCTCCGAAACATGTGCTTTCTGACTCAGACAGTGCCGTTGCCAATTGGCTGCCCCGAAGAGCATCTCCCGAATACCGCCGCAGGAAAACGCCGGTGAATTAGAGTGAGCCCCGCACCGAAATTCGATGCGGGGCTCAACCGTACCCCCGAGCAGATTCGAACTGCCGTTACCGCCTTGAGAGGGCGGCGTCCTAGGCCACTAGACGACGGGGGCTCAGAACAACACTCCTGGACTGATCCAGACTGTGTCCGCTGGGCTACCAGGACTTGAACCTAGACTAAATGAACCAGAATCACTCGTGCTGCCAATTACACCATAGCCCAATGTTTTTCAAGGCATTCCCCGTGGAGAATCCCCTGAGCAACGAGATATAACTCTACACAAACACACCGCCTCACGACAAATCCGAGAGGCTCCTTTTCGGTGTGACCTTCTTAACACAACAGGCTGACCGAGACCGGCCCGCCGACAGGCTCAATTCTCCCCTGCCGACGAACCCCGGCCTCACCCGCGAGCGAGGCCTATGAGCCGGTCGAAGACCCTGTATCCGTCGGCGCGCAGACCATTGTGTTCGTACTCGTTCGTCACCCACGGCTGCACCCCTGACAGATGCTCGGCCGTGGCCAGCGAATACTCCACCGGCACGTAGGCGTCCTCGAAATACACTGCCGCAGCACCGCGCACCGAGGCGGCCCGCAGAGCGTCGACATCGTAGAGACCGGGCCACTGACGTGCGGCAACGAGCTCGGCCACCTCGGCGAAGGGCTCAAGCTCCGGATCCTCGTGCAGCGACTCAGGCCCGGCGTGCTCACCGGCCAGCAGAGTCGGGTCCATGACCACGGCATCGGGCATCGCCCGCCTGGCCGCCCAGTTCGTCACCGAGCCGTCGGCCCAGCAGGATTCGTGGATGACCGCATAGAGCGGATTGCGCCCCGAGAACGGCAGGGACGCAGCGAGGTCATGCCGGAACGCCGCCGAGCCGAAATCGTGGTCGAGCAGATAGTGCAGCTTCTCCGGACCGTCGGAGGACCCGAGGAAGTGTCCGAGCAGACGGATCCGCTCCGGCGTCGCCCGTGCTCCCCCGGGCAGGGCAAGACCCTCACCGACGGAAGCGAGCTCGACGAGCCTGCGCATCTTTTCGCGGTCGCCGGGGAACGCCGTGTAGTACTGCTCGGATTTGCGGATCATCCCCTCCCACGTCCGTCCGTAGACGGTCGCCGGGTCGAGGCCGATCGCCGGCAGACCGCCGGTGAAGAACACCTCGTGCAGAGCGCTCGAATGCGCGGAGATATAGCGCAGCGTCGTGAATCCGCCGAAGGACTGCCCCAGCAGGGACCACGTCTCCGCGCCGAGGTGGCCGCGCAGGATCTCCGCGTCCTCGACGATCGAATCGGCCCGGAAGTAGGACAGCGCCTCGGCGATCGCGACCGGGTCTTCCCCCACCGACTCGAGGCCGGTGATGGCCCCTTCGACGGACCCGATCGGGTTCGACTTCCCGGTGCCGCGCTGGTCGAGCATGACGACCTGGAACTCCTCGAGAGCACGCTTCACCCACCCGCTGGGGCCGCCGACGATGCCCGGACGCGGAGCTTCCACGCCGGGCCCGCCCTGCAGGTACACGAGGTAGGGCTTCCGGCTGTCCGCCTCGGTGGCGATGATCCGGGCGAACACGTCGATCGTGTCCGGCAGATCCACCTTCCCCGAGGCGGCTGACGCGGCGCTCTCCCCCGCCGAGGCGGCGTCCCCCGATCGTCCGAAATGGTCGAAGGGCACGGTGATCGTCACGTCTTCGAAGTGCAGTCCTCCGCGGGTCCAGCTCGATTGCTCGACCATGGTCACAGCTGTGCCGCGAGTGCCTTGAGGCGCTTCAGCGAGGAGTCCTTGCCGAGGATCTCCATCGACTCGAACAGCGGCGGGGAGACCTTGCGGCCGGACACAGCCACGCGCAGCGGACCGTAGGCCAGGCGCGGTTTGATCTCCATCTCGTCGACGAGCTTGGCTGAGAGCACCTCTTCGAGCTTCGCCGTCGTCCATTCCTCGAGTCCTTCGAGGACCTCGATGGAAGCGGCAAGAACGTCGGGCGCGGAGTCCTTGAGCGTCTTCAGTCCGTCCTCGGCCATGACGAGGTCGTCATCGGAGGTGAAGAGGAACGCGAGCAGGTCGGGAGCCTCTCCGAGCAGCTTCATGCGGGTCTGCACGAGCGGAGCCGCCTCGTCGAGGATCCGCAGCTGAGCCTCCGTCGGAGACTCCGGGAGCACCTCGGCGGCCTGGAGGTACGGCACCAGACGGTCACGGAAGTCGCCGAGCTCGAGGAGGCGGATGTGGTCGGCGTTGATGGCGGTGGCCTTCTTCACGTCGAAGCGGGCCGGGTTGGGCAGGACATCGTGGATGTCGAAGGCTTCGGTGAATTCCTTGACGCTGAAGATGTCGCGGTCGGGTCCGATGGACCAGCCGAGCAGTCCGAGGTAGTTGATGAGTCCCTCGGGGATGAACCCGTTGTCGCGGTGGAGGAACAGGTTCGATTCGGGGTCGCGCTTCGACAGCTTCTTGTTGCCCTCACCCATGACGTAGGGCAGGTGGCCGAACTCAGGGGTCGCCTCGGCGATGCCGATGGCCTTGAGGTGTTCGTAGAGAGCGATCTGACGCGGGGTCGAGGACAGGATGTCCTCGCCGCGGAGCACATGGGTGATACCCATGAGCGCGTCGTCGACGGGGTTGACCAGGGTGTACAGCGGCTGGCCATTGGCACGAACGACGACGAAGTCGGGAACGGTGCCGGCCTTGAAGGTGATGTCGCCGCGCACGAGGTCGGTGAAGGTGATGTCCTCATCGGGCATGCGCACGCGCCACACGGGTTCGCGACCCTCGGCGCGGAAGGCAGCCTTCTGCTCGTCGGTGAGGTCGCGGTCGTACCCGTCGTAGCCGAGTTTGGGGTCACGGCCCGCAGCCTTGTGGCGGGCCTCGACCTCCTCGTTGGTGGAGTAGGACTCGTAGATGTGGCCGCCGGCCTTGAGCTTCTCGATGACGTCAGCGTAGATCTCACCGCGCTGCGACTGGCGGTAGGGTCCGTAGTCGCCGCCGACCTCGATGCCTTCGTCCCAGTCCAGGCCCAGCCATTTGAGGGCTTCGACGACCTGGCCGAAGCTCTCCTCGGAGTCACGTGCCGCGTCGGTGTCTTCGATGCGGAAGACGAACTTGCCGCCGGTGTGCTTGGCGTAGGCCCAGTTGAACAGGGCCGTGCGGACCATGCCGACGTGCGGGGTGCCGGTGGGTGATGGGCAGAAACGAACTTTGACGCTCACGATTGTCCTTTGCGTGATCTTCTCGGGTGTGAGTCTGTGGTGTGCGGTGGCGCTGGTGGTTCGGCGGCGCTGGTGTTCCGTGGATGCGATCGCCGAGGCGGTGGGAAGGTCCGGGCCGCAACCCCGCCGAGGCGGCGGTCGGCTCAGGCGTCCATGACCGGGTTCGACAGGACGCCGAGCCCTTCGATGGCGATGTCGACGCGATTGCCGGACACGATCTGGCCGACCCCTTCCGGGGTTCCGGTGAGGATGACATCGCCGGGCAGCAGGGTGATGGTCTCGGACAGGTGCTCGATGATGGTCGGGATATCGAAGATGAAGTCGGCGGTGGTACCGTCCTGTTTGAGTTCACCGTCGACCCAGGACCGGATGTTCAGGTCGTCGACGTCGAGTTCGGTTTCGATCCAGGGACCCAGCGGGGCCGAGGTGTCGAAGCCCTTCGCCCGAGTCCACTGCTTGTCGGACTTCTGGAGGTCGCGCAGAGTGACATCGTTGCTCGCGGTATAGCCGAGGACATGGTCAAAGGCGTTCTCCGCCTTCACACCCTTGGCCACACGACCGATGACGACGGCGAGTTCGGCCTCATAGGAGACGTATTCGCTGATCGCTGGCAGGCGGATGGGGTCGCCGGGGCCGATGACCGAGGTGTTCGGTTTGAAGAAGGTCACCGGGGTCACGGGAACCTCGTTGCCGAGTTCTGCTGCGTGTGCGGCGAAGTTGCGGCCCACGCCGATGACCTTCGAGCGCGGCAGGATGGGGCTGACCAGACGCACGTCGTCGATCTTCAGCCTCTCCCCTGTCGATTGGGCCGGAGAGAAGAAGGGGTCCGAGTCGAGGACGGCGAGTTCGAGTCCCGACGTGTCCCAGTTGCCGTCGGTGATCGGCGGCACTTCACCTTCGACGACTCCGTATTTGGGTTCGTCCTGATGTACAAATCTGGCGATACGCATGTGCCCCAGTCTAGTCAGTGCGGGCCGCCGTTCGCGCGTCGGTGCTCGTCGGCGTCGCGACGTCGACCTGCGAGACTTGTGTCATGCCCGATCCGCACCTCCCGTACACCTTCGATCTCGCCCGCATTGGGGCCGGATTGCCTGCCGCCGCGCTCATTGATGAGCTGAACCTCGCCGAGGCGGCTCCCTCCCCGAGGTTGGTCGTGGAGGCTCCTCCCGGTACCGGCAAGACCACCGTGGTGCCGCCGATGATCGCCGAGTACTTGGCTGGTGCTGTCGGGTCAGCTGGCACGACCGGGTCGGCTGGCGCAGCCGGCGGCACCGGCTCAGCCGAATCCCCGAGCCGCATCATCGTCACCCAACCCCGCCGGATGGCTGCCCGCGCCGCGGCCGGGCGGCTCGCGTCGTTGACGGGGACCCGCCTCGGCGAGGTGGTGGGTTTCACCGTTCGCGGTGAGTCGCGGACCTCGGCTGCGACTCGGATCGAATTCGTCACCACGGGTGTGCTCCTGTCCCGACTGTTGCGCGATCCTGAGCTGTCCGGCGTCGCCGGGGTCATCCTCGACGAGGTGCATGAGCGGCAGTTGGATACGGATCTCGCGTTCGCGATGTGCCGGGAGTTGGCGGATCTGCGTGAGGATCTGTCGGTGGTCGTCATGTCCGCGACCTTGGATGCGCAGCTGTGGGCCGCGCGCCTCGGGGACGGGCCGCAGGCGCCGGCGAACCTGCTGTCGGTGGCCGCAGATGCTCATCCTTTGGAGGTCCGCTGGGCGCCGGCGAAGGAGCGACCGCTCGATGCGCGGGGCGTGACATGGAATTTCCTTGATCACCTGGCCGCGGTGACGGTGCGTGCCATGGAGGAGAATGCCACCGGGGATGTGCTCGTCTTCGCACCCGGTGCGCGCGAGGTCGACGAGGTGGCATTTCGGGTGCGCCGTCGTATTGGGTCGAGCGCGGATGTGAAGGCAGGCACGAGCGGGGACGCGAGCGCGGCCGGCGGTTCGAATGCTGCAACGGTCGAGGTGCACACGCTGACGGGGCGGACGCCTGCGAAGGAACAGGACGCGATCCTTCGGCCGCGGACGGACAGTGGACGGAACCGGCGGGTCATCGTCTCGACGTCGGTCGCCGAATCGGCACTGACCATCGACGGTGTGCGCATCGTCGTCGACTCCGGACTCTCCCGGGGACCGCGCCTGGATTACAAGGCGGCACATGTCCGGGCTGGTGACGATGCGGGAGTCGAAGGCCTCCGGCACACAGCGCTCCGGTCGTGCCGCACGTCAGGGGCCCGGTGTCGCGTATCGGTGCATGTCAGAGGCGGATTGGGCGAGCCTGCCCGAGCACACTCCGCCCGAGGTCACGACCACCGATCTCACCTCCGCGGCCCTCGCGCTGGCAGCCTGGGGCGGAGACGAGAACCTGCTGCCCGATCCTCTGCCGACCGGTCCGAAGCGGCAGGCAGTCGACAATCTTGTGGCGTTGAGTGCTGTGGAAGTGGCAGCGGTATCAGACGACGCAGGAGCCGAGCTCCCAATCTCAGCCCTCCACGTCACCGCAACGGGGCGGACGATTGCGAGGATTCCGGCCTCGGTGTGGTCGGCGCGTGGCCTCCTCGACGGGGCTGACCTGCTCTCTCCTGCTCGTGCGGCCGAGGCGATCGCCGTCATCGAGTCCGATCAGAGGGCTCCCGGCGCCGACCTCTCCGCTCTGCTGCGCCAGTTGAGACGCAGCAGAGATGCTCGATTCGTGCAGGACCGCAGGCGGTTTGCGTCGATCGCTCGCGAATTCGCCTCGGAGAGCGAAGGCGAGAGCACCGGCAGCGGAACTCGCAGTGGAGGTGACGTCGCCGGACACAGCGGAACTGCTGCCGACGAATCCACCGGCGTCTCCGGCACATCGCTCACACCCGAGGACCTCGGCCTCGTCACCGCGTTGTCGTATCCGCTGCAGATCGCGCGGCTGCGCAGCGCCTCGGACTCCGAATACCTGCTGGCATCGGGCACCGCGGCGAGCCTTCCACGGGACTCGTCCCTGCAGGGCAGTCCATGGTTGGCCATCGCCGAGGTGGGGCTGTCCGGGTCGCGGGCAATCATCCGGTCAGCGGTTTCCATCGACGTCGACACCGCGGAACTCGCCGGCGCCGGACTGCTGCACACGGAAGAGACGGCGAGGTTCGAGAGCGGCAAGGTCCGTGCAGTTCGGCGCAGTCGCCTCGGCGGAATCGAGCTCTCGTCCACCCCGATTCAGGCCGGCCCCGAGCTCGCCCGCCGCGCCATCGCCGAATCCGTGCGCGAGCGGGGAGCCCGCGAGGTTCTGCGTCCGTCCGAGGCTTTCGAATCGCTGCGGGCCAGACTCGGTCTCCTCCGCGCGGTCTTCGGCGAACCGTGGCCGGAGGTGACGTGGGAGCACCTGTCGGTCACGCTCGATCAGTGGTGTCCGGAGGCGCTCGACCGGATCGCGAAGGGCTCCGACCCTGCCCGCGTGGATCTCACATCTGCGCTGCGCACTCTGTTGCCATGGCCCGAAGCGGCCCGGCTCGATGAGTTGGCCCCGACCCATATTGAGGTGCCCAGCGGATCCGCGATCCGTCTCGAGTACCCGGATCCCGATCTCGTCGAACCAGGCACCACTTCCGACGCGGACGACGAGGCGACGGCCGCACCCGAGCGCACCGAGATCCCGAGCCCGATCCTCGCGGTCAAACTCCAGGAGTGCTTCGGCTGGACCGATGTGCCTCGCGTCTGCGACGGGCGGGTGCCGGTCACGATGCATCTGCTCTCCCCCGCGCGCAGGCCTTTGGCGGTGACCAGCGACCTGGCATCATTCTGGGCCAACGCGTATGCCCATGTCAGAGCCGAGAATCGGGGCCGCTACCCGAAGCATCCGTGGCCGGAGGATCCGCTGACCGCGCCTGCTGCGAAGGGCACGAAGCGCTCAGGGCGCTGAGCTGGAGCCCGACTCGACGGTCTGGGACAATGGTGCGGTGACGTCCGCACCCTCGACCACGATTTCCGCCCCATTCACGGCGGCGACCGAGCGTACCGACACATCGTCGGGCCGCCTCGGTGACGGTGTCGTTCCTGCCGAGATCTGGCGCGAGCTGCGTGACGATCACGAACATCGGATCGCCGAGCGCACCGATGCGCATATCGACCGGCGGATGCGACAGGAGACCCACCCGGTCGAAGACTTCCTCTTCACCTACTACCCGTTCAAGGTCGGGCAGCTGAAGAAATGGCATCCCGGTCCGGGTGTGCGCGTCGCGCTTGAGACGGCCGAAGATCGTCGGTATTTCGACCGTCGGTGGTATCGCATCGACGATGCGCAGAATTTCGCCGAGGTGGACCTCGAGCCCTGGCGCACCGACCGTGGGGACGGAGCAAAGTTCATCGCCTCGCTGCTGTCGTCGACATTGGGTCGGGAAGCGAACTTCGGGTGCTTCGGCATCCACGAGTGGGCGATGGTCTACCGGCTCACCGACGAGCAGCGTCGGCATCAGCAGGTGCCGCTGCGGCTGAGTCCGGCCGAGACCGATGCCGTCGTCGAAGGCCACCGCATCCAGTGTTCGCACCATGACGCGTTCCGATTCTTCACCGATCCGGCCCGGCCGCTCAACACTCTGCAGCCGAGCCGCGATGGCATGATCAGCAACGAGCAGCCAGGGTGCCTGCATGCGGGGATGGATCTGTACAAATGGGCGATGAAGATCTCGCCGATCGCGGACTCGGATCTCGTCGTCGACTGCTTCGATCTGGCTCTCGACATCCGCACTCTGGATATGGAGGCCTCCCCCTATGACCTGCGCGGATGGGGGTACGGCGTCGTGGCCATCGAGACCGCTGCGGGCAAGGCCGAGTACATGGAACGGCAGAAGGAGTTCTCCGGCAGGGCGCAGACGCTGCGTCGTCGGCTGCTCGATGCCTTGGCCGTCGCCGGAGTCCATCCGCGCTGACGTGTCGGCGCGCTATCGGCCCGCCACAGACCCGCCGCAGAGCGGACACACGCGGACTCCGCAGGTCGCGGGTCTTATGATCGAGAGTATGCGTGCCGTCGTCTTCGATCAGTTCTCTGTCCGCCCTCGGATGCAGGAGATCCCTGCACCTGCTGCCCCCGATGCGGGCGTCGTCATCGACGTCGAGGCCACCGGGGTGTGCCGCAGCGATCATCACGCGTGGGCCGGCCACGACTCGACCATCACCCTGCCCCATGTCCCCGGGCATGAGCTGGTGGGTCGGGTCGCCTCGGCGGGGGTCGGGGTAGAGAAATTCCAGGTTGGGCAGCGAGTGACCGTACCGTTCGTGTGCGGGTGCGGGACGTGCCGGTGGTGCGACTCGGGCAATGCGCAGGTCTGCCCCGATCAGACGCAGCCGGGGTTCACGCATTTCGGGTCGTGGGCGGATCAGGTCGTCATCCACAATGCCGATGCGAATCTCGTGGCTGTGCCCGAGGAGCTGCCGGCCGCGGCGGTGGTCGGGCTCGGGTGTCGGTTCGCGACGGCCTTCCACGGTCTGCGGGTGCGGGCTCGGCTTGCCGCGGACGAGACGGTTGCCGTGTTCGGCTGCGGCGGGGTGGGACTGTCGGCGATCATGATCGCGCGGGCTCTCGGCGCTCGGGTAGTCGCCGTCGACGTCAGCGATGCGGCTCTGGAATCCGCCCGAAAGTTCGGTGCCGAACGACGCGTCAATGCCCGCAGTCTTGACTCGGCCGAACTCAGCGCCGAGGTGGTCGCACAGTTCGCGTCGACCGATCCCGATGGGGTGGCTGTGACCGTCGATGCCTTGGGTCGGGAGGACACGATCCGGGCGGCGATCGGTGCTCTGGCACCGTTGGGACGGCATGTGCAGATCGGTCTGCTGCCCGCCGAGCCGGTCGTCGATCTGCCGCGCGTGATCGCTCTCGAGCTCAGTGTGCTCGGCTCGCACGGAATGGCCGCGGCCGAGTACCCGGAGCTCGTGGACCTGGTCGTCCAGGGGCGGCTGCGCCCGCAGGACCTCGTCGCCAACGTCATCGGACTCGACGAGGCACCCGCGGCGATGGAGGCAATGGGCTCTCCCGCCGCCTCGGCGGGGATGACGATCATCGACCTGGGGCGCTAATGCCCATCACCCTTCGCCGAGTGACTCCCGCATACTCGCGGCGAGGGAATCGATGAGGTCCTGATCCCCGCGGACACCAGGTTGGAATGGCAGCCGCAGGTGGTCTTTGTTCTTGTCCCGGTAGCGCGGAATGACGTGCATGTGGAAGTGGAAGACTGTCTGCCACGCATCGGCACCGCAGCAGTTGAGGAGGTTGACGCCGTCCGCTCCCCACGCCGAATAGGCGTGCTTGGCGATGCGCTGAGACTCGAGCGTCACCGCCGTCAGATCGTCAGCCGGGATGTCCCGCAGATCCGTGCTGTGACGTTTCGGCACGACGAGCAGATGCCCGTCCGATCCCGGCTGGATGTCCATGAATGCGAACGTCGATTCGGTCTCGGCGATCGGCGCACTGGGCGCCTCACCTGTGACGATCTGGCAGAAGATGCAGTCGCTGCTCATCAGATCCGATTCCTCCCTCACCGTGAGTGGGCTGGTGTTCTGCTGCGCCTCTCAGACCATGATCGCGAGGACGACGTTCGTGTCCTGGCTGTCCCAGCGGCCCAGCAGCAGACCGGCGTCGGACTTCTCCGCCGGCGACTCGGGAGACAGGCGGTAGAGGATCTCGACGTCTCCTGCACCTGGCAGCGGCCCAGTTCCGAAGGCGTGAGCCACATCGGTGATCTCTTCGCCCCGGTTGCCCTCATCGTCGACGCGGTACTGCTCCGCAGCCGTTGACGCTGTGGCGATGGTGTGGTCGAGGCGCTGCCGGAACAGCGGGTCACCCATGCCGGCGTAGACCCACCGCTTGCCGAGCACCGAGTGCTCCATATTCGCCACGAAGGCCTGGTCGGCGCCCTCGAGCGGTGCACCGCGGTAGGTCAGCGGCACCTGCAGCAGCTGGTCGCCGCTGCGCACAATGTGGATCTCGATGCCGACCTCACCGGCGGGGTCATCGAAACGGTATGCGGTGACGGCTTCGAGCGGGTTCGCCTCAAGGTCGAGCTCGGTGGCCCAATCCTGTTCGGCCACCCAGTCGGTGACGACGTCGAGCTTGCCGGGATTGAGCTGAGCTGCGTAGATATCTGCCATGGCAGTTCCTCCTGAGAACTGGGTGACGACGGTGTCAGGTGCTGCTGGTGTCAGGCCTTCCGAGTGCCGGGGATCCATTCTCCGTCGACGACTTCGTAGTCGGCGAAGACGGCCGGAGCCTCTTCGCGCATGACTTCACCGATCTTGTTGAAGATGAGGCGGATCTCCTCTTCGGCACCCTTCGCGGTGCGCATCTCGATGACGTGGCGCAGTGAGCGGAGGTTCGCGGTGTAGACGATGCCGGTGGCCAGGCCCTCGGGGGCGAAGCGGCGCATGAACGAGGTCATGTGCTTCTTGTGCGAGAACTTCGTGCCTTCCTCGTCGAGCTCGAAGTGCTCGGCCATCCACTTCTGGTGCTCCTCGAGGGTGTCGAGGACCTTGAGGCTGCGTTCCATGAGCTCGGGATCTTCCCGCGCCCACTCCGGGAACCAGAACGGAATGTCGGTGAGACGGACGTAGCGCAGCGATTCCTGCGAGAACGCCGATCCTGCACGGTGACGGATGAGTTCGTGGGTGAGCACGCGTGAGACGTTGTGGAGGACGAAGGTGAAGTTCGCGTGTTCGAGCACGGATCCGTGCTGGGACTTCACGACGTTGCCGAGGTACTGCGCGGAATCGGTGCGCACGCGCGAGACGTTCGGGTTGAGTCCCGGCTCCCACGAGCGATAGCACATGCGTCCGGAGAACTCGAGGAGATCCTCGGCGTCCGGGGATTCGGCCTCTTCGACACGGTCCGCCCAGGAGGTTCCGCCCACCCCGTCGAGGTAAGTCCTCATCGCTTCCCAATCGATATTGGGCTTGGCGAGCAGTTCAACGGACGGTTCGACCTGGCGCATGGCTCTCCTAGTGAAGGGGACGTGATTGATTCCCAATCCTACAGACAGCTCGACTCGTTTCGTTGATGGGTCCGCGCCGAAATTCTGTTCGTCTCAGCCCTGTTGGCTGGAAGCCTCGAAGCGTCCATGTTCGTCGAGGTTGCGTAAGCTTCCGCCCGCATCGACGACATAGGCCGCGGCATCCGCAGATTCCACCATCACCGAGGTGGCCACACTGTCCACGTAGACGACCGCGGCATGGTCATCGACGACGATCCCCGGTGCGGGCAGGCTCCCATCCGTGATCCAGCCGAGGAAGGATTCCTCCCGCCCTGGTTCTCCGTGGAAGTGCGGGCAGGAACTCCCCCGCAGAAACCCGAGCCCGTCGCTCAACGGTGCCAGCGGACCGAACGAATCCGTCGAAGAGGCGTCGAACCAGCAGTTCGCACCGGCGCTGATCCCGGCGAGGATCGTGCCGCCGGCAGCCGCCTTCCTCATCAGATCGTCGACTCCATGCCGACGCCAGAGGCTGAGCAGGTTCGCTGTCGAGCCGCCGCCGACATAGATGAGGTCCATGTCGAGCAGCATCGCCGGATCCTCATAGTCCCACGGACTCTGTCCGAACAGGGAGAGGACGTGGGTCTTTGCTCGACCGTCGAAAGCCGCTTCGAACCTCTCGATGTAGTCACGGCTGTCGCCGGAGGCGGTGGGGACGAAGCAGACTCGCGGAAGCCCGGATGCGGCACCTCGCCCACTCACATCTGCGGAAGTCGATCGACCTCTGTCTGCGGACGTCCGCCGCCTCGCCATCAGCAGAAGTTCGTCGTCAATGGCCGAGTTCCCGGTTTCGGACATCGAGAACCCACCGCCGCCGAGAGCCACGATCGTGCCCCGGAAAACGGTGGGTTCGGAGGCGTTCACGGCACCCGGTGCGTCCACTTCTCGGTCCCGAATTTCTCGTCGACGAGTTCCTGCGCCCGCTTGAGCTCCTCCGGGGTGTAGGTGCCAAAGGTGGCCCCATATCGGCTGGCGAAGGTGTCGGCCATGACATCGATGATGTCCTTGCGTGCCTCACCGGTCTGGCTCCGCAGCGGATCGACGCGCTTCTTCGCACTCGCCACGCCTTTGTCGGAGATCTTCGCTTCGCCGATGCGCAGAACCTCGACCATCTTGTCCGCGTCGATGTCATAACTCATCGTCGCGTGGTGGAGCAGTGTGCCGTCGCGCATCCGCTTCTGTGCGGCACCGCCGATCTTGCCGCCGGTCGAGGAGATGTCGTTGATCGGCTTGTAGAACGCCTCCACCCCGAGGGTCTTCAGAGCCGCGAGCACCCACTGGTCGAGGAACACGTACGACTCCTCGTAGTCGAGACCGGCGACGAGGGCAGGCGGGACGAACATCGAATAGGTGATGCAGTTACCGCCCTCCATGAACATGGCTCCGCCGCCGGAGATGCGACGTACGACCTGAACGTCGTGCTTGTCCACACCTTCGGGCCGCAACTCGTTGACGTAGGACTGGAACGCCCCGATGACGGTGGCCGTGTCCTCCCACTCCCAGAACCGCAGCGTCGGCTGGCGACGACCTGCCGCGACCTCTTCGAGCAGAACCTGATCGAGCGCGACATTGAGCTGAGTGGGCAGCACCTCGCCGCGGATGACCTGCCAGTCGAAGTCCGTGAAGTTCGCCGCCGAACCCAACGCTCGACGCACGACCGTGGCGATGTCGGCAGTGGAGAACCCGTGCATCGCCAGTTCCGAACCGTAGCCGGCCAAGGCCTCGTCGAGGCGGCCGCGCAGTGTCGCGTTGTCGGCGTAGACACTGGCGCCGACGAGGGCCGGTGCGAGATCGAAGTAGGCTTCTTCGGGTTCGAGGAAGAAGTCACCGGAGATCTTCAACTCGGTGATGGTCTTACCGTCGGAGGTCACATCGGCGACGACGAGTTTGCCGCCGATGACCTTGTATTCGCCGTGGAAGTGCTGCGTCTCGTTCGTCATGTCTCCCAACCTACTCTCCTGTCAGTGCGTTCCACATGAACCGGTAGCTCAGGGCCCGGGTGAACGCGGTCTGCTCATTGTCCGAAGCGGCGGAATGTCCGCCTTCGGTGTCTTCGAAGAACCACACGTTCTCAATTCCCTGAGCCTGCATCCGGGCCGCCATCTTCCGGGCCTGTACAGGTCCCACCCGGTCATCCGAGGTCGCCGTCCAGAACAGCACCGGCGGATAGTCCTGCCTGTCTTCGAGGAGATGGTAGGGCGAGAATTCCTTGATGAACGCCCAGTCCTCGGCCACGTCCGGGTCACCGTATTCGGCTTTCCACGAATAGCCGGCGCTCAGCTTCGTGTATCGGGCCATGTCCAGCAGCGGAACTCCGCAGGAGATTGCGCCGAAGAGCTCGGGATACTGGGTGAGCATATTGCCGACCAGCAGGCCCCCGTTCGATCCGCCGGCGCAGGCGAGAGTCTTCGGGCTCGTCACTCCGCGAGCGATGAGATCGCGCGCCACGGCCGAATGGTCTTCATAGCAGCGCATCCGGTTCTCCCGCATAGCGGAGGTGTGCCACTCGGGTCCGTATTCGCCACCGCCGCGGATGTTCGCCAGCACGTAGACGCCTCGGCGGCCTTCTGGGAGGGTGCTTCCGGTGGTGCTCCGACTCAGCCAGCCGATACCCACGACGGGTGAGTATCCGGGAGTGCGGCTGACTTCGAATCCGCCGTAGCCGTCGAGCAGTGTGGGATTGTCACCGTCGAGCACGAGGCCCTCGGCCCCGATCTGGAAGTACGGGATCTTCGTTCCGTCGGCGCTGGTGGCGAAGTGCTGCTGAACGCTCAGTCCTTCGGCATCGAACATCGCCGGTGCCGATTTGATCACCTCTGTTGTGGGTTCAGCCGAGTCCGTTCCCAAGGTTCCGTACGACAGGGTCGAGGCAGTGAGGAAACCGGTGCTGACCATCCAGAAGTCGTTGGCGGTGGCCGGATCGAACTTGTCGACCGCGCGAAGGCCGACCATGTGATTGGCAGGAACACCGGGCAGGGTGGATTCGGCGAAGTCGTTGCCCAAATCGAGGACTGTGAGCTTCGACTGCACGTCGGCGAGCAGCTCGAGCACGAGGTAGTCGCGTGTGAAGGTGAAGGACTGCAGCGAGGTGTGGGCATCCGGGGTGAAGATCACGTGCGGAGTGATCTCGCCTGCCTTGACCGCGTCGATATCGGCGATGGCAAGGCCGCCGGCTGCCACCTCGGTGGTGGCGGACTTCCACGTCGACTGGGGACGGAAGAGCACGAGGTCGCGTTCGAAGCCGACCTCGACGTCGGTGGGAACGTCGACCCAGTTGAGCGAGTCGGCCCACTTCGCCGGTTCGGTGGAGAGCGAACCGTCTGCGGCCGTGATGTCGTCGAGGTCGAGGAAGCTCATCGTCGAATTGAAGAAGTCGATGGCATCGACGATGACGGCGCGATCGGTGGTTTCGGCGTCGGGCCGGATATCGCTGCCGACGAAGATCGCCACATGGTCACGGGGCACTTCGGCGACGATCGGGGCGTCGTCGAGGCTCTGGCCTCGGCGGAGGGCTCTGGCTTGGCGTGGATACGACGAGGTCGTCAATGAGTCGGCGTCGGTTTCGGTGGCGACGAGCACGGTGTCATCATCAAGCCAGGCCAGCCGCGTCTTGGCTGCGGGGATGTCGAAGCCGCCGTCGACGAAGGTGCGGTCGTTGAGGTCGAATTCGCGGACTCGGTGCGAGTCGCCTCCGTCCGGGGACAGGAGGACGAGTGCGCGCCGATTGTCGCTGCGGCGAACCATCGCTCCTGACCAGACCCAGGCAGTGTCTTCCTCTGCGGCCAGCGCGTCGAGGTCGAGCAGCACCTCCCACTCGGGTGCTGAAGTGCGGTAGCTGTCCCAGGTGGTGCGTCGCCACAGGCCCTTCGGGTTCGTCTGATCCCGCCAGAAGTTATAGAAGTGGTCGCCGCGTTTGGTGACCATCGGAATGCGGTCGTCGGAGTCGAGCGCGGTGCGCAGATCACCGGAGATGCTGTCGAAGAGGTCGTCGTGGAATCGCTCGAGGGTCTTCGCATTCTGGTTCTTCACCCAGGCGATCTGCTCCTCGCCGTAGATGTCTTCGAGCCAGAGGTTTTCGTCTTCGGGCAGATCGGCGCTCGTCGTCGGGGCCGTCGCTGGGGAGTCTTCTTCACGCATGTCCCCATCCTAGTGACCGCCGCTGACGTGGGTGCGTCACCGTGGGCTGCGGAACATGACCAGGCCGGGCTGCCCGTTGGGGGCTTCGGGTCCGTGGCCGAGCTCGGTGAAGCCGAGTCTCTCGTAGAGCCGTCGTGCCGGGCTGTCGATGTCGTCGGTCTGCAGCCAGCAGCCGTACTGTCCGACCTCCCCGATCCACGCTTCGAGAGTTCGCCGGCCCAAGCCTCGATCGCGCTGTTTCGGATCACGGGCGAGCAGATTGAGGGCAAAGGTCGATTCGAGTTCGGTCGAAGCCTCGCCGAGGCGGCTCTGCAGTTCGAATGCCCAAGGATACTTCTGTTCTTCCCATTTCCAATGGTGGCCGTAGGCGAATGAGCTCAGCCGTCCGTCGGGCTGGGCCCGTGTCAACGTCATTAGCACCTGTCCGTTGCGGACGGAGATGTCGTAGACATCGGCAAACATCGCCGCGAACCGGGGGTCCTCGTTCAGCGGTGGTTCAGCGGCAGCCGCGCCGTAGAGCGCTTCGATCTCGCTGCGGGGAGGGAGGACTCCGGAGATCCCCGGGCCCGAGGGCACGCCCCGCCACAATGAGCCCAACCCCTTGAGCATTCCCCACACGATCTCGACCGCTGGGCCGTCTGCTTGGACGGAGCGTGCAAGGAAGTCACCGGGCGACGGCTGCCCGTTGAGGTCGTTCATAACTATCACCATAATCCTGCGATGGAGCAGGCAGTTGAACTTTCGGTGACCACTTGCCATCGCCCCGGAGGACAGCTTATGAGCAGGGCCTCGCCCGCTCCTTCGCCGCCCCTGGCAACCGCTCTTCCTCCTGGGCGATGACTCGGGGCACGGCTCTTCCACCTAGCTGTCGAACGGGGTCACCGCCTGCCCCTATGTTCGAGGATCGCGGCGCAGAGGAGTTCTTCGATGGGACTCATCGGTCGTTCGTCGGCATCAAAGATGTCGATTCCAACAGTCGTCCCGCCGATATCGACGGTTGCAGGCTGCGAGCTCCGGCGTCTGTACCGCCATGGGATCATCACCGAAAACTCAGGATCTGCACTCAGTGGTTCAGCACGAGCTCTGTCGCCCGGCGGCGTGGCAGTCGCCTCATCCGAGGTTTCGTCATGGCGCTCCCCCGGTTCGGGGCCATGTTGCCGACCGGGATCGCGCTCACTGCCAAAGAGTTCTACCTGGTCGGAAGCACGCTTGGCGTCGGAAGCCCGCCTGGGATCGGGAGGACCGAGTGGTTTGGTGCGGGTCTTGTAGTGGTGGCCGGTCGGCGTGACCACCTCGAGGGCATCGGCTGTCGCCTTATGGAGCCACCCGCCAAGTTCCTTGAGATAGTTGCAGGCCGCACACAGTCCAGACGAGTTGTCCCAGTCGGTTTCCCCGCCGGCAGCAACTCCTTCGGCGTGATCGGCGTGTTTGATGGGCGCCTCGCACCAGGGCGAGCGACAGACATCGTCGCGGAAGACGACCATGCGTCGCAGCAGACCCGAGAATTCCCGACGGCGCGAGTCCATCCGGACGAGCTGACCATCTTCAGGCCGCGTGTACAGCCTGCGGATGAAAGTGGCGGCTTCGTTCTCGGCCACGATGTTCCGTGCGGCTTTCGCCGGGATCGGTCCGACGCCGGGGAACCACGCCGATTCTTCTCCTGGTCCGAACAGGCTGCTCTCCTGCATGATGAGGTGGACCTCGGTCGGCACAGCCTGGGCGGATTCCTGCCCGGTCAGTCGCTCAACCAACAGATCGGCCGCAATCTGGCTCTGCGATCGTCCGCCTGCATCACCCGTGGCGATGACGGTCTGCGCCGACTTCTTGAGGTTGGCGAATGCAGCCACAGCTTGCGACATCGGCAGCAGCGCGGTCAGATAGGCCATGTTGCCCGGCGCGGGACGCACACTGACCGAACGATCTTCGACACAGCGCTCCAAGTGGTCGACCGCGGCCTGCTGGTCGAGCTTCTGAGCCAGCGCCCGCACTTCATTGCCGAGGCGCCTGACGCCGACCTCTGGGAGTCGTTCGGCCATGCGCTCGTCGAGCTCGTGTTTCTTCTCCCGTGGAAGCCAGTCGGACTCTTTGGCGACGACCCGCGCCTTCTCTTCGGAGATGTCGCCGCTCTTCATCGCCGCGTATGTCTTGGGCAGGTCCACGAGCAGAGTGCGGGAGAATTTCAGCAGTGCGTCTCCGCGGGAGCGCGAGACCTTCCGCGCCAAGGCCACCTCGGCGCCGAGGCCCCGTCCTTGTTTCTTACTGGCAACCCCGTCCTCGGCTTCGCGGTTGCGGCGGAGCATGTCGAACGTCAGAGTTTCGCGAGCCTGCGCGGCGGCGCACGCGGAGGTCAGCTCCTCGAGCGCCGTGATGCGATCGATCGCTTCTTCCTCGGTCTTGGCCGGAGGCAATTCGGACAGGCTGTCGCGCCACCGAAGGATGTCGGTGAGTGCGTCTGGAACCTGCGTTGCCTCCATGCCCAGAACACTATAGGTCGGCACTGACACGAGAATTCTGACCAGCGTTCTCGCAGGTCAGAAACTATGCGCGCGATTTCAGGGCACTTCCTCGGCGTTGCCGGGGTTCAGACTGGAAGAGCCCCGAACGGAGCAACCTCGGAACGGAGAGATGAGCGAGCTCAGCTCAGTTCTTCGCCTGTGGTCTCTCGAGCGAGGAAGCCCATGAGCAGCACTGCGACGACCACAAGCGCACCGGTGAGAATGAACGTCAGGGTCAGTCCGAGCACCGGCCACATGAACGCACCGAATACGATCGGGGCGATTCCCGTGGCCAATCTCGACGCCGCTGATGCCCAGCCGAAACCGGATCCGCGCAGTCGGGTCGGATAGAGCTCGGAGACGTAGGTGTAGAGCGTCGGAATGGCGATCTGGATGACGAAACCGAACCCGATGATCGCAGCCTTCGCCGTGAACGTGAGTTCGGCGCCGGAGGCCTCGATGAACACTGCCGCCCCGACGAGCAGCACCGCGGCCACGATCGACGAGACGCCGAGCACCCACTTACGACCGAACCGTTCGACGATGAGCGCGGAGACGATCACGCCGAGGATGCCCACTGCAGTCATCGCCCCGGTGACAAGGAACGCCGCCTGATCGGCGAGCCCCTGCTTTTTGAGGATCCCCGGCAGCCATGTCAGTGCCGCATAGTAGACAAGAAGGACGGAGACGAAGAGCGCCCAGGCAACAAGTGTCGTCTTCGCGGAGTGCTGCCACAGCTGTATGAGCTGACCGCTGGCTGCACGCAGCTGTCTGCCGACCTCGGGTCCGTTGGCCGATGTCGCTGGCCTTGCGTCCGGGGACGGTGTCGCAGATCCCGCACCCGGGGTCGGCGTCGCTGGTCGAGAGCCCGGTGTCGGTGCCGCAGGCCCCGAGCCCGAGGTCGGCGTTGCATCTGCACCGGCCGTGGCCGGCCCCGCGCCATGGCTGCCCACTGGCTCGTGTGTCCATTCGGTGACGTCGGCGCCGGTGCGTTCGACGAGGCGGGCGATGATGGCGTCGGCCTCTTCGTAGCGCCCGACGGAGGCGAGATAGAGAGGTGATTCCGGAATTCCGAAACGCACGGCGACGGTGAGCAGGGCGGGAATGATCATGACGAGCATGATCAGTCGCCAGTCCCCGAAGTCGAGCAGGTAGGCCGACACGAACGCGCAGAGCGAAGCTCCGATCGGCCACCAGCCGTCCATCGCGGTGAGGACACGTCCGCGGTGGCGGCTGGGAGTGAACTCCCCGACCAGGGCGTAGTCGACGGGGATGCATCCGCCGAGCCCGAATCCGGCGAGGAAACGGAAGAGGATGAACCACCCGTAGGCGGGTGCGAATGCTCCGGCGACGGTGAAGATCGAGAACACGAGGAGCGTGAGGGTGAACGCTTTCTTCCGCCCGATGACATCGGCGATGCCGCCCCAGATGAAGGCCCCGAGAGCCATGCCGATGAGGTTGGCGGTCGCGATCCAGGCGGCCTGGCCGACGCTGAGACTCCAATAGTCGCTGAGCAGCGGAATGAGGAATCCGTTGAGGGCGACGTCCCATGCGTCGAACATGAAACCGAGCCCGCCGATGAAGAAGATGGCACCTTGAGTGCGCCATTTCCATGGCAGGCGAGCGATGACTTCGGAGGCTGTCGGTACCGACGCCGAGGTGGTCGTGTGCACGAGGCCACAGTACCTCAATTAACGCACAATTGAGTAAAACGTTCCAGGTGCGAGCACAGCAGAAGGCGGGCCGCCGCGAATCTCGTCGCAGCGGCCCGCCTCACCAGTACGGCCCGCCTCAACAGCATGGCCCGCCTCATGAGCATGGTCGGGACGCGCCCAAGCCGGGCCACACCACCCACAACAGTCAGCACTGCTCGAAGCAGACGGAGCCACTTACATCCGCCGGCGCCGCACAGACCAGACGGTGCCTAACGAATCAGGCCAGGCGCACGAGCCAGCTGTTCTTGTCCTCGACGCGTCCGTACTGGATGTCGAGCAGCGTCTTGCGCAGCTCCATGGTCTTCTCACCAGCGTCCTCACCATGGTCGATGGTGAAGTCTTCGCTGACGAGCTTGCTGATCGGCGTGATGACCGCAGCGGTGCCGCATGCGAATGCCTCGACGATCTCGCCGCTGGCAGCACCCTCACGCCACTCTTCGATGGAGATCTGACGCTCTTCGGGCTCAAGCCCGAGCTGCGGAGCGAGCTCGAGCAGCGAACGGCGGGTGACACCGTCGAGGATCGAATCGCTGAGCGCAGGAGTGAGCAGCTTGCCGTCCTTCGTCACGAGCATGAGGTTCATACCGCCGAGCTCGTCGATGTACTTGTTCTCGACCGAATCGGTGAAGAGCACCTGCTGGCACCCATTGGCGGCCGCCTCATTGGTTGCCACCAGCGACGATGCATAGTTGCCGCCGCACTTTGCGAAACCGGTGCCGCCGGCGCCGGCGCGCTTGAGCTTCGGCGAGAGCCAGATCGACAGCGGCTTGATGCCGCCGGAGAAGTAGGGTCCGGCCGGCGAGGCGATGACGTAGTAGTCGACCTCGTGGCTCGCCCGCACGCCGAGGAAGCGCTCCGTGGCGATCATGAACGGGCGCAGGTACATGCTCGACTCGTCGGCTTCCGACTCCGGCGTCGGGACCCAGGCCTGGTCAAGGCTGACCAGCTGCTTGAGCGAATCGATGAAGTCCTCTTCGGACAGCTGCGGCAGCGCGAGGCGTTCGGCGGACTTGTTGATGCGCGCGGCGTTGCGCTCGGGTCGGAAAGTCCACACCGAACCGTCGGCGTGACGGTAGGCCTTGAGCCCTTCGAAGACCTCCTGGGCATAGTGGAGAACTGCGGCCGCCGGATCGAGCAGCAGCGGCCCATACGGCCGGACCTCGTGCCCCTGCCAACCGTCATCGACCGTGTATCGGATGTGCGCCATATGGTCGGTGAAGTACTGGCCGAAACCGGGGTCCTTCTTGATGTTCTCGCGCACCAGCTCGGGTTGCGGCTGGAGGTTCTTAAGAACGGTGAAATCTGTCATGAAAACTCTCTTCTCATTTGTGATGAGTGACACTTTCAGGGTAGTCCATCACCCCGGTGCTCGTCGCACCGGGGTGATGTCGTCGACCCTGAGAACAGGTGTCGCTCGTTTGGGTTCAACCTCGCAGAGGTGACCCCGTCGTCACCTGCCCGCCCCCTCGCCGAGGCGGTCGATCACGTCAGCCGAGACGTGCCGCGATCGCGTCGCCCACCTCGGTGGTGGACCGCTTCGTTCCGTCGCGCTCGGCAAGGTCGGCCTCAACGGCCGTCTCGATCGCCTTCGCCACGGTCGCGAGTCCCAGGTGGGAGGCCATGAGGGCTCCCGAGAGGATCGAGGCGGTCGGGTCGGCGATCTGCTGGCCGGCGATGTCCGGAGCGGACCCGTGGATCGGCTCGAACAGGCTCGGCGCGGTTCCTTCGACATTGAGGTTCCCCGAGGCGGCCAGACCGATTCCGCCGGTCACCGCAGCAGCGAGGTCGGTGAGGATGTCACCGAAGAGGTTGTCGGTGACGATGACGTCGTAGCGCTCGGGGTTCGTGACCATGTAGATCGTGCACGCATCGGTGTGCTCGTAGTTGACGGCCACCTCGGGGTACTCCTGGCCGACCTTCTCGACCACGCGACGCCACAGGTGACCAGCATGGACCATGACATTGTGCTTGTGCACGTAGGTGAGCTTCTTGTTCCGGGCCTGGGCGCGGGCGAAGGCGTCGCGGACCGCGCGCTCGACTCCGTACCAGGTGTTGACCGAGACCTCGGTCGCAACTTCCTGCGGGGTGTCCGTGCGCACGGATCCACCCGATCCGGTGTACGAACCTTCGGTGCCCTCACGGACGACGACGAAGTCGATCTTGCCGGGATCGGCCAGCGGGCTGGTGACTCCGGCGAACAGCTTCGAGGGACGCAGGTTCACTGCATGGCCCAGCCCGAAGCGCATCTTGAGGATGACTCCGCGCTCGAGCACGCCGGAGGGCACGGACGGATCCCCGCAGGCGCCGAAGAAGATAGCATCATGTCCACGCAGCGATTCGAGCTCTTCCTCGGTGAGCGTCTCACCGGTCTCGTGGTAGCGCTGCGCGCCGACGGTGTAGTCGGTGAGCTCGAGCTCGACGGGCTCGCCGGACACCTCGATGGCGCGCTTGAGGACTTTGAGGCCTTCGGGGACGACCTCGTTGCCGATTCCATCTCCGGGCATGACTGCGATTGAGAACTTCATGCTCACAGAATAAGACTCAATCTCACGATACAACTACAGTGTCTTACAATGTGAACCGTCGTCTGCGCCGTCGCAGAGGGCGGAGATGCAGCGACGTCGGCGCAGCAGCGGCGCGAACACATCGGACGAAGACCGCCGCACCCGCCGCTGCCCCGCGCTTCGTGTGCCGACATGAACAAATTCACGTCTCAATCACTGTTCTCGGCTACACATCCGACGCCGCAGGGACGAAAATGGAGACAGCACCCCAAACCCCGTGGGGGCCAACCGCAACCAGCCCCGAGAGAAAGTCGATCATTGACCGAAATCATCCGCAACGCCCGCGCCGCAGCTCTGCCCGCCAAACTCTCCCGGTCCTGGCTGCTCGTCAATGCTGCGAGGGAGGAGCTGTTCACTCCTGCGCAGACCTCGGAAGCGGATTCCGTCATCTTCGACCTCGAGGCTTCTGTCGCCGATGACAAGAAGATCGAAGCCCGCGACAATGTCGTGCGCGCCCTCGACTCGGGAATGTCCGCCTGGGTGCGGATCAACAAGATGGAATCCGAGTTCTGGGCCGACGACCTCGCCGCCGTCGCCATGCTTCCGGGCCTGCGCGGAGTCATGCTGCCCGAGACCGAACGCCCCGAGCAAGTGTCCTACACCGCGATGCGCGCGAAGGCCGGCCTGCCCGTGCTCGCCCTCCTGGAATCGGCCCGCGGAGTGGAGAACGCCACCCGCATCGCCGAGGCGCCCGGCACCTTCCGTCTGGCCTTCGGCACCAATGACTTCCGCAAGGACACCGGCTTCTCCGGCGATCCGATGGCTCTGGCCTATGCCCGCTCACGCCTGACGATCGCTTCCCGCATGGGCGGCCTGCCCGGACCCATCGACGGCCCTTCGGCCGCCGATGCCGATGATGAGAAGGTCTGGGCCGATGCCGAAGTCACACACATGATGGGCATGACCGGAAAGCTCGTCCTCACCGTCGACCAGGTCAACACCCTCAACGAGGCGATGAGCCCGAGCGAAGACGAACGCGATTGGGCCCGCCAGATGCTCGAAGCCGCCGAAGGCGGATCCGAGATCACCGACGGCTCCTACCTGCCGCGCCTGGCCCGCGCCAAGAAGATCGCGTCCATGGCCGACGCCTACGGTCTCTGGAACGCTTGAGCCGACAGCCGCCTTGGCTGCTGTGGGCAACACTGCCCGCCGTCCTGCTCGTCATCGCCTTCGGACTGTGGCTGCATCTCGAGCGCATCGGCCCCACGCCGGTCGATCAGTCGTGGCTGGAGCTCGCCGGCCTCGATAGAGGCTCGGTGCCGTACTGGATCGCCGTCGTCCTCGCCGAGGTCGGCGGCGGTACCGGTGTGGTCATCTGCACCGCGCTGCTCGCGAGCATCTTCGTGCTGCGCAGACGCCTGCGCTCGGCGATCTTCCTCGTCACCACGATGTTCGCCGGCATCGCCGCCTCGGAGCTCCTCAAGGCCATCGTCACCCGGCTGCGCCCCGGCGACCAGCTCTACGCATCCTTGGGATTCTCCTATCCCTCTGGGCATTCGATGGGCGCTGCCGCACTGGCCATGAGTCTGGCCATCATCGCCTGCCGCCGTCATCAGCGGCGCGGATCGGCAACCCAGGCAACAGAAGCACAAGCACCGAGGATGGGCTTCCATTGGTCGTTCATCCTCGCCGGGATCTGGATCCTCGGCATGATGTGGTCGCGGACCGCGCTCCAGGTCCATTGGCTCACCGACACGATCGCCGGTGCCTTCATCGGCATCGCCGTCGCCGTTCTCGTCGACGAATTCTGGACCCTGGCAGCGCAGAAGACCCGCTCACCCCGCTTCGCTCTGTGGCTTGCGGATTGAACGGGTCCTCTTGCTGAGAAGCTATTTGGCGTAGTCATTCGTGGTTTCAGACAAGCTGGTAGCAGTCTTCTTCCAATATTTGCCGGAACTATCCATCAACTCCACATAATCGATCTCAGCCCTAATACCACAAATAATTCTCGATTCGTCCACATTTTCACTCACGTGAGCCAACAGAACAAATGATACAAACTCGTCCAGATCGTAGTGCTCCGCTTGCCCGCCTCGAATTATCGGATAATCAAAATCGCGATCCGGACCCCACGGCAACGACTTATCCGCACCAGTCGGATCACCTGGAGTCCATGACTGCTTCCAAGAATGGACCTTCTCATAGCCTCCTGCAATAGTTGCTGTATCCACCATGTAAGAGTTCTCACCAGTGATGGTCAGCCCCCGGCCTTGATCCGCAAAATACACGTACCAATCAATTACCACCTTGTAGACAACGGCCCGACTAACACCTAAATTCTCAATCACCAGCTCAGAGCCGGAATTACGCAAGAATAGAGGTCGATGGTCCGAATCTTCAATAGAAAGACTCACAAAATATTTATCAAGTTTCTGGTCATCTATATTTGAGAATTGCGGATCATAAGAGCAGACGACGCGATTGGCACCCTTAACTCGAAAATTAACCGAACGCGCAGTAGCTTCTTGGGCTCGCTCGTCAGCCTCCTGTCGTAGCTGAGAGTCCGCAACGTACGTTCGTAACGCGATAAAGCCGCCGATAGCCGCAACTAGAACTCCCGCAATCCCAACAATCGAGTCAACGACTTCGAGCATCGCTCATCTCCTTCAACTACCGCTGATGCGGGCCAAGATGATCTGGAAATCTTCCGATCCTCAGTCCTCCTGGAGCGAGACGCCGGTGAAGGCCGAAGCGTTCACGGCACCGGCCACGGCCTTGACGACCTCGTCCGAGACGACCGAATCCACTGCCAGGACGGACAGCGCCTCGTTGCTCGTCGACGCGGGCGAGACCTGCATGCCCGCGATATTGACGTTGTTGGCACCCAGCGCCAGACCCAGCTGACCGATGATTCCCGGACGGTCCTCGTAGCGGAAGATGAGCAGGTTGTCGGTCAGCTCGATCTCGAGCGAGTAGCCGTCGACTTCGGTGAGCTTCTGCACGAGCTTCGGTCCGGTCACGGTGCCGGACACGGAGATGCGCTGCCCGCTGCTCGTCGTCGCGGTGAGACGGGTGATGTTGCGGAACGATTCGCAGTACGGATCGGTGACGAGCTCGACGCCGATTCCGCGCTCTTCGGCCAGCAGCGGAGCATTGACATAGGAGACCTGGTCGGACACGACGTCCTTGAACAGGCCCTTGAGTGCGGAGAGCTTGAGGACGGAGACGTCCTTGTCGGCGATCTCGCCGTTGACCTCGACCTTGAAGTGCGTGACCGAGGAGTCGGCCAGCGCATTGACGACCCGGCCCAGACGTTCGGCCAGGGGAATGCCGGGACGCACATCCTCGTGGATGGCACCTCCTGCGACGTTGACCGCATCGGGGACGAGCTCGCCGGCCAGGGCCTTGCGCACGGACTTCGCCACGGCGACGCCGGCCTTCTCCTGGGCCTCATGGGTCGAGGCGCCCAGGTGCGGGGTGACGTTGACGGCGTCGAGGTCCATGAGCGCCGAGTGCTCCGGCGGTTCGACGTTCCAGACGTCGATTCCGGCTCCGCCGACCTCACCGCTGGCCACGGCCTCGGCCAGGGCCGCCTCGTCGATGATGCCGCCGCGGGCGACGTTGATGAACCGGGTTCCGGGCTTGGCGGCCTTGAGCTCCTCGGTGCTGATCATGCCGACGGTCTCCGGCGTCTTGGGCATGTGCACGGTGACGAAGTCGGACACGGCGAGCAGACCAGGCAGGTCGAGGACCTCGACGCCCATCTGAGCCGCACGGGCCTGAGTGATGTAGGGATCGTAGCCGACGAGGCGCATGCCGAAGGCCTTCGCGCGCTCGGCGACGAGTCCGCCGATGCGGCCGAGGCCGACGATGCCCAGGGTCTTCTCGTAGAGTTCTACGCCGGTGTACTTCTTCCGGTTCCACTCCCCTGCCTTCAGCGAAGTGTTTCCGGCACCGAAGTAGCGAGCCGAACCGAGGATGTGAGCCATCGTCAGCTCGGCTGCCGAGATGATGTTCGACGTGGGTGCGTTGACGACCATGACACCCGCCGAGGTGGCTGCGGGGACATCGACATTGTCGAGTCCGACTCCGGCGCGGGCGATGACCTTGAGGTTCTTCGCAGCGTTGATGGCTTCGGCATCGACCTGCGTGGCCGACCGGACGAGGATCGCATCGGCGTCGGCGATGGCGGGCAGGAGCTGGGATCGGTCAGCGCCCTCGGTGTGACGGATCTCGAAGTCTCCTCCGAGAGCTTCGATGGTGGCCGGTGACAGTTCTTCGGCGATGAGCACGACGGGCTTGGGCACTGATTTCCTCCTGTTGCGTCCGGGACGCGTCCACCTTATGAGACTTTCAGGATTCCTTCACAAGGTCTCAGATTCTGGGAACAATCGCTCAACAGACCGTTCGGGTTGCTCAGAATCCGCGGCGTGCTCAGAATCCGTTCGGCGAATACGGCGCCCGGCCGAGACTGAACATCGCACTGGCGAGCACAGCGGACCCCGGTGTGTGCTCATCGATGCGTCCAGCCCGGGCGAGGATGACGGGATCGGCACCGCCGAGGAACAGGGACCCGAGCTCGGCGATGCCGAGCCCCAGATCTGCCGGCGTCGAATCGGAGGCGGGGGTCACCTCGGCATCGGTGCCGTCCGATGTGATCGTGTACCGCCCGCCGGCGAGGTCGAGGGAATCGTCGATGTCGATCGTCAGCGTCCCGGGCACGTACCAGGGTCGGGCCTCGAGCGCGGCCTTGACGTCGAGGATGCGGATCCAGATGTTGTCTTCACTGGCGACGGTCTTCACGCGCCGCGAATCGGTGAGCAGCCACGGCAGCGGCGAGTATTCGGCGGACTCGCCGAAGGTCACGCGGGTCGAGAGGTCGATGGCGGCGAGGAACGACCACAGGGAGGCGTAGGCCGCATCGGTGGCGGCCACGAAGTCGATGATGTCAACGGTCGGCGGCGACTTCGACCAGCCGGCGAACTTGTAGGACACATAGCCGTCGGGCTCACCCTGTTCGTCGAAGTGCAGAGCCGCGCGGACCCCGCGGTCCTCTTCGCCGGTCTCGACGTTGAGGGCACCGGTGGCGCGTTCGATGTAAGTCTGCTGGCGCTCCATCGCCCCGGGCGAGGTGCGCATGAAACGGTGGTAGATCTTCGGAGCCAGCTCGCGCAGCTCACTGGGCAGGCACATCTCGACGCGGCGATCGGGTTCGCGGACCATCTTGAACCCGGGTGAGGTGTCGACCTCGATCGAACGCAGCCAGGTCGCCACGCCGAATCCGAACCGCGAGTAGATTCCGCCTTCGGTCGCGGTCAGCGCGGCGAACGGGTAGCCGGCGGCCTTCGCCTCGGCGAGGTCCGTGGTCATCAGCGATCGGAGGAGTCCGCGACGGCGATGCGTCGGGCGCACCGTGATCCAGGTGATGAGGTGGCCGGGGACCAGGCGGCCGCCGCCGACATTGACGAGCTTTTCGAACCACGCGAAGGTCGCGACCGGGATGGACGAGTCCAGTCCGTGTCCGAACTCCTGGTCGGCGTAGACGGCCGTGAGCTTGCGCCCATCGGCGATCGCCCGCTTCACTCGTCCGACCAGGGCCTTATCCGTGGAGCGGGGGTCGTGGAAGCCGACGCTCGTCGAGGCGAAGTACGCCTTGGTGCGCTCATCCGGCTCGCCGGTGGCTTCGTCGATGGTGGGCTCGAAGTCTTCGAATCTGTAATTCGTCACACCTCCACACTAGTCCAGTTCGGTGCCGCCGTCGGAAGATTCTCCCGGGTGAATGCGCAGGAGCCCCGGACACCAAACGGTGTCCGGGGCTCCTCTGCTCAGTTCTGCTCAGTGTCGAGCGATCAGACTCAGCGAGCGGCAGTGCCCTCGGTGTAGTCGTCGTCCGAGTCCTTGAGCCATGCGAACATCTTGCGCAGTTCGCGACCGGTGGACTCGATCGGGTGCTGCTCTTCCTTGGCGCGCAGCTCCTTGAACTCCGGTGCGCCGTTCTTCTGGTCGTTCATAAAGCGCTCGGCGAACTTTCCGTTCTGGATGTCGTCGAGGACGCCCTTCATGTTCTCCTTCACCTCGGGGGTGATGACGCGCGGGCCGGAGACGTAGTCGCCGTACTCAGCGGTGTCGGAGCAGGACCAACGCTGCTTGGCGATGCCGCCTTCGACCATGAGGTCGACGATGAGCTTGAGCTCGTGGAGGACCTCGAAGTAGGCGATCTCGGGCTGGTAGCCGGCCTCGGTCAGGGTCTCGAAGCCGTACTGGACGAGGTGCGAGACGCCGCCGCAGAGCACGGTCTGCTCACCGAACAGGTCGGTCTCGGTCTCCTCGGTGAAGGTGGTCTTGATTCCGCCGGCGCGCAGGCCGCCGATGCCCTTGGCGTAGGACAGGACGGTGTCCCAGGCCTTGCCGGATGCGTCGACCTCGACGGCGACGAGCACGGGCACACCGCGGCCGTCGACGAACTCACGACGGACCACGTGGCCGGGTCCCTTCGGGGCGACCATGATGACGTCGACGCCCTCGGGTGCCTTGATGTAGTCGTAGCGGATGTTGAAGCCGTGGATGAACACGAGGGTCTTGCCGGGAGCCAGCTGATCCTTGATCTCGCTGTTGAAGATCTCGGCCTGAACCTGGTCGGGAGCGGCGATGGTGATGACATCGGCCCATGCGGCCACCTCGGCGGGGGTGCCGACCTCGAGGCCTTCGGCTGCTGCCTTGTCGCGGCTGGCCGAGCCTTCCTTGAGACCGATGCGGACTTCTGCGCCGGAGTCGCGCAGGCTCAGCGAGTGGGCGTGGCCCTGGCTGCCGTAGCCGATGACGGCGACCTTCTTGCCCTGGATGATCGACAGGTCTGCATTGTCGTCGTAATAGCGTTCTGCTGCCATAGTTCTAGCTCCTTATGCTTACGGGATGATGTCCCCATTGTTTCACAGTTCGGTACTGCTGTTCACTTATTGAGATGACGGGGGTTCCACAGGTTGGAACGCGAAATCAGCTCCGGAGGGCGCGGTCGGTGATCGACTTCGCCCCACGGCCGATGGCCACGGTTCCCGACTGCACGATCTCCTTGATGCCGAAGGGCTCGAGGACCTCGCGCAGCGCTTCGACCTTGCCGAGTTCACCGGTGGCCTCGATGCTCACGGAGTCGGGTCCGACGTCGACGATCTTCGCGCGGAACATCTCCACCGCCGAGGCGACCTGCGGACGTGTCGCCGCATTCGCCTTGACCTTGTAGATGATGTGCGCACGACGCACCGAGGTCTCGGGTTCGAGCTCGACGATCTTGATGACGTTGACGAGCTTGTTCAGCTGCTTCGTCACCTGTTCCAGGGGAACATCGTTGACGTCGACGACCACCGTGATCCGCGAGAGCTCTTCGTGCTCGGTCACACCGACGGCGAGGCTGTGGATGTTGAAGCCGCGACGGGCGATGAGCCCGGTGAACCGGGTGAGCACACCGGGCTTATTCTCGACCAGGACAGAGAGTGTGTGCCGGCTGTTGTTCATTCCAGGCCTCCTTCGATCTGAGCCACGGAACGCACCGTGCCGTCTTCGTTCGCTCCAGCCTCGGCGATGGCGGCCTCGGCTTCCTCTTCGCCCTCCCCGTCGAATTCGGGGCGGATGCCGCGGGCGTACTCGATCTCATCGTTCGACACACCTGCCGCGACCATCGGCCACACCATCGCATCCGGCGGGACCGTGAAGTCGAGGACGACCGGTCGGTCATTGATCGACAGCGCCTTCTCGATCGCGGCGTCGACATCCTCGTTGCGGTCCACGCGCAGCGCTTCGCAGCCGTAGGCTTCGGCCAGTTTGACGAAGTCGGGGATGCGGATCGTCTCGTGACCGGTGTTGAGGTCGGTGTTCGAGTAGCGGCCGTCGTAGAACAGGGTCTGCCACTGGCGGACCATGCCCAGCGACGAGTTGTTGATGATCGCGACCTTGATCGGAATGTTGTTGAGCGCGCAGGTGGCCAGTTCCTGATTCGTCATCTGGAAGCAGCCGTCACCGTCGATCGCCCACACCACGCGGTCGGGCTGGCTGACCTTCGCACCCATGGCCGCGGGAACGGAGTAGCCCATGGTGCCGAGTCCACCGGAGTTGAGCCACGACTTGGGGCGTTCGAATTCGACGAACTGAGCCGCCCACATCTGGTGCTGCCCCACTCCTGCGGCATAGACCGCCTCGGGGCCGGTGAGCGCGGAGATCCGGGAGATGACGTACTGCGGATCGCACAGCTCGCCGTGCGTCTCGTAGCCGAGCGGGTAGGTCTGCTTGAGACGATTGAGGAAGCGCCACCACGGTTCGCGCTGACGCTCCAGGGCCTTGGGGAACTTGCTGCGCATCTCCGCGAGCATCTCGGCGAGCACTTCGCGGGCATCGCCGACGATCGCGACATCGACCTCGCGGTTCTTGCCGATCTCGGCCGGGTCGATATCGGCGTGGATGACCTGCGCGTTCGGGGCGAAGGAATCGAGCTTGCCGGTCACTCGGTCGTCGAAGCGGGCGCCGATGGCGATGAGCAGGTCGGCCTTCTGGAAGGCGGTGACGGCAGGCACGCTGCCGTGCATTCCGGGCATGCCCAGGTGCAGCTGGTGGGAGTCGGGGAAAGCTCCTCGGGCCATGAGCGTGGTGACCACGGGGATGTTCGTGGCCTCGGCCAGGCGCAGCAGCTCCTTCTCGGCCTCCGAGCGGATGACTCCGCCGCCGATGTAGAACACGGGGCGCTGAGCCTCCGACATCAGACGCGCGGCCTCGCGGATCTGCTTGGCGTGCGGCTTGAGGATCGGGCGGTAGCCGGACAGCGCCGGCTCCTCCGGCCAGACGAACGGAGCCGTGCCGGTCTGGGCGTCCTTGGTGATGTCGACGAGCACGGGGCCGGGACGACCGGTGGTTGCGATGTGGTGGGCGTTGACGAGGACTCCGGGGATATCCTCGGCGCGGGTGACGAGGAAGCTGTGCTTGGTCACCGGCATCGTCATGCCGACGATATCGGCTTCCTGGAATGCGTCGGTGCCGAGCAGCGTCGAGGCCTGCTGGCCGGTGATCGCGAGCATCGGCACGGAGTCCATGTTCGCGTCGGCCAGCGCCGTGATGAGGTTGGTCGCACCCGGACCCGAGGTGGCGATGCACACGCCGAGCTTGCCGGATGCGGCCGCATAGCCTTCGGCCGCGTGGCCGGCGCCCTGCTCATGGCGGACGAGGATATGGCGGATCTTCTCGGTCTCGAAGAGCGGGTCATAGGTGGGAAGGATGGTGCCGCCGGGAAGCCCGAATACCGTGTCGACCTCGAGCTTCTCGAGGCTGCGGACGATCGCCTGCGCGCCGGTGAGGACCTCGGGGCCGGTGTTGCGGCGAATACTGGACGGTGTGGCTGTGACCGGTGCGGACGCGGGTTGAGTGCCCGTGTCCTTCGCGGTCGAGGGCTTGGCTGCCATCGATTCCTATCCTTCCTAGGTTTCCTTCTCATCTCCGCATTAAAAAAGCCCCTCCGGATTCGGTAGGGGCGCGCGGAACGTGTCGTCTCGACAGGCTACGGAAGATCCGCGCGCTGGCTAATAACGACGACAAGAAGGTGAGTCATGCCTCAATAGTTCACCGCAGCGCTTGAGGGTGTCAAACCTCGCAATCGTTCGTCCCAACATTCGAGACTTCGGATAGTTGCCATGCGAGACTCGCCGAGGCGGCGCCGCGATCACATCTGCCCACGGTCCACGGCCCGTCAGCGCTATTCAGCAGTGTCATTCAGCGCAGAAAGACAGTCCGATTCAGCGCACAGAGAAACGGGAAGCCCGTTCGCCGGATTCGTGGAATAGGTCACAGTGTCCGACTAGGCTGGAGTATCGTGCGCCCCCTCCTCCGTTTCTGGCCTGATCTCCGCTCCCGCATCGGCGTATACGTGCTCGTGCTCGTCCTCACTCTCCTGGCCAACGGAATCCAGCTCATCGTCCCCGTGATCACCGGCTACATCGTCGACGGGCCCATCGCCCACCGCGATCTGTCGGCCTTGTGGCTGCCGATTCTCGGGGTGCTGTTCATCGGCATCGCCGAGGCGGTCGGAATGTGGGCGAGGCGCATGATCGTCGCTCCCGTCGTCTCGCATTGGGAGGTGACGTGGCGTTCGCGTCTGTTCGATCGTCTGCAGTACACCTCGGTGGCGATCCATGATTCCTGGGAGTCCGGCCAGCTGCTCTCGCGCGCGGTGAATGATCTGTCCCAGCTGCGTCGCTTCTTCGCGTTCGGTCTGCCGTTCCTCCTCTCCACACCGATCGTGCTCGCCGTCGGCACGGTGATGCTCGTGATCATGCAGCCCGTGTTCGGTCTGATCATGATCATCATGGCGGTGCCGGCGATCATCGCGGTCGCCGTCTTCGAGAAGCACTACCGCGAGACCTCCCGCCGGTCGCAGGACACCATGGGCGAACTGACCACGGACGTCGAGGAATCCATTCAGGGCATCCGCATCCTCAAGTCCTTCGGCCGCTCCCCCTGGGCCGCCGAGCGCTTCTCCGAGATCTCGACTCGGCTGAAGTCCTTGGAGATCCGCAAAGCGAAGCTCGACTCATGGCTGTGGAGCGTGCTCCTGCTGCTGCCGACCCTGGCGCAGGCCGCGATCGTCGCCGTCGGCACGTGGGGAGTCATCGAAGGCTGGACGACGATCGGCACGGTTGTGGCGGCGGTGACGATCTCGATGGTGCTGCGTATGCCCATCGAGATGCTCGGCTTCCTGCTCGCCGATGCGCTCATGGCGCTGACCGCCGCCGGCAGGTACTGGGAGGTCATCGACATCCGCCACGACATCACCGATACCGACGGCGGTGTCGACGACGCTCCCGAAGTCGGGCGGTACAGCGGGAAGCTGCGCTTCGACGATGTCGACTTCCATTTCGCCGATACCGAACGGCTGACACTGCAGGGCCTCGATCTCACCATCGAGCCCGGTCAGACCCTCGCTCTCGTCGGGGCGACCGGCTCGGGGAAGACGACGCTGGCGTCGTTGGTGCCCCGGCTGCAAGACATCTCAGCCGGGACGGTGAGCATCGACGACGTCGATATCCGGGATATGCCGGTCAACGAGCTGCGCCACCTCGTCTCCGTGTCCTTCGAGGATCCGATTCTGTTCTCGACCTCGGTCGCCGAGAATGTCGCGATGGGTGCGCCCGGTGCGAGCGAGGATGAGATCTGGGAGGCCCTCGAGATCGCGGCGGCGAAGGACTTCGTCTCCCGACTGCCCGATGGGTTGGACACGCAGGTCGGCGAGCAGGGGCTGTCGCTGTCCGGCGGTCAGCGTCAGCGCCTCGCTCTGGCTCGTGCGGTCATCGGGCGTCCGCGCATCCTCGTCCTCGACGATCCGCTCTCGGCCGTCGATGTCGACACCGAGGATCGGGTGCAGCGGGCCCTGCGGGAGATCCTGCCGGATTCGACGACTCTCATCATCGCCCACCGGCCCTCCACGGCGGCTCTGGCCGATGTCGTGGCTGTGCTCGATGAAGGACGGGTTGCGGCACTGGGCACGCACGAACAGCTGCTCGAATCCTCGAAGCTCTACCGCGAGCTCATGGGGGCGAGCGCGAAGTCCGATGCGCACACGCATCCGGGGACGACCGCCTCGGCGACGGGAGGAGGACCCTCATGAGCATGCCCCGTCTCGACAGCGACGACGAAATCGAGCAGCTGCCGCCGGACATTGCGAAGAAGGCGCGCGCCCTGCTGATGTCGCTGGTCAGGCCGCATCTGGCAATGGTCGTGTTCCTCGCCGTCATCGTCGTGCTCACAGCCGTCTTCATGGTCATCGGGCCGGTCTTCATCGCCGATGCCCTCGATAACGGCGTTCCGGCGGCGATCGACGGCGATATGGATCCGCTGATTCGGGCGGTCACGCTCTTCATCGTCTCGGCGGTCGCCGGGGCGATTCTGGCGTTCACGTCGACCCGGCTGGTCGGGATCACCGCGCAGAAGATCCTCTTCACTCTGCGCGAGCGGGTCTTCACTCATGTGCAGCGTCTTGACCTGGGCTATCACGAGAAGTCGACCTCGGGTCGGCTCGTGTCCCGGCAGACCTCGGATATGGAGTCGGTGCAGCAGTTCCTGTCGTATTCGCTCTTCGATACGGCGCTGGCGGTGCTGCAGATGCTCTTCATCGCCGTCACCCTGGTGGTCCTCGATATACCGCTGGCGATCGTCGTCTTCGCCGGGTTCGTGCCGCTGTTCTTCATCACGAAGTCCGCGCATTCGACTCAGCGCAGCGCCTACCGGCGGACGCGGACGTCGATTGCGAAGGTCATCGTCCACTTCGTCGAGACGATGGGCGGCATCCGCGCCGTGCAGGCATATCGCCGTCAGCCCGAGCGGCGCGGGACCCTGAGCGATCAGGATGCCCGCTACCGGGATGCGAACACGGATGCCCTGCGCGGGGTGGCGTGGTTCGCCGGGTGGACGCGGCTGATCGGCAACGTCACGCAGACGGTCATCATCGTCATCGGTGCGTGGCTCGTCATCGAGGGGTGGACGCAGATCGGCGTGCTCGCCGCGTTCATCCTCTACCTGCGCCGTTTCTACGGCCCACTCGACGAACTCGTGCAGGCGTTCAATCTCTATCAGTCCGCCTCGGCGGCGTTGGAGAAGATCGCGGCGGTCCTCGACACCGACCCCGAGGTGGTCGAACCGACCCAGCCGCGTGCGCTGCCTGAGCACGCGAGCGGTGCGGCCCCGTCTGCGGATGCCGACTCCGCACCGACGAACTCGGCCAGCGGTCGCGCCCTCGATCTCGATCAGGTCCGCTTCGCGTACGCAGACGGCCCCGATGTCCTCCCCCGCTTCAGCCTCCACATCCCTGCGGGGCAGATCGTCGCGCTCGTCGGGGCCACCGGCGCGGGCAAGTCGACCCTGGTCAAGCTCGTCACCCGCTTCTACGATCCAAGCGTTGGCCGGATCACTCTTGACGAGGTGGATCTGCGTGACCTCGATGACGCGCAGCTGCGATCATCGGTCGTCATGGTCACTCAGGAGTCGTTCCTCTTCGCCGGCACCATCGCCGACAACATCCGCATCGGCAACCCGAACGCCAGCGACGAGGATGTTGTTGCCGCAGCGACCGCCGTCGGCTTGGATGCGTACATCAGACGGCTGCCCGAGGGCTATGCCACGGATGTGAAGAAGCGCGGCGGTCGGCTGAGTTCGGGACAGCGTCAGCTCGTGTCATTCGCCCGAGTGTTCCTCGCCGATCCGGATGTCGTCGTCCTCGACGAGGCGACCGCTCACCTCGACATCCCGTCCGAACGCCTGGTGCAGAACGCTCTGGCCACGGTGCTCGAGGGCCGGACTGCGATCATCATCGCCCACCGCCTATCCACCGTCGAGATCGCCGACCGCGTGCTCGTGATGGAATCCGGCCGGATCATCGAGGACGGAACACCGGACGAACTCATCTCCGGCACCGGCAAGTTCGCGCAGCTGCACCAGGCCTGGCGCGACTCCCTCGTGTGAGGTCACTCGCTGACGAGCGGCACGAACCGGTACCAGCCGTGCCGAGTGATCGTCAGTTCGTCGGCGCCAGTGCCGCCACGAACGACTCGGAGCATCTCCCCCGCGACGGGAATGACCATCGTGGCACCGACGGCCAGCTGATCGACGAGCTCGTCGGGCAGTGAGTCGGCACCGGCGGAGGCGAGGATCCGGTCGAACGGGGCCTCAGCCGGGAGACCGAGGGCACCTGGAACGGCCTCGTGGATAGCCACCTCGGCGAGGGTCTCGCGGTCTGCGAACTCGGCGGTGACTGCCTCGATTGCTTCCCGCGAGGATTCGACGAGCTGCGCATGCCGTTCGACGCCGACCACTCTCCCGGTCGGACCGACCAGGACGGCGAGCAGCATCGACGTCCACCCGGACCCCGAACCGAGGTCGAGGACGACGTCACCCGGCTGAGGGTCGAGGAGCCGGAGCATGTCCGCGACGGTGCTCGGCTGCGAATTCGTCTGCCCCTGCCCGATCGGCAGGGGCACATTGTCGGAGGCGTGCCGTCGTTCCGCCATCGGCAGGAACGGTTCGCGTGGAACCCGGGCGAACGCCTCGGCGATTCGGTCGTGGTTCGCATGAGTTGTCATGGCTCCTCCGATCAGAAACGGCCTCCGGTACCTTCCATTGTGCCGATCCATGCGGAGGGCACAATGCCGTCACCGAGTATCGTTGTCCCGTGACTCAATCTGATCTCGCCCGCGCCCAGAGCCTCATCACCTCGATTCCCGACCATCCCGAACCGGGAGTGATGTTCCGCGACATCTCCCCGCTGCTGGCCGATGGCCCGGCCATGCGGGCCGTCACCGAGGCGCTCATCGAACCCTTCGCCGGACAGTTCGATATCGTCGGCGGGCTCGAAGCCCGCGGGTTCCTCTTCGCGGGTGCCATTTCAGCAATGATGGGCGTCGGAATCCTGCCGATCCGCAAAGCCGGCAAGCTCCCCCGACCGGCGGCCACCGTGTCCTACACACTCGAATACGGCACCGCCACCATCGAAGGCCCCGATGTCCTGAAGGAGGGCGAGCGCGTCCTCCTCATCGATGACATCCTCGCCACCGGCGGGACGCTCACAGCGGCCCAGTCCCTCGTACGCGATCTCGGTGCCGAGGTCATCGGTTCGGCAGTGGTCCTCGAACTGACTGAACTGGGCGGACGCGAACACACCGGTGAGGTACACGCCCTCTACGTCGAGTGAGGATGTCGCCCGCATCGCTCGGCGCCGACAATCGGCCTGCCGCGCGCACTCAGCGGCAGGTGTCGTAGATGGTTCGCAGCTGATCCTGAGTCGTCTGAGTTGCCGATGTGATCTGGCGGTCCGGATCCTCGTCATACTCGCATCCGCCTACGTTGGCTGAGCCTTTGGTCGAATAGTCAATGGTGCCGGTCGGATCTGAGCCCAGAGCCCAATCGAAGTACCAGGGCTGAGCGACTGAGGAATCAACCCGTTCGATGATGCCTCGCAGCCGACTGACCACGTCCGGTCCATCAGGGACGACCACGAAGAGCCCCGACACCTGATTGTCATCGATCACGACCTGCACTGTCATGGGGAGAATCGGTTCGATTGCGGTCTCCAGGCGAGCCTGCGCCTGCTCCGCGTAGGGGAAAGCCACGGCCCATTCAGTCTGGGCGGAGTCTCTGACCCTCAGGTCGAACTGTTCGGTACCGAGCTCTGCCCTCACTGCGTTGATCGTCCCGAAGACGTCGTTCTGCGGATCCGTCAGCTCCAGGACATCTTCGAAGGTCGTTTGTTCCGAAGCTTGACGCCATTCCAATCGGTTGACAGACATTTCTGATGCGAGCGCGAGAAGGTGCGATGCCCTGTCCGCCATGATGTCGCTGCTCGTAGCGTCTCTGATCTCGACTGCTCGACCTGACAAGAGCAACCTGAGTTCCTGATCGTAGCGATCGAACTCGTCGCCCGTCTCGTGGTCGAGTGCGGCGGCCACATCGACGGATTGGGCGGTTGATGCACCGGGGGCCATCTTGACGGTGTAAGTGATACTTCGGCCGGAGTCGAAACCGTTCTGGTACTGGGTCTCAACGTCCGCCACACCCGGTTTCCCGGACAGGACCGCGCCGATGTCATCTGCACGATCACTGAGATCAGGGCCCTGACATGCCGAGAGTCCAACGGCTCCGACGACAGCAACAATCAGGGCCGCGACTCGACGGCGGCGAGCTCCTCTTTCCAACATGCTCACCAACTTAGCGGAGGATCCTCAGCCTGCCTCCGCCGGGCCTACATCGCCTCAGCCGATACGGATGAGGCTGTCGCCCGCATCGATCGGCCCCGCCTCGGTGAGGGTCAGGTTCTCGGCGTCTGCTTCGAGGACGACGACCGGCACCACCACGGACTTCTCCGCCTCCCGTGCGGCTGCCAAGTCCCAAACGACGATCTCTTCGCCGGCCTCGACCTGTTGCCCGGCCTCGGCGCGGAGGGTGAAACCTGCGCCTCCCAGATGGACTGTGTCGATGCCCAGGTGGACGAGCACACCCTGATCGGGCCGGTGGGAGATGACGAATGCATGAGGTTTGAGGCTCGTCAGCTTTCCAGAGACGGGCGCCGTGACCGTCAGCGTCGCACCCTCACCGGGGTCGATGGCAGCTCCGGGACCGACGAGCGCCTTTGCGAATACCGGGTCGGGAACGTCCGTCAGGGGTACCACCGTGCCGGTGATGGGTGCAGCGATTGTGACTGCCATAGTCAGCAGGCCGCCTTTCTCCACAATCAGAAATATTTCGCCTAGACTGACCTCAGACTACAGACAAGGCTCACTGTCGACCAGAAGTTGCTCACCGGCGAGCAGAGGAGACGAAGACGTGACTCAGCCCATGAGGTCTTCGATATCATCGACGAGGTTGTCGGCCTCCGGACCGACGACGACCTGGACTGCGCTTCCCTGGACCACCACACCGAAGGCACCGGCAGCGGTGAGCGCCTGCTCATTGACGAGCGAGTCATCGTCGACCTCGACCCGCAGCCGGGTGATGCACGCTTCGATGTCGTCGATGTTGTCGGCACCGCCCAGTCCGGCGAGGATCTGCGCTGCTTTGTCCATGTCTGTCACCTTCATCTACGGCGCTAATGCGCCGGCGTCGATTTCACGTTCTGCGATCTGCGTCACAAGTCTACGGCGACTCGTGACCGTCTGCCCCACTTCCGAGGAGGAATCCGATGGCCATCCCATCCGCTGAGGCACCGAAGAAACGCAAAAAGGCGATACCGGGGTTCGCCCAACTCCAACGCATCGGCCGCTCTCTCATGCTTCCGATCGCCGTGCTGCCCGCTGCGGCCCTGCTGATGCGCTTCGGTCAGCCGGACATGCTCGGTGCAGACGGACTCGGCCAGTTCGCAAGTTGGCTGCTGCCGGTGGCGACGGTCCTCGCAGCCGCTGGTTCTGCTCTGTTCGACAACCTGCCGTTGATCTTCGCCGTCGGTGTGGCCATCGGATTCGCGAAGAAGGCCGACGGCTCCACCGCGCTGGCCGCGGTCGTCGGGTATATGGTCCTCACCGGAGTCTTCACGGCCATGTCTCCGAGCTTCGGCTCGGACAACGGCGAGGGTGAGAACGTCATCAACTTCGGAGTGCTCGGCGGAATCGTCGTCGGCATCATCACCGCCCTGCTCTATCAGCGCTATCACCGGATCAAACTGCCGACCTACCTCGGTTTCTTCGGCGGTCGTCGTTTCGTTCCGATCGTCACCGCGGTCGCGTCGATGGTCATTGCCGTGGTCATGGCCCTGATCTACCCCGTCTTCGACGCTCTCATCAACAAGGGCGTGGGCGGCTTCCTCATGGAGCACGGAGCCAATCCGGGCACCGGGTTCGTCTTCGGCACGATCAACCGCCTCCTCATCCCCTTCGGGCTGCACCACCTGCTGAACAATCTGCCGTGGTTCCAGCTGGGTTCGTGCACGACCTCCTCGGGGGACACCGCGCACGGCGACATCACCTGCTTCTTCTCCGGTGTGGACGGCACGGCCGACTGGACGGGGTCGTTCATGACCGGCTTCTTCCCGATCATGATGTTCGCCCTTCCGGCCGCGGCCCTGGCCATCTATCACACCGCCCAGCCGAACCGCCGCAAGGTCGTCGGCGGCATCATGCTCTCGGTGGCGCTGACCTCTTTCGTCACCGGTATCACCGAGCCGCTCGAATACGCCTTCGCCTATGTCGCATTCCCGCTCTACGCGGTCCACGCCGTGCTCACCGGCACGTCGTTTGTGGTGGTGAATGCACTCGGAATCAAATCCGGATTCGGCTTCTCGGCCGGTGCGCTGGACTATCTGCTCAACCTCGGACGAGCCTCCGAACTCTCCGGCGGCATCGGGCCCGTCCTGCTCCTGCTCGTCATCGGCCTGGCCTACGCCGTCATCTACTACTTCCTGTTCCGCTGGGCGATCATCAAGTTCAACCTGCACACCCCGGGTCGCGAAGACGAAACCGACACCGGCACGGGTGCTCCGTCGGTCTTCGACGAGGCCCAGATCGCCGCCGAGGAATCCACGGGCAAGAAACGCGCACAGGACGAAGGCAGAAGCTGAAGGAATGCTCCGGGCCTCGGTGACGTTATAGGCTCGGTTCGGCGCTCTCACCGGGTGCCGAACCGGCGGACCCGATCAGCCTCGGCTCCGTCCTGACCAGTGCATACGTGACGAAAGGCGGCACCATGACGGTTCCCACACTCACTCTCAACGACGGCAAGACGATCCCTCAGCTGGGCTTCGGCGTCTTCAAGGTCGACCCCGACGAGACGGAACGCATCGTCACCGACGCCCTCGAAGTCGGCTACCGCCACATCGACACCGCCGCCGTCTACGGCAACGAGGAAGGTGTGGGCCGGGCCATCGCGAAGTCCGGGATCGCCCGTGACGAACTCTTCGTGACGACCAAGCTGTGGAACGACCGCCACGGCGCAGAGGAGTCCAAACGCGCCCTCGGCGAATCCCTGGAGAAGCTCGGCCTCGACCACGTCGATCTCTACCTCATTCATTGGCCGACCCCGCAGAACAAGAATTCCGTCGAGACGTGGGAGGCCTTCCCCTCCTACCGCGATCAGGGCCTGACCACGTCGATCGGCGTGTCGAACTTCGACCACCGGTTCCTGCCCGAGATCCTCGACACCGGCATCATCCCCGCCGTCGACCAGATCGAGGTCCACCCTCAGTTCCAGCAGGTCGATACCCGTCCGCTGCTGGCCGAGAACGACATCAAGATCGAAGCCTGGGGACCGCTGGGACAGGGCAAGGTCGACTACGCGAGCACCGTCATCGGTGAGATCGCCGCCGCTCAAGAGAAGTCCTGGGCCCAGACCATCATCCGCTGGCACCTGCAGAAGGGTCATATCGTCTTCCCGAAGTCGAACAACCGCGACCGCATGGAGCAGAACTTCTCCGTCTTCGACTTCGAACTCACGGACGCCGAGGTAGCAGCCATCGGTGCGCTCGAAAACGGCGGTCGCGTCTCCGCCGATCCCGCCGAGGTGAACTGACCCCGTCAGCAATACCTCGCCGAGGCGGCCCTCCCATAGTCTGGACCGCTGAGAACGACGAAGCCGCCGAAGAGTTCCGACTCTCCGGCGGCTTCGTCGTTCTCGGTCAGGCGTTCATTCCGCCGGTTGTCCTCAGGCGCCGAGGACAACGGCGTCGATGAGCACCGGTCCGTCGGCCTGCAGCGCTTCCCGGTAGGCGGCGTCGAACTCCTCGCGAGTCGTGGTGCGGCTGGCCGGGACACCGTATCCCTGCGCCAGGGAGACGAAGTCGATCGTGCCCAGGGTCAGGCCCGGGGTGTCCGGGACTCCCATGCGCTCGGCGAATCCGGAGAGCGCACCGTATCCGGAGTTGTTGACGATGACGAAGATCGTCTTCGTGCCCAGCTGAGCGGCCGTGTACAGAGCCGTGAGCCCGTAGTTCGCAGAACCGTCGCCCACGGTGGCGACAACGGTCTTCTCCGGATCGCCGAGGGCCATGCCGACGGCGACCGGCAACCCGAAGCCCAGTCCTCCCGAGGCCGGGAAGTGATACATTCCGGGCCGGTCGATGACGATCCGCTCGAGGTAGTCGAGGTCGAGGGTGGTCGTCTCATTGACGTAGACGACACTGTCGTCGACGTGCTCGTTGAGGACATCGAGCACCTCGGTGCCGGCCATCCCCTGCTCCGATCGGGCAGGAGCGGTGACGGTTCGGGACCGGCGGTCGCCTCGGCGAGTTCCTCGATCGGTCGTCGCCTCCGCGAGGTCGGCGAGCGCAGCGGCGACATCGGCGACGACGGCGCGGCCGAACGGTGCCCGCGTCGCCTCCCGTGGATCCTGGGTGATCTGGATGACCTCGGTGCCCGGCTCCAGGTAGTTCGCCGGTTCCCAGCGGTGGTATCTGAAGGTGGCGGCGCCCATGACGAGGACGACGTCATGGCCGGACAGTCGGTCGCGCACCGACTTGATGCCCGGAACCAGGACGCCTTCGAAGTTCGGATGGGTTGTGGGGAACGGGCACCGCGTCGGCGAAGGCGCGACATAGACGGAAGCACCGAGGCGTTCGGCCAGCACCATTGCGTCCTCATAGACCGTCGGATCGGCGACTGCTGCGGCATCGACCTGCGGGCCGAGGACGAGGGCAGGGTTCTGCGCCCCGTCGAGGACGTCGGCGAGTTCGCGGCGCAGCGACTCCGGCATGGTGCCCGCCGTCGTCACCGAACGCTTCGCCAACAGCGCGTCGTCGGGAAGGGCCGGTTCGTCCCAGTCGTCGAGCGGAACGGACACATAGACGGGACCACTCGGCTGAGTACTTGCTTCGAGTGCCGCCTGCGACAAGGTGCGCGGCACGTCGGTGGCCGACAGCGGCTCGTGTGAGTACTTCACCAGCGGGGCGGGCAGGGTCGAGGCATCGACGCTGGCCAGCATCGTCTCCTGACCGACGGTGCGGCGCACCTGCTGACCTGCGAGGACGACGAGCGGAACGTGGCCGTAGTGGGCGTTCGTCAACGCACCCATTCCATTGCCCGACCCCGAGGCGGCGTGCAGATTGACCAGCGCCGGCCCTCCCGTGGCCCGTGCGTATCCTTCGGCCATGCCGACGACGACCTGTTCATGCAGACCGAGGACGAACCGGAAGTCATCGCCCAGTCCCGCGAGGAACGGCAGCTCGTTCGAGCCCGGATTTCCGAAGATCGTCGTCATCCCGTGGGCACGGAAGACCTCCAGACTCGCGTCGAGGACTGTCTTCTCACCTTCGGGCTGATCGGCCATTGTGCCTCTGCTTTCGTTTTGGGTGCTCTCGCGGTGGGGCGACGAGGGATGGCGTCCCTCTCACCTCACCATAGCCGTGGCTCATACGTTCCGGCTCAGCCGATCACGCGGATCGGCTCTCCCGAAATCCAGGCGGCGATGTCCTCGACAGCCTGCGTGAAGAAGATTCGGTAAGTGTCTTCGGTGACGTAGCCCAGGTGCGGGGTGAGCACGGTGCGCGGTGTGCTGCGCAGTCGATGGTCGACCGGCAGCGGTTCTTCGTCGTGGACGTCGAGTCCCGCGCCGCGGATCCCGCCGGCTTCCAGCACGGTGATGAGTGCATCGGTGTCGACGAGTCCCGAGCGGGAGGTGTTGACGAGGATGCTGTCGGGCTTCATCGTCTCAAGTTCGGCGGCTCCCACGAGTCCTCGGCTGCGGTCGCTCAGCTTGTAGTGGATCGTCACCACGTCCGCGGTGGAGAACAGTTCGTCCTTGCTCACCGCGCGCACGCCCAGGGCGTCCGCCCGTTCCGCGTCGAGGTTCTGGCTCCACGCCACGACGTCCATTCCGAAGGCCGCACCGACCCGCGCGACCTTCGTTCCCAGACGTCCCAGACCGACCACGCCGAGGCGGTGCCCATCGAGGTCTCCCCCGACGGTCGACTGCCAGCCCCCGCCTCGGACGGCGGCGTCCTCGGCCGGGATGCTACGCAGGACGGAGAGGATGAGTCCCCAGGTCAGCTCGGGTGTCGCCGAGGTGGTCGACTCGGTTCCGCAGACCACGATCCCCTGCGCACGCGCCGCCTCCACGTCGATGGAGGCGTTGACCCGTCCCGTGGTCACGAGCAGATGCAAGCCCGGCAGCCGTTCCAGCCGGACGGCGGTGAAGGCGGTTCTCTCTCGCATCGCCACAACCACCTCGGCGCCGGAGAGGACCTGCACCAGGTCATCGTCGTCGACGATGGGGCGATCGATGAACTCGACCTCGGCATCGAGACCGCTCCAGTCCGCGAACTTGCCTGCCACCTGCTGATAGTCATCGAGAACGACGATGCGCATGCTCCTCCTCGGTTGCTGTGAGATCTGACCGAGGCGGTGCAGACAATTCGTCCGCACCGCCTCGGCGATAGTGATATCGGTCAGCGGCGGACCGTGATCAGGCTCAGAAGCAGACTGCGCCCTTCGACGCCGACTGTACGAGCTTCGCGTACTTGCCGAGCACGCCGGTGAGGCGATGGTTGTCCGGGATCGTCCAGGACTTGCGACGCTCGGCCAGCACCTCCTCGTCGACGTGGAGCTCGATCGAGCGGGCCGCGATGTCGACGGTGATCTTGTCACCGTCCTCGACGAGCGCGATCGGGCCGCCGTCGACTGCCTCGGGGGCGATGTGGCCGATGCACAGACCGGTCGAACCGCCGGAGAAGCGGCCGTCGGTGAGCAGCAGGACGTCCTTGCCGATACCCGCGCCCTTGATGGCGCCGGTGATCGCGAGCATCTCGCGCATTCCGGGTCCGCCCTTGGGGCCTTCGTAGCGGATGACGACGACGTCGCCCTTCTTCAGTTCGCCGTTCAGCACGGCATCCATCGCCGGCTTCTCCTGGTTGAAGACGCGAGCGGTGCCTTCGAAGACATCGGCGTCGAAGCCCGCAGACTTCACGACGGCGCCCTCGGGTGCCAGCGATCCCTGCAGCACGGTGAGGCCACCGGTGGCGTGGATCGGGTTGTTGAGGGCACGCAGGATCTTCCCGTCCGGATCCGGCGGGTTGATCGACTCGAGGTTCTCGGCCACGGTCTTGCCGGTGACCGTCAGGCAATCGCCGTTGAGCAGACCGGCGTCGAGGAGTGCCTTCATGATCACGGGCACGCCGCCGATCTTGAAGACATCGTTCATCACGTACTGGCCGAAGGGCTTGACGTTGCCCAGGTGCGGAACCTTGTCGCCGATGCGGTTGAAGTCGTCGAGCTCGAGTTCCACTCCGGCCTCGTGGGCGATGGCCAGCAGGTGGAGGACTGCGTTCGTCGAACCGCCGAAGGCCATGACCACGGCGATCGCATTGTGCAGCGATTCGCGGGTGATGATGTCGCGCGCAGTGATGCCCTGGCGCAGCATGTTCACGACCGCCTCGCCGGACTTGCGAGCGAACATCGTGCGATTGCGGTGGATGGCCGGCGGAGCGGCCGAACCCGGCAGCGACATCCCCATGGCCTCGGCGGCCGAGGCCATCGTGTTCGCCGTGTACATTCCGCCACAGGCACCCTCACCGGGGCAGACGGCACGTTCGATGGCGTCGACGTCCTTCTGGGACATGGTGCCGGCGCGGCAGGCGCCGACGGCCTCGAAAGCATCGATGAGGGTGACTTCCTTCTCCGAGCCGTCCTCCATCTTTGCGGTTCCGGGCATGATCGAACCGTTGTAGAGGAAGACGCTGGAGAGTCCGAGGCGGGCGGAGGCCATGAGCATTCCGGGGATCGACTTGTCGCAGCCGGCCATGAGCACGGAGCCGTCGAGCCGTTCGGCGCTCATCACGGTTTCGACGGAGTCGGTGATGACCTCACGGGAGACCAGCGAGTAGTGCATTCCCTCGTGGCCCATCGAGATTCCGTCCGAGACGGAGATGGTGCCGAATTCCAGCGGGAAGCCACCGGCCTCGTGGACGCCTTCCTTGGCGGCCGAACCGAGACGCTGCAGCGACATGTTGCAGGGGGTGATCTCGTTCCACGAGGTCGCGATCGCGATCTGCGGCTTCACCCAGTCATCGTCGCCCATGCCGACGGCGCGAAGCATTCCGCGTGCGGCGGTGGCTTCGAGGCCGTCCGTGACATCGCGGGAACGGGGTTTGATGTCGGGAGTGGTGTTGTCTGTATCGATGCTCATGCAGGCATGCTACGCCCGATTTCAGCATCCGCACGCCGGACTCTCGCATGGTGGAACCTCTTCTGGGCACCATGCGAAAGTCCGACAGCGAGGCGGAGTTGCGGGCCTGCTTAGGTCAGGTTCGCGTGACCTAATGACGGCACGTCAGCCCTGTTCGAAAGCCTCAGTGCTGCGGTGGAACATCAGGCCTTGATGAGGTTGACCGGCTGCTGCCCGTCGTTGATCCGCCTGACCTGCTCGGCGAGAATCTTCACGACTCGGGGCTCGAACGCCGAGGTGTCGCCTCCGACGTGGGGCGTAATGAGGGTGTTCGGGGTGCCCCACAGTGCGTGGTTGCGCGGCAGCGGCTCCGGGTCGGTGACGTCGAGGGCGGCATGGAGTCGGCCGGTGGCGAGCTCGGCCACGAGCGCATCCGTGTCAACCACCTTGCCGCGGGCGACGTTGACGATGAGCGCATTGTCGGGAAGCTGGCTGAGGAACTTCTCGTCGACGAGGTGGTGGGTGCCCTCGTTGAGCGGGGTGATGAGCACAACCACCTCGGTGTGGGGCAGCAGCTTCGGCAGCTCGTCGACGCCGTGGATCTTCCCGCGCTCGTCCTCACGCGCGGTCGAGGCCACGCGAGTGAGCTGAACCTCGAAGGGGTCGAAGCGATCGGCGATGGCCGAGCCGATCTCACCGACGCCGATGATCATCACGCGACGGTCCTGCAGCGAACGGTAGCGATGGTGCTCCCACACCCGCGAGACCTGCGAGCGCACGGCGTCGTCGATGCCGCGCAGGCTGGCCAGGGTCAGTGCCAGAGCGAGCTCGGCGGTTCCTCCGGTGTGCACGCCCGAGGCGGTCGCGACCTGGATCCCGCGTTCGGGCAGGTGGGAGACGGGGTCGAATCCAGTCGTCTGCGTGATCACCAAGCGCAGGTTGGGCAGTTCGTCGAGCAGCTCGATCGTCGGTCCGGAATCCAGGTAGGGCAGGACGACGACGTCGACATCGTCGCGGCTGAGCTTGGCCGATCGCTCGGCATCGGAGAAGACGACGAGGTCGACATCGGCGCGCTGGTGAGCAGGGATCTGAGCGATCACACGGTTGCGGAGCTCGGAGTTCGGGAAGGCGATTGTGGTGATGGACATGCCCACATTGTGGCACGCAGACCCGCCCCGCGCCGAGAACTTCGTCACTCTGAGATGGCGGGCCTCAGCACACGGGAGGAACCCGCTTCATCACTCGGCCGGGACCCGCTTCATCACTCGGGCAGGGAGTTCCCGATCCGTGTGAACACGGCCTCGATCACCTCGAGTTCGGCGTCGCTGACATGGTCGAAGAAGACCTCGTCGACATAGCTCTTGTGCTGGGACCCGGCGGACAGGAATGCCCGCGCCCCCGCCTCGGTGAGTGCCACATTATGGGCACGCCCGTCTTCGAGGCATTGAGTCTTCGTCACGAGCCCCGCGTCGACGAGGACCTTGATCCGATAGTTCAGCCGCGATGGCGAGAAGACGAGCTTCTTCGCCAGGGCGCTCATCGTCAGCGTCCGCTCCGGCGCTTCCCACAGCAGGAGCAGCGTGTTGTAGTCGCTGACGTCGAGCCCTGCATCGTCCTTGAGCTGGACTTCGAGGGCCTGACGGAGGCGCTGCGAAGTCTCGAAATAGGTCCGCCACGCATTCTGCGCCAGCGTCTCCCTTCCGAGCCCGAATCTGATCTCCGTCATCTCAGCCCTCGAGCAGCTGCGCGAACGGGGTGACGTTCGCGGGGTCGAATTCGTCGACGATTCCGCGATTCGCCGAGGAGGCGCCCCGGGTCGCGCCCGCCCCTGCACCTGCGTGCGAATCGGGGTCGGCCACCTCGGCGAGGTCGTCGTTGCCGGCCCCGATGAACGTCGCGGTCAGGGACACGAGCTCCTCCCCCGCCTGGCGGATCCGGGCGGTCAGCGTCCGGCCGCCCTCGACGGTTCCCCAGTCGTCGGTCGCGGCGAAGACCGTCGTGGGCACGACGATGCCCTTGAGGTAGGACAGCATCGGCCGCAGCACCGCGTCCCCGGCCAGGGAATGGCGCGCCGTGCCGCCGGTGGAGCCGATGAGCACGGGCTTGCGGCTCAGCGCTTTGTCATCGATCAGCTGCCAGAACAGGGTGTGCAGACCGACCGGGGCGGCCTTGTACACCGGCGCGACGGTGACGATCGCATCGGCGGCGGCGATGGTCGCAAAGGCCTGCTCCAACGCTTCGGAGCGGAACCCGGTCAGGGTCATATCCGTGAGCGCGGTGGCGAGGCTGCGGACGTTGATGACGTCCGTGGTCACGCCGATGCCCACCGATTCCCCCGCCGAGGCGGCAGATGCGAGCACTCGATCGGTGAGTTTGAGTGTGGTCGAGTCCTCGCTCAGCGAGGTGGTCACGGCCACGATGCTCATCGTGTTCGTGCTCATGAGCGGTCGGCTCCTTCCTGTGTCGGATTCTGGGCCGCTTCGGCGGCGCGTGCCTGCCGGTCTTCGAACGCACGCGATCCCTCTCCGCCTCCGGGGATCGGGTCGCGGCCTTCGCGGTGCCGGATGACGAGGGATTCGTGGGTGGGAGCGTCGGGGACGTCGGCCGGGCGGCCCTTCGCGAACTCCTCGCGGAGGACGGGGATGACCTCTTCGCCGAGGAGGTCGAGCTGTTCGAGCACCGTCTTCTGCGGCAGTCCCGCATGGTCGATGAGGAAGAGCTGACGCTGGTAGTCTCCGGCCCAGTCGCGGAAGCTCAGGGTGCGCTCGATGACCTGCTGCGGCGAACCGACGGTCAGCGGAGTCTGCGTCGAGAAGTCCTCGAGGCTGGGTCCGTGGCCGTAGACCGGGGCGTTGTCGAAGTAGGGACGGAACTCGCGGACGGCGTCCTGGGAGTTCTTGCGCATGAATACCTGACCGCCGAGGCCGACGATCGCCTGGCTGGCCGTGCCGTGGCCGTAGTACTCATAGCGCTGACGGTAGAGCTGAACCATCCGCGCGGTGTGCGAGGTCGGCCAGAAGATGTTGTTGTGGAAGAACCCGTCGCCGTAGTAGGCGGCCTGTTCGGCGATCTCGGGGCTGCGGATCGATCCGTGCCAGACGAACGGCGGCACTTCGTCCAGTGGGGTCGGGGTGACGGTGAAGCCGCCCAGCGGAGTGCGGAACTTGCCTTCCCAGTCGATATTCTTCTCACGCCACAGGCGGTAGAGGAGGTTGTAGTTCTCGACCGCCAGCGGGATTCCGGCGCGGATGTCCTTGCCGAACCACGGGTAGACAGGACCGGTGTTTCCGCGGCCCATGATCAGGCTGATGCGACCGTCGGAAAGGTGCTGCGCGTACGAGTAGTCTTCGGCGATGCGCACGGGATCGGTCGTGGTGATGAGCGTCGTCGCCGTGGAGAGTTCGAGCTTCTCTGTCTGTGCGGCGATATTGGCCAGCAGGATCGGCGGGTTCGCCGGGGCCACGAAGGGCGGGTTGTGGTGCTGACCGGTGGCGAAGACGTCGAGGCCGACTTCTTCTGCCTTCTTGGCGATCTCGACTGTGTTCTTGATCCGCTGGTTCTCGCTGACGGTGGTGCCGTCGGTGGGGTCGGTGGTGACATCGCCGATGGTGAAGATTCCGAATTCCATGACGTCTCCTGCATCTGGGCCGATCGGGGTTCGCACGACCGGCCTCCTCATTGGATTAACTTCAATTTTGAAGTAACTAGTTGAAATCTTAACAGAAGTGTTCGAGAAAGTATTCCCGGCCTCGGCTGGCGCCGGGGTGGGCCTCAATGCCGCCCGGCCGATTGTTGGGTCGATCTCCGGTGATTCCCTCCCGATTTTCACCGTGGATCGACCCAACAATGCACGAAAAGCGGCCCCCGCCCGTAGGCAGGGGCCGCTTTCAGCTCGTTCACTAGGGCCGTTTCACTCAGAACAGCTCAAACCGAGCCCGGTCGAAGACGTGAACTCAGATCCAGAGGGCAGGGTCCTCGAGAACGAAGTCCGGGCGCCTGGTCGACGATTCGGGCTCCGCTTTCACCGAGGCGGCTCCGTCATTCTTCTTCGGGCGCACGGTCGCGGGAATGCCCACGGCGCTCGAATCGGCCGCCACATCCTTGACGACGACTGCATTGGCGCCGACCGCGGAGTTGTCGCCGACGACGACAGGGCCGAGGATCTTCGCCCCGGCACCGACGAGCACGTGATTGCCGATCGTCGGGTGCCGCTTCGTCTGCGCCATCGACGTGCCGCCGAGGGTGACCTGGTGGTAGAGCATGACGTCGTCGCCGATCTCCGAGGTCTCGCCGATGACGACGCCGTTGGCATGGTCGATGAAGAATCGACGCCCGATCTCCGCTCCCGGATGGATCTCGACCCCGGTCAGCGTCCGCACGAGCTGAGACATCAGTCGAGCCGGCACCTTTCCCGCGTCATGCTGCCACAGCCGGTGCAGTCCGCGGTGCGCCCAGATGGCGTGCATGCCGGGGTAGGAGACCAGCGAGACGAAATCATTGCGTGCCGCCGGGTCGCGTCGCTTCACGGTCTCAAGGTCTTCTTTGAGCGTCTCGCGCACACCGGGTCGGCTCAGTCCATAGGCTGCCGCACCCACGGCGGCCGCGGCCGCTGCCCACAGTGCCTTCATCGTTGACTCCCTTGCTCATCAGTCTCGGTCTATCTCGTGCAAGTCGGATCCGGTCGAAAGAATTCCCACGCCTCTCTGACGCAGAACTCCTCAGACAGCGAGGGCGCCAAACCGAAGTCTGACGCCCTCACGCTGATCACTCGATGTCAGTCGAGGTATTCGGAGAACAGCGGTGTCGACAGGTAGCGCTCACCGAAGTCGGGGAGGATGACGACGATGCGCTTGCCGGCGTTCTCTGGGCGTGCGCCGACAGCCTCGGCCGCCGCCAGGGCAGCACCGGAGGAGATGCCCACGAGGAGGCCCTCTTCCTTCGCGACCTCACGGGCACGCTCGATGGCTGCATCGTTGTCGACGGTGGCGACTTCGTCGTAGATCTCGGTGTTGAGCACCTTGGGCACGAAGTTCGCGCCGAGCCCCTGGATCGCGTGCGGTCCGGCCTTGCCTTCGGTCAGCAGCGGCGAAGCGGCGGGCTCGACGGCGACGATCTTCACGTCAGGGTTGGCCTCGCGCAGGGCTGCGCCGGCACCGGTGATGGTGCCGCCGGTGCCGATGCCGGAAACGAAGATATCGACCTTGCCGTCGGTGTCGGCGAGGATCTCGGGGCCGGTGGTGGCCTTGTGGATCTCGGCATTGGCCTGGTTCTCGAACTGGCGCACGAGCACGGCGCCGCCGGCGGCGAGTTCCTCGGCCTTGGCGACCGCACCCTTCATGCCGTCGGCCTTGTCGGTGAGGACGAGCTCGGCTCCGAAGGCGCGCAACAGGGCGCGACGTTCCTTCGACATCGACTCGGGCATCGTCAGCTTGACCTTGTAACCGCGGGAGGTGCCGACCATCGCCAGGGCGATGCCGGTGTTTCCGGAGGTGGCTTCGACGATGGTGCCGCCGGGCTGCAGTTCGCCCGACTTCTCGGCTGCGTCGATCATCGCCACACCGATGCGGTCCTTGACGGAGTTGCCTGGGTTGTACGATTCGAGCTTCGCAACGATTTCGGCACCGGAGCGTTCGCTCGCCTTGTTGACGCGGATCAGCGGAGTACGGCCGACCAGATCGGAGACGTTGTTGAAGATGGTCAAAGTAAGTCCTTTCACGCTACTGTGTGCATCCGCCGTCACAGGCCTCTCACCACTCGGCAGAGCTGCTCCGGCAAGGATTGATCGACAGCTTTCGTCTCGTGGTCCGAGACGGCTTGCCCTCATCATAACCATGCCGACCCTGAACATGTTCCCAGATATGTTGCTCAACAATCTCTGTTCGCTGGGGGCGAAACTATATGACAGCGCTTAGCACATACCCGAATCTGTCGCATACCGGTCCACCTGTTTCGGTGCCCGATCGAACCAACCGCTGAGCAATCGGTGGACACAATCACCGAGGTGGCCGCCTCGGTGATGGTGTCCCTGTGTGACCGGGGAGCTGCCCCCGGCCGGAGGCTGAGACCGGGTCAGGAGACCGATACGATGGTCGTCATGGCTATTCATCCCATCGTCGTCTACGGCGAGCCCGTTCTGCATCGTCGTGCCGAGAAGATCACCGAATTCGACGATGATCTCGCCGAACTCGTCAGAGACATGCACGAGACGCTCGATGCCAGCAACGGCGTCGGTCTGGCCGCGCCGCAGATCGGCGTCGGAAAGTCCATCTTCGTCTTCAATGCCGACGACGACTACGGTGTGCGTCGCCGCGGCACCTTCGTCAATCCCGTTCTCATTGCCTCGAAGGTCCCCGACATGCGTCCCGATCCGGACGAGGAGACCGAAGGCTGCCTGTCGGTGCCGAGCCTCGACTTCCCCCTCAAACGTGCCGATCGGGTCACCGTCAACGGCGTCGATGAATCGGGGGCGCCGGTGACGCTGAGCGCGGACGGGTGGTTCGCCCGCATCATGCAGCACGAATACGACCACCTGCAGGGAACTCTCTACGTCGACCGACTCGACAAACGCTGGTCGAAGAAGTGGAAGAAGGCCCAGGAAGCCCAGGGCTACAACCAGCCGGGCCTGTCATGGATGCCGGGAGTCGACCCCGATCCTTTCGGTCACTGAGCTCGCCCCGATCAGAGCCTAAGCCTCGAGTTCGTCCACGGACTTTTGAGCCGCAGCCAAGCGGGAGTCGAAGTCGTCGAAATCATCGGCAGTCTGGTCGAGTTCGGCGACGAGCCCGGAGATGATCGACGACTGCGAATCCGCATCGATGCGCAGCTCCCTGAACTGCCAATCGGCTGAATCATCGGCGGCGGTGCGAGACAGCACGTCGAGCACCCGGTCACCGAGCTCGCGGGAGCGTTCGGAGTTGTGCAGCAGCATGAGCTGCTGATCGAGTTCGAGCAGCCGCTCGTAGTATTCGTGCATCGACTCCACGCGGCGGGCCATCGACGAGAATGCGACGGCCAGCTTCGACAGATAGGTCTCCACCGACTTCGCGGTTCCCGCATCGCGGATGCCTTCGATCTCCTCGCGCAGGCTGACGAGTTCCTGCAGCCGCACTCCGATGGAGGCCACAGCATGGTCGAGGTCGACGCGGGAGACGTGGTCTTTGAGTATCGGGTGGGTCCACGCGCGGGTGCGCACGATCTTGCGAGCGATTGTGACGGCGAGATGGAACAGACGCTGCTCGTCGGTGTCGCGGCCTTCCTTGCGACCGGGCAGATAGCCGAGGCTGGCCGGGGTCACCCATTGGGCGCCGGAGACCTTGCGCCGGTTCTTCCGGCTCAGACGCTTCGGGTCACGCAGGTATTTGGGGCCGGTGACGGCGGCGAAGATTCCGGTGCCCAAGGCGGTTGCCGCACCCATTCCGCCGAAGGTCAGTGCGGCATCGGCGAATCCCGAGACCAGGGCCAGTCCTCCGGGCGCTGCGAATCCAGCGGTCACGGCAGTGCCGGCGGCGGTGCCGCCCTTGAACAGGACGCTGGAACGGAAGAAGTTCCGGCTCATCCCGCCGGTGAGGATGATCGCGCTCGGCGCTCCGGCCGTGTAGCGGTATCCGCGGGCGCTCCAGGCACGCAGCACCGCCTCGTTGACGCTGTCGGGCACGAGCACCCGGTAGATCGGCGCGGTCTTCCCGCATTCCCTCTTCCACAGCGACTTCCACTCAGACACCGCTTCACCTCCACGCGTGTGGGTCACGCACTCGGCCCTGTCCCTGTGGGCCATCGGTTGCGGGGAATGCGAACAGCCACACCCTCCGCTGTGTTCGGGAAACCGGTCGGTTCCCTTGGACGCACAGTCTAGAGGGTGTGGCTGGATCAATCCTGAGTTCTGGTCGGCACCATCAGATACCGGCGCCGGTCAGGATCAGCGTCAGACCTGCACTCAGCCGTTGATCTTGGCGAGGATGAGGTCCTTAGCCTTTCCGGCATCGGCCTGTCCGCGGGTGGCCTTCATGATCGGCCCCATGAGCGCACCGATGGCCTGCATCTTTCCGCCCTTGATCTTCTCGACCACATCGGGGTTGGCCGCGATGGCCTCCTCGACGGCGGCTTCGAGCGCCCCGGTGTCCTCGACGATCTCGAGGTCGCGGGCCTTCATCACCTCGGCGGGCTCGCCTTCGCCTGCTGCGACTCCGGTGAGTACGTCCTTGGCCAGCTTGTCATTGAGCTTGCCCTGGTCGATGAGATCGGCGAGGCCTGCCACCTGGGCGGGCGTGACGATCTCGGTGGGGTGCTTGTCCTCCTGGTTGGCCAGGCGGGCGACCTCACCGGTCCACCATTTGCGTGCCTTCGCGGGCTTCGCTCCGGCGGTGACGGTGTCCTCGATGGCTTCGAGGAGTCCCGCGTTGACGATGTCGCGCATCTCCAGGTCGGAGAACTTCCATTCCCCGAGGAGGCGGCGGCGCTTCTGCGCCGGCAGCTCGGGCAGGCTCGCCCGCAGCTCCTCGACCCATTCTCGGGACGGCTGCAGCGGGACGAGGTCGGGCTCGGGGAAGTACCGGTAGTCGTCGGCGTCGGACTTCGGACGACCCGAGGAGGTCTCTCCGGTCTCCTCGTGGAAGTGGCGGGTCTCCTGGACGACCTTCTCCCCTGCTTCGAGGAGCGTCGCCTGGCGGGCGATCTCGAAGCGCACTGCGCGTTCGATCGAGCGGAAGGAGTTGACGTTCTTCGTCTCCGTGCGGGTGCCCAGCGGTGCATCGGGGCTCTCCCGCAGGGACACGTTGACGTCGGCGCGGACGTTGCCCTGTTCCATGCGGGCTTCGGAGACGTCGAGGGCGCGGAAGATGTCACGGAGCGTCCGCACATAGGCGGCGGCCACCTCAGCGGCCCTCTCCCCTGTCCCGGTGATCGGGTGGGTGACGATCTCCACGAGCGGAACACCGGCGCGGTTGTAGTCGACGAGGGAGTGGTCGGCACCCTGGATGCGGCCGGTGGCCCCTCCCACGTGGGTGTTCTTGCCGGCGTCTTCCTCCATGTGGGCGCGCTCGACGGGGACGGTGACGATGGTGCCGTCCTCGAGCTCGACCTCGACCTGACCTTCGGCCGCGATCGGCTCATCGGACTGGCTGGTCTGGAAGTCCTTGGGCACGTCCGGGTAGAAGTAGTTCTTGCGGGCGAACCGGCAGGTCTCGGCAATCTCGCAGCCGAGGGCCAGACCGATCTTGATTGCGTATTCCACACCCTTCTCGTTGACCACGGGCAGGGACCCGGGCAGGCCCAGGGAGGTGGGGGTCACGTTGGTGTTCGGTCCCCCGCCGAAGGTGTTGGGGGCGGCGTCGAACATCTTGGTCGCGGTGCCGAGTTCGACGTGGACCTCGATGCCGATGACCGGATCGTATTTCTTGATCGCGTCTTCGTATTTCACTTGGCGTTCAGTCCTTCCGCGAGAGTGTCGAGCACGCGTCCGCCGGCGGATTCGAGTGCGGCTTCCAAGGGGCCGGCCACCTCGTAGAGTTTGATGTCCTCACGGGCCGGAGCCAGGATCTGGAAGCCGACGGGCAGACCATCGGCAAGGCCTGCCGGCAGGGACAGTCCGGGGATGCCGGCGAGGTTCGCCGGGATCGTCGCGACGTCGCCTAAGTAGAGAGCCATCGGGTCGGCTGCCTTCTCCGCACCGAACTTCAGCGCGGTCGTCGGGGCCGTCGGGGACACGAGGACGTCGCACGCGGCGAAGGCCTTCGCGAAGTCGTTCTGGACCAGGGTGCGGATCTTCTGCGCCGAGCCGTAGTAGGCGTCGTAGTAGCCGGCCGACAGGGCGTAGGTGCCGAGGATGATGCGGCGTTTGACCTCCGATCCGAAGCCGGCGGCGCGGGTGGCCGACATGACGGTCTCGGCGGTGACGGGGCCGGTTTCCGGTTCGACGCGCAGGCCGTAGCGCATGCCGTCGTAGCGGGCGAGGTTCGAGGACACCTCGGAGGGCATGATGAGGTAGTAGGCGTCGAGGGCGTAGGAGATCGCCGGGCAGTCGACCTCGACGATCTCGGCACCTGCAGCGGCAGCGGTCTCAAGGGCTGCGGTGAACGCGGTGCGGACTCCGTCCTGGTACCCCTCACCGGCCAGCTGCTTGATGACGCCGAGCTTCTTGCCCTTGAGTTCGCTGGTCTGGGCGGCGCTGAGGAATCCGCCGACCTCATCGGGCAGCGAGGTCGAATCGAGCGGATCGTGTCCGGCCAGCAGTTCGTGCAGGGCTGCGGCGTCGGCGACGTTTCGGCCCATCGGCCCGACCTGATCAAGGCTCGAGGCCATGGCGATGATGCCGAAGCGCGAGATCGACCCGTAGGTCGGCTTGACGCCGACGGTTCCGGTGAACGCGGCGGGCTGGCGGACGGATCCGCCGGTGTCGGTGCCCACGGACAGCGGGGCCTGGAATCCGGCGAGGGCTGCAGCTGCGCCGCCGGAGGAACCGCCGGGGACGTGTTCGAGGTTCCATGGGTTGCGGGTGTTGCCGAAGGCCGAGTGCTCGGTCGTCGAGCCCATGGCGAATTCGTCGAGGTTGGTCTTGCCGAGCACCGGCAGACCGGCGGCCTTGATCTTGTTGTGCACAGTCGATTCGTAGGGCGGAACCCAGTTCTCGAGCATCGTCGATCCCGCGGTGGTGGCCACACCTTCGGTGACGACGAGGTCCTTCAGCGCGACCGGGACGCCGGCCAGGGCATGGAGGTCCTCACCGGCGGAGCGCTTGGCGTCGACGGCCTTCGCGGTCTCCAGGGCGAGTTCGTCGGTGACGGTGATGAAGGAGTTGAAGTCATCCTCGGTGGCGGAGATGCGGTCGAGGTGGGACTGCGTGACTTCGACGGAGGAGAACTCGCCGGACTTCAGTCCTGCGGCGAGTTCGAGGGCGCTCTTGTTCGTCAGTTCGGTCATCTCATTCCTCCCCGAGGATCTGCGGGACGAGGAACTTGTCGTCCTCGGCGGCCGGGGCCGAGGCCAGTGCCTGTTCGCTGGACAGCGTCTCGCCCACCACGTCGGGGCGCATGACGTTCGTCAGCGGGATGGGGTGGCTGGTTGCGGGCACGTCATCGCCGGCCACTTCGTTGACCCTGGCGACGTTTCCCAGAATTGTGCTCAGATCACCCGCGAGCGATTTCAGCTCGTCTTCGCTCATGGCGATCCGAGACAGTGAAGCCAAATGCTCCACCTGTTCGGGGGTGATTGCGGAAGACTCCGTCATTCCCTGCCTTTCATCGTCGTTTTCACTCGCCCCCAGTCTAGTCTCTCCGCCGGACGCGGTTCCGTCGGTGCACTGTGACCTTCCCCCATTGCTACCTGACGGCGGCCCAGCTACCTCGCGCGAGGTTGCTGGGCCGCCGTCAGGTAGTAATTATCAGGGGGTGAGGCGTTCGGGCCAGGTGCGGTCGCCGTGGATGTACGGAGCGATGTCGGCGAGGACGCGGTCCGCGTCGGCCTGAGTGAACTCGCCGGCCGAGACTCCGGCCTGCAGGTCCGCGGAGAGATCGGCGATGCGGGTCTGGGCGTCAGCCGTGGTGGCTGCGACGAGCTCGGTGCCCGTTGAGAGTGCGCCTGCTGCTTGGGTGCCGGTCGAGAGTGCGCCCGCCGCCCTGCTTCCGGTGAACGCCGTTCCATTCGCCGAGGCGGTGCCGTCCGGGAGTGTGCCGACTGCACTCGAATCATCGACGATGGTGCCTTCGATGACCTCGTGGTCGTTCGTCGAATCGCCGACGAACGCGGTCGCCGACTCCTCGGTTCGCGCGGTGACCGGAGCAGCCGGAGTGCGCATCGAGGTCAGTGCCGGCTGAGGATTGCGTTTCGTACTGTTCGGTCCCGGGTTGAGAACCAGGTCAGCCAGGCCGGCCGTCACCGGCACTGCGGTCAGGGCCGCGGCAACGACCACGCATGTACCGGCGAGGACTTTGGGGATCCATCTCATGTCCCACACTCTTCCACTCGAAGCTGTCTCTGAGCTTGACTGAGTCTGAACCCCGACTTCGAGTTCGGTCACGAATGGGTACACAGCCACACCATGGAACCTCTGGGATCCGGGATGTATTCCCCTCAGGCACGAGGCTCAGTGAACGGACTCTTCTCAGTCGAGGCTGCCGGTCTCCAGCAGAACCCGGAACTGATCCTCGTCGAGGACGGGCACGCCCAGCGACTCAGCCTTCTCCAACTTCGACCCGGCGTTCTCACCGGCGACGACGTAGTCGGTTTTCTTCGACACCGAACCCGCCGCCTTGCCGCCGGCGCCGAGGATCGCCTCCTTGATTCCGTCGCGGGTGAACGAGCTCAGTGATCCGGTCGCCACGATCGTCAGCCCTTCGAGGGTCTGCTCGGCGGCCTCGACCTCGTCGTCTTCCATCCGCACTCCGGCGGCTGCCCAGGTCTCGACGATCTCGATGTGCCATTCGATCTCGAACCATGCGCGGATGCTCTGAGCGATCGTCGTCCCGATGCCCTCGACGGCGGAGAGCTCCTCTAGGCTGGCCTCACGGATGGCCTCAAGGGTGCGGAACTTCGCGGCCAGTGTCCGTGCGGCGGTCGGTCCGACATGACGGATCGACAAGGCCACGAGCACCCGCCACAGATCCTGGTCCTTCGCCTTCTCAAGCTCGTCGAAGAGCTTCTTCGTGTTCGCGCTCGGGGCGCTCGGCTTCTTCGCTGTCCCGCGGGTGTAGAAGTAGGGCACGAGCTCACGCTCACCGGTCTCCACACCCTTGACCTTCTTGTTCCTCCAGATCTTGACATCGGCCAAGTCCTCCGGAGTCAGATCGAAGAGGAAGGCCTCCGAGGTCAGCGGTGGCGTCTCCGGTTCGGCCGGTGCTGTCAGCGCCAAGGCAGCTTCTTCGCCGAGGGCTTCGATGTCGAAGGCCGCACGGGAGGCGAGGTAGAAGATGCGGTTGGCCAGCTGCGCCGGACAGGACCGCGAGTTCGGGCACCGCAGGTCCTTGTCGCCTTCCTTCTGCTCACCGAGCTCGGTTCCGCAGGACGGGCAGTGGGTGGGCATGACGAATTCATGTTCGGTTCCGTCTCGCAGGGCGGCGACCGGACCGAGCACCTCGGGGATGACATCTCCGGCCTTGCGCAGGGTGACGGTGTCGCCGATGAGCACACCCTTGCGTTTGACCTCGTAGCCGTTGTGTAGGGTCGCCCGCTCCACGGTCGATCCGGCGACTGTCACCGGTTCCATCACGGCGAAGGGGGTCACTCGGCCGGTCCGGCCGACCTGCACCTGGATGTCGATGAGCTTCGTCGTGACCTCTTCGGGCGGGTATTTGAAGGCGGTCGCCCACCTCGGTGCGCGTGAGGTGTAGCCCAGCGTCTCCTGCACGGCGATGTCGTCGATCTTGATGACGATTCCGTCGATCTCGTGGGTGACGTCGTGGCGGTGTTCGCCGTAGTAGGAGATGAAGTCTTCGATCTCGTCGACGGTCTCGAGGACCTTGAAGTAGTCGCTGATCGGCAGACCCCACGACCGGAACTGTTCGTAGACCTCGGACTGGTGGGCCGGTTCGGGGTGCGAATCGTCGGCAGCAGTCCACACGGCGATGCCGTGGACGAGCATGTGCAGAGGCCTGCGTGCCGTGACCGCCGGGTCCTTCTGCCGCAGCGAACCGGCCGCGGAGTTCCGGGGGTTCGCGAAGGGGGCCTTGCCTTCGGCGACGAGGGAGGCGTTGAGTTCGGCGAAGTCCTCGACGGGGAAGAACACCTCGCCGCGGATCTCGACCTCGGCCGGCGGATGCTCGGTGTCGAGGTGGTGCGGGATGTCGGAGATCGTGCGCACATTTGCGGTGATGTCCTCACCGATGCGTCCGTCGCCGCGGGTCGCGGCCCGCACGAGTTCCCCATTGCGGTAGAGCAGGTTGACGGCGAGCCCGTCGATCTTGAGTTCGCAGAGGAACTTCGACTTCACCGAGGTGGCCGACCGCACCCGTTCATACCAGGCACGCAGTTCGTCATAGTCGAAGACGTTGTCGAGGCTGTACATCGGACCGATGTGTTCGACCGGGTCGAAGGTCGAGGTGTCGACGACGCCGCCGACGGTCTGCGTCGGTGAGGAGTCGGTGACGAGTTCGGGGAACTTCGCCTCGAGGTCTTCGAGACGATGGACGAGCTCGTCGTACTCGGCATCGGAGACGAGCAGGGAGTCCTGATAGTAGGCGGCGCGCAGCTCCTCGATCGTCTCCGTCAGCTGCGCATGGACCTGGGCACGTGTGGCCGCATCCGACAGGTCTGCGTTCTGCAGATCGGGCGCCGACGCTTGCGCCTTCGAGTCAGCGTTCTCCGGTGTCGTGGTCATTCGATCTCCTCAAGAGCCCGCCGCAGACCGGCGGCGATGGTCATGGTCCCCCGATTGCGCTCGGGTCCGATGCCCTGTTGGTCCTCCAACAGCGGCGGGTAGGTCATCGGCAGTTCGGGCCCGGCGATGATCCCGAATTCGCGCAGACTCGCGACCCCCATGCCGATGCGCGACCACGGGGTGCGGATCCGCTCGCACCAGTGATTGACCGCGTCCGATCGTCCACCGGCCTCGGTCGGCAGCTTGATCCAGGTGCCGAGCCCCGCCTCGGCGAGGATCGCGAGCTGCTCCCAGCTGTGTGTCCTCAGGCTAGCCAACGGCACTGACACGGAACGGGCACCGGTGCGGCGGACCGCCTCGGCGGCGGGGATCTCCTTGCCCTGCAGGCGCAGAGGGTCGAGGTTCGGCAGCGCGAGCACGGCGGGTGGGAGGTGGCGCAGGGTGGATTCGAGGGCCGCCCACACCTGGGTTTCGCTGATGGCGGGCAGGCTCGCCCACCCGGACACCGTCGGCCAGGTGCCGGTGAGGACAGGGTTCAGGCGGGATTCGACGAGGCGGACCGTCGGCTGCATGCCCAGGCCCGCGATGCGGTCGGTGAACGCGGCGATGCCGAAGGCGTAGGCCTGGACGACGTCGCGGCGGGCGCCGTAATCGCCGAGGACGCGGGCGCCGGAACTCAGGCTCAGCGCGGTCACCAGCGTCCACGGTCCCGGCAGACTGATCTGGATCTGTCCGGGCCGGGAGGCCCCGTACTCGGCGATCGCGTCGAAGGCTTCGATCAGGGCCGAGTCCTCGAGTCGTTCGTCCTTGCCCGCCGAGGCGGTCAGCCGCCATCCGTAGGACGTGCGGTCGACGTGGAGTTCGGTGAGCAGACCGACGGCACGGCCGATCGCGTCGGCACCCCACCGGCCCTCTGCCTGGTGAGCGGTCAGGGGCACCGGCGGCAGCTGGTCGGCGAGGACGTCGAAGCCTGTGGCCGCGGCCTCGCGGACGGGGCTTGTCGCGATGTAGCCGCGGCGCGGATCACGGGCTCCGGGCAGCCAGATTCCTGTGGTCGTGGCAGCGGGCAGAACGAACGTCGGGATCTCGGGGGTGGCCGCCTCGGCGAGGGTGTCACCGGGACGGTCGCGATGGGGACGGTCACGGTCTGACCGATCGGACCGGTCTCTGTCGGAACGATCGCTGTTCCGGTCGCGGTCGGGTGTGCGGCGATCAGCCATGCTGGTGGGCGTGGGGGATTCCGAATACGTCGACATAGAATCCGAACTCGCTTTCCAGGGAATCGATGATGGTCTCGGCGCGGACGAAGCCGTGGGATTCGCCCTTGTACAGACGGTAAATGTACTCCACTCCGGCCAGTTCGAGTGTATCGACGAACTCCTGGGCCTGGGAGGGTGGGACGATCGGGTCACGGTCGCCTTGCATGACGGCCACGGGCACGGTGATATCGGTGGTCCGGCGGATCGGCGAACGGGTGATGTATTCGTCCTGGGCGGCGGGCCAGGGGCCGACGAGTCCGTCGATGTAATGGGATTCGAAGTCGTGGGTGTCGACGACGAAGCGCATGAGGTCGGTGACTCCGAAATACGAGGTGCCGCAGGCGAACACTTTCGTCGAGGCGAGGGCGGACAGCACGGTCCATCCGCCCGAGGAGGCTCCGGAGATCGCGATGCGGTTCGGGTCGGCGAGTCCGGCTGCGACGAGTCCGTTGACGGCGGCGACGGTGTCCTCGACGTCGACGACTCCCCATCCGCCGCGCAGCCGGTCACGCCATGCGCGACCGAAGCCGGTCGACCCGGCGTAGTTGACTTCGAGGACGCCGATTCCCTGGGAGGTGAAGTAGCTCGTGCGGGCCGTCATCTCCGGGGTTGCCTGCCCGGTCGGTCCGCCGTGGATCGAGACGATGTAGGGCGGGAGTTCGTCATCGGGGGCGGCGAAGCGGGGATTGTGCGGCGGATGGATGACGACGGGCACTCCCCCGAGCTCGCCGACCTGCGGGCGGGAGTAATAGCCCTGGTGGGTGTCGAGGCGTTCGCTGGCGATCTCGGTGAACAGTCCGGTCACCCGATCGACGGCGTAGAGGACTCCGGGACGCCGTGTCGATTTCGCCGTCAGCAGCAGGTGGGTGCGTCCGAGGTCGAGGAGCTCGATCGTGCCGAAGGTCTCCCCCGTCGTGTCGATGGTCTCCCAGGGAGTGGCGACAGGGTTCGGTGCGGCCGGGTCGGAAGACGGTGAGGACTGGTCTGGTTCGAGCGCGACGGGACTGTCAGTGAGACGGCGGCGCACGAGTGTCGCGGTGGCCCCCTGCGAATGCGCCCACACCTCGTCGCCGTCGTTGAGGTGCCACCTCGTGCCCAGCTGCCAGAGGGCACCGCCGATCTCCTCGCCGGTGTCGATGACCGGACGCAGACGGTCGATGTCGAGCTGAGCGGGAGCCGGTGCGTGGCGTGCGTCGGTGACGATGGGGCGCCTGGAAACGGGGTCGATGTCGAGGCCGTACAGCGACCAGTGACCTTCGTGGTCGGAGATGACGTGAAGCGAGGAATCGGAGGTGAACTCCGGCTGGAGCAACGAGATTCCCGGGTCGGTCGGGCTCGGCATCCCCGGATCGGATCGGCGCGGGCGTTCGACGCCGTCACCGCTGAGCACGGCGACCGCAGGGGTGGCCGGAGTGCGCACATCGACAAGCCGCAGAGTCGTTCCGTCCCAGGGCATGTTCGGGTGCTCCCAGCCGATGAATGCCAGGGTGCTGCCGTCGGGCGACAGCCTGGGCCAGGCCATGAAGTGGGAGTGGCTCGAGAGCACATTCGTCGTCCCGTGCTTGGTCAGCAGCACAATGGCGCGTTCACGCCGGGTAGACCGGCAGTCCTCACGCACGCACAGCAGACCCCACGGACTCATGTGCAGATCTCCATAGCGGATCCGCCCCGAGGTGTCCGGGGTCAGGGCGTGCGGGGCACGCCCCGGAATGATCTGCCAGACGCGCTGATCAGCGGCGTTGACGAAGTAGATGACCTCGCTGCTCTGATCGAGAGCCCACGAGGCTCCCCCGTATTCGTGGACGGCGGAGCGGATGTTGAAGCCGGAAGGAATGACCTGTTCGCTGTCTCCCGGACGCGACAGCGAGGTGCGGACGAGTCCGGTGCGAGCCTTCTCTGTGGGGATCTTCGTCGAATAGAAGATCTCATCTCCGCGGAAGGCGGCATCGAAGATCGGAGCAGCACCGGCAGCCACCTCAGCGGCGTTGAGAGGCGAAGACCAGGTTCCATAAGGTGCCGTGACGACATCTTGGGGAAATTCCTTCATGCCCCCAGAGTATCGTCAGTGGCCGACATCGGGCCCGAACTCGTCGCTTAAGTGAGGTGAGGCAGCTCAGGCGTCGGCGAATTCCGGTGCCGGGGTGATGCGGTCCTTCGCCGTGGAGTCGATGGTGGCCTGGCCGAGCACGCGAGTGCCGCGGTAGATCACCATGGTCTGGCCCGGGGCCACTCCGGAGAGCTCCTCATCGACGTCGACGTGCATGAGCTGCCCGGCCGGACGTGCGGCGGGCACCTCGACCTCGTCGATGATCGGATTCGCCTCATGCTCGGGTGCCTCGGCGACGAAATCGCCGAGCCAGGCACGGGCCGGAACCGGGTCGGCGTGGGCGCGGATCTGCACTTCGCAGTCGATTCCGGTCTCCGGGGTGTCCCCCATATCCGACGGAGCCGCTCCGGCCCAGGAGGTGCGTATGCCGGTGAGGTGGGAGACCGCGAGATCGGCGCGCGATCCGACGGTGACGGTGTTCGTCGCCGGGTCGAGGCCGGTGACGAAGCGCGGCTTGCCATCGGCAGCGGGCTTCTCGATGCCGAGGCCCTTGCGCTGACCGATCGTGTACGTCATCGCTCCGTCGTGACGCCCAAGCACTTCGCCTCCGGAGTCCTTGATGAGTCCCGGACGCATCGGGATCTTGTCGGCCAACCAGGCCTTCGTGTCCCCGTCGGGGATGAAGCAGATGTCATAGGAGTCGGGCTTGTTCGCCACGGAGAAACCGCGCTCGGCCGCCTCGGCACGCACTTCGGCCTTCGACGCGGTCGCACCGATCGGGAAGTAGCAGTGCTCGAGCTGATCGGAGGTGAGCACACCGAGGACGTAGGACTGGTCCTTGGCCAGGTCCTCACCGCGGTGCAGTTCGGGTCGCCCTTCGTCATCGCGGAGCACCTCGGCATAGTGACCGGTGGCGATGGCGTCGAAGCCGAGCGCCAGGGCGCGGTCGAGGAGGGCGGCGAACTTGATGCGCTCGTTGCAGCGCATGCACGGGTTCGGGGTGCGGCCGGCGGCGTATTCGGCGATGAAGTCATCGACGATGTCTTCCTTGAACCGCTCGGAGAAGTCCCAGACGTAGAAGGGGGATGTCGAGCATCCCCGCCACGCGGTGGGCGTCGCGGGAGTCTTCGATCGTGCAGCAGCCGCGCGATCCGGTGCGCAGGGTGCCGGGCATCCGGGACAGGGCGAGGTGGACGCCGACGACTTCGTGTCCAGCGACGGCACGTGCCGCGGCTACAGACGAATCGACTCCGCCGGACATGGCGACGAGTACTCTCATGATGCTCCTTGCATCCATCGGGGTGTTGCCGAAACCATCCCGGCTCGGCGTGCCTGGTCGACGACCTCAGGCAGGGCCGCGAGCAGGGCATCGACATCGGCTTCGGTCGTATCGTGACCGAGCGTGAAGCGCTGAGTGGTGCGGGCGCTGTCCTCATCCATCCCGCACGCCAAGAGCACATGGGAGGGACGGGAGACGCCGGCAGAGCAGGCCGATCCCGTCGAGGTGGCCAATCCCCTGGCATCGAGACCGAACAGCAGCGAATCCCCCTCGCAGCCCGGGAACGTGAAATGGGCGTTGGCCGGCAGGCGGTCCGCTCCGCGCGGGCCCGAGAGCACGGCACCGTCGATGCTCGATTCGATTCCCGCGATGAGGCGGTCACGCAGCGCCGACAGTCGTGCCGACCGGGTCTCGAGGTCGGCCGTGACGAGGTCTACGGCGGCGGCGAAGGCCACGGCACCGGCGACGTCGAGGGTGCCCGAACGCACGCTGCGCTCCTGTCCCCCGCCGTGGAGGATCGGAGTCGGGGTCGCCCCACGGTCGAGCAGGAGTGCGCCGATGCCGACGGGACCGCCGATCTTGTGCGCGGTGATCGTCATCGCCGTCGCCTTGAGCGCAGCGAAGTCGAGCGGAATCTGCCCGAGGGCCTGCACGGCGTCGATGTGGAAGGGAATGCCGAGGTCCGCGGCGACTTCACCGATCGCAGCGATCGGCTGCAGAGTGCCGATCTCGTTGTTCGCGGCCATCACGCTGATGAGCGCGGTGCGTTCGGGATCGCGGCGCAATTCAGCGGTCGCCGCGTCCAAATCGAGACGCCCCGCCGAGTCGACGTCGAGGTACACGGCTTCGGCGCCTTGCGCCTCCAGCCATTCCACGGTCTCGAGGATAGCGGGGTGTTCGATCGTCGTCGTCAGCACCCGCGGGCGTGCGGGCGCGGTGAACGTCCCGTTGTTGCGAGCGAGGTAGAGGCCCTTGAGAGCGAAATTGTCGGCCTCGGTGCCTCCCGAAGTGAAGATCACCTCCGACGAGGTGGCCGCACCGACCGCGCGGGCGATGGCCTCGCGTGCTTCTTCGATGCGCATCCGTGCCGCCTGTCCGACCGCATGCAGGGCCGAGGGGTTGGCCCGACGAGCCAGCTCCTTCGTGTACACCTCGAGCACCTCGGCGGGCATCGGCGAGGTGGCTGCGTGATCGAGATAGATGGGCACCCTGCAATTTTAGGGCGTGAGCCAGGCTACGGCCAGGATCCGTGCGGCATCTCACCTGCCAAGCGACACATCCGGACGAGTTGCCGGCTGGTATGGCCGACTAAACTGGTCTCCGTGTTCACCGTTTTCACCATCGTCCTCTATGCCGCCACCGGCATCCTGACCCTGTGGTCGATCGTCGAGACCATCCGCAACCGCCCGGCCGGCAAGGCTCTGCTCGGCGGTGCCGCTCTGCTTCTGCTGCTGCTCATCGTGCAGCTGATCATCTCGATCGCGACCTTCGGCTCCACACATGATGTCGACCCGCTGCTCTACTTCGGCTACATCATCACAGCGATCATGGTCATGGCGCTGGCCGGGTTCTGGGCGTTTGCGGAACTGAGCCGTTGGGGGCCGGGTGTGCTGGCCGCGGCAGGACTGACGGTGATCGTGATGATCGAGAGATTGGACCAGATTTGGCAGTGACCAGGCGCAATCGGTTCGGCGGAGACTCCGCCGACGATGCGGACTCAGCAGGCAGCGCGAACGCGGCGGACAACCCGGACTCCTCGGCCGCCTCGGCGAAGGGAAAGACGGGACGGTCACCGTTCTCGGCGATGCATACCGGACCGGGACGGGCGCTGACGGCGGTGTACGGGGTCTTCGCGCTCTCGGCCACGGCCCGGGCGGGCTACCAGCTCATCCGCGAATTCGACGTCGCGCCGATCGCGTATTCGCTCTCGGCGCTGGCAGCGGTGATCTACATCCTCGCCACGGTCTGCCTCGTCATCGGCAACCGCATCTCACACCGGATCGCCGTCGCCGCCTGCGCGGTCGAGTTCGTCGGCGTCATCGTCGTCGGCATCCTCAGCCGCACCCACCCCGAGGATTTCGCGAAGCCGTCGGTGTGGTCGAACTTCGGCAGCGGCTACGGCTACATTCCGCTGATTCTGCCGCTCATCGGCCTATGGTGGCTGCTGCGCGTCGGCCGCCGCGCGAACCGCGACTGAGCGGCGCATGAGCGGGTTCAAAGCTCATATGCGGTGATCGTGATCAGCGCGTATGAACTTCGAACCCGCGGGTGCTGACACGACGAGCGAACTGCAGCCCCGGGTCACTCCACCTTGGAGGAGATGACGTTCCAGTCGGTGGCCACCGCGGTGAGCTCGTCACCGGTCTTCATCAGCACATAGGGGTGTGCAGTGTCGACCTTGATGGTGTCGCCCTCTTTGTCATTCGTCTTCACGGCCTCGACGGTGTCGCCGAGGTCGAGAGCGTAGTCGGACGGCGCCTTGATCGTCAGCGTGCAGCGGACTTCGCCCATCCCGATCGCACCGTTCTCGGTGCTCAGGGTCATGTCCTCGAACTTGAGGTCCTCATAGGGCTTGCAGTCGACGTCGACCTTGTCGAAGCCGGAGTCCTTGTCCCGCAGGTCACCCACGTAGTCGCGGAATCCCTTGAATCCGCCTTCCTTGAGCCCATCGGGTCCCCCGGACTTCGCCTTGCCGTCGACGAGGAACGACGAGACGTCTCCGGAGGCGGTGGTCAGATCGCTCGAGAATTCCTCCGGTGCCTCTTCCACGGCTCCCTGATCGTCGGCCATGAGCGCCGGAACCTGATCGGTGGGCACATACGATGCCTGGCGCACGAGGGGGTCGGTCGACGCCGATTCCCGCGTTACCAACATCACCTGGGTCAGCTGCTTGTCCCCGTCCGTGGACTTCTTGTCCGCGGTGCCGAAGGCGTAGAACCACATCGGGTATTCGGTGAAGCTCGGGCTGCCGGCGACGACCTCGGTGAAGTTCGGTGCGCGCAGCTTCTGCTTCGCGTTGTCCGCGATCTGGATCTGCGCGCGGGTGTGATCGATGAGCGGTGCCGCTTGGATCTTGTCGAGGTCGGTGCCCTTGTCGCCGAGGGTCTTGTCGAGCGATTCCGTGTAGTTCGTCATGAACTTCCCGGCCTCACCGGGGCGCACCGCGGTGCGCTCGTACGGGGTGACATCCGGGCTGCTGGGTTTGGCGATCGGCATGTTCGCGCAGCCGCTGAGCACGAGTCCCGTGCCTATCATCGCGGCCGTCACCGTCCGCAGGGACCGACGGTTCCGCAGATCCCGTCGCCGAGGCGGCGCTGAGCTTGCGGTTCCCGGCTGTACCGTCGAGATCGGCTGAGTCGCCGGACCTGGCTCGCCCTTGCCCGCGCGGTCATCGGCCGCTGACTGGCCGCCTCGGCGGGGGTTGCGTTCGTCGGGGCCGCTTCCGCCGCCATCCGAGCCGCCGCGGCCGTTGCTGCCGCCGCCATCGGATCCCCTTTTGCCCGAGCGACCGACGTCCTTCTTGGGCGGGCGGATGCGTGAGGACCACCAGCGCATGAAGAAGAACACCGAGAATCCGGCGAGGAAGATCGTGCCGGCAATGCCGAGCAGGCTGAGTGCGAACACGCCCTTGACGCGCATCTGGAGACTCACCGTCGTTCCGTCGAGACTGTCATCGGAGTTCGCAGGGGCGATGACGAGCACCTGCGGTTCGGCATCGAGGTCGAAGGTTTTCGCGACCGTCTTTCCCGTGTCCGTGCTGATCCACCAGTCACGGTCGGTGATATCGGCCTCCGGCTTCGCATCACCGGGAGTGAACCGGTGGGAGGCGGAGTTCGGGAACGACACATCACTGATCTGCTCCTGCGCCACCCCGTCGAGGTAGCTGTCGGCGTCGACGCCGCTGGCGGTGCCGACGAAGAGCTCCGTGCCCTTCGAGTTCTTCGCCGTCACGGTCACGCTCGAGCCGGAATAGGGCACGATCGCTTCGTCGAGGACGACGGCGTACGCCCCGTCCTTGACCTTGAAAGCGGGCGTCTCGGTGATCTCGTCGGTGCCGACGACCGAGAGCGCAGAGATGACCAGTCCGGCGAGCGTGAGTGCCGCTACGCCGAAGAGGATGGCGGTGATGAGTCGGATTTGCTGGATCAGAACAATGCCCTCATGAGTGCGGTCCGTGCCTTGGTCACGGCTGGGTCGTCGGCGCCGAGGACCTCGAACAGGTCGAGGACCCGCAGGCGCAGGGATTCCTTCTCATCACCCGCGGTGGTGCGGATGAGAGAGATGAGTCGGTTGAAGGCGCTGTCGGCGTTGCCACTGACGATCTCGGCGTCGGCGGCGGCCTTCGCGGCTTCGACGTCCTGGGGGTCGGCTTCGGCGGCGGCGATGAGGTCGGCCGGTTCCTGGTCGATGAGTCGGCGGCCCAGACCTGCCCGTGCGAGACCGAACTTCGCCTCCTCGTCGGCCGGAGAGTTCGCCAGTGCGGCCTTGAACAGGCTCTCGGCGGTGTCGAAGTCGCCCTTGGCGAGTGCCTCCTCGGCCTCCGGGTGGGCGGGACCGGCCGGTTCGGGTTCGGCTCCCCCGACGGCCGCATAGCCGGTCACACCGTTCTCACCGGCGAGCTTGAGGAGTTCGTCGAAGTACGCCTGGACCTGCGGTTCGGGCAGAGCGCTCTGGAACAGCGGCACGGGCTGGCCCTTGATGAGGGCGACGACCGTCGGGATCGACTGGACGCCGAATGCCTGCTGCAGACGCGGGTTCGCATCGACGTCGACCTTCGCCAGCACCAGGCGTCCCCCATAGGAGGTGACGACGCGCTCGAGGACCGGGGAGAGCTGCTTGCAGGGCTCACACCATTCGGCCCACAGGTCGATGACCACGGGCACGCGGTCGGAGATCGCGACGAGGCTGGTGAAGGTCGATTCATCGACGTCGAAGACCAGGCCCGGAACGGCGACCGCGTTCGGGTCCTGACCTGCCTGGCCGCCGGCGCCACCGGCGCCGGCACCCGCACCGGCCGCCTGCCCGCCCTGGTCGGCGGGCATATTCTTGCTGCGCACTGCCGACAGGTCGAGTCCCTGGTTGGGCTGCGTATTCTCCTGCGAGGGCTCCATTGACACGTGGTCTCCTTTGTGACGCGGTCGGTGGGCTCGGTGAAAACCGTGACGCACCTGATCCATGTTTATCCAACAGAACGTATCAACATCGGTGCGCCCACGGCTATTTCCTCAGCCGTCAGGGAAGGAGCGCCACGGTGCCGACCCGTCCGCCTCAGCCTGCTTCGGCCCCGGCGAGTGTCTCGAGACCGCCGATGAGCTTGACCTTGCCGTCCTTGGGCACGAGGAAGGTGAGCACCTGGGTGGTCTTCGTCGTCACAGGCTGCTGGGTCGACCCGGAGCCGACGAGCTCCTTCTGCGGCGACGACAGCGACAGGGTGCCGGTGCGTCCTTCCTTCGATTCGGGACTGATCGTCGATTCCGCGTCGATGACTCCCGTGACGATGGCGGCGTCACCGGCGGTGCCTTGGGCGACGAGCTCCTTGCCCGGGGTGTACTTGTAGTCCACTTCGGCCTTGCCTTCTTCGGCGCTGGCCTTCTGATCCTTCTGGTTCTTCCAGATGGACTTCGAGAAATCATCGGACTCGAACTTCTTCGCTTCCTTCGAGTCCGCTCCGCTGCCGAGAGCCTTCGCGTAGTCGGCGACGGCCTTCTCCGGAGTCGTGACGAAGTCCTTGGATCCTGGTTCGAGCATCTTCGCGCCCTGACGCGAGTCGGGCAGTTCGGGCAGCTTCGTGCCGGCCGTCAGCTGGGTCTGCGACCACAGTTTGTAGTCGCTGCGCGGATCCTCCTGGGTCAGCACCAGCAACTGCGAGTTTCCGCCGGCGGAGGTGATGAGGCTGGTCACGCGCGGCCAGGCGTCGGTGGCGGAGGTGTAGTTGGCGACGATCTCTTCGCTGGCCACTGCCGGCGCCATCTTCTGATCCTCGACCTTCTCCTTGACCTTGTACAGGTCTTCCCGCTGCTTGAGCGCGGGTCCGGTCGCACGTTCGGCCAGTGCCTTCTTATCGGTCTTCTTGTCCGCGGCCTTGACGTCGGCGGCCACGGAGTCGAGGATCCGCTTCGCCTGGTCGTCGGTGACTCCCGCGGCCGCTGAGCTCGGAGCCTCGGAGGGCTCGGGCTTGGGCAGCTCTTCCGGCCCGCAGGCGCTGAGCGCGAGCACGGGGACGACGGCGAATGCGGTGCCGTACTCGGCGAGCTTGCGGCGGCGCTCCTGGCGAGCCTTGCGCCGGTTCGCTTCCTTCTTCGAATTGTTCGCGCCGAGGAAGAGGAGGACGACGCCGACGATGAAGATGACACCGCCGATGATCATCAGCGGGAGCGCCCATGGGGTCTCGGCATGGTTGGGCCAAGTCAGGGTCACGGATTCGACCTTTCCGGCTTCTCCGTCGCCGGCGACGAGGAATCCGGTGCGGTTGGCGTCGTCGTTCCATTCCAGTTCCACCGAATCGGTGCCGGTGACCTCGGACTGCCACAGATCGGCCCCGGCGGGGTTGGGAACCTTGCCCTCGCCGTCGGTGCCCTTGACCGTGAGCTTGCCGCCTTCGGCGATCCCGGTGACGCGATCATAGGCGGACTGTCCCGCCCAGGCTTCGACGTTCTCGATCGGAGCTTGGGCGATCGTGAGATCACCGCTGCCCTCGACCGTCAGGGTCGCAGGCGTTTCGTAGAGGTTGAGCATTCCGGGGTCGACGATGACTGCCGGTTTGTCGGCGTCGATCTGTGCGGTGGCAGTGATCGTATCCTCCGGCGCCCACAGGGTCTTCTGCAGGATGCCGAGGCCACCGACGACGACACCCACCACCATGAGAATCACAGCGATTGTGTAACGCACGTGCGAACCTTCCCTCAGCCGAGCAAAATGGCACCCCTCGTTCGGGGACACTCCAAGTTTAAGTCACTTACCGGACATCGCCTTTGTGCGCACACTCAGTGTGTGTCGACGTTCACAGGCACTCCCCTCCCCCGAACGTCACCGAGGCGGCCCTCCGACAGCCGTCCGTGCCCCGTCCTCCACCCTCGCCGAGGCGGGCGCGATCCCGCCCGCGGATGGGCACCGATTCGGTCCCGGAATGTCCCCAACACCGCCCCCTGCCCTAAGCTGGGCGGGTGAGCAACAACAGAATTGTGTGGATCGACTGCGAAATGACCGGCCTCGACGAGGTGCGGGACGAACTCATCGAGGTGGCTGCGATCGTCACCGACTTCGAGCTCAACCCCCTCGACGACGGAATCGACATCGTCATCAAGCCCTCGGCGGATGCACGGGCGAACATGAACGAATTCGTCACGAACATGCACACCACCTCGGGCCTGATCACCGAACTCGATGCGGGCACCACAGTCGCCGAGGCGCAGACCCGAGTCCTCGAATACGTGAAGAAGCATGTCCCCGAGGCCGGCAAGGCACCGCTGGGAGGGAACTCGGTCGGCACCGACAAGGTGTTCCTCACCAAACAGATGCCCGAACTCGTCGAGCACCTGCACTACCGGATCATCGATGTCTCCTCGATCAAGGAACTGTCCAAGCAGTGGTTCCCACGCGCCTACTTCCAGGCACCGGCCAAGCACGGTGGCCACCGTGCACTCGGAGACATCATCGACTCGATCATCGAGCTCCAGTACTACCGGAAGGCCGTGTTCTCCGCCGAGGGGCCGAGTTCCGATGAGGCGAAATCGATTGCCGCCGAGGTGGCCGAGGCCTACCCGAAGGCGACCGACGAGGACTGACCGCCGCCTTCCGAGGCGATCGTGAGCACAGCCCGGTTCCGCAGCTGCGGAACCGGGCTGTTCATTCTCTGAGACCAGCCGGATCTGAACCCGAGCGTTCGATATGATGGTTTCATCATGCCATTGAATCAGCTTCAGCGACCCCTGTACGAGGTCAAGGCGAACCTCTTCAAGGGCCTCGCCCACCCCTTCCGCATCCGCATCCTCGAGCTCCTCTCCGGCAACGACGAGGTCAGCGTGGCCGATCTGCAGGCCGAGACCGCGCTCGAGGCCTCGCACCTCTCGCAGCATCTCGCAGTGCTGCGGCGCCACCGTCTCGTCGAATCCGAACGTCGGGCCAGCCATGTCTACTACCGTCTGGCCGACCGGCGCACCGCAGAGCTGCTCGCGGTGGCCAGGAGCCTGCTGCTGACGATGCTCGAAGACGATGAGCAGCGACTCGCCGAAGCCCGTTCGCTGCCAAAGATCCCGGGCGCGGATACGGCATGAGCCCGACATCTCCGCTGCGCCGCACCCGATCTCTGCTGCCGTCGGTCGCCGACTACCGTGAGACCCGCCGCTCCTGGCCGAAGGACCTCCTCGCCGGCGCCACTGTCGGCATCGTCGCCCTGCCCCTGGCTCTCGGCTTCGGAGTCAGCTCCGGGCTCACTGCCGATCAGGGACTCATCACCGCAATCGTCGCAGGCTTCCTCGCCGCGGTCTTCGGCGGATCCCACCTGCAGATCTCCGGTCCCACTGGTGCCATGGCCGTCGTCCTCGTGCCGTTCGTCGCCAGCCACGGCGCCGAGGCCGTCATCGCCGTCACCCTCATCGCCGGACTCATCGTCGTCGTGGCCGGACTGCTCCGGCTCGGCCGGACGGTGTCCTTCATCCCCTGGCCGGTGATCGAAGGCTTCACCGTCGGCATCGCTGCGATCATCTTCCTCCAACAGGTGCCGTTCGTGACGGCCCCCGATGATCTGGCTCCGGGCGAGGTGAGCACGAATGCCTTCGCCGCCGCCGTGCAGCTCGTTTCGTCGGCGGACTGGTCGTATCTGCCCTACTCCCTGGGTGCGGTCGCGATCGTCGCCGTCTGCATGCTGCTGGCTCCGAAGTTCCATGAGTCGATCCCCGGATCATTGGTCGGCATCGTCGTCGTCACCGTGCTCGCCGGAATCGTGCCCAATCCCCTGGCCACGATCGAAGAGATCCCCCAGTCGCTGCCGACCCCCAGCCTGCCGGTCGTCGACCCGGCCTCCCTGCCGTCACTGCTGCCGGCGGCGGGCACGATCGCCGCGCTCGCGGCCATTGAGTCGCTGCTTTCGGCCAGGGTCGCCTCGTCGATGTCCGACGCCGGCGCCTACCAGCCTGACCGTGAGCTCGTCGGCCAGGGCGTCGCCTCGATCGGATCGTCGCTGTTCGGCGGCATCCCTGCCACCGGTGCCATCGCCCGCACCTCCGTGAACATCCGTGCCGGCGGTCGCACGCGCCTGGCCTCGATCGTCCACGCGGCCGTGCTGCTGCTCATCGTGCTGGTGGCTGCGGGACCGGTGAGTCGGATTCCGCTGGCGGCCCTCGGCGGAGTCCTCTTCGTCACGGCGGTCCGGATGGTCGATCTCAAGACGATGCGGTCGATTCTGCGCTCGACGAAGTCCGATGCCTTCGGGTTCGTCATCACTGCGCTCATCACCATCTCATTCGACCTCATCGTCGCCGTGGGCATCGGCGTCGTCGTTGCCGCGGTCTTCGCTCTGCGGAAGCTGTCGTCGATCACCTCGGTGCGCATCGAACGACTCTCGGAATCAGAGTCCGAGTATCCGGGTGCTGAGAGGATCGCCATCGTCCATTTCCACGGACCGCTGTTCTTCGCCTCGGCCGACCGCATCTCGGATGAGGTTCTGAGGCTGCGGGGAGTCGAGGTCGTCGTGCTGCGCATGTCGCAGCTCGAACTCGTCGACGCCACCGGCGCACACATCCTCACCGATATGGTCACAGCCTTCGAACGCCGCGGGATCACTGTGCTCATCAAGGGCGTCAGAGACAGCCAGGCCGGACTGTTCGAACAGGTCGGGGTGCTCGCCGCACTGCGCCACCACAAGCATCTCTTCGATGAGCTGCCTGCTGCCCTCGCCCATGCCCGCTCGCATGTGGAGCGGGCACGGCAGAGCTGATCGTGCCTCAGCCGGCCTTCTTCTCGGGGCGGGCGAAGATGTTCGACGGGAAGGCACCTGACTTCGCGATGACGCGCACCAGGTCACGGCTCGGTGAGAGCAGCGATTCGATCGTCTCGTCGTCGAGTGCCGACCATGCGGCTGCGACGGTGCCGTCGGTGAGGACTTCGACCTGTTCCTTCAGGTCACGTCCCGCCTCGGTGATGGTGGGAAGGTCGTACCCACGGTCGTCCTTGTCCACGGTGATCAGCCCCGCCTCGGCGAGCCTGGTCTGCGCGGTCTTCCATTCCGCATCGGTGTAGCCGCGCGTCTTCTGTGCCGCTCGCGGACGGAATCCTGCACCGGTCGCGACGTCGAGCATGAGGGCGTCGATTCCGGGCACGCCGGCGGTGACGAGTGAGGCGACATGGCCGTCGCCGCGGAATTCGCGGGCCACGGTCGCCACGTCCCACATCCTCTCGAACGCGGTGGCCGCCTGGTGGCCGCCGATGACGTCGGCGGTGGCCGCGGCCAGTGTGCGGCCGGAGAAGTCCATGGCGGCGAGCACAGGAGCCAGCGTCTCCGTCATCTGGTGGGCCGCCTCGGTGAGCAGGGCGATGTCGTCACGGTCGCCGAAGAGTTCGGCCATGAATGCGGACACGGCGTCGAAGCGGGCCTGGACCATCTGCTCCGGGCTCACCGTCTCCCACAGTCGCGGCAGCAGATCGGCGACGAAATTCGGGGAATAGTTGTAGTACGCGGCGGACACGACTCCGGGATTCACCCGCCCCAGCGGCGCCGAACGCGCGGCCATATTGCCCTCGACTCCGGGTTCGAGTCCGTACTTGGCGTATTCGGCGCCGACCGTCTGTGAGAAGTACATCGACGAGTGGAAGGAGTTGATGCGGGCCGAGACCGTTCTGATGTTCTGTGTGCGCTGGGAATCCATATCGTCATCCTATGGGCGGTCCCGTCCCAGGTAAATGGGTCTGCACGTGCATCGTCGCCGCTCTGATCGGCGCCGGAGATTAGCGCAGTCCCATAGGACCTAAATCGCTTGCCCCTCCCCCGAGGTGGCCGGACTTCCGCGTCGATCCGCGCACCGGCGCGCCCCTCCGGTCGTGTCCATTTGCCGCGTCAGGACCCGGTGCTACGGTCTGAGCACGGAGTGACACGGACCGTTTGCGACCACGGCATCGTCCCGGTCGGAAGCCGATCCCGCCAACCGCATCAGCACAGCGTCCGGCTTGGAGGTCAGATGAGGATCGCACTGTTCGCCACCTGCATCGTCGATGCGATGTATCCCGAGGTTGCGCAGGCAACCGTGAGAATTCTGCGCCGACTCGGCCATGAGGTGATCTTCCCCGAAGGCCAGTCGTGCTGTGGGCAGATGCACATCAACTCCGGCAAGTTCGCGCAGGCCGAACCGGTCATCGCCAATCACGTCCGCGCTTTCACAAGCACCGAATGGGATGTCGCCGTCGCCCCGTCCGCCTCCTGCGTGGCCTCGCTCGGCCACCAGCAGCCGATGGTCGCCACCCGGATGGGCAATGATGCCCTGGCTTCCGAGGCCGCCGAGGTGGCCGAACGCACCTATGAGCTCACCCAGTTCCTCACCGACGTCCAAGGCGTCACGGATGCCGCGGCCGATCTCGGGTCCTATTTCCCGCACCGCGTGACGTATCACCCGTCGTGCCACGGAATGCGGCTGCTGCGCCTCGGCGATCGACAGTCCTCCCTCGTCCGGTCCGTCGAGGGCATCGACTTCGTCGAACTGCCTCTGGCCGATTCCTGCTGCGGGTTCGGCGGCACTTTCTCCGTGAAGAACCCGGAGGTGTCCTCGGCGATGCTCGCCGACAAGGTGCGCACGATCCAGGCGACCGAAGCCGATGTCTGCACCGGCGGCGATGCCTCCTGTCTGCTGCACATCGGCGGTGGAATGTCGCGGTTCGAACGCACCGGAAGCTGCGACGGCGCCCCGGACGTCACCGCCGTCCACGTCAAGGAGACGAGCTCGACCGATGAGCGGGGGCACACGACCGAGACGCTGACGACGGTCGTCGGTGCCGACGATGACGACCACCTCACCCCAGGCCATCGGGGCACCTCTCCGGCCGAGCCGAGCCGCACCCAGTCCGGGTTCCGCGTCGGTCAAGCCGCGGTCCATCTGGCCCGGATCCTCGCATCGACGAAGGAGGACCCGCTGCGGGTGCCGAGCGAAGGAGCAGAAGTGAGCGGAGGGAGCCTGCGATGACCTTTCTGGGAATGCCGCTGCTGCCGTCGAAGCGACGCAGCGATCTGCCCGGCGGGCAGGGCAACATCATCGAAGCCGAGGCCTTTCCCGAGGCCTCGCACGAACATCTGAGCAACCAGCAGCTGCGCAACAACATCGGCCACGCCACCTCGACGATTCGGTCCAAGCGCGCCGAGGTCGTCTCCGAGCTCGACGACTGGGAAGCCCTGCGCGACGCCGGTGAGGCCACGAAGAACGAAGTGATGGCGAACCTGCCCGAGTACCTCGCGCAGTTCGAAGAGGCATTCACCGCCGCCGGCGGCATCATCCACTGGGCCCGCGACGCCGATGAGGCCAATGCCATCGTCACCGAACTTATCGAGGACAATGCGCCGATGCTCGAGACCGGTCGTCGCGAGGTCATCAAGGTCAAGTCGATGGCCACCCAGGAGATCGGTCTCAACGAACACCTCGAGGCCGAAGGCATCGATGCGTTCGAGACGGATCTGGCCGAACTCATCGTCCAGCTCGGCGAGGACAAACCCAGCCACATCCTCGTTCCCGCCATCCACCGCAACCGGGATGAGATCCGTGAGATCTTCATGGACAAGATGCCCGACGCCGGGGAACTGACGAACGAACCTGCCGTCCTCGCCGAGGCGGCCCGCCGACACCTGCGCCACAAATTCCTCACCACGAAGGTCGCGATCTCCGGAGCGAACTTCGGCATCGCGGAGACCGGCACCCTCGGCGTCGTGGAGTCCGAAGGCAACGGGCGCATGTGCCTGACCCTGCCGGAGACCCTCATCACGGTCATGGGCATCGAGAAGCTGCTGCCGAAGTTCGCCGACCTCGAGGTGTTCCTGCAGCTGCTGCCACGCTCGTCGACGGGTGAGCGGATGAACCCGTACACCTCGTTCTGGACAGGGAAGTCCGAGGGAGACGGTCCGCAGAACGTCCATCTCGTTCTCCTCGACAACGGACGCACCCGGGCCCTGGCCGATGAGCACGGACGTACGGCGCTCAACTGCATCCGCTGCTCGGCATGCATGAACGTCTGCCCCGTCTACGAGCGCACCGGCGGCCACGCCTACGGCTCGACCTATCCGGGACCGATCGGAGCGATCCTATCCCCGCTGCTCACGGGAGTCCAAGAACAGGGCAACGGTTCTCTGCCGTACGCGTCGAGCCTGTGCGGCGCCTGCTACGACGTGTGCCCTGTGAAGATCAACATCCCGGAGATCCTCGTCCATCTGCGGGGCGAAGATGTCAAAGCCAACCACTCCCCTGTGTCCTCCCAACTCGACACCGCCCTCACCGGCGCGTCATGGATGATGGGCGACGGGAAGCGGATGGCCGCGGCGGAGAGGGGACTGCCTCTCGCGCACAAGGTCACCAGCGGTGAGCAGATCAACGCTCTGCCCGGAATCGCCAGTGCCTGGACATCGAGCCGGGACATCCCGGCCCTGCCCGAGAAGAGCTTCCGACAGCTGTGGGCCGAAGAGGAAGCGAACGACCGCGACGAGGAGGGACAGCGATGACCGATACCGCCCGCGAGGAGATCCTCGCCCGCATCAGCGAAGCACTCGGTCGCCGCGGCGGCGGGGAATACGTGTCGTCGTCTCCGCGGACGGCGGTACCGGGCACCGGCGGCACGGCACATGCCGAATCCGGTGGAGTCGCCTCGGCGAACACCGCCGCCACGGCCGCCGACGCCGGATACCACCATGAGGGCACACACACGGGTGAGAGCCTCATCGAGCTGCTCATCGACCGTCTCGTCGACTACAAAGCCAACATCCACCGCGCCGACGGCGACCCGAGCGCGACGATCGCCGAACTCATCGGCGGCCATTCCTCGGTCGTCGTCCCCCGCGGTCTCGACTCGTCCTGGCTGGCGGGGTACTCCGGTGGGGTGCGGGTCGATGCTCCGGGTGAGGAACTCAGCGTCGACGAACTCGACGCTCAGGGGGCGGTTGTGACCGCCTCGGCGGTGGCGATCGCGCAGACGGGCACCATCGTCCTCGACGGATCGGACGAGTGCGGGCGGAGGGCGATCACGCTCGTGCCCGACCATCATGTGTGCATCGTCCGGACGGACGACATCGTCGACATCGTCCCTGAGGGAATATCCCGGCTCGACGCGCACGCACCGCTGACGTTCATCTCCGGCCCCTCGGCCACGAGCGACATCGAGCTCAGCCGGGTCGAAGGAGTGCACGGACCGCGCACCCTCGACGTCATCATCCTCAGCAGTTGAGCGCAGCAGGGACCTTCGATTCTGCCGAGCCGGCGAGCGCACTTGGACCGGCGAGTGCGAACGGATCGGCGAGTGCGGAACAATAGAGCCCATGACCACGGCGCAGACTCTTCAGTACCCGCAGCCGGACCGGCCACGACGTCGCAGCCGGCGGACGACGCTCATCGTCTCCGCTGTCGTCATCGTCCTCACCCTCATCATCGGTGTGATCGCGGCCGACCGCATCGTCGACTACACCACGGAGCAGCGCATCGCCGACGGGCTCGCCGACTACGGTGAGACCGAGGTCTCCGTCGACGGCTTCTTCGTCCTCACGCAGCTGGCCTCCCGGGAGCTGAACTCGGTGCATGTCACCGCCGACGAGGCGACCTATGAGGGTGTCGACTTCACCGATGTCGATGCGAAACTCTATGACGTTCCGACCAGCGGGTCGAAGCCCATCGGCACCGTCGACGGTACGGCGGTGCTCCCCCACTCGACCCTCGACGAACTCGCCGCCGAGCATGCGAACCTGCCCGAGGGGATGTCCTTCACCACCGTCGGAGACGAGCTCTTCCTCAAGGGGTCGATGTTCGGTCAGGATCTGCTCGTGGGCATCGACCCGAAGGCCGACGGACGACGGGCCGTCGTCGACGCGACGACGATCAAGCTGGGGTCGGCGGAGTTCCCCCTCGACCGTCTGCCGGCGTTCCTCACCTCGGCGATCTCCGATATCGTCATCGATCTCGACTTCCTGCCCGCCGGACTCGAACTCACCGACATCACCGCCACCGACTCGGGCCTGCAGGTCCGCCTCCACGGGTCCGGGGTCAGCATGCAGTAGACGAACACGGCTGAACCCGCGCCGTCGATTCTGGTGCGCGGACTCCCCGGCATCGGCTCAAGAGAGGACTCAATGATGAGCATGATCAATCCCGTAAGCGAACGCGTCGCCTCCGAACTCACCGAGCTGTCGACGCTGACCGACTCCGAGCGTCCCGGCTGGACGAGACGTGCCCTCAGCGAGTTCGACGTCTCGGGTCGAGAATTCGCACGCAGGCTCATGCGGCAGGCCGGGATGGACACCCGCATCGACGGTGCCGGCAATGTCATCGGAGTGCTGCCCGGTCGCCTCGGTGGTCGACAGATCATGCTCGGCTCGCACACCGACACCGTTGACGGCGGCGGACGCTTCGACGGGATCGTCGGGGTGCTCGGCGCGATCGAGGTGGTGCGGCTCATCCGGGAGCACGGCATCCGCGTCGATCACGATCTTGTGGTCGTGGTGTTCTTCAACGAGGAGCCCAACGAGTTCGGTCTCTTCTGTGTCGGCTCCCGCGCGATGACCGGTCAGGTCGACCGCAGCACCTTGGCGGTCACGGACCCGCACGGGCGCAGCCTCGCCGAGGCTCTGCCGGACTCACGCATCGACCCTGAGGAGTTCCTCAGCTCGGCCTACGATTTCACTCCAGTCACTGCGTTCCTCGAACTTCACATCGAGCAGGGCCCCGAGCTCGAACGCGCCGGTCGACAGATCGGCGTTGTCGAGACGATCACGGGAATCAACCACTTCCGGGCCCTCTTCACCGGCCGCCAGGACCATGCCGGCACCACCCCGATGGACGTGCGGGCCGATGCCGGCTGCGCCGCGGCCGGAACGGTGCTCGCCGTGGAATCGATCGCCGAATCGGGGACGAACACCCGCGGCACCAGCGGACAGATCCGCTTCACTCCCGAAGCCGTCAATGTCGTCTCGCAGATCGCGCAAGTCGAAGGTGAGTTCCGCGGCCCTGACGGCTCCTGGCTCAACGACGCACAGCGTCGCCTGACCGCTGCGGCCGGCACGGAGGCCGAGAAGCGCGGAGTCGAGGCAGAGATCGAGTGGACCACCGATGATGCGCCGGTCCCCCTGCACGAGTCGATCACCTCGACTATCACCGAGGTGACCGACGAATTCGGGCTCACTCGATCCACGATGTTCTCCGGAGCCGGACACGATGCCGGGATCATCGCAGCGAAGACCCAGGTCGGCATGATCTTCGTGCCTTCCGTCGACGGACGCAGCCACTGCCCTGAGGAGTTCACCGACTTCGCCGACATCATGCCCGGCATCTCTGTCCTGCTCGAAACCGTTCTGCGCATCGATCGCCGCAGTCGCGACTGATAGCGGGGGCGGGTAATGTTCCGGTCGTGACGACTCCCATTCCCGCCGAAACCGCCGACGACTCCAGACGCTACCGCCCCGACCCGACCGTCCTGAACGCACTGACCTCACCGAGGCTGCTCACCCGTGAGGTCCTCGCCGGACTCGTCGTCGGGCTCGCCCTCATCCCCGAGGCGATCGCGTTCTCGATCATCGCCGGGGTCGATCCGAAGGTCGGGCTGTTCTCCGCTTTCATCATGGCGACCTCGATCGCGTTCCTCGGCGGGCGTCCGGCCATGATCTCGGCGGCAACCGGAGCGGTGGCGCTCGTCATCGCCCCCGTCGCCCGCGAGCACGGGATGGACATGTTCATCGCCACCGTCATGCTCGCCGGTGTGTTCCAGATCCTGCTGGCAGTGGCGGGCGTGGCAAAGCTCATCCGGTTCATCCCCCGCAGCGTCATGGTCGGGTTCGTCAACGCCCTGTCGATCCTCGTCTTCGCAGCTCAGGTCCCCCACGTCATCGGAGTGCCGTGGATGGTCTACCCGCTGCTGGCCATCGGCATCGTCGTGCTCGTGTTCATGCCGAAGCTGACGAAGATCGTGCCGGCGCCGCTGGTCACGATCGTGCTCATCACCGGCATCGCCATCGTCTTCGCCATCGATGTCCCCACCGTCAGCGATCAGGGCGAGCTGCCTCGCAGCCTGCCCGAGCTCTTCATTCCGGACATCCCGCTGACTTGGCAGACCTTCACCACGATCGCGCCCTATTCGCTGGCCATGGCTCTGGTCGGGCTGATGGAATCGCTCATGACCGCCAAACTCGTTGACGAGATCACCGACACGCACTCGAACAAGACCCGCGAGTCCTGGGGCCAGGGTGCCGCGAACATGATCTCCGGCCTCTTCGGCGGTATGGGCGGCTGCGCGATGATCGGGCAGACGATGATCAACGTCCGTGCCTCGGGTGCGAGGACCCGGATCTCGACGTTCATGGCCGGAGCGTTCCTGCTCATCCTCGTCGTCGTGCTCGGCGACGTCGTGGGCATGATCCCAATGGTCGCGCTCGCTGCAATCATGATGATGGTCTGCGTCGACACCTTCGACTGGCATTCGATCCGCCCCTCGACGCTGAAGATGCTGCCGAAGTCCGAGACCTTCGTCATGATCGCCACCGTTGCGGTCGTCGTCGCCACCGGCAACCTCGCCATCGGCGTCGTCGTCGGAGTGTTCGTGGCCAGTGTGCTCTTCGTTCGGCGGGTCGCCCACTTCGTCACCGTCGAACGCACGATCACCAGATCCGCGGCAGGTCCGGATGGGGACGATTCCACCGACACCGAGGCGGTTGCCCGCTATGTGGTCCGCGGCGAGCTCTTCTTCGCCTCGTCGAACGATCTGACGACTCAGTTCCGATACACGCACGATCCCGATCACGTCGTCATCGATATGACGGAATCACATGTCTGGGACGCGTCGACCGTGGCCGCCCTCGACGCGATCGTGACGAAGTACGAAGCGCTGGGCACGCGCGTGGAGATCACCGGAATGAACGCCTATACCGAGACACTGCATGCTCGGCTCTCCGGCGGGCTGGGGTAGGTCCCCGGCGACGCTGCGCAGAGGCTCGTGTGCCCTCAGCTCCCCCGATAAGTGTGGCCAGATTGCCATTTTCGCGCCCGAAGCGTGCAATCTGGCCACACTTATCTCCCGTTGACGCGGTGTGCAGAGGGTCGGTTAGACTGCAACGGATGATTTCCACCATGCGCGGCGCCGATTTCAGGCCGCAGGTGTGGGTGCTCGGACATTCCGGCACCAACGGCTACATCACCTCCTGGGGCATGATGCTCTCCGGCACTGCCCCATTGCCTGCCGGATCACCACTCCGGCCCTCTCCCTGAGCAGAAGATGACACTCGCCCCCGCCTCGGCGACCTAGCGGTGACCTGACGGGGCGACCACTCGCACATTTCGGGCCGGACATGCACAGACTCCGGCAACGAAATGGAATCATCGTGACCTCACCTTCCCTCGCCACATCTCCCGGTTCCCGCCTGCTTGCGACGCTGCGCCGCGACACCGTCGGCGGCGCATTGCTCCTCATCGCCGCTGCTGCCGCTCTGATCTGGGCCAACTCTCCGGCATCGGCCGGATACCTCGCGATCCGAGACTGGGAGTTCGGCTATGAACCCTGGCACCTGCGGCTGGGCATCGGGCAGTGGGCCTCCGACGGACTGCTCGCGGTCTTCTTCTTCCTCGTCGGCATCGAACTCAAGGCGGAATTCACCCGCGGTGACCTGCGCCGGCTCCGCACCGCCGTCGTCCCGATCACTGCGGCGGCCGGTGGAGTCCTCGTCCCCGCCCTCATCTGCGCGGCCTTTCTGCTCACCCGCCCGGAGCTGATGCGCGGCTGGGCCATTCCCACCGCGACCGACATCGCCTTCGCAGTGGCCGTCCTCGCGATCGTCGGATCCCATCTGCCCAAGGCTCTGCGTCTCTTCCTGCTGACTCTGGCCGCGGTCGACGACCTATTGGCGATCGCCATCATCGCGATCTTCTATACCGAGACCATCGCGATTCTCCCCCTCGCCACCGCGCTTGGAGTCGTCATCGTCTACGGACTCATCGCAAGTCGTTTCCGTCGCATCTTCGTCGAGCGCGCCTGGGCCACATGGGTCGTTCTCCTCCCCCTCGGGCTCGTCGCCTGGGCGCTCATGCACGCCTCAGGTGTCCACGCGACCATCGCCGGAGTGCTGCTGGGTTTCACGATCCCCGCAGTCGTCGGCCGTGCTTCGAACCAAACGCCCGCTGCCTCCGGCGGTCACTCATGCGAAGGCGAGGCCCAGTCCGGAATCGACCTCGCCGAGGCGCTCGAACACCGTATACGACCGCTGTCGGCCGGGCTCGCCGTCCCGGTCTTCGCCTTCTTCGCCGCCGGTGTCGATATCGGAGGAACTGACGGCCTGGTATCGGCGTTCTCCCATCCCCTGACCTACGGAATCATGGCGGCACTGGTCGTGGGCAAGCCGGTGGGCATCCTCGCCTCCACATGGCTGGTCAGCCGGTTCACCGCAGGTTTGGATCCCAGCCTACGTTGGGCCGACCTCACCGGCATCGGACTGCTTGCCGGAATCGGCTTCACCGTCTCTCTCCTCGTCGCCGAACTCAGCTTCACCGCCGGTTCGGTCGAACACGATGTTGCGAAGGTCGCCGTTCTCAGCGCCTCTCTGCTCTCGGCAGTACTCGCCGCGCTCATCCTCACTGCCCGTAATGCCCATCACCGTCGCCTGTCGCAGGAGTGAAGGAGGTCGGTGACCGGCGAATCCGCATCATGTGATTGCCAGTTCCGACACAGACTGCCGCACTAGGATTCGAACCGTCCCTGTTCATCCCGACGACCAACATCGACAGAGCATTCGACCAACTGAGAAGGACCGTGCCATGGCATTCGACAAGTTTCTCAACAAGGCCAAGAACCTCGCCAATGATCCCAAGGTCAAGGACAAACTCAATTCGGACAAGGGCGAGAAGATCACTGACTCAGTCCTCGACAAAGCCGCCGGCGTCGCCGACTCGCTGACCGGGGGCAAGCACTCGGACAAGATCAAGAAGGCCCGGGATGCGGCGGATAACGCCATCGGCAATGACCGTGGCCAGACCGGTGGAACGAACCGTGGAGACGATCAGCCCGGTGGCGCGAACCGCAACGACGTTCGCGGGAACGACGTCCGCGGAGACGATCAGACCGGCGGAGCGAACCGTCGTGACGATGGCTTCGACGGCGACAATGGATCAGCCGGAAGCCGCTGACCACTGATCTTCTGCATCAGCTGTTCGAGCCCCTGCCGACCACGGCAGGGGCTCGAACTCTGTTCGGCGGTGCCCTGCGACACAGCAGAGGCAGAGACGCAGTGCGGTCGGCAACGCAGACTCAGGAATCGATCTCCGGGGTCGGCAGGGATGCCGGGTCGGCGTCGATCGTGATCCGCACCGCGTCGATGGCGGTGTGATCGCGCAGCAGCTCCTCGCCCGACACCTCCCACCCATCTCCCTTCTTCTCGCCGCACGACTCGCTGTGCGGAGAGATGACCTCACAGTCGACGGCGGTGATCGGCGCCTCGGACTCGATGACGAGGTCGCCGCGGTCCAAGGGCCGGAAGTACACGACAATGCCGCGGCCCTGTTTCCCGTGGACGTCTGCGGCCGGCACCGCCGCCCCGGCAACCTCGTAGTCGAGGACGCCGCGGTGAGATCCTGCAGCGAGTTTGTCCGTGGAGAAGCCGATGTCGACGGAATGCAGCTCTTTCTCGATGGACGCCTCCGCTTTGGTCGAATCGATGGTTCCTCGCGGATTCGAATAATCCGTCCGCAGGTACGGCGGCAGCAGGGACTCAGTATCTGGCAGGCGGAATCCGTCGTGGATGTCACCGCCGAACGACCATTTCATATCCCGCGCGAGCTCGAATCTCGTGTCCAGCCGCACCGAGTAGCTGCCATCGGCGGCGATGCTGAGCGTGTGCTCAGCGGTTTTGCTGCGCAACGGATTCGGTGCTGCGTCCACCCAACTGGGCACGGCAACCGCGGTCACGATCATCGCGGTGAGGGCGAGCGCTGCCAGCGAGGACGAACCGCGGCGGCGCCTGGTTCCTCGTTTGATCTCTCTCATCACTGCCTCTCATATGCACGGATCGGGGATGCAGTCATTCCTGCGGGAGGGGTGAAGGCGATGACGTCATGACTGTCGGTCAGGGACTCCCGCCAGACCACGCGGGCGCCGGCCTCCGAGTCTTCACCATCATCGACTCGTGCGAATGCTGCAGCGTCGCAGCCATCACCGAGTTCGAAGTCGACGTTGTCGGCCGGACAATGCACCGGCCCGTCGGTGTCGATGTTCAAAGTGTGTGTCTTCTGCGTGTGCTGACCATTGCCGATCACGGGGATGGGCACGGCGAAGACATCCTCGCCGGCCACGGTGATGAATACCTCGTCGAGGACGTATTCGAGTTCGATGACGTGTCGGCCTTCGCTCCACTGTCCGGTCTTTCCGTCGGAATCCTCCGGGTTGAACTTGAAGTGCGCCTCCGGGGGGTCAAAGCCCTGCTCCCTCTCTTCATCGACGGCGATGTCCAACTCTCCGAGTGTCTTCGGTGAGGTCCGAGTCGAGTCGTCGGCTGTGCTCAGCTCGACGGCGCTGAGCGAAGACAGTTTCGGCATCATCGCCAGTCGGTTCCCGGTCTGAGGATTCCGACCCACTCCTGCATCACTGATCCACAGACCGACCGGTTCTCCGCCTTCAGGCGGGGTCTCGTAGATCAGCCTTTGGCGGATCTGCACGGTCCCGTCCCTCTGCGGGGCCACCTCGGTGATGGATTCCTGCGGGGTCAGCGCATGCTCGGACAGACGTTCGGTCTCCGGGTCCGGCGGTGCCGACCGCAGCACCAGCGCGGTGACGATCACGCCGATGACGACGACAGCGACGGCGGTGAACGCGATGCCGACGAGGAGGAGCAGCTTGGAACGGGTCATGACTTCACACTAGGGTCAGGACCCGTCACAGGAGCCGCACATTCGGTGCCAGACCTGGAACATGCCAGGACCGGATCGGCCGATTCATCGGCTCAGTCACCGACACACAGCGGGCAGCGAGCGAGTGTGTGAGAATGGCAGTCTGCGTCAAGCCACGCTGTGCCGACCGACCACTACTGCAGCAGGAGGTGCCATGCGATCGCCCATTCCGGATTTCCTCGATGAGACGCTCGACCGATTCCGACCGGATCGGTCCGGCGAGAATGCGGACTACATCCCGGACCTCGCAGCAGCGGATCCGGAGAAGCTCGCGATCTGCATCTCCACCCTCGACGGCGTCGGATACACCTCCGGCGATGCCGACCACGAGTTCTCGATCCAGTCGATGTCGAAGCCCTTCATCTACGGCCTCGCCCTCGAACAGGAGGGTCTGGCCGGAGTCCTCGAGAAGGTCGGCGTCGAACCCAGCGGTGAGAAGTTCAATGAGCTCTCCCTGGACAAGAAGTCCGGCCGCCCGCTCAACCCGATGATCAACGCCGGGGCCATGACCATCCACTCCATCCTCGGCGATCCCGGTGCAGGACTGGCCGAACGCACGGAGATCGTGCGTGCCGGGCTCTCCCGCTTCGCCGGCCGAGAGTTAACGATCGACGACTCGGTGGCCGACGGCGAATGGCGTGAGGCTTACCGCAACGTCGCCATCGCGAACATGCTCCGGTCCTACGACATCTTCTACGACGACCCCGACGAGGTGGTCCGCGGCTATATCGAACAATGCTCGATCACCGTCACCGTCAAGGACCTCGCCATCATGGCCTCGACCCTCGCCGGGGGCGGGATCAATCCGCTGACCGGTGAGCAGGTGCTCTCTCCCAGGGTCAACCGGCAGGTGCTCGCGGTCATGATGACATGCGGCATGTACGACGCGGCAGGCGACTGGATGACGGAGATCGGGATTCCCGCCAAGAGCGGCGTCTCCGGCGGCGTCTTCGGCGTCATGCCAGGTCAGGTCGGCATTGCCACGTTCTCTCCGCGCCTGGACAAGCACGGCACGAGCGTCCGCGGGTCGAAGATCTTCCAGGACCTCTCCGACCGGTTGAGCCTGCACATCATGGATGCACCGGAACCGGCCCGCTCGATCATCCGCCGTGACCGTCGCTTCGTCGATTCCGAGGGCAAGATGGTCCGCATCTGCAGCCTGCAGGGCCTCATCCAGTGGAGCGGTTCGGAGAACGTCCTGCGCACGATGGACGAGCCCGGTTCCACCACGAACACCTTCGTCCTCGACCTGCGCCGAGTCAATGAGATCAACTCCATCGCCCGGAGCATGCTCACCGAGGCGCTGTCGCGCATGAAGGACGACGGAATCCGCGTGGTGCTGCTCGACCCCGACGACATGATGCAGTGCAAGGGACCGAACTCCCCGCTTCCCGGCGTGCAGATCCTCGATTCTCTCAAATCGGTCAAGGGACTCAAACGCATCCGCGACGATCGCCGCCGAGAGATGGCCGACCGCGCCCACTGACGGCCATGGCGGGTGGTCGAGGCCAGCGGCAGGAACGGTGCGAAACCGTCCGCTGAGACCCGAGGTCGGCCGTTGGAACGGGTTTGATAAGGTGAGCCTTACCGAATCCCTGCGCCGAGGCGGCTTCGCCCTCCGAAGTCGACCTGAGCTTTCAGGGGTACCCCGTTTGAGAAAGGCCGCCTGTGACGACCGCACCCAACACCCCAGAGCGCACTGCACGACCCGCCCGCCAGCAGGTGGTGCTCACCGTCCTCGAGGCGACCGAGGTCAGCCCGCATCTGGTGCGGCTGCGCCTCGGTGGCGACACCTTCGACAACATCGACTCGAACGATGCGACCGACAAGTACGTCAAACTCCTCTTCGCCGATCCGGCGCATGGACTCGTCCCGCCTTACGATCTGGCGGAGCTGCGCGAGCAGTCCCCCGAGAAGCTGCCGAGTCGCCGCACGTACACGGTGCGAGAGATCGATGTCGAGGAGAAGTGGCTGAGCATCGACTTCGTCATCCACGACGATGACGGCATCGCCGGACCCTGGGCGAAGAACGCGAAGCCCGGGGATACGCTCGTCCTCTCCGGAGCGGGCGGCAAGTACGCCCCCGCTGCCGAGTCCGCCTGGCACCTGCTCATCGCCGACCACTCCGCGATCCCGGCGGTGAGCTCCGCCATCGAGGCGATGCCCGCCGGAGCCACCGGAGTTGTCCTGGCCTGTGTCACCGACGAAGCCGATCGGGTTCTGCCCGAGGCGCCCGCTGGCATAGAGGTGAGATGGGTGGACTCGCAAGAGGAACTCATTGCTGCGGTCGAGGGACTCGAGTGGCGTGCGGGAACTCCGCAGGTCTTCGCCCACGGCGAGCGCGAGACGATCAAGGTCATCCGCAAGATCCTCAAGGAACACGAAGTGCCGCGGGAGGCACTGTCGATCTCGGCCTATTGGGCCCGCGGCCGCGCCGAGGATCAGTTCCAGGCCGAGAAGCGCGAACCCATCGGCCAGATCGACTGAGCTCCCTGATTAGCGAACTCAGCGGCGGCGCGTGACGAAGAAGGCTGCTGTGCCGAGGGCGATGAGTCCGACAGCGATGCCGCCGAGGATGAGGTACTGACCGAGGTCGGCACCGGTGCGCGGCAGCGGATCGCCGTCGGCCTCGTTCGGGCTCTCGGAGCCGTCAGCGTTCGATCCTGCGTCGGAGCTGGTGTCGGAGCCAGCGTGCGAGCTGCCCGCTGAGTCGCTGCCCGCACTGGCGCCAGAGCCGCTGTCCGACTCCGCCCCATCAGCGCCTGATTCGGAATCGCTGCCAGCTTCGGCCTGAGCGTTGTCGTTCGCACCGGCCTCGGTGTCGACGTCGCTCTCGGAGCCTGCCTCCTGGTCAGCGCCCGCATCTTCATCAGCACTGGCGTTCTTCTCGTCTCCGCCGGCATCGGCCTCGCCGTTCTCGTCCCCGTCGTCCCCGCCGTTCGCGAGGTCGGCAACCGAGTAGAGGCTCGTGGTTCCCGAGACCTCGTTGCCGACGACGAGTGCCGCCTCGCCCGACGGCGACTCATCCGCGCTGAGGAAAGTGATGCCCTCCGGCCCGAGGTCACCGGCGCTCGAGAGCAGCGCAGCAGAATCCGAGGCGTCCTCGATCTCGTCCTCGGCCGAGATGGAGAAGTCCCTGTTGTTGAAGTAGGTCGCGAACTTCGGGTCACCGGGATTGCTGAGATCGAAGGCCGCGATTCCGCCGATGCGTTCGAAGCCGACGAACGCGTAGGTCGTCTCCCCCACCTCGCCGATGGTCAGCGCCTCGGGTTCGGGTCCCTTGTCGTCGCTGCGTCCCTCGAGGTTCGACTCGGAATGGTTGGAGTTGAAGAAGTCGGGCACAGCCTCGGCGGTCAGACGTTCGAACTCATCCGCGGAATCGGCGACGAGCTTTCCGTCGGTCGTCCACACGGAGAACGAGCGGGCACCGAACGCCACGAGCTCCTCATAGCAGTCACCGGCTTCGTTGAGCCCCAGATCGGTGATGATGTTCAGCCGTCCGAGATCCTCATCGCCGAGCTTGTCCTTAAGCGGCGAGGTCTCGCACACCGGCGCCAGACCGTCCTCGCCGAGGTCCTTGACCCTGGCCGCATCGACGAAGTCTCCCCATTCGCGTGAGTCGCCCTCGTTCGCGGTGACGAGGTAGTCGGTGCCGCCGGAGGTGAACGTCGAGATCGTGTCGGGCATGTACGCGCCCTTGAGTCCCTCGTGTTCCGTGATGTTCACGGTCGGGGCATCCTCGGGGTCACGGTCGGAGGCGTCGAGTCCGTTGCCGGCCTGCCCATGGTCCTTGAGCCCCAGCGGGAGGATGTCCTCCACCTCGGCGGAGGCGATGTCGACGACCGCGAGCGCGTTCGCCTCCTGCAGGGTCGCGTAGGCCTTGCTTCCTGCGACGGTGATGTATTCGGGTTCGAGGTTGCGCGAGATCGGCAGGTCGTCTTCGGGGGTCGGTCCGAAGATCCGCACATCCTCCGGCAGCGTCTTCGCTCCCCCGTCCTCGAATTCGTGGAAGTCCGCGGTGTGCACATCCGAATCCGACGGCGCAGCCACCTCGGCGGGGAGGTCGATGACGGACACCGAACCTTCTGGATCGGTCGAGAAATCGTCGGCCGGTTCGCCCTCGTTCGCCACCAGGGCGTGAGTGCCGTCGGGGGTGACGGTGACCATGTCGGGCAGGGATCCGACGGGAACCTCGCCGAGGATGTCCGCCTCGGGGTCGTTCGCGTCGAAGAACATCACGGTTCCGGGCTGCGTCTTGTCCTCGTCCTCGAGCGCAATGACGCCGAGTCCGTCCTCGCGGATGGAGATCGAGTTCGCCACCCCGGTGCCGGTGATCTCGGAGACCTTCTTCGGGTTTGTCGGATCCGATGCATCGATGACGTCGACTGTGGCCGCCTGCGCGTTGACGGTGAAGACCGTGTCGCCGTGGACGGCGGTGATCTCGGCGGCGGATTCGTCGAACTGTCCGGTCTCGTGGGAGCCGAGGAAGCCCATCTCGATCTGTGCATCCTCGGCCGAGAAGCTGATGGGGTCGTCCACCTCTGCGGCGTGAGCGGGGCTCGTGCTCGGCACCGTGCCGCCGACGGTGAAGCCGGTGGCCAGCAGGAGGGCGGCTGCCGAGGCCGTGAGCGTCTTCGCAGACAGTGGGATCGTCATCGGTTCTCCGGGATGAATGGGCGTCGCGGGCCGACTGAACCCACAAGCACCTATTCATAGGCCCCCGGAATGGACCGATTCCGAACCGCAGGTGGACGGATCGTGAACTCGTTCACCTGGAGCCGGAGGTCGGAGCCGGAGGTCGGAGCCGGAGGTTGGAGCCGGTGGCTGGTCAGGCGAGGTCGAGGCTCTCGGCCACCTCGGCGACCTTGCGCTTGGCCGCCTCATCAAGGTCGCGGAGCGGCAGAGGGAGGCTGCCCGCGCCCACGAGCCCGAGGTGTTCGGCGATGGCTGCGGTCACGCGCAGGCTTCCCCCGACCTCGGTGAACAGATCCCACAGCGGCTGCAGCTCGGCGGAGAGTTCGCGAGCGAGATCGGCATTGCCGAGTTCGGCGGCCCGGGTGATCTCGAGCAGCGGCTCCGGAAGGGTTCCGCCGACTGCCGCGTACCAGGCATCGCAGCCGGCGATGAGGCCCTCCGCGCCGTGAACGTCGCCGGAGATGCCGATCGTCACCTCGTCACCGATGGCTGCGCGGATCTCACCGATGCGCTCATCCCATCCGGCAGGTGAGGCCGGCGCCCCGGGGATTTTGATCGAAGCCACTCCGTCGAGCGCGGCCAGACGAGAGTAGAGCTCTGTGGTGAACGTGAAGTGCGTGGTGCCCGGGTTGTCGTAGACGACGACGGGCAGGTCGGTGGATTCGGTGACCGTGCGGAAGAGTTCGACCACCTCGTCGTCGGTCAGCGGCTGATAACTCACCGGTGCCAGCAGCAGCCCCTGGGTTCCCGCGGTTTCGGCGAACGCGACATTGGCCAGCACGTCCCTCGTCCGCAGTGCCCCGACGCCGATGAAGACGGGGATGTCGAGAGCGGATTCGACGCTCAGCTGCGCGACCCGGGCGCGCTCCTCGATATTGAGGTAGGCGTACGAACCGGTCGATCCCAGCGCCGTAATCGAATCGACTCCCGCGAGGACGAGGCGTTCGATCAGTCCGACGAAGGCATCCTCGTCGAGGGAATCACCCTTCAGCGGAGTCAGCGGGAAGGCGCTCAGCCCGGTGAACAGGGACGGGTCGTGCGCGGGGGTGTTCGTCAATGATCCTCCTCATGTGGCGGCGGATCCCGGGTGGCGACAGTGGATGGATCCGCTTTCGTCCAGTCTGTCAGGTCAGTCGATGACCGGCAGATAGGTCTCGAGCCGATCGAACTCCGGTTGGGCGGATGCCACTTCCACAGCCGCTGAACCCACGGCGTTGGCCGCTCTGAGTGCGCGTTCGGGTTCAAGCCCGCTGGTCAGCCCGATGGTCAGGGCCGCACAATAGGCGTCCCCGGCGCCGACAGTGCTCACGGGGTTGGCTCGGACCGCCTCGGCGAAGGCGATCTGTTGGCCGTGCCTCAGCAACGCCGATCCTTTCGCCCCGAAGGTGACGGCCACGAGCTTCGCGGCCTTCAGCTGCGGCAGCTGGGAGTACTCGTATTCGTTGACGATGATGAGATCGGCCCGGTCGACCACCTCGGCGGGCAGCGGAATGGCGGGAGCCGCATTGACGGCGAGGAATCCGGGCACCCGGTCAGCGAGTTCGACGATGAGGTCGAGGGAGATCTCGAGCTGGGTGAGCACGGCCTCGTCGGCGCAGAATTCGATGCCGGCGAGACTGACCTCGGCATTCGCACCTTCGCACACGGCGATCTGATTCTCACCGGCGGCGTCGACCATGATGAGCGCGGTCCCGGTCTCGGCGGTCGCCTCGGCGATGTCATCGGTTAGGACGCCGGCAGAGTGAAGGGCGTCGAGCATCGCCTGACCGTCGGAATCGGGGCCGACCGCGCCGATCATGCGGGTCCGCGCACCGAGGCGGGCGGCAGCTGCGGCCTGGTTCGCGCCCTTCCCGCCGGGCGACCTGCTGAGCCGGCCGCCTCCCACGGTCTCACCGGCGGCGGGGAGTCGGGACGTGGTGGCGGTGATGTCGGCGTTGATGCTGCCGACGACCGTCAGGGAGCCATCGATGGTCATGTCCCCATTATCGGCGATCGGGGTCGATCGAGGACGACCGTCGGCAACCTGGGGTGGGAAAGTGTGGGCACACAGTGGGCAAGCTGTCGGGATGAGAGAAGCCCCGTGATCCGTTCGCACGGATCACGGGGCTTCCCGATCGGGGTGAGTAACGGGACTTGAACCCGCGACATCCGCGACCACAACGCGGCGCTCTACCAGCTGAGCTATACCCACCACATGCGCTGCACCATCAGGCGCAGACAGCAAGATACATCTTAACCGCACCCGCTTGACCCGGGCAAACCAGAACCGCCCACGATTCCCGATGAGACGCAGATCTCATTACATGCAACGATTCAGTAGCGATCTATAACGGTTTCGGAAAACTGGTAGGAGCGACCCTCGACATTCATTAGTATTGACTCGGCCCTGCCCTCGATAACTGTCAAGGAACCCTGTACATGCCTCGTGCGTTGATCGCCGTCTCCGATGACGGGTTCACCTACACCACCCTCAACGGGGCGACGAGTCGCTATTCGGACACCGGGCAGGCCATCTCTTACCTCGGCGACTACGCTAAGGAGACCGCGACTCCCCTGACCGTCACGATCGACGACGGCACGAAGACCACCGAGATCGGCATCGACGAAAACGGCAGAGTCGGGGCCGTCCCCAAACAGGACACCCCCACCGAGGCGGCTCCGGACGAATCGTCGAACGCTCCGTCCACGGATGGGTCGGCAGCTGGTTCGACTGAATCGGCCGGAAATTCGGCCGGGCAATCGGAGAATGCCGAACTTTCGGATCCTGCCGACCAGAGCACGAACGGCCGGTCCGGCCAGTCCTCAGGCGGGCAGAACGGCTACGTCGCCCAGGACGATTCGTCAGGCTCGAACGGCGAGGCCTACCCGATGGGCACGCCGTTCTCCGGACCAGCCACACCGGCTGCGCCGACGGTGAAGAAGACACCGGTGCGCAGACGATCGGCTCGCAACCGCCCGCAGCGGCTGAAGAAGATCACCGTTCCCGGGCTCGTGCTCATCGGTCTGGCGATCCTCATGATCGGCGCATTCGTCGTTCCCAATATCGTCCCCGTCGACTCCCCCGACACCCCGCAGACGATCGGCTCGGAACAGCAGGTCAATCCCGCGTCCGAACTCTCCGTCGACAAGACTCAGGACGTTGTTCCCAGCTACGACAATTCCCCCAAGTGGGAAGCCGAGGTGCCCGAGGACGCCTCGGTGACGGCCTCCGATCGCGGGGTCCTGCTGGTCAACGACGGCCGCCTCGAAGTCCTCGACGCCGACACCGGCAAGACTCGGTACAAGACGAAGATCGATCAGTCCCCGACCTTCGCCGTCGACACCGTCATCGACGGGCGTCCGGCCCTGCTGTGGCAGGCGGGCGACACCGCCGAGGCGCTCTTCGACGGAGACTCGAAGCCCAAGAGCTACGAGCTGCCGGAGAAGGCACGCATCACCTCGGCCGGCAAGAGTGTGCTCATCAAGTCGGGCAACAAGCTCTCGACCTTCGGGGCCGAGGGACTGGAAGACGTGCCCACCCCGCAGGCCGGTTCGACGCCGATGGCCATCGATGACGATGAGCTCTACAGCTCCGACTGGAACGGCCCGGTCAAGGCGAAGAACATCAAGACCGGCGACGAGCGCAGCATCAAGCTCGAAAGGCCCGGCGACGAACTGAAGATCATCGACTGGATCTCGGCCGGCCACGGCAAGGCGATCACACTGTGGGGCGAGCAGGGCGCCTCGACGAACTCGGGCCACAGGATCCAGCTTGTCGTCCACTCCCTCGAGGACGGTTCGATCCTGTCGACCGTGACGACGACGACCGACATCGTCGGTGAGAAGTCCTGGGTGCGCGGACAGGCCGGAAAACGCGCCTACATCGGTCCGTATCTCTTCGATCTGGAGTCGGGTCTGCTGCTGATGGACGTCTCCAGCCGTGACATCCACCTCTCCGAACCGCGCGGATCCATCGTCCCCTGCACGATGGACACGAACACCTCGTGTCTGCTCGCCGGCAAACAAGCGTTCAAGACCGACACCGATCTGCTGGCGGTCATCGACGACGGCAACGAGGCACTGGTGCTCGGCGACGACTCGACCGTTCGGGCGTATCCGAAGAAGTCGGACAAGCAGGATCGCTAGCAGGATCGTTAGCTCTGTGGAGGGGCCTCCCGCCGCCGGGCGCCGGTTGCGAACCGCCGCTCGGTCATGGATCCCGCGCCACGGCGAAACACGCCAGCGGCTTTAACACATCTGGTCGAGACATTAAGATGGGCACCGATGTGTCTGAACGTCATGTCCCCTTGACCCAATAAAGTCGGAATCCCCACCGCGAAGGAACGTAGTGCCAGTCTCACACCGGTTCAGCCGCAGAGCCGCCGCAATCGGCGCTGCGCTTGCCCTGGCCGCACTTCCTCTCTCGGGGACTCTCACCTCGCCACCTGCCGTCGCTCAACCGAGTCCCACGACCGCCGCAGACGCCGGGTCGACCGCCACCGAGGCGACCGGAGGTGTCGATGGGACGGATGTGGGTTCCGACTCAATCAAGGCCGCGGACAGCGACACCGGTGCAGACTCCGCCGACAAAGACGAGTCAGGCAAGGGTACCAACAGTGATTCGGACGGCGGCGATGACGAGCCCGGCGGCGACAAGGCCTGCGCTTCAGCTGAAAAAGACGAACTGACTCCAAGCGCCGACGGACCCTGCGAGGTCGAGGCACCGCTCCCCGCACACTGGGATGAAGACGACCAGACCTTACAACTTCCCTCGCCCGCAAATGAGCCGGGCAGCATGCCCAAGAGCTGGAAGGAAGAGAAATTCAAACTTCGGAAGGGACAGCCCGTGCGTCTTCCGGTCCAAGACTCCTCGCAATCGACTACCTCCGGGGACGATACTGATGACAGCGGGAATCCTCTGCCATCCGCGGCTTCTCAGGCAGATGTCCCAGATGACCTGAGGCTCCGCTCAGACGGCTTCGTTGTGCCAGCAAGCGGTGGAGAACCGGTACGTTTCACCGGGTTCACTGACGACCCCGAATGGAAATTCGATGTGGAAGACGGAAAAGTCACAGTCGTCTCTGGTCGTGGATACCCAGATTCGGATGACGGGTCCTCCAGTGATGAAGCAGATGGTTCCAAGAACGGAGCTGCAGGCTCAGAAGGGAGCAAGGACGGCTCAGACAACGGCTCTCCTACCGCCGGGGATAGCGCGAAGTCCACTGCCGACAGTGATTCGTCGAAGTCGGCGGACATGGACTCCGACGGCTCCAGCGCCGACAGCGACACCGGCAGCGATTCTGACAGCGCTGCATCCGACAGCAAATCGTCTGCCGACAGTGACACCTCATCCGACAGCGACACTTCGACGAACTCCGATTCCAAGGATCGGAGCAACTCCTCGACCGACAAAGACTCCGACGGCAGGGAATCTGACACCGACACCAGTTCAGGTTCCGACGGCTCACGCAGCAGCGATTCCGACAGCTCAGGCTCCGACTCGGATTCCGACGAGGACGAAGAGAAGGATTCGGACAAAGACGGTTCCGGATCACCGATCGGCGCCTCCGACGCCGACGGCACCACACCGGACCCGGCGAACGGCAACGGCTCCCCCGATGAACGCGAAACCATCCCCGGCACCGCAGGTGATGAATTTCTGCCCGGAGATGACGAGGGCGCAGAACGCCCCGACTATTCGGATCCGGTTCCTCGCAACCCAGACGAACAGACGCCCAAAGACGATACGGACCTCATCACGGGTGGCGATCAGCCGTCCCCGAGGGCCAATCAGAATCCAGCGACCTCGTTCGGCGAATCCATCATCTCCACGATCGTCAGCTCCTGGCCCATCTTCGTTCTCGCCGCCTCCGGTATGGCAGCAGTCGGGATTATCATCTACCTCATGGGACGCCGCGGAAAACAGGACTGAGGCCGAATGGACCTCTTCGACTCAGAGCTGCGCGTAATCGCCGCCGCTAAAGAACTCGTACGCGGCCTCAGGCCGGATGAGAACCACACCGTTGCCGCTGCCGCCATGGACACTGTCGGGCGAATCCACACCGGTGTCAACGTCCACCACTTCAACGGTGGACCCTGCGCGGAACTCGTCGCGATCGGCACCGCCGCGGCCGCGAACGCCGGTCCGCTCGTCACTATCGCCGCGGTCGGCGACCAAGGCCGTGGGCTGCTGGCTCCGTGCGGACGATGCCGACAGGTCCTCCTCGACCTCCATCCCGATGCCCTCGTCATCGCTCCGGATGACACCACGGGCGAACCGTCGATCGCCACGGTCCCCGCTCTGCTCCCATACTCCTACCGACATCCGGATTCTGCACCCGCACGGCTGCTGAGGTTCCACGCGCGCTACGTCGACGCGGTCACGAACGGGACGAAGACGCTCACTGTGCGGTGGAACGAAGGCCATCGCACGGGGCCAGCTCTGGCCTGCTTCGAGAACACCGAGCATGGCACGATTCCCATGGAAGTCGCCTCGGTGATGGTGAAGCGACTCGACGAACTGGGAGCTGAGGATCTCGACCTCACCCGCCCGGGTGGATTGGAACGGTATATCGCCAATCTCCGCGGGCACTGCCCGACCATGCCCGCGGACGCGAACGTCGACATCGTAAGATTCCGTCGAACCGCGGCCGATATCTGACACTCGCAGTGCCCAGCCGCTAAGCTGGACAGCGAAGCACTGTGGCACAAGGTCACAGACGCAGCAAAGCATTCTCGACCGGGAGGACTCGACCCGATGACTGACAACGTCTACACCTCAGATGTGACCGTCGACCAGGCGACAACCGCACAGCTCGCGGAGTCGATCCGATTGCGCGAGGAGCGCATCGCCGAGAACATCGATGAGCTCGTCGGCCGCATCCACCCGAAGGTGCTGGCGACGCGCGCCGTCAACAAGGCGAAGTCCGAGGTCGTCGAGGAAGACGGCTCCCCCAAGCCCGAGATCATCGCACTCGGTGCCGGTGCCGTCCTCGGTGTGGCCGCCCTCATCGTCGGACTCTCCGGTCGCAAGCGTGGCTGAAGCCGCCCTTCCGATCCGGATGCTCCATGACCGGATCCTGCTCGAACCCAGCGCGGAAGCCGGGGAACGCAAATCCTCGGCGGGCATCGTCATTCCCGCCACCGCCAGCATGGGCAGACGCCTCGTGTGGGGCAAGGTCGTGGCAGCGGGCCCGCATGTGAGGCAGGCCAACCTCGGCGATACCGTCCTCTACGATCCCGAGGAACTCGCCGAGGTGGAGCTCGAGGGACGCGCGTATGTGCTGCTGCGCGAGCGCGACGTCCACGCGATCTCCGAACCGGCCGAACAGTCGAGCTCCGGGATGTACCTGTAGGGATCCTTTGGGGTTCGCAGCCCCATGGAAAGGGACTCTGACCTGGGGCTTGCGACCTTCATCACAAAATCGAATATGGGCCGATCTCGGTTTGCATGATCGGCAGACACCTGAGTAATATTAATTCTCGTTGCGCAGGATGCGCGGCACGCACCTCTAGCTCAATTGGCAGAGCAACTGACTCTTAATCAGTGGGTTCCGGGTTCAAGTCCCGGGGGGTGCACAGCACACTGACAACCGCCATTCGGATCATCCGGGTGGCGGTTTTCTGTTCTCTTTCCTGCGAAGAGACCGTGGGCTGTAGGCGAAGATGTGGGTCTGGACTGGACGTGTCAGCCTCGACACTGCTTTCGGTCCCTGAGAAGCCGATCGTCTCCTCCCAGCCCATCTGGAGTTTCGCCACCTTCGGGGCGCCACACGATGATAGCCAGGCCCAGGGAGCACCGAACGACCACTGGTCCTCGGGTGCCTCGGCATGAAGTTACAACAGCAAGTTCAGATAGACTTCCTCCATGCAGAACTTCGCTGACCGTAAGCCAGGTCTCGGTCAAATCGTACGCAGTCTACGAACAGAGTCCGGATCGGCGATGTTTCTGGCGCTGGTCACAGTATTGGCGCTTGCATGGGCGAACTCGCCGTTATCTGAAAGCTATTTCGCGCTCTGGCATCAGGAGGTCGGCTTCGATGTCGGTCCCGTGGGCATGCATATGACTCTGCACCACTGGATCAACGACGGACTCATGGTGATCTTCTTCTTTGTTGTCGGACTAGAGGTGCGGCAAGAGTTCGCGCACGGATCTTTGCGCGATCGAAGTCGTGCTCAACTCGCTTTGATAGCTGGCGTCGCAGGCGTCGCTCTCCCGGCTCTCGTGTATGCGGTTGTCGTCAGCTTGTCCGGCGGTAGCGGACTTGGCGGATGGGGAGCTGTCGTCGGAACGGATACAGCGTTCATGCTCGGCGCTTTGGCAATAGTGGGTCCACGACTGTCAGGTCAGTTGCGTGTCTTCCTCCTCACCCTGACAGTGGTCGATGACTTCCTGGCAGTATCGATCATTGGCATTGTCTACAGCGATGAGATCAAGTTTGTCCCATTGTTGATCGCTCTAGCCTGCCTCATCGGCTTGTGGGCGCTTGGCCGTTCACGACAGTGGATTACGGGGCCTTATGTGATCATTGTGATTGTTCTGTGGTTCGCCACTGTCTCTTCCGGGGTTCATGCTTCACTCGCGGGCATGATAGCCGGGCTGCTCATCCCTGCCTACCCTACCCAGCGCCACGAGGTAGTTGCTGCCCGCCAGCTTTTCCGTGACTTCTGGCAGTCGCCCAGCGCCGCCTCGGCGCGCGGTGTCAACCGCGGCCTCGCACGGGGGATCTCGGTGAACGAGAGAATGCACGAAGTCCTTCGCCGGCCCACTGCGCTGCTTGTCGTGCCGATCTTCGCACTCGCCAATGCCGGCGTCGACCTCAGAGGTGGATTGCTCGCTGATTCCCTCGGCTCATCCGTGACCTGGGGAGTCATTGCCGGCCTCGTACTCGGTAAGCTTCTTGGAATTGGCTTTGCCACTCTGCTGGCAGTCCGGATGGGTCTTGGCCGACCGCCAGAAGGAGTGGGAATGGGCAGCGTCTTCGGCGGTGCAGCGCTTTCAGGCATCGGGTTCACCGTCTCTCTGCTCGTCATCGGACTTGCCTTCGGCTCGACAACTGATCTCGGGAGACAGGCGACTGTGGGTGTCCTGGTCTCCATGGTGCTCGCCGTTGCCCTGGGCTGGTTGATTTTCAAGATCGCTGCCAAGCGGTGGGGTGAGGAGACTGCAGATCTGCCCATGGTGCTCGATCCTACGGTCGATCCCGAAGTCGATCACATTCGCGGCCCGCAGGACGCCAAGCTGACTCTGGTCGAATATATCGACTTCGAGTGCGAGTACTGTGCACACGCCACTGGCTCCTGGGAGGACCTGCGCGCGCAATTCGGCGACGATCTTCGTTACGTAGTGCGACATCTTCCCCACCACCCACACGGGCCATTGGCTGCAAAAGCGTCTGAAGCAGCTGCAAACCAAGGCGAGTTCTGGCGATGGCTCGATTTCGTATTCACACACCAGGACGCGCTCGAGCGGGAGCATCTCCTTGCCTATGCGGAAGAGCTCGGGCTGAACGTCGATCGCTTCATCCAAGACATGGACAGCGAGGATGTCGCGCAACGAGTCAACCGCGACCTCGTGAGTGCCGAGGCCAGCGGTGCTCATGCCACCCCAACGTTCTTTGTCGAAGGTCGGCGCCTGTTGGGCGACTATGACGCCCGGACGTTGACTGCGGCGCTCGAAGCGAGGAGGCGCGGCACACGTACCCAGGAGGCACCCCGCTGAAAGGATGGTGAGGGGGTCGGCGACTACTACCGAGGCCTGTCAAGCCGCGGGTTTCACAGAGGCTCCTATTCTGGTCTCCTTGGCAGCCGCGGGTTCTGTCGCGGACTGGTTGATCCACTCCGAATGGACCTCGAGTGGCGGGCGGCACCCTGTCGCTGGGTGCAGTCGGGTCTTGTTGCACCAGGCCACGACCACGTATTGCGTGTTTGCCCCGTTTGCGACGTCCAGATCGGCCTCGGCACGGACGACGCGCTCGACGGCACGATCCTTGAACTCGTCGGTGTATTTCACTGGCAACAGAGAATCCCCTTCCTCCCATCTCCCTGCCTCTGTTGTCCCTGGGGCGATTCAACTAGGCTGAACCAGCAGGCGAAAAATAAACGCTTTCGCATGCAAGTTCCAGCAGAAAGCTGGATGACCATCCTATGGAAGGACACGAAAATCATGGCTGATGGCAATCGCGCAGTAGTGTTCGCTAATCCACAAGACATGCAGGTCGAAAATCTCGACTTCCCAAAACTGGAGATGCCCGACGGAGCAAAAGCACCGCACGGTGTCATATTGAAAATCGTCGCTACGAATATCTGCGGAAGCGACCTCCACATCTACCGTGGCTCCTTCCCAGTGCCCCAAGGCATGGTCATGGGACACGAAATGACAGGCCAGGTAGTTGAGCTCGGATCCGACGTCACTTTCCTCAAAGAAGGCGATCTCGTCTCGGTGCCGTTCAATGTCGCTTGCGGCCGGTGTCGCAATTGCCGGGCGCGCAGGACGGAAATCTGCGAGACGACGAATCCAGATGTCGCCTGCGCAGCCTACGGGTTCAACCTCGGCAATTGGCAAGGTGGACAGGCGGAATACCTGTTTGTGCCCTATGCCGACTTTCAGCTGCTCCGCTTCCCAGACAAGGACCAGGCCATGGAGAAGATCCGCGACTTGGCCCTCTTGTCAGACATTCTTCCCACTGCATTCCACGGACTCATGGAGGCCGGCGCCAAGCCAGGCTCCACGGTCTATATTGCCGGTGCAGGACCTGTCGGCCGGTGCGGGGCAGCGGCAGCTCGCCTCCTCGGAGCGTCATGCATCATTGTCGGCGACTACCACAAGGACCGCCTCGATCTGATGAAGCAGAACGGCTGCGAGACTATCGACCTCAACGAGGATGTTCCTCTGACCGATCAGATCGAAGCTATTCTAGGCGAGCCCATGGTGGATTGTGCGGTAGATTACGTGGGCTCGGAAGCACATGGAATCGGTCGTGACGCCAATGATATGGATCCCGCGCACGCGATCAATCAAGTCATGGACGCTACCCGACCTGGCGGAGCCACCGGCATTATCGGAGTCTACGGACCCGATCCGCTTGCAGAGTCGAAAGCAGAGCAGGAAGGAACTTTCCCACTCGACTTCGGAAAAGCATGGATCAAGTCACCTCGAATCTCGGGCGGCCAGGCACCGATCATGCACTACAACCGCGAGTTGATGATGGCCATTCTCTGGGACCGCATGCCGTACCTCAGCGACATGCTCAACACGAAGATCATCAGCCTCGACGATGCTCCAGACGCCTACGCAACCTTTGATAAGGGTGCTTCGGACAAGTTCATCATCGATCCGCACGGGCTCATTCCAGCCTGACCTGATCCACCCTCCAGAAGGACTGCAAGCTTCATTCAACGACATCTGAGAACGGGTTCGGGTGCCACCTTTGGTGGCACCCGAACTGCACTAACTGTCCGATCAGTCTGTCTTCACGTCGATTGACACGTCTTCGCGCGAAGCTAGATGGTGTCGTGACCTTAGCGAGCCAACTCTGCCACCCGCCAGATTTCAATCGGCCAGCTGGTCAACTCCGAAGAGCTCAAGGATTGATGCTCCAGACTACTGGCAGCACACTCGTAAGCAGGCTTACGTTGGTGTCTCCGACGGCCCCTTCTCATCTAAGCTCAAAGGCGCGTCCAAGCTGACTCCTCAGAACGACCGCTATTCGCAGCTCGAGGCGTCATCGAATCCGGTTCAATAGCACTCACGAGCCCCAGCTTCCCAATTCAGTCCTGACCGGCGCGGGCATAGGCACCGAGAACCTGTCTCTCCGAATCCCCGAGGTAGACGGCAAGCCTAGCAGCGGCGGCCCCCGGCCCATCAGAGCGATAGATCTCGACCACCTCGCGGTTGCGCTCGATGAAGGGCGCATGGAGGAAGTCGAGAACCTCCACCTTGAGGAAGGCCAGGCGCAGCTCGGCGAGCACATTGGCAAACGAGCGCATCAACCGCCTGCTGTCCGACAGCGAGACGACGGCATTGTGGAACCCCATGTTCGCCGTGCCGACTTCCAGCCAGTTCTCTTCGGCTGCGAACTTCTCGGCAGCCTCGACGGCCGCCTCCATCCTCACCGCGTTCGGGTGATTGCGCGGAGCGTGCTCGAGCACCGAGCACTCGACATGATGGCGCACCCGGTAGATGTCGACGACATCGGCGGTGCTCGGTGACGCCACTGAGACGCCTCGGTGCGGGATATGCGTGACCAGGCCCTGCTCCCCGAGGACCCGGAACGCCTCACGCAGAGTATTGCGCGAAACATCGAATTCCTTCGCCAGCGCGGTTTCGGACAGCCGCTCACCGGGGCGCAGCTCTCCAGCGATGAGGCGGTCAGTGAGCCTGTTGACCAGGGACGAATCGTGATTCACCTCTCCATCCTACTGAAACAGCACCCCGAACTCCCATCCGTCCGTCGACAAAGCGACGAAGAAAAGTGTGACCCCCGTCTATGTTTGTTGAACAATCAGTGCTAGATTGTTTACCACTTCACGTGCGCCAGGACACAGACATCGCTGTCCTCACCCCATCGGCGCACACGAAGGAACAACTGACCACCAGACAGTCGGAGACTCCCATGTCACACGCACCGGAATCCCAACCGCCGGAATCCTCTTCTACGGATTGGGCCGCCTCGGGCCTTGACAATGCCAAGAGCGAAATCGGATCCAAGATCAGCCGCAGCGCGATCATCGGCGCCATCTTCCTCATGGCCACCTCGGCGATCGGTCCGGGCTTCATCACCCAGACAGCCACATTCACGGCTCAGATGGGTGCGGCCTTCGCCTTCGCGATCTTCGCGTCGATCCTCATCGACATCGCCATCCAGCTCAATATCTGGCGGATGGTGACCTCCTCGGGCAAACGCGCAGCACAGCTGGCTTCCTCGGCCGTGCCGGGTTCGGGCATCCTCCTGTCCGTCCTGATCGTCGTCGGCGGACTGGCCTTCAACATCGGCAATATCGCCGGTGGCGGCCTTGGCCTCAATGCGCTGCTGGGCATCGACCCGAAGCTCGGCGGACTGCTCACCGGCGTCCTGGCGATCGGCATCTTCCTGTTCAAACGCGCCGGAAAGGTCGTCGACGCCGTCGTCCTCGTCCTCGGCGTCGGAATGATCATCCTCACCTGTGTCGTCGCCATCGTCTCGAACCCGCCGGTCGGTGAGGCGCTCAGACAGTCGATCGCGCCCGACACCATCAACTTCGCCACCGTGACCACGATCGTCGGCGGCACCGTCGGCGGCTACATCACCTATTCCGGCGCCCACCGGTACCTCGACTCGGGCAAGACCGGCCCGGAGAATGCCGGTTCTGTCATGCGCTCGGCTCTGTCGGGGATCCTCGTCACCGGTGTCATGCGCTACGTCCTCTTCCTCGCCATCCTCGGCGTCGTCGCCTCCGGTGTCGCTCTCGACCTCGACTCGAGCGTGGCCAACCCCGCCGGTCAGGCCTTCGCCGCAGTCCTCGGCGATGCGGGAATGCGCATCTTCGGCGCGATCTTCTGGGCCGCGGCTCTGAGCTCGGTCATCGGTGCCGCCTACACTTCGGCGACGTTCCTCTCGGCGTTCTCCAAACGCCTCGAGGGCGGCTGGCCGCTGCAGCTGGCGACGGTGTCCTTCATCGTCGTCTCGCTCGTCGTCTACCTCGTCCTCGGCACCGCTCCGGCCACGCTGCTCGTCTTCGTCGGCGGCTTCAACGGGCTCATCCTGCCGATCGGTCTGACGATCTTCATGTACATCGGCTGGTTCAGGCCGCGCCTGCTGCGCACTGATTCGTACCCGAAGTGGTTGCTCATCATCGGCACCGCGGCAACACTGGTCACGTGGTACACGGCCACACAGTCCATCGGCCCCATCTTCGCCATGATCGGAATCGGAGGGTGACATTGTCTGTCAACAGCGAACTGAGAATCGACCTCAACTCTGACCTCGGGGAAAACGTTCCCGACCGTGTCGTCAGTGACGATGCCGCCATGCTCGGCCTCGTCACCAGCGCGAACGTGGCCTGCGGTTTCCATGCCGGAAACCCCGAAGGCATCCGTGCCACCGTCGCCGCCGCGACGAAGGGCGGAGTCGTCATCGGAGCACATCCCGGCTACGACGATTACGAAGGCTTCGGTCGCCGCGCCCTCGACGTGCCCGCAGCCACCCTGCAGGCGCAGGTCGAATACCAGATCGGCGCGCTCATCGGCCTGACCACAGCCGTCGGCGGAACCGTCTCCTACGTCAAGCCCCACGGCGGCCTCTACAACGCGATCGTCCACGACGAAGCGCAGGCGAAGGTCGTCGTGGACGCGGTCAAAGCCATCGACGACTCGCTGGTTTTCCTCGGCCTCGCCGGCAGCGTGGCCAACCGCGTCGCCGCCGGGGCCGGGCTGACCGTTGCCGCCGAGGCCTTCGCCGACCGGTCCTACAACCCCGACGGTTCCCTGGTCTCCCGGTCGGAGCCGAACGCGGTCCTCCACGACCCAGAGGCCGTAGCCTCCCGCGTCCTGCGCCTCGTCCAGACCGGACAGGTCGAAGCCATCGACGGCAGCCACGTCGACGTCGATGCGCAGTCCATCTGCTTCCACGGCGACAGCCAGGGATCCATCGACATGGCCCGGGCCGCCCGTGATCTCCTCGAATCCGAAGGCGTCACGATCGCCGCCTTCGCCGGAGTCGGCAAATGAGCGCTGCCACCCCCACCAGCACATCTGCCATGGACACGATGCGGGCTGCGGGTGCGGAAGCCCGCGCACGCATCCGGGCAGGATTCGACGGCCCCACCTCGGGGATGGCGCCGGGACTCGTCCAGGCGAACCTCATCTCCGTCCCCGTGGATTGGGCCTTCGACGTCCTCCTGTTCACCCAGCGCAACCCGAAGCCGTGCCCGGTCGTCGACGTCCTCGAACCCGGGCAGCTGTCGTCCGCACTGGCTCCGGGCAGCGATATCCGCACCGACATTCCCGGCTACCGGATCTGGGAGAACGGCGCGCTGACCGGCGAGGTCACCGATGCCACCGAGGTGTGGGAGCAACATCCGGACCTCGTGTCCTTCCTCATCGGCTGTTCGTTCACCTTCGAGAACGGCCTGACCGAGGCGGGCATCCCGATCCGCCACCAGGGGGCCGGTCGCAACGTGCCGATGTACCGCACGTCGACGACCTGCCTTCCGGCCGGTCGGGTCAGCGGCGACATGGTCGTGTCCATGCGCCCGATCCCGGCCTTCCAGGTCGCCGAGGCTGTGCGCATCACCGACCGCTTCCCCGCCGTCCACGGTGCACCGATCCACATCGGCGAACCCTCCCAGATCGGCATCGAGGACCTCGATGCCCCGGATTTCGGTGACGCCCCGGTCATCGAAGACGGCGACATTCCCGTCTTCTGGGCCTGCGGTGTCACCCCGCAGGCAGCCATCCAGGCATCGGGAATTCCCTTCGCGATCACGCACTCACCTGGGAAGATGTTCATCACCGACGAACCGGAAGACACCTACCGCCAATGACTTCGACCCCGCTGACCGACTCCCTGACCTTCCACACCGCCTCGAGGCGCCACCTCCTCGTCGAGTGTGTCGACCTGTCCGCGACGATGGCCCTCCACCACAACCTCGAAGCCGCCGACCTGCCCGGCGTCATCGAGCTCATCCCGGCCGCGCGTACGGTGCTCATCAGCTTCGATCCCGCCCGCACGAGTGCCGAGATCCTCGCCGAGGCTGTGCACGGGTTCGGGCACACCGAGTCGGTCTCGGATGCGGCCCGGGAAGTCACGATCGATGTCCGCTATGACGGCGATGACCTCGCAGAGGTGGCCGACCTCCTCTCCGTGTCCCCCGCCGAGGTGACCGCCCGCCACCAGGCCGCGACCTGGGAGGTCGCGTTCGCCGGCTTCGCTCCCGGCTTTGGCTACCTCGCCGGTGACGACGAGCTCTTCACCGTTCCCCGCCGCTCGTCCCCACGCACTCGTGTGCCCGTGGGTTCGGTGGCTCTGGCCGGTGAATTCACGGGCGTCTACCCTCGCTCCTCCCCCGGCGGGTGGCAGCTCATCGGACGCACCGATGCGAAGCTGTGGGATCTCGACCGTCACCCCCCGGCCCTGTTCGTGCCCGGCACGATCGTGAAGTTCGTCGAGGCGGAGCGGGAGATCGTCGACGTTGCGGCGGAAGATTCTGCCGCAGGTGCGGAGGCGAGCGCCGATGTATCTCACTCCCTCGAGGTGCTGCGTCCCGGGCTGCAGCTGCTCATCCAGGATCTCGGTCGACCCGGTTTCGCCTCGATGGGTGTCTCCGCTGCCGGTGCCGCCGATCGCACCGCCTTGACGACTGCCAACCGTCTCGTCGGCAATGCCGAGTCTGCTGCCGGCCTGGAGAGCTTCGGCGGCGGAGTGCTTCTGCGCTTTCGCGGTGACGGAGTCGCCGCTGCCACAGGTGCCACCGGAACGATCACCGTGACCGCGGTCGATGGCACGGTCCTCACGCCCCGCCTCGGCGAGGCTTTTGCCCTGGCCGATGGGGACGAACTCGAACTCGGACCTGCCGAACGCGGAGTCCGGCGCTATCTGGCGGTCCGGGGTGGAATGGATGTCGAGACGGCGCTGGGCAGCAGCTCCGCTGACACCCTGGCCGGGCTCGGTCCGGCCGTCGTCGACAAGGGCGCCACGGTCGGTGCTCACGATCCGCGGACGGCGCCCCACCTCGTCGATCCCGTTCCGGCCCGGCCTAGGGACCTGCCGCAGGCGGGTGAGACCGTGGAGATGACGGTGACCTTGGGCCCCCGCGAGGACTGGTTCACCGACGCCGGGATCGAGACGCTGCTGTCACAAGTATGGACGGTCACCCACGAATCGGACCGGGTGGGACTGCGACTGTCGGGCGAGGTTCCGCTCGAGCGCGCCCGCGCCGGGGAGCTGCCCAGCGAGGGCGCGGTCACCGGTGCCCTGCAGGTTCCGCCGAACGGTCAGCCGGTGCTCTTCGGTCCCGACCATCCGCTCACCGGCGGCTACCCGATCATCGCCAGCGTCGATGATCTCGACCTCGCCGCGCAGCTGCCTCCGGGAGTGAAGCTGCGCTTCACCACCTCTGCCCGACCGACGCCGAACGCCCGCCCGGCCGAGGCACCCCGTACCGACGACAACGAAGGCTGAACAATGTCGAGAATCCTCATCGCCAACCGCGGCGAGATCGCTGTCCGCATCATCCGCGCCTGCGCCCAGCACGGGCACACCTCGGTGGCCGTCTACGCCGATCAGGACGCTGACGCCATGCATGCCCGGATTGCCGACGAAGCGTTCGCCCTGCCCGGGACCACCGCGGGTGAGACCTACCTCAACATCGACTCGATCCTGGCCGCAGCGAAGTCCGCCGGCGCCGATGCCGTCCACCCCGGCTACGGATTCCTGTCCGAGAACGCCGACTTCGCCGCCGCCGTCGAAGCCGCAGGTCTCATCTGGATCGGCCCGACGGCCGACACGATCACGGCCCTCGGCGACAAGGTCACCGCCCGTCAGCTCGCACTGAAGGTCGGCGCTCCCCTGGCGCCGGGCATCGACCGTCCCCTGGAGAACGCGGCCGAGGTCGAATCCTTCGCCGCCGAGGCGGGACTGCCGATCATCATCAAGGCCGCCCACGGCGGCGGCGGACGCGGAATGAAGATCGTCCACGAGCTCACCGAAGTGGCCGGTGCCTTCGAATCGGCGACCCGTGAGGCCGTCGAGGCCTTCGGCCGCCCCGAATGCTTCGTCGAGAAGTACCTCGAGCGTCCCCGCCATGTCGAAGTCCAGGTCGTCGGCGACGGTCAGGGTCGAGTCGTGGCCGTCGGTGACCGCGACTGCTCCGCCCAGCGACGCAACCAGAAGCTCATCGAAGAAGCGCCCGCCCCAGGCCTGACAGATGAGCAGCGGGAGCGTCTGCACCGTTCGGCCGAGGCCATCTGCGCCGTGGTCGACTACCGCGGTGCCGGCACCGTCGAGTTCCTCCTCGCCGCTGACGGCACCATGACATTCCTCGAGGTCAACACCCGTCTGCAGGTCGAGCATCCCGTCACAGAGGTGACCTCCGGGGTCGATCTCGTCGCCGAGCAGTTCCGCATCGCTTTCGGTCAGGGTCTGTCGCTGGAGTCGACTCCGCAGCCGGTCGGTCATGCGATCGAGCTGCGCATCAACGCCGAGGATCCCGGTCGCGGATTCCTGCCGACCCCGGGACGCATCGATGTCCTCGATGTGCCCGGCGGCCTCGGAGTGCGGTGGGATTCCGGAGTGCGAGCAGGTGACACCGTGCAGCCGGCCTTCGATTCCCTCTTCGCGAAGCTCATCGTCCACGGTCCCGACCGTGAGCAGGCGATCGCGCGCACCGTGACAGCGGCGAAGGAGCTCACCGTCGAAGGCCCGGCCACAGTGGTGCCGTGCTCCCTGGCGATCCTCACCGATGAGGCGTTCTTGGGCCTCGGCGTCGACGGTGTCGACGGCATCCACACGCAATGGATCGAAGCCGAGCTGCTGCCGCGCTTCGAGACCCAGGACCGCCCGGCCCCGGTGGCCGACGGCGAGATGCAGCGCATGCAGATCGAGATCGGCGGGAAGCTCACCACCATCGGCCTGCCTGCCGGGCTGCTCTCAGCACTCGGTTCGGCCGGTGGGGCTGGACAGGGCAACGTCGGTCAGGGCGGTGCCGCCGGGAACAATGGAGCCGCCTCGGCGAGTGCCGGGGATGTCACCGCTCCTGTGCCGGGCAGCCTTGTGGACTTCCTCGTCGACGACGGCGCGCAGGTGGCGGCCGGTGACGAGGTCGCCGTTCTCTCGGCGATGAAGATGGAGACCTGGGTCGAAGCACCCGTGGCGGGAACGTTCCGCCGGTCGGCGGCTGTCGGCGATGTCGTCGCCGTCGGGCAGACCATCGCTCGGGTCGAGTGAGACGTCGGGCCGCCTCGGCGAGGAAGAGCGTCGAGGCCGTCGCCCGGACCGCGGCGGCATCAGTCGCAGCGACGGAATAGAGTGGTGGGCAGCAATGGTTGTCCACTTCGGAGACCGACCCCACTAGGAGGAGCATTCATGTCACGTCTGTCAGTCGGCGACACCGCCCCGGAATTCACCCTCGTCAACCAGGACGGGAAGTCCGTCAGCCTCAGCGATTTCCGCGGTCAGCGGGTTGTCGTGTACTTCTACCCGGCTGCAATGACCCCGGGCTGCACGACCGAGGCCTGCGATTTCCGGGACTCGCTTGCCGCACTCAAGGCCGCCGGGATCGCCGTTGTCGGCATCTCTCCGGACAAGCCGGAGAAGCTCAAGCAGTTCATCGAGAAGGAGGGTCTCAACTTCGACCTCCTCTCCGATGAGGACAAGACGATGATGACCGAATGGGGTGCCTTCGGCGAGAAGAAGAACTACGGAAAGGTCGTCCAGGGCGTCATCCGCTCGACCGTCGTCGTCGATGCCGAGGGCAAGGTCGAACTCGCCCAGTACAACGTCAAGGCCACCGGGCACGTCGCCCGCGTGCGCAAGGAGCTCGGCATCGACGCTGCCTGAGTCTGCTGCAACTTGAGCGTCGGGCGGGCTGAACTGTCCGTACTCAACGTGAGCATCGGGGCGGTCCGAGTTTTCAACAACTCGGGCCGCCCCTGCTAATCTTGAGGACGTTGCGGCCGCGTGGGTGGCCGCTTCAGCGCGAGTGGCGGAATTGGTAGACGCGCTGGATTTAGGTTCCAGTGTCTTCGGACGTAGGGGTTCAAGTCCCCTCTCGCGTACCGCGGTCCCCGGCGCGGAAGTCGACAGGCTTCCGTACCGGGGACGTTTTCGTCCTCGCATCTGTACGCGAACAGACGCGGAGAACGTAGTGTGGTCATTGGTGCACCGAACCTAGTGAGAGGACTGCCGATGACGACGTCCCCGGCCCCGACGATCCGCCCCACCGCTCCTGCCGACGAGGCCCGGTGGAAGGAACTCTTCCGCGCCTACCGCGAGTTCTACCGACTGGAGCCCTCCGAGGAGATCGTCTCCCGCGTGTGGTCGTGGCTGACCGACTCCGCCCATGAGTGCCAGGGACTCGTCGCCGAGGCGGACGGATCGATCGTCGGAATCGCCGACTATCGTCGTTTCTCGCGTCCCTCGACAGGCAGCCTCGGCATCTGGCTCGACGATCTCTTCACCGATCCCGAGGCGCGCGGCCGAGGTGTCGGCCGTGCCTTGATCTCCCGGCTGCAGATGATCGCCGCGGCCGAAGGCTGTTCGGTGGTCCGGTGGATCACCGCCGACGACAACGCTCAGGCTCAGGTGCTCTATGACGATGTCGCAGCGAAGACGAACTGGCTCACCTACGACGCGAAGCCGACGGAGTCGTGAGCACGGAGTTGCCGAGTAAGGAGAGGCAGAGCTCGGTAGGCCAGGGCGAAGTGCTGCTGAACGAGCAGGATCAGCGCCTCGAGCAGCAGTAGGCGAAGCGCTCCGACCGCTGAGGTTTCAGTTCATCCGTCGCCGGATCTCGGCGACTCCGCTCCCGGTCAGATCTGTCAGTGCCTCCGGCCGGCCGGCCATGGCCAGGACGAGGTCGAGGACACGACCGGTCACTTCCGGCCCGCTTCCGGATTCGAAGTCAGCGTCGACAGCACTGAGCTTCAGCCCTTTGACCAGGGTCTTCGAGTTCACGGCGAAATCCTTAGAGGCGAAGTATCGGGCCATCTCGACTGTCGCCTCGGCGTCGGGGGTCAGGTCGCGTTCCAGTGGTCGTGCGATGTCCTGTCCGTGGACGATGACTTCGCCGAGGAAGGCCGGGAAGTCTTTGGTCGGCGCGATAGTCAGTGGGATCGAGCTGTGGAACTTCGCAAGGGTCTCCTCTGGTGAGTCACCGAGGCGGCGCTCGAGCAGTCGCGCATTGTGTTTGGCAGGATCGAATCCCGCCCGGACGATGCTGCGGATCCAGGCCCACTTCCCGGTGTTGGCTGCGGCTGTCAGGTGGGCGACGACCTGCTCGACCGTCCAGTCTGCACACAGAGTGGCGAGCGCCCACTGCGCGGGTTCGAGTGTGGTGAGCAGATCGGCCAGGCGCGCGCGTTCCGTGTGGATGAGGCCCCAGTATTCGGTCTCGTTCATCTGCTCGTCTCCTGTGATTCGTCGCCGAAGACGCTGACGGGCGCTTCGCCGTCAGCACTGAAGACTAAACGGAAGCGTTCGCAGACGACCGGCATCTCGGTCGAAAATCCGCGTCGACCATGCTCTTGCCAAAAGCGCTCATGGATCTCGCGCCATGCGGCCAGGGTTCGGTCGCCCTCCCCTTCCGAATGGGCATGCTCGGCGGTCACCTCGCAGAACGGAACGATATCGATCGCCGTGGTTTCGATGAGGGCCCTCGGTCGGCCACGTCCGTCGAGGATGATGCTCAGTTCACCCACCTCGGGGACGGCTTCGCCGACGGCCTCGATGTCCCACAGCGCCGAGGCGGTGCCGGTCTTGGTCCCAGCCAGCACGAGAGCGAGGAGGTCGTCCGCATGCTCGGGAGTCGCGCCGAAGGCCCATGCTTCGGGCATCGCCTCCGGTAGGTCGGGGATGCAGCTGCGGACCCGCACCCAGAACGAGTCGAGTGTGACATCGAGCCTTGCCGAATGACTCACGACACGGCCTCAAGCCAATGCTTCAGACCTTGGATCAGGCTAGTCAGCCCGAACTCGAAGGACGCCACCGCTGACGAGTTCTCGCCGAATCGAGGATCCAGCGCACCTCGGATCTCCGCAAATCTGTCTCCGGCCGATTCTTGAGTGATGAGGTCGACCGGAGCGACGATGTCCAGAGCGGAACCGAGGACATAGGCTTCGACAGACCGCATCACCGCCACAGTCTGACCCTGCGGCCATCCCCCTCGACGAAGTCCACCGATCACGGAGTCATACATTTCATACGTTGAGAGGTCTCGAATCGAGGTCGTGGCCAGCAAACGGATGAGGTTCGGATGGTCGGCAAAAGCCCTGAGATACGACCGCGCCCACAGCTCCACAGCCCTGTCCCACGGCATGCTCTCCGACGAACCCTCGATACCAGCAAATACTTGAACGTCGATTCCAGCCACTATACGCGCGCGCATCAATTCGATGAGTTCACCTCGGCCGGAGACATGGTTGTACAGAGAGGACACCTGCCGGTCGACGCGAGCCGCCAGAGTTCGCATCGACAATGCCTCTTCGCCGAGGTCGTCGACAAGCGCGAGCGCGGCATCAACCAGCCGACCCTGATTCAATCTCACAGAATGCTCGCTCTCAATTTCGCACTTCCTTCCACCTTTCGAGCAGTGTATCGTGTTCCCAGTCACACACGAACACTGTTCGTGTAAACGCCGGTGCGGCCGGCCATACGCAATGGAGCAGGAGGACGGCCATGAAGACTCAGCACTTCCACAACGGCACCATCTGGTTGGGCGCCGGCGCCCAAACTGAGGATTCCCTTGTGGTTCAAGACGGCACTGTGGTTGCCTCTGGTTCACATGCGGTGGCGGCCGTCCTCGATCAAGTCTCGAGCCACGTCGGCGCAGAGCTTGAGTCAATAGACCTCGATGGCGGGTTCCTCATGCCGTCCTTCGGCGACGGCCATGCTCATCCGATCTTCGGTGGCATGGAAGCAGAGGGCCCACAGGTGAGATCGTGCACGAGCGTCGAAGAGATCATCGCCGAAGTGGAACGGTACGCCGAGGCGCATCCCGACGACGACTGGATCACTGGTGCCTCATATGACGGCAGCCTCGTACGTGACGGTCTCTTCGACGCCGAATGGCTCGACAGAGCCGTGTCCGACCGACCGGTCGTCCTTCGCGCCTGGGACTACCACACCGTGTGGTGCAATTCTCGAGCATTGGAACTCGCGGGAATCACCGCTGCAACACCTGAACCGCAGATAGGCGGGATTCCTCGCCGAGACGACGGCTCACCGCTTGGCACTCTGCGTGAATGGGGTGCGGTAGATCTGATCGATGCTTTTCGTCCGCCGCACCACGAATCCGTCCGACTCCGCGCTCTCGATCGGGCAGCCGACTATTACCTGGCTCGAGGCGTCACTTGGGTCCAGGACGCGTGGGTGGAACCAGCCGATGTCGAGACCTATGTGTCCGCCTCTCAGCAGGATCGGCTCAAACTGAGATTCAACCTCGCGTTCTACGCCGATCCCCGCCGCTTCACGCAACAGCTGCCCGAAATGCTCTCAGCGCGCCAAAGGATCGAGGGACTGTCGGATCCGCTCCTGACCGCTCGGACCGTGAAATTCTTCGCCGACGGAGTCATCGAGAACGAAACCGGTGCACTCATCGAGCCCTACTGCACCTCCCTTCACAACCACGGTATGCGAGTCTGGGAAGGAGATTCGCTGGCAGAGGCGGTTCGTGAGGTCGACGCGGCAGGGTTTCAGGTCCACATCCACGCCATCGGCGACGCGGCCGTTCGACAGGCATTGGATGCCATCGAGTACACAATCCGGCACAACGGCGCCCGTGATCGACGGCCGGTGATCGCACATGCCCAGATCATCGACTCTGCCGACCTGTCCCGCTTTGCTGAACTCGGCGTCATCGCGAATATGCAGCCTCTGTGGGCTCAGCTCGATGACCTCATGACAGTACTCACTGTCCCCCGGATCGGCAGAGAACGCGCCGTGGCGCAATATCGGATGCGCAGCGTCCTCGACAGCGGCGGACACCTTGCGTTCGGTTCAGACTGGCCCTGCACTTCAGGGGCGCCGCTCGAGGGCCTCGCCGTTGCCGTGAGCAGACAGACCGACGACGGTGAGCCCGACGGCGGGTGGACTCCCGAAGAGATCCTCGACATCGAACGCTCCCTCGACGCCTATTCGGCCGCGGTGGCCCACCAAGCATTTGCAGACCAAAGATCCGAAGAGTGGGGAGTGATCCGTCCAGGTGCGAGCGCCGACTTCATCATTCTCGGTACGGATCCTCGGAAACTGCTCCCACAGGAACTGTCTGCAACCCCAGTTCGCCGCACATACCTGCGCGGCGTAGCCGTCCACTCAGCGGACTGAATCGAAAGGACAATGATGTCCCGTTCCAATCACACCGTCACCGCCCCGGGCACCGCCGAGACCCACTTGAAACGAGCCCTCGGGGTACCTTCACTCGTCTTCTTCGGCCTCGCCTATATGGTTCCGCTGACGGTCTTCACGACTTACGGAATCGTTACTCAGATCACCGGCGGTCGCGTCCCAGCCGCTTACATCATCACCTTGCTGGCAATGGTGTTCACCGCCAGGTCATACGCGAAGATGGCCGGGGCGATGCCCTTCGCCGGTTCGGCATACACGTACACGCAGAAGAGCTTCGGAGCCGGAATCGGCTTCGTTGCCGGTTGGGCACTGCTTCTTGACTACCTGTTCCTACCGATGATCAATTATCTCGTCATCGGCATTTACCTCAGCGCGGCCTTCCCCATGATCCCGGCGTGGGTCTTCGTGGTCTCTGCCATTGTTCTCGTCACAGTCCTCAACGTCATCGGGATCGTCTCAGTTGCGCGCGCCAACATTGTCATCATCGCTGCTCAAGCAATCTTCATCGTTGTCTTCGCCGCGCTCGGCATCGCCTCATTCACCGGATCCGGTTCTGTCGACCTAGCGGCGCCGTTCACTGGTGACGGCTCGGCACCCGGATTCGACAATGTCATGGCCGGCGCAGCGATACTGTGTCTGTCATTCCTCGGCTTCGATGCGGTCTCGACTTTGTCCGAGGAAGCCAAGGACGCGAAGAGAGCAGTCCCCCGCGCAATCGTCATCGCCACTGTCACCGGCGGGCTCATCTACATTGTTCTGTCATACCTGGCTCAGCTGGTCTACCCGTCGAATCAGTTCGCCGATGTCGATTCAGGCGCGCTCGACGTCATGGCGGCGGCAGGCGGCGAATTCCTCACCGCCTTCTTCACCGCCGCCTATGTCGCCGGAGCATGCGGCTCAGCTCTGACCTCGCAGGCATCAGTCTCACGCGTTCTCTTCGCGATGGGTCGAGACGGCGTGCTCCCGAAAAGCTACTTCGGCCGCTTGTCACCGCGCTTTCACACACCCACGATTGCGACTCTCACAGTCGGCGGAGTCTCTCTGCTTGCGCTCGCCGTCGACCTCGCATTCATATCGGAGATGGTCAGCTTCGGTGCTCTGATCGCGTTCTCAGCAGTGAATCTGTCTGTTATCAAACACTTCGTCGTTGACGAGAAGAACCGTGGTTCACGTGCTGTTCTGAGTTACATCGTTCTGCCGGGAATCGGATTCTGCCTAACCTTGTGGCTGTGGACGAGCCTGTCTCCACGGACTCTTCTCACCGGCGCAATCTGGCTGATCCTCGGAGTCGGTTACCTCGCATTCGTCACACGGGGCTTCCGGAAGCCGACACCGATGCTCGACCTGGCAGACTGACGCCTCCGCACCCAGCTTTCCGAATTCGCCGTTGACTCCGCCGACTCCGAACAGCCGGAGGTCATGGCACGGGCCTGACGCGATCGCACTTCGTTCATCGCCTGTGGGGTCGGGACTTCACCGTCCCGTCCCCGCAGGCGATGACACATCCGGCGGCCATCCACGCTCCCCACACATGCCAGGCTGCAGGAACATCCAGCAGTCCTGGAAAGCAGCATCAGCACCGCAGAGGACACTGCCAGGCGCAGGTCTGAGGTTTGGTACGCCCTGCTCCAATATGCACACCGAGGAACCTGATCAGTTGAGAGGAATCTGTACCTAAACGGCTGTCGACGCCGATGGTCTGCCGTGGCGTACGCTGCACCGTGTTTCGCCGTGCCGCACACCGTGCCGCAGCGAAATATACCTCTCCTCTTGTCATAGTGTGTGTCACACACTATCGTGTGATGCATGAACGAGGACGCACAGAAGGCATTGGCCACACACGAACAGGAGCTGCGACGCGGCACCGTGGTCTTCGCCAGTCTCGTCGCCTGTCGACGGCCGCAGTACGGCTACTCGCTGCTGACGACGCTGACCGAAGCAGGCATCACCACCGAGGCCAACACCCTCTACCCCCTCCTGCGACGGCTCGAGAAACAGGGCCTGCTCACATCGGTTTGGAACACCGAACAAGCCCGCCCCCGCAAGTACTACACGCTCACCGACAGCGGCGCCGAAGTCGCCGCCGCACTGCACAGCCACTGGCTCGAACTCAACTCCAGCATCACCAAGCTCTGGAAGGACGGAACACCATGAGTGCGCTCACCGAAATCTACGTCGACAACGTCACCCGCCACCTGCCTGAAGACTCCCGTCCCGACATCGCCGCCGAGATCACCGCCACGATCGACGACATGGTCGAAGCCCGCCTCGGCGAGGATGCGCCCGCGTCCCCGGATCGCACGGCCGCCATCGAACGCGAGGTTCTCGAAGAGCTCGGTGATCCCGTCGCGCTGTCTCGGGAGTACTCGAACTCCCCGCAGCACCTCATCGGGCCCAATTCCTACCCGCTCTATATCTGGTCGCTGCGCTGGGTATTGCCCATCGTCGGCCTGCTCGCCGTTCTCACAAACGTCGTGACCACCATCGCTGTCTCCCCCGAAGTCCAGATCGGAGAAATCATCGGCAAGACGGCCGGCAACACGGTCATCGCCCTGCTGACCGCCTTCGCCGCCATCACGATCATCATCGGCCTCGGCGACCGCGGAATGGACGGCGGTGCGGCCGAAGCGATGCAGAAACGACAACCGGGCACGTGGACGGTCGATGACCTCGATCGTCGCGATTCCCACGGCAACCAGATCCGCGCCGAGGCAGGGCTCGGGCTGGTCTTCATCGTCGCCCTGGCAGCCGTCCCGTTCATCCCGACAACCCTGCTCTACGTCGGCCACCTCAACGATGGGGAGACGTTCACCAACCCCGACCTCGGCATCGGCTGGCTGGTCGGCTACTGGGCCTTCCTCGCGCTGATGGCGACAGTCGAGATCTTCAAGTTCACGACTGCCTCGGCGAAACCAGTCGTGGCCCTCATCGGCGGAATCGTCGACGTCGCGATGGCTGTCTTCCTCACCATCGCCCTGCTCACCCAGCCGGTCCTCCACCCCGAGCTCACGAACACCGCGAACGCCGACATCCAGCAGATCATCACGGTCATCGCGATCTGGATCATCACCGTCTGGGACCAGGTGAGCACCTGGCGGATCTATCGCCGCATTCGTCGGTGAGGTTGTGCGATCGGGACGGCCAGCGGCCGACCCGATCGCACATCTGCCGAGAGATCTCAGCCGCGGCGGCTGGCGATGACCGTGAACTTCTTGTTCCGGGCCAGCTGCCGACTCGGTCCGATGATCGATTCGAGCCGATCCCGGTAGCGCAGGTGCGAATTGAACACCGTGAGCACCTGCCCGCCCGGAGCCAGATGCTCGGCGGCCGTGGCCATGAGTGCCGCGGCCGTCTCGGTTTCGATGGCCGTTCCCTGATGGAACGGCGGATTGAGCAGGATGAGGTCGAATTCGCCGAGGCCCGCCAGGGCCGGCCCCTCCGGATCCGCAGCATCACCGAGGATGATGTCGACTCCGACTCCGTTCGCCGCTGCAGTCGCCCGCGCCGAGGCGACCGCCGCCTTCGACACATCGATGCCGAGTCCCGTATTCGCTCCCGAGGCCCGCATCGCTGCTGTGAGCAGCCAGCCGTTGCCGCAGCCGAGGTCGAGCACGGATTCCGGCGCCTCGTCGTCGAGCAGTCCCAGCAGTGAGTCGATGAGCAGCGCCGAGCCCTCATCGCTCTTCGTCCCGGAGAAGCAGGCCCCATGTGCACGGACTTCGAACTCGCCGACGCCGCGATGGGAGATCACCCCGAGGCGTGGGAATTCGGGCAGGCTCGGCGAGGACAGGGGGCGGCTGCCGATGATCATCCGGTGCTTGCCGACCCCGGGCGAGACATCGACTCGGCCGAAGCCGCGGGCAAGTTCCTTGTTGACGCCGCGACTCATCGCATCGCTGCGGCCGATGACGATGATGGTGCTCACGAATGGCTGCAGCACCGCGATCGTCTCGGTGAGCGCATTCGTCGCCTTCGGAGCGTTGACGACGGCCCACGTCTCCCCCACACCGAGTTCGGCCAGTCCCGCGATCTCACTGAGCTCGCTCACCGCCAGTACGGGGGCCGCCTCGGTGACGGCCTCCCCGGCGAATTCGCCGGCTCCGGCCAGGGACTCGACCGCCGCGGCCAAGGTACGCGCCTCGTCGAGACGGTCGTTGTATGTGCATACCTGAGTCAGACGGCTGAGCAGGGTCGCCTGCAGACCGTGCGCATCGTCGACGAGGATGAGGTTCTCGGGGACCTCGGCTGAGAGTTCGGCGGCGACAAAGGTGCCTTCGGTGTCTCGGCCCGAGACGTCGAGGGCTCCGCAGCGACGACCGATGACGTAGTCGATGAGCATCCGCGCCTGCGGCAGACCGGGCAAGTCGCTCAGCTGGGGGAATTCCGCCAGCAGATCCCGGCCGCGGTGGGCGGCGGCGGAGTCAGGGGGCAGCAGGGAGGCGGACATTCGATCAGTCTAGACTGAGCGGACCGGTCACCGCCTCCTCGCGGGTGTGACGCTCAGCCTTCGGCGTCGTGGTCGGTCTCGATGAGCTGCTTGAGGTCGGCCAGTGCTTCGTCGGCTCCGTCACCCTCGGCGCGCAGAACGACCTTCTGACCGTATTCCGCGCCGAGGCCCATGAGGGAGAGCACGCTGGCCGCATCGAGGGCGTCCTCGGCCGGTTCTCCCTCCAAGGCGATAGTGATCTCGAGGTCATAGTCTGCGGCGGCCTCGGCCAGCAGTGCTGCTGGACGGGCGTGCAGGCCGACGGTGCTTCCGACTGTTGCGATGGTCTCTGCCATGAGTTGTCCTTCCTGATCAGACCGGCCGTGGTTCGGCCTGCCCGGTGTTTCGGCGTTTCCTGTTGGTGGTGTCTGTAGTGGTGCTGAGTATGTCACGGGGTCACTCCCCCGACGGCCGGACTCACAGGCCGAGCTCGTCGAGGATCGGCAGCTCGGCTCGCACCGCGGCCTTCGCCTCGCTCGGGCTGCGCGCCGCAAGTGCACTGCCGGCGATCTGCTGTGCCCGCTCCAGGGAGACACCGGACAGCACCTCGGCGACGGCAGGCAGCGCTCGGGGCGCCATGGACAGGCTGGTGATTCCGAGACCGACGAGCACGACGGCCAATGCCGGATCGGCTGCGGCCTCTCCGCACACGCCCACCGACTTCTCCGCCGCAGCTCCTTGGGCGGCGGCCATGCCGATGAGCTGCAGGACTGCCGGCTGCCAGGAGTCACTGAGTTCGGCCAGACCGCCGAGCATGCGGTCGGAGGCCATGACGTACTGGGTGAGATCATTCGTGCCGATGGACGCGAATTCGACTTCCTCGAGGATCGTGGCGGCCTGCAGCGCCGCTGAGGGGACCTCGACCATGACACCGGCGGTGGGGAGTCCTGCCGCACGGACGAGTTCTGCGAACTGCCGGGCCTCCTCCGCGGTGGCGATCATCGGAGCCATGACGTGGACGGTCACCGCATGCTTCGAAGCGGCCAGCGCGATCGCCTCAAGCTGACGTTCGAGGACTCCCTGAGCCTGCGGCTGGTCCGGAATCCGCGTACACCCAGGGCCGGGTTCGGTTCATCGGAGTCGGTGAGGAACGGCAGAGGCTTGTCGGCTCCGGCGTCGAGAGTGCGCACGACGACTTTGTGATCGTCGAAGGCCGCGAACACCTGCCCGTAGGCGTCGGCCTGTTCCTCGACGCTGGGTTCGGTGTCGCGATCGAGGAAGCAGAACTCGGTGCGCAGCAGTCCGACACCTTCGGCACCGGCGGCCGCCGCTGCCCGTGCCTGAGCGCCGTCGCCGACATTCGCACGCAGCGGAATCCGCGTGCCGTCTGCCAGCAGACAGGGTCCCGTGAAGGACTGCAGCCGTCCGGCCGTCTCCACCCACGCTTCGACGAGTTCAGTCTCCGACGCTCCGGGTTCGGTGCGCAGGATGCCCGCACCGCCGTCGACGAAGACGGGTGTGCGGTCGGTGATCTCGCGGACTCCGGTGGCTGCAACCACGGCCGGAATGCCCAGCGATCGGGCGAGGATGGCCGTATGGCTCTGTGGCCCGCCCTCTTTGCAGACGAGTCCGATCACAAGCTCGGGATCGAGCGTCGCGGTGTCGGCGGGAGCGAGGTCGGTGGCGATGAGCACGAACGGCTCGGTCGAGTGCGGGATGCCGGGTGCCGGCACTCCGCGCAGGTGGGCGACGAGGCGGGCACGGACGTCGAGGACGTCGGCTGCGCGTTCGGCCATATAGCCGCCGAGCTTCTCCAGCTGGGCTGCGGTTTCCGCGGCCACCGTCCAGACGGCGGTTTCCGCGTCGGTGTCGGACAGGCGTTTGATCGCCGTCTTCACCAGGGTGGGGTCTTTGGCCATGAGTGCGGTGGCCTTGAGTACGTCGCGGGCGTCTCCGGTGACGGTCTCCGCCCGCTCACGCAGTTCGGCGTGGACGGCGGCCGAGGCTTCACGGATTCTGTTCGCCTCCGCCTCGGTGTCGGCCGGGGCCGGCTTCGCCACGGGTGCGGACACGGGTTCGGGCATGCTGAGCGCCGGGGCGATGACCCGTCCGGGTACGACTCCGATGCCTGAGATCTCTGAGGACATCCCCATTCCTTCCTCTCTTGCCTCTCGCACTATGGCGTTCAGACTCGCGTGGCGTCAGCGTTCGACGATACCGGTTCAGTCGGATTCGCCTCGTCGGCTGAACCGGATCCGGTGGTCGAATCGGTTCCGGTGGTCGAACCGGTCGTCGCGGCTGCGGTCGCGGTCGCTGCGGACGGGGCGGTCGCCTCGGCGAGGCCTGCCGCTCCGCCCTTGCGGACGAAGATCTTGAGCGCGAGCACGAGCAGGGCGCTGATGATCGTGCCGACGACGACGGAGAGCAGGAACAGCAGGAACGAGTCGATGGCGAAGAAGACGAACACTCCGCCGTGCGGGGCCTGGCTGGTGACGGAGAAGGCCATCGTCATGCCGCCGGTGACGCCGGCTCCGACGACCGATGCGGGGATTACGCGCAGCGGATCGGAGGCGGCGAAGGGAATCGCGCCTTCGGAGATGAACGCGGCGCCGAGCAGCCAGGCGGCCTTGCCGTTCTCCTTCTCCGCCTGGGAGAAGATGCGCGGGCGGACGGCGGTGGCCAACGCCATGGCCAGGGGCGGAACCATTCCGGCGGCCATGACCGTGGCCATGATCTCCCACGGCACGGGGTTCTCGACGGAGCCTGCGGCGAGCCCGGCTACGGCGAACGAGTACGCGACCTTGTTGACGGGGCCGCCCAGGTCGACGGCCATCATGGTGCCGAGGATGAGCCCGAGGATGACGGCGGCGGTTCCCGTCATCGAGCTCAGCCAGCTGTCGAGGCCCTTGGTCAGGGCGCTGATCGGTCCGCCGAGGACCATGAACATCAGCCCCGAGGAGACGAGGGAGGCCACCAGCGGAATGATGACGACGGGCATGAGTCCGCGCAGCCACCTCGGTGCGGCGAAGGAGCCGATCCAGTGGGCGATGTAGCCGGCGAGGAGTCCGCCGATGATGCCGCCGATGAAGCCGGCGCCCATGAGCACGGCGACGGCGCCGACGGTGAAGCCGGGAGCGATTCCGGGCCGGTCGGCGATTCCGAAGGCGATGTATCCGGCCAGGGCGGCGACGAGGAAGCTCATCGACAGGTTGCCGATCTGGAAGGCCACGGCGCCTAAGTAGGCGCCGACGGGTCCGAGGGCCAGGTCGCCGTATTCGGTGGGCAGATTCCACAGGGAGTTGCCGAGGACGATGTCCTCGGCGTAGTCGGGGATGTCGAAACCGCCGAGGAGGAAGCCCAAGGCCATGAGCAGACCGCCGGCGGCGACGAAGGGGATCATATAGCTGACGCCGGTCAGCAGCACGCGTTTGAGATGGGCGCCGACGCTTTCGCGTGAGCCGGACTGCGCATCGGACGAGTCGTCGGCGGCGTGAGCGGCGGTGAGCCTGCGGCCGTTGGGGGCGTCCGCCTCGGCGAGGGCCTTCGTGATGAGGCCCTGCGGATCGTCGATCCCGGCCTTGACCGGCACCTGCACATAGGGTTTGCCGGCGAACCGTGCCTTGTCGCGGACGTCGACGTCGACGGCGAAGACGACGGCGTCGGCGGCATCGATGACGGCTTGGTCGATCGGGGTCGTGCCGCTCGATCCCTGGGTCTCGGTGACGACGTCGATGCCCATCTCGGAGCCGGCCTGGGCGAGCGCGTCGGCGGCCATATAGGTGTGAGCAATTCCCGTCGGGCAGGCCGTGACGGCGACGACGCGGCGGGGATTGTCGGTCGAGGATGCGGGGGATTCGGTGGGGGCCGCTGATGTGGGGGTCGGCTCGGTGGTGGTCGGCGCTCCGCCGGTGGGGGCCGCCTCGGTGGGAGTCGCCTCTTCGGGCGTCTCGCGCAGGCCCAGTGCGGTTTCGACGAGGTCGACGATCTCCTGCTCGGTTGCAGCCGCGCGCAGTGAGGCGACGAAGTCCTTCTTGACCAACGATCGCGCGAGCTTCGACAGAAGCTTGAGGTGGTCCTTGCCGGCGCCTTCGGGGGCGGCGATCATGAACACGAGGTCGGCGGGGCCGTCCTTGGCACCGAAGTCCACCGGAGGGTTCAGTCGGGCCATCGCGAGGCTGGGTTCGGTGACCGCCTCGGTGCGGGCGTGCGGGATGGCGATGCCTCCGGGAACACCTGTCGGGGTCTTCTCTTCGCGGGCGATCGCCGCGGCGGCCAGCCCGTCGGCTGAGTTCGCGCGGTCCTGTTCTGCGATCTTGGCGGCCAGGGCGCGGATGACAGCGGACGACTCCGTCCCCTGATCCGCGTCGAGGATCACCAGTTCTGTTGTGATGAGCGATGTCATCGTGCCTCCTCGGTTTCGGGGACTGTGCCCTCATGTCGGTGGGAAGAGTCGTCGGTGGGTGCGGCAGCTTGTGCTGCGGGCGCGGCTGCTGGTGCTGCCACGGTTGGTTCAAGTGGTGTCACGGTCACCGCGTCGGTCCGCGCGTCCTCCGGGCTCGGCACTCCGGTGCCGCGCAGCCCGGCTGCCGCGGCCCCATAGGCGACGGCCTGGGCCAGCGCTGCACTGGGTTCACGACCGCCTGTCAGTCCGAGCAGGTACCCGGCCAGGGTGGAATCGCCTGCGCCCACGGTGCTGAGAACGTCCATCGGCGGATGCTGGGCATGCCACGCGGTCTCCGGCTGGGCGAGGACTGCTCCACCGGCGCCCAGAGTTGCAAGGATCGATCGTGGGTGGGCGCCGCCTGCCGTGAGCAGAGCCGATGTGGCGCGGGCTGTGAGCTGCGGTGAGGATTCCAGGCGCCCGGCGATCGCGAGCAGGTCTGCGGTTTCGAGGGGTGCGGCAGACTCATGCGCTTCTGCGGTCTTGCGAAGTTCGGCGGCCTCGAACGATTCGGTCGCGCCTCTGTCGCTGTCCGCCCGAGCGTCGCCCCGGGGTCCTCCGGCGTTGAGGAGACCGGCAGCCCGCAGGAGTCCTGCGGCACTGAGGAGTTCGGCGAGTTCCTCGGCGTTCGGTTTGATGAGATCCGGTGAGGCCGTCAGGGCCGCAGCCAGTGGAGCACCGGACGTGTCGACGGCGATCAGCGGCGGCTCGTCGAGCCCACGGATGCGTTCGATGGCACGGGCGTAGAAGTCATCATCGACTCCCGGCGGCAGCGACCCGGCCAGGACAACCCAGCTCGCGCCTGCGGCCTGGTCGGCAACGAGGTCGAGCAGTGCGTTCTGGGACTGCGGGCTCAAGAGTGAGCCTGGTTCGTTGATCTTCGTCGTCGTGCCGTCGGGTTCGGTGACGGTGATATTGGACCGCAGCGGTGTGCCGGTGGGAATGGAACGATGAGCCAGTCCGATCGCGTCGAGTCCGGTGAGCACCGGGTCGTCGACGTCTCCGGGCAGAACCGCCAGAGTGTCACGATCGGCGGCGGCCACGGCACGGGAGACATTGACTCCCTTGCCGCCGGGCTGCTGTCCGGCCCAGACTGCGCGCTGAACCTGGCCGCGGAGGACCGGGCCGGACAGCTCGATGGTCCGGTCGAGGCTGGGGTTGGCTGTGAGGGTGAGGATCATGGAGTGACGACCTCGACTTCCGCGGTCTCCAGGTGGGTCGCCATCGGCTCGTCCGGCGCATCGTCGGTGATGAGAACATCGATCTGGTCGAGCTCTGCGAACCGCACCAGGGAGACGGCATCGAACTTTGCGGAATCGGCGAGCACCGCGACCCTGCGTCCGGAGTGCACGAACGCCGATTTCGTCGCCGCCTCGTCGTGGTCGGGCGTGGAGACGCCGTCGTCGCTGAGTCCGTTGGTGCCGAGCACGGCGAGATCGACGCGGTGGCCGTCGATGGCCGTGATCGTCTGCGGTCCGACCATGGCCCGGGTGACCGGGCGGAAGCGACCGGGCAGGACGAAGATCTCGACGCCGGGAGCACCCGCCAGACTGTCGATGACGGACAGCGAGTTCGTGATCACGCGCAGCTGTCGCGGGGACTGTCCGGCGGACTGGCGCGCGGTGGCTTCGTCTGCGATCGCACGGGCGAAGGCCGCGCAGGTCGTGCCGCCGTCCAGGGAGATGCTCATCGTCTCCTCCAGCAGACTCAGTGCGGTCCGGGCGATCGCGGTCTTCTCATCGAGATTGTGGATCTCACGGTCGCCGAAGGTCGGCTCTTCGAGGCTGTGGGGACGGCACGGTACGGCTCCCCCATGGACGCGCTGGAGGGCTCCGGCCTTTTCCAGGGCGGCGAGGTCGCGTCGGACGGTTTCCGTGGTGATGTCGAAATCGGCGGCCAGATCGGTGACATTGACCCGGCCCGCTTCGCTGACCAGCTCAGCGATGCGTCGTTGCCGTTCTTCAGCGAACACGTCCGGCCCTTTCCTTCGCGCGGCTCATCGTCAAACGGACGAATAACCACGTGGCTATCTGTTGGTTTGAATGATCTTAGGGCTCTATTTACGTGCCGTCAATCACGTTCCAACATATTTCCAAATATTCCAACATCGAGTTCCGGGCAGACGACGAGTGCCCCAGAACGCAGGGTTCTGGGGCACTCGTCATTCACGGCCGGGGCGAGCCGCCTCGGCGATGGGATCAACCGTCGGGGCGGGCCGGATCAGCGGTCGGGGTGGGCCGCCTCGGCGATGGGGTCGGCTATCGACGAATCAGCTGCCGATGCGTTTGTACGCCGAGGAATCGGCGTTGTCGATCGTCGAGTGTTTGCGGTTGTCGTGCATGAACGCCACGGCGACGAAGCCGACGATCGCGATGACGACGACGTAGACGGCGAACCACGTGCCGATTCCCGCGTTGCTGAACCACAGGGCGACGTATTCGGCGGAGCCGCCGAACAGCGAGTTGCCGACCGCATAGGTGAAGCCGACGCCGATTCCGCGGATGTGGGAGGGGAACATCTCGGCCTTCACGATTCCGGAGATCGAGGTGTACATGCTGATGAACGCCATGGCGATGACGATGAGGATGCCGGCGGTGAGGACGGATTCGGCCCTGCCGATCATGCCCAGCAGCGGGATGGGCAGCGCGATCATGCCGATGACGAAGATGAGCATGTTGTTCTTGCGGCCGATCTTGTCCGAGATCTTGCCGGCGATGGGCTGCATGACGACGAAGATGAGCAGGCAGATGGTCATGAGGTCGGCAATGGAGCCCTTGTTGAACTCCGCTTCGCCCGGTGTGCCTTCGTTCTGCAGCAGCAGGAACTTCTGCATGTACGTGGTGAAGACGTAGAACACGAGCGATCCGACGCTGGTGATGCCGAGGACGACGAAGAAGGCGCGCGGGTGGCGCAGCACTTCGCGGAAGCTGCCGGAGTTCTCGTCCTTGCGGCTGTCCTCGGAGGTGGTCTCTTGAAGTCCGCGACGCAGCCACAGTGAGACGATCGCGGCGGCGGCGCCGATGGCGAAGGGCAGTCGCCACCATCCGGCTTCGATCTGCTCGGTGCCCAGAGTATGGGTCATGACGACGGCCAGCAGGCTGGCCAGCAACTGACCGCCGATGAGGGTGACGTACTGGAACGAGGAGTAGAAGCCGCGTTTGCCCTCGGTGGCGACCTCGGACATGTAGGTGGCGGTGGCGCCGTATTCGCCGCCGACGGCCAGGCCCTGGATCATCCGCACGATGAGCAGCAGGATCGCGGCCCAGGAGCCGACAGTCGCGCTCGTGGGCAGCAGGGCCATCATCAGCGATCCGGCGCACATGAGCAGGATGGAGATGAGCATCGAGTTCTTGCGCCCGAGGCGGTCGGCGGCGCGGCCGAAGATGTATCCGCCGATGGGGCGCATGAGGAAGCCGACGAAGAAGACTCCGGCGGCCTGCATCAGCGACAGCGTCTGGTTGTCGGCGACGAAGAACTGGTCAGCGAAGTAGACGCTGAAGAAGGCGTAGATGTAGAAGTCGAACCATTCGACGAGGTTGCCCGACGAGGCGGCCATGATGGCTTTGACCGTCTGCCATTCCGACTTCTTCTGCGTTGGGGTCTCACCGGTCTTCGCCTGGTCGAGATGCGTGTTCTGATCTGTCAATGCTTCTACTTTCTCACTCGTACGCGGCGCCCGGAGCGCCCAGGTCACCTTACTGCCGTGTCAACGCAACTGACGATTCGGTCAGTAATTGAGATCTGCTCTCGGATGCCCGCTTTCGCGCGGATTCGGCGCGGATTCAGTGTGGATTCGGCGCGGATTCAGTGCAGCAGCGCTCGATGACGAAAAGGCCTGCTTCCGGCCGGGTGAGAAAGATCTCAGCCGCGTTCACCTTTCCGTCCTCGCAGAGGTGAACTGCCGCCCGTCCGAACAGGGCGGATATGCTACTAATTGAGAGAGCTTCGTCCAATGTCGCACCAGGAGAGATCATGACAATTCTCGTCGGTTATTCCCCCTCGCCCGAAGGCAAGGCCGCTGTCGAATTCGGCATCGAGCAGGCCCGCGCATTCGACGACGTCCTCGTCGTCCTCAATGCCGGAATCGGTGAGACTCCCGACGAGCGCGGCGTGGCCACCAGCAAGGACATCGAGGAGCTCAAGGAGACGCTGAAGTCCTCCGAGGTCTCTCACGAGATCCTTCAGTTCCTCCGCGGCAATGATCCCGTCGAAGAGCTCCTGGCCCTCGCCGAGGCGACCACCGACACCCGCATGATCGTCATCGGATCACGCCGCCGCTCCCCCGTCGGCAAGCTCATCATGGGTTCGACGGCCCAGCGCATCATTCTCGACTCCGAGGTTCCCGTCGTCTCCGTCAAGGTCGACCGGCGCAAGAAGAAGTAGTCGCGCGCCGGTTCGCTGGAACGAGAATGCCCCGCACTGTCGTCAGTGCGGGGCAATTTCAATGGGATCGCTGCTGGGGTCGGCGTTCAGCCGGGCCCGCAGTCGGTCCGCCGACCGACTTCAGTCATCAGCGCGAACCGGTGCGTCCCATGCGTCCAGGTCGGATTCGCTCCAGTCGCCGTAGGTCGGATTGGGTAGGACGATCCATTCGGTGCCGAACTTCGCACGGTTCTTCTCCACCAGTTTCCTCTGCTCGTCGACGGACGCATCCGCGAATGCGCCATCGAAATCGTGCAGGGTGTCACCGAGCTGCATGAGCAGGGTGTGGTTCGCCTCGACCTTCGCGCGCCGTTCATCCTTCGGCGGGCCAAGCAGCATCACGTGTTCGTCATCGGCCTGGGGCAGGCCCAACTTGGCAATGGCTTCGACATTCTTCGCCCGATTCTCTTCCGTCCGGTCCGAGACGTAGTAGATGTCGACTCCGAGCTGGTCGGCATGTTCGAAGAATTCCAACGCACCGGGGATCATTGCCGGCTCCCCGTTCTCCTCCCAGTCGTCCCAGGTGTCCCAGCCGCTGAAGTCATGGCACTTGGCGATATCACGGGCCAGCAGCTTCGAATTGTCGACGGCAGTCTCGTCGAGGTCGGTCATGATAGCCAGATCTTCCCCGCCCGGGGCCTTGGAAACGGCCTTGTCGAGCTGACGCGCAGCCATCTCATAGGTCTGTCCCTGCAGTGCCATCGCCTCAGCGCTCTGCTGTTGCCACTTCACACCCATGGTGTAGGCCGAGACGTCGCAGTCATCCGCCGCTTCGTCGCCCGATACCGGACCCGAATTGAGGATGTATCCGATCACCCCGACGATGAGCACGAGCAGAATCGTCAGGGCAGGAACGAGGGCTTTCTTCATTCATCTTCTTTCTTCAGTGTTGTTCTCTGCGAACAATTGTCAGTACAGGAGGGTATCAGCCGTCGTGGCTGGCACGGCCGCTCGACGGTTCCGCAGCCTGGGAGCGTCGGATCAGTCCCCTGCGATGGCGGCGACGAGTGCGTCGATGTCCTCGGTCGTCGTGTCGAAGGCGCACATGAGGCGGACGATGTCCTTCTCCAAGGGCCAGTCGGCGAAGGCGAACGTCTGTCGGGCATGGGCGGCCACCTCGGCGGGCATCCGGACGAACACGACGTTCGACTCAACTCTCTGCACGATCTCGATGCCGTGGACACGGCTCTGAGCGACCGCCTCGGCGAGGCTGTCCGCGAGATACAGCGCCATCTCGTTCGAGCGGGTGGCGGAGTTCCTCCACAGGTCGCCTTCGTACAGGGCGTTGAGCTGTGCGGAGAGGAAGCGCATCTTCGAGGCCAGCTGCAGATTCATCTTGCGCAGGAAGCGCATTCCGTGGCCGATGTCGGGGTTGAGGACGACGACCGCCTCTGCGCCGAGCAGTCCGTTCTTCGTCCCGCCCAGGCTGATGATGTCGACGCCGACCGCGGTCGTGATGTCGCCGAGTCCGACGCCGAGGTGGGCGGCGGCGTTGCCCAACCGGGAGCCGTCGACGTGGACGATCATGTCGAGCTCATGAGCGGTGGCAGCGATCGCGGCGATCTCGTCCGGGGTGTAGGTCGTGCCCCATTCGGTGGACTGGGAGATGCTCACGGCCAGCGGCTGCGCATTGTGTTCGTGGCCGCGGCCGATGATCGCGCCCTTGATGGTCTCGGGGGTGAGTTTGCCATTCTCGGTCGCGGCGCCGACGATCTTGAGTCCGCCGACCTTCTCCGGGGCGCCGGTCTCGTCGTAGTTGATATGCGCCGAGGCGGCCGTGATCACCGCCGCCCACCGCGGCAGTGCCGACTGCAGGGCGAGGACGTTCGCTCCGGTGCCGTTGAAGACGGGGAACGCCTGGGCTTCGGGTCCGAAATGGTGGGCCATGATCTCGCGGAAACGCTGCGTCCACGGATCTCCGCCGTAGCCGGGAGTGTGGCCGACGTTGGACTCGTCGATGGCGGCGATGACTTCGGGGTGGACTCCGGCCCAGTTGTCGGAGCCGAAATTTCGCGGGTGCGCGTCGGGGCTGGTGTCGACTGGTGGGGCTGCGGTGCCGGTGTCGGGGAGAAGGTCCGCGGGGTTCGTCGACTGCGCTGTCTGATCAGATGTCTGAGAGTTCACATTCTCAGACTAGTCCCTCCTCAGTGAACGTACTCAATACCGAGGTCCGGGGCCTGCGGCCCTGTGCACCAGCAGTCGTACTCAACACCGGGGAATACGGTTGTCCCCGTCGGTCATCCTCGTCATCCGCTGTCTTTCGACCTGGGCGATGACTTCGGCGTCGACATCAACAGCGGGTCCTCGAGCGGGCCTCTGGCCGCGGCGACCCTGGCCTCGCCCTCAATCGACACGGCGTTCCTCAGCGCCGGTGCTTGGGATCTGGACCACGGCCTGACCACCTCGGAGACCGACAAGCTCACGCTCAAACGCGCAGCGCGGCAGGCCGCCCAACGCACGTTCCTCGTGGCCGACTCGACGAAATTCGACACCCATGCTCGGTTCAAGGCAGTGGCGCTCGACGAGCTCGATCTCATCATCACCGACGACCGTCTGTCCGAGCCTGACCGGAAGCGCCTCGAGGATTCGGGCGTGCGCATCGACTGCGCGAGGCTCTGAGCACCATCCCACACCTTTAGCTTCACACTGCACCTTTGCACCGGTGTGTTTTGCCGCTGACGGTGATGGATGGTGCAGCACCTGTAGGGAAAGCCAGCGAGGGTGACTGATGCCGAAGCACCTAGAGAAGCAGCCGACAACAGTACGTCGTGGCTGAAAAACAGAAAGACGTCGGGCCGGGACTGTTTGAACAGTCCCGGCCCGACGCCAGAGTCTCAGCGGCTCCACGAATCAGCGACTCAGATACTCAGCACCTTCAGCCGAGGAGTCCGCGCATGAGCTCAGCGGTCTCGGTCGGGGTCTTGCCGACCTTGACGCCTGCAGCCTCGAGGGCTTCCTTCTTGGCCTGAGCGGTTCCCGAGGAGCCGGAGACGATGGCTCCTGCGTGGCCCATGGTCTTGCCCTCGGGAGCGGTGAAGCCTGCAACGTAGCCGACTACCGGCTTCGTCACGTTCTCCTTGATGAAGGCGGCTGCGCGCTCTTCGGCGTCTCCGCCGATCTCGCCGATCATGACGATGGCTTCGGTCTCCGGGTCGGCCTCGAAAGCTTCGAGCGCATCGATGTGCGTGGTGCCGATGACCGGGTCTCCGCCGATGCCGATGGCAGTCGAGAAGCCGAGGTCACGCAGTTCGTACATCATCTGGTAGGTCAGGGTGCCCGACTTCGAGACGAGGCCCAGCTTGCCCTTCTTCGTGATGTCGGCCGGGATGATGCCGGCCAGCGACTCACCGGGGGTGATGATGCCGGGGCAGTTGGGTCCGATGATGCGGGTGGCGTTTCCTGCCGCCTGCGCACGAGCCCAGACCTCTGCCGAGTCCTGCACCGGGATGCCCTCGGTGATGATGACGAGCAGACCGATCTTCGCGTCGATGGCCTCGATCGCGGCGTCCTTGGAGAATGCCGGCGGCACGAAGGCCACGGACACGTCGGCACCGGTGGCTTCCATCGCTTCGGACACGGAGCCGAAGACGGGCAGCTCGACCTCGTTGCCGTCCTTGTCGTTGTGCTTCACGATGGTGCCGGCCTTGCGGGCGTTGACACCGCCGACGACGTTCGATCCGGCGGCGAGCATGCGAGCGGTGTGCTTCGAGCCCTCTCCGCCGGTGATGCCCTGGACGATGATCTTCGAATCGGAATTCAGAAAGATAGACATTGTTGTAAAGACCTTTCCTTACTTGGCCGCAGCCAGTTCGGCGGCCTTGTCGGCTCCACCGTCCATCGTGTCAGTGAGCGTGACGAGCGGGTGCGCTGCGTTCTTCAGGATCGCGCGTCCCTCTTCCACGTTGTTGCCGTCGAGGCGGACGACGAGCGGCTTGGTGGCCTGGTCGCCGAGGATCTCGAGGGCCTTGACGATGCCGTCGGCCACAGCGTCACAGGCGGTGATTCCGCCGAAGACGTTGACGAACACGGACTTCACCTGATCATCGCCGAGGATGACGTCGAGACCGTTGGCCATGACCTCAGCCGAGGCGCCGCCTCCGATGTCGAGGAAGTTCGCGGGCTTGACGCCGTTGTGGTTCTCACCTGCGTAGGCGACGACGTCGAGGGTCGACATGACCAGTCCTGCGCCGTTGCCGATGATTCCGACCTCACCGTCGAGCTTGACGTAGTTGAGGTCGAGCTTCTTGGCCTTGAGCTCCAGCGGGTTCTCTGCGCTGATGTCGCGCAGTTCCTCGTGCTCCTTCTGGCGGAAGTCGGCGTTGTCGTCGAGGGAGACCTTGCCGTCGAGGGCGATGATGTCACCGGCACCGGTCTTGACCAGCGGGTTGACCTCGACGAGGGTGGCGTCTTCCTTCTCGAAGACGGTCCACAGGCTGGTCAGCACGGGGGCGACCTTCGCGGCGGTGTCGGCGTCGAAGCCGGCCGCCTCGGCGATTTCAGCTGCCTTGGCATCGTTGATTCCGTCGATAGCGGAGACGGGGATCTTGGCGAGCGCTTCCGGACGTTCCACGGCCAGCTGCTCGATCTCCATGCCGCCTTCCTTCGAGCACATGGCCAGATAGGTGCGGTTGGACCGGTCGAGGAGGACGGAGAAGTAGTACTCCTCAGCAATGTCGGCACCTTCGGCGATCATCACCTTTTCGGTGATGTGGCCCTTGATGTCGAGACCCAGGATGTCCTTGGCGCGTGCCTCGGCCTCATCGGGGTTCTTGGCGACCTTGACGCCGCCGGCCTTTCCACGGCCGCCGATCTTGACCTGAGACTTGACGACGACGACACCGCCGCCAAGATCTTCGGCTGCCTTCTTCGCTGCTTCTGGCGTCGTCGCGACCTGGGCCTTGAGCACGGGCACTCCGTGCTTCTCGAACAGGTCACGTGCTTGATACTCGAAAAGATCCACGTGTTTTCCTTCGTTTCTGCTGCCGGGTGGTTGGCCCCTGCAGGTTCGTTGACGGATGCAACAACCAAGGACAACCATATTCCCAAACGCACCCGTCCATCCAACCTTGCAGGTTAAATGGACCCTGAGCGTAAGGAATCTCTCGTCAAAAAGTATCTTTGCGCTCAAGATTCTTGATATGGACGTAAAATCGTTTCATGGACGAAGTGGATCGAATTGTCGCAGCCTGGCGACGTGAGCGTCCGGATCTCGACGTCTCCCCGATGGAGATCCTCTCCCGAGTCTCGCGTCTGGCCAGGCAGTTGGACTTGGCACGGAAGTCGAGCTTCTCCGATTACGGCATCGAGGGGTGGGCCTTCGATGTGCTCTCCGCCCTCCGCCGAGCCGGCGAGCCCTATCAGCTCTCCCCCTCGACACTGTTGCAGGAGACACTGGTCACGAGCGGCACCATGACCAATCGCATCGACCGACTCGTCGCCCGCGGGTGGGTCGACCGCCGTCCCGATCCCGGTGATCGACGCGGGGTGCTCGTCCAGCTCAGCGACAGCGGCCGCGCCACGGTCGACTCCGCCCTGGCGGATCTGCTCGTGAAGGAGCGGGAGATCCTCAGCGGCCTCACCCCCGCCGGCAGCCGAAAACTGGCCGCACTGCTGCGGGAGCTGTCCACCGGTTTCGACGGCAGCGAGGACTGAACCGGTCTCCTGTCACAACTGCCCCACCACGAACCCCGACGACGAGGACTCAGCCATGCACGACGACCTCACGAATTTCCGGGGCGCACAGCCGCCTCGGCGAGAGACGATCCATGGTCGGTATGTCGACCTCGAACCGCTCGATGCGGCCGATCACGGCGATAGCCTCTTCGCCGCGGTGTCGACCGCAGCGGGGATCGACGATCGGTTCCGATACCTGCCCCAGACGCCGCAGACCGAACGCGGGGATTTCGATTCCTGGATCGTCGAGGCGGCCGACTCCTCCGATCCCCTCTTCTTCGCCGTCGTGGACCGATCCACCGGTCGGGCCGAGGGCCGGCAGGCGCTGATGCGCATCGATGCGGCCAACGGCGTCATGGAGATCGGGCACATCCTCTGGGGCCCGGCACTGTCGCGGACTCGGGCGGCCACCGAGGCGCTGTACCTCTGCGCCGATCTTGCCTTCTCCTCCGGTTTCCGTCGGTTCGAGTGGAAATGCGATGACGCGAATGCTCCGTCGAAGAAGGCCGCCGAACGGTTCGGTTTCACCTTCGAAGGGGTCTTCCGTCAGCACCTCGTGTACAAGGGCCGCAACCGCGACACCGCATGGTTCTCGATCATCGACGGCGAATGGCCGGCGCTGCGCTCTGCCTACGAAGCGTGGCTCGACGATGCGAACTTCGATGCCTCGGGAACTCAGCTCAAGGGACTGCGCGAACTCATCGCCGAGGTTCGTCAGCGTTGAGACCTTGGGCTGGGTCCCAAACTGAGCGCCCGCGCGCCCGCCGCTTTCGCCGCCCTGCCGCGCGTCCACCCGGGCTCGGACCGTCCCGCGCATTAGGCTGGACGCGATACCACCTGGACGCTGATGACACCTGAGGAACCATGCGACTTCGCCCCCTTGCCCTGCTGTCCGCCGCTGCGATTGCTGCCACGACGACGGCCTGCGTGTCGACCCCCGAAGAGACCCGCCCGCAGCCGCGCCCCTCGGTGAGCAAGGAAGAGGTCACGCCGATCGAGACTCCCGACGATGCGCCGAAGGTGTCCATCGTCGATTCCTCCCCCGGCGGCGCGAAGGACACTGACCCGCTGTGGCAGGGCCTCGCCGAGGCGGCCGAGAAGAAGACCGAGGCCTACCTCAAGGTCTACGTGCACACCGGCAATCCCGAGGTTCCCGAGTCCGGCGAGACGGCCGTGACCGCCGACAGCCCGGACAGCGTCAGCGTCACCGTCGATGCGAAGAACGTCGATGACGGTGCCTCCCCGTTCCTGCTCATCCACGGCACCTTCGACGTCGAGGAGATCGGCAACTCGGCGTACACTCTCAAGACCGTCGACGACGAAGATATCCCCGAGCTCGACCCGAAGGGCCCGAACGACGAGAAGCGCTGCACCGCCGATGACGCTCAGGACCGCATCGCCCTGGCCGCCGACGACCTCGCCGAGGATCCCGGCCGCCGCGAAGAGTTCCGCCAGCAGTGGGGCGGTTCGCCGCGCGTGTGGTGGGGCATCCAGAAGACCGCCATCAGCCTCGGCGAAGAGGGCGGAGTCGCCGGCGACTTCCTCACCGAAGCCTGCGGAGAGTTCCTCCAGTAGTCACTCCGTTCCGCTTCGCGCCCGCCGCCTCTCGCCAGCCGACGCCCTGCGTGCGACGATGTTTCTATGAAGATCGCCGTCATCGGAGCTGGAATCGGCGGACTCTCGACGGCCGTGGGCCTGCAGAGAGCGGGCGCCGAGGTGACCGTGTTCGAACGCGCATCTGAGCCCAGGGCCGGTGGTTCAGGTCTGTCGATCTTCGCCAACGGCATTGCCGCTCTGGAGACCTTGGGTCTGAGCGAGGCATTCGATGCCGTGACCGACGCCGGTGTCGAAGGTTTCGCCGCAGGTCAGCGGCTCGCCGACGGGCGCTGGATCGCACAAGTGCCCAACGATGCGGTCGGTGCTCTGCGCATCGTCGACCGTGCCGATCTCCACCGCATCCTCCTCGATGCTCTGGACCCGGGGACGGTGCTCACTGGTTCCGAGGCGACCGTGACCGCCACCGACGGGACGCTGACGGTCGAAGAACCCGGGTCCGCCGGTTCCGCAGTATCCGAGCACTTCGACCTCGTCATCGGCGCCGACGGTCTGCACAGCCGGACCCGCACCGTCGTCGATGGGGAAACGGTCGCCCCGCGGTACTCCGGGTATTCCGCGTGGCGGGGCATCACCTCGGTGCCGGTGGATCTGTCCGGTGAAGCCGGGGAATCGGTCGGACACGGGCGCCGCTTCGGCATCGCCCCGTTGGCCGACGGCCGCGTCTACTGGTTCGCGGTGGCGAATATGCCGCAGGACGCGGTCTTCGCCGACGAGAAGGCCACCGTCGAGCAGATGTTCACGGGCTGGCACTCCCCCATCGCCGATCTCATCGCCGCCACCCCCGCCGAGGAGGTCCGCCGCACCGCGATCTCCGACCTCTCCCGCCGGTTGGCCAGGTTCCATCGTGACCGGGTCGTGCTCATCGGCGATGCCGCTCATGCGATGACGCCGAACCTCGGTCAGGGTGGAGGGCAGGCCCTCGAGGACGCGGCGACGCTCACCGTCCTGCTCGGTCCGCTGCTCGCGCGCGGTCGTGCAGGAAACAGTGCGGAGGACCGTGCCGAGCTCGAGGCGGCGCTGCAGCGCTATGAGTCACTGCGTCGGCCACGGACGCAGTCGATCGCGCAGAAGTCCCGCCTCATGGGGCAGGTGTTCCAGCTCGAATCGCCGCTGTTGGCAGGGCTGCGCAATGCCGTCATCTCAGCCGTACCGTCGAGACTCATCGCCTCGCAGGCCGCGAGCGTCCAGAAATGGTCGCCTCCGTCGGTCTGATCTTGATTGCAGAGCGCCACTGGCACGAGTGAAGTGTGGGAAGAATGTCGCTGAGAAGCTGGTTTTCGGAATTCTGTGACCATTTTGCCCACCTAGTGTGACCATTTCGACCACTCAAGCCCGGCAGTCGGCGCCCGTGAGCTACAGCCCGTGGGCTAGAGCCCGTCAGCCAACGCCCCGGCCGGTTCAGTCGGTCAGGGCGCGGTTGTAGGCCTCGACGACGGCGGGCAGGAAGAAACCCAAGAGCACGGCGATGGCGGTGACCAGGCAGGCGAGCCCCAGCCACAGGGACCCCGCGATGACGCTGAAGGCGAAGACGATGACGAGCAGCTCGAAGGCGATCGCCGCCGGACGCGCCCACCTGTGCAGACGCCAGGCGCCGCGGGCCGCGGCACCGACACCGGCTGCGAAGATGAAGAACATGACGGCCAGGCCGATCAGCGAGGTCGCCAACGGTCCGGCGGTGACCGCCGTGATGATGAACGACACCGCCGACCCGACCAGGGCCAGCGCCTGGATGCCGAGGACGCTCACGGGCAGAAGCATCGCCCGCGGGGTGGGAACGCCGTGCCCCTCAGGCTCCGGTGAAACGCCGGTGCCTGCGGCCCGGTCATTGCGTGCGGTCAAATGGTCACCCGGGCGAATCCGGGGATGAGGATCTCGTCGAGCATGCGCTCACGCACATCCAGCGGCAGGAAGGCTGCGGTGATGGCGTTGACCGTCGCCCATTCGAGGTCGGTCTGGTTCCAGCCGGCCTCGTCGACGAGCAGGCGCATCTCACGCGACACGGAGGTGCCGGACATCAGCCGGTTGTCCGGGTTGATGGTGACCGCAAAGCCGAGGTCTTTCAGTCCCGTGATCGGGTGGCTGGCGATGGTGCCGCCGATGTCGGTCTGCAGGTTCGAGCTCGGGCACAGTTCCAGCGGAATCTGCTGGTCGAGGACCCAGGCGGCGAGGCTGCCGAGCTGACCCTGACCGTCGACGATGTCCATGTCCTCGACGATGCGAGCGCCGTGGCCCAGACGCTGGGCGTGGCAGATGGTGACCGCCTCGTGGATGGATTCTTTGCCGGCGGCCTCTCCGGCATGGATCGTCACCGGCACATACGCCTGGTGCAGGGCGTTGAAGGCGGAGAGATGCGCGGACGGCGGGAATCCGTTCTCGGGTCCGGCGATGTCGAAGCCGACGACACCGGAGTCCGCACCCTTCTCACGATGGCGGATGGCCGATTCGGCGATCGCCAGCGAGTTGTCGGCCTGACGCATGGCCGTGATGAGCTGCCCGACGCGGATGTACTTGCCGTCGGCCGCGGCCTCGGCGACACCTTCTTCGAGACCGGCCTGGACGGCTTCGACCACGGCGTCGAGTTCGAGTCCGCCCTCGAGGTGCTGTTCGGGAGCCCACCGAGCCTCGGCGTAGAAGACTCCGTCGGCCACCTGGTCGAGGACCCATTCCTTGGCCACACGGCGCAGGTTGTCCTCGCTCTGCATGACCGCCACGGTGTGCGAGAACGTCTCGAGGTAGCGGACCAGATCACCGGAATTCGCGGACTCCGAAAACCATCTGCGCAGCGATTCTGCATCGGAGGCGGGCAGGGTGTGACCGATCGAGTCGGCCAGTTCGATCATCGTCGACGGGCGCAGACCGCCGTCGAGGTGATCATGGAGGGAGACTTTGGGCAGCTGCAGGATGGGGTCGTCCGATGCGACGCCGGCGGGTACATTCATCACCGTCTCAGCTTATCCGATGACGACTGAGCCCCTCATCCTTTCTCCGGGTCGATCTCCCCGCTCTTGATCCGCTCCCTGAGGTCCGTGATCCCGCGACCGGCGTCGGAGACGCGGGAGAGGAATCCGTCCTCGGCGACGATGCGCACTCCACCGTTGTCGAGGGTGCCCCGGTAGTGGCGGTCGGCGATGCGGAAGCCGCCGATCTCCTCGGGCCCGGTCTTCGGCGCAGGGGCCACCTCGTCGGGGTTCTTGCTCTGCGGCCAATCGGGGAACATCGTGCGCAGTCCACGGCGCACGTTCGGTTCCACGCTGGCCACGATCGTCTTGGAGAATCCGCCCGCTGTTCCGTACCACACGATCTTCGGCAGGCTCGGTCCTTCGTCGTCGCCCTCGGGTGCCTCCGTGGCCGTGGTCAGGTTCATCCGCTTCTCCTCCGCCGAGGTGACCACCCCCATCGCGGCCGCCGACCCGAAGGGAACGAGCACGTCGACGTCGGCGCCGAAGGACCGTTCGAAGTACTCCTTCCCCGCTTTGCGGGTGTCGTCGATCGTCCGAGGCGAACCGCTCGCCGAGGCGGCCCCACCCGAGGAGGGACGGTAGGACTCCGCCTTCGGCAGGTCCTCGTCCTTCTCCTTGTTGTAGAGGTCGACGCCGGCGTCGAAGGCATTCAGAATGCGTTCGGACTGTGGGAACCCGTGGGAGACGACGACGCCGACCTTCCCTGTCTCGGAGGCAGTGGCCGCGGTGTAGCCGGCGATGAACGCCGGCGGGACGAGGTCGAAATCCATGCTCAGCACGTTCTTCGGCAGGTCGTCTGTGCCGCTGGAGACTCCGAGGAACAGGTCGTCGGGGTGCGCGGCGGCGAAGTCCGCGAGTTCGTCTGCTCCGCCGGGCCCGATGACCGTGGTCAGTGCACAGTCGTGTCGGTTCATCCGCTCCAATGCCGCCGAGGTGGCCGACCCACTCGAGACGCGTTGACTCGAGGTGCCCGAGAAGACCCCGGCGCCACGGGCCAGTTCCGTCTCCTCGAGGGTGAGAGCACCGGCGGAGTGATCGTCGAAGCCGGCCGGTGCCGAGACGAGGCAGCCCAGTCGCTCCTCTTCGAGGGCTTCGGGAGCAGAGACGGAGCAGCCGGTCAGCACCAGGGTGCCCACCGCGGCGAAGGCAGCGATGGAGGTGCTGTGGGCTGCGTGGCTCATGGCATCCAGAGTATCGGCCCGGCACCCCGGCCGGGTAATCAGCGGTCCCGGTCGAGGACCTTGAGCGCGGTGGCTGTGAACACGCGGGAGGCGATCTCCACGGCTCGCTCATCGATGAGCAGATCACCCTGGTGGATGTCGTAGGTGATGCCGCCGGGCGTGCGGGTGCCCAGACGGATGAGCGCTCCCGGGCAGTGGGTGAGGTACCAGGCGAAGTCCTCACCACCCATCGACTGCGGGGTCAGCTGCACGGAGTTCTCACCGAGTTCCCCGCGGACCGCCGATTCGATGAGGGTGACTTGGTCTTCGGTGTTGACCACCGGAGGGACGCCTCGGCGATGTTCGAGGTCGACCTCGACCCCGTAGGGTCCGGCGATGCGATCGACGAGCTCGGGCAGCACCTCAGCGACCTGATTCCACCCGTCGACGTCGAGGCAGCGCAGGGTTCCGCGCAGGATCCCCTCGCTGGGGACGACGTTCGCGGCGTGACCGGCGCTGATCTCACCCCACACCAGCGAGATCGCGTGGCGCGGATCGATGAGGCGACCGAGAGTCGAGGGCAGGTCGGTGGCGAGTTTGCCGAGCGCGTAGACGAGGTCCTCGGTCAGGTGCGGGCGTGAGGTGTGGCCGCCGTGACCGGAGAGGCGGATGATCACGGTGTCGCCGGCTGCGGTGATGGCGCCGATGCGCGATCCGACCTTCCCGATGTCGACGTTCGGGTCACAGTGGACGGCGTAGACCTCGGGCACGTCGTCGAGGACGCCCTGGGAGATCACGCGCAGCGCCCCACCGGGGGTGACTTCCTCGCCGGGCTGGAAGATCAGACGCACGCGTCCGCCGAGTCCGCCGGGGCGGGTCTCGTGGATCTTCTGCAGGGCGATGCCGGCACCGATGAGTGAGGTCAGGTGGACGTCGTGGCCGCAGGCATGGGCGACGCCGGGAACGGTGGAACGGAATTCCTCATCGATGAGGTCGTCGACGGGCAGGGCGTCGATATCGGCCCGCAGCCCCACGGCCACTGGGCCTTCGCCGACGTCGCAGACGACTCCGGTGCCGTCGAGGCGCTTCGGCGTGAGTCCGGCGGCCTCGAGTCGGGCGACGATCTTGTCGGTGGTCGCGAACTCCTGGAAGGACAGTTCCGGATGGGCATGGATGTCGCGGCGGAAATCGATGAGTTCAGCACCGATCTCAGCGATTGTCGAGCTGATCACGTCGGGTCCTTCAGTGCGGGGAGGTCGGGGATGGGCGATGTCGAACATTTCAAGCAATGCTAGGCACTCGATGTCATAGATGTGCCCATTGCGACCAATTTCGACATACTTCGGGCTCCACTCCCCCGGGAGCGCCGACTGTGGATCAGAGCAGTTCGTCGAGTCCGCGCTCACCGGCGACGGACACGGCCTTCTTCACATCCTGAGCGTGTGAGCGCGAGGTGATGAGCAGAACGTCGTCGGTGTCGACGACGACGAGGTCTTCGAGTCCGACGATCGCCACCGTCCGCGGGCCTTCGGAGAAGACGACCCCCGAGGCATCGACTTCGAGGAGATCGGTGTTCCCGCCGATCGAGATCACTCCCCGCGGCTCCCCCGGCACCGGCTGGCGCAGTCGGGCCACCGAGTCGAAGTCGCCGACGTCGTCCCAGCCGAAGTCACCGGGGATGACGATGACCCGACCGGCCGCGGCTGCGGGCTCGGCCACCACATAGTCGATGGCCCGCTTCTCCAGTCCGGGCCATACGGCGGGCAGGACCTCGTCGTGGTCGGGGGTGTCCCAGGCCTCAGCGATCCGGGCCAGTCCGGAGTAGAGGGCGGGGTCCTCCTCGGCGAGGATGTCGAGCAGCGATGAGGCCTTGGCGATGAACATGCCTGCGTTCCAGCGGTAGCGGCCGGAGTTCACATACTGACGAGCCGTGCTCGCCTCCGGCTTCTCTGCGAAGGCCAGCGCACGCCTGGCCGTGGGCGCCCCGTCGAGGCCGAGCAGGTCGCCGGTCTCGATATAGCCGTAGGCGGTGGCGGGATTGCGCGGCATGATGCCGATCGTGACGATGTCCCCGGTCTCCGCGGCCGCGACGGCCTGGTCGATGACGAGGCGGAATTCGTCGACATTCGTGATCGAATGGTCCGCGGAGAACGATCCGACGATGGCCTCGGGATCCTCGCGGGCGATGAGCATGGCGGCCAGTCCGATGGCCGCCGCGGAATCCTTCGGGGAGGGTTCGGTGATGATCTGGCCGCGGGCGATATGCGGCAGCTGTCCGGCGACCTGATCGAAGTGGCTCTCACCGGTGACCACCCAGACCCTGTCTTCGCCGACGATCGGCGCGACCCGGTCCCAGGTGGCCTGGATGAGGCTGCGGCCGAGGCCGAGGACATCGTGGAGGAACTTCGGCGACGCCCGGCGAGACAGCGGCCACAGGCGCGTTCCGGATCCGCCGGCGGGGATGATGGCGTGGAAGTGCGTGTTCACCATTTCAGTGTCTCAGAGTTCGGGCATGCCTTCCCCGAGGTTGCCCGCCGTGTCGGATGAGCCGATCCTTAAGGCTCCGGTGGGGAGATCCCCACCTCAGGGCCGCCTCGGTGATGGTCTGCCCTTGTTCCGGGGCCGTCCAGGTCAGGACGGCAGCGAAACAATTTAGCGCATACGATTGTGATGTAAATGAAATTCCGTGAGACGCGAAATCCCAGTTTTGAGGGAATTGCCAGGGTTGTCGTGTGATCCGGGACGCTCAGCCGTGTCTCGACTGGCACGGAAGCGGTCTTCGGCGTAGTTTCTAGACGTACACACCCGAATATTCAAGATGGAGGATGCTCCGTGGCCAAAGCGTCTACGGGCACTCTGTACCGAGGAAACGAAGGAATGTGGTCCTGGGTCGCGCATCGCGTCACAGGCGTCGGAATCTTCTTCTTCCTTCTGGTCCACGTGCTCGATACTGCCCTCGTCCGCGTCTCGCCCGAGGCCTATAACGCAGTGATCGGAACCTACAAGACACCGGTCATGGCATTCGGTGAGATCGCGCTCGTCGCCGCAATCGCATTCCATGCGTTCAACGGTCTGCGCGTCATTCTCGTCGATTTCTCGAAGAGTGGCCCGAAAAATCAGAAGAAGCTGTTCTGGGGAGTCATGATCGTGTGGCTCATCATCATGATCGCCTTCATTCCCCGCCAGCTGATGCACACCTTCGGAGGCTGACATGAGCACAACATCCATTCCGGCTCCGCGGACCGGCTACTCCCGGCATAAGTCGACGCGTTCGAAGTTCGAGATGTTCGCATGGCTGTTCATGCGCATCTCCGGCGTCGTGCTCGTCATCCTCATCTTCGGCCACCTGTTCGTGAACCTGTGGGCCGGCGACGGCGTCCAGGCCATCGACTTCGGCTTCGTCGCAGGCAAGTGGGCCAGCCCGTTCTGGCAGATCTGGGATCTGCTCATGCTGTGGCTGGCGATGCTGCACGGCACCAACGGTCTGCGCACCATCATCATGGACTACTCCGAGAAGCCCGGCACGCGCATGGCCCTGCAGGTGATCCTCTACATCGCCTCGGTCATCGTCATCGTGCTCGGCACGCTCGTCATCTTCACGTTCGATCCCTGCCCGGCCGGAGCGGACCCCTCGGTCCTGGCTGAGTTCTGCAAGGCCTAAAGGAGAAACATGCAGGTACATCATTACGACGTCGTCATCGTCGGCGCCGGCGGCGCCGGCATGCGTGCGGCGATCGAGTCGGGCCAGCGTGCCCGCACCGCCGTTCTCACCAAGCTCTACCCCACCCGTTCGCACACCGGCGCCGCCCAGGGCGGAATGTGCGCCGCACTGGCGAACGTGGAAGAGGACAACTGGGAATGGCACACCTTCGACACCGTCAAGGGCGGTGACTATCTGGTCGACCAGGACGCCGCCGAGGTGATGGCCAAGGAAGCCATCGACGCCGTCCTCGACCTCGAGAAGATGGGGCTGCCGTTCAACCGCACCCCCGAGGGCAAGATCGACCAGCGTCGCTTCGGCGGGCACACCCGCGACCACGGCAAGTCCGCCGTGCGCCGCTCCTGCTACGCCGCTGACCGCACCGGTCACATGATCCTCCAGACCCTGTACCAACAGTGCGTCAAGCACGGCGTGGAGTTCTACAACGAGTTCTACGTCCTCGACCTCGTCATGACCGAGGTCGACGGAGTCAAGCGTCCCGCCGGCGTCGTGTCCTACGAACTGGCCACCGGCGAGATCCACGTCTTCCAGGCCAAGTCGGTCGTCTTCGCCACCGGCGGTGTCGGCAAGGTCTTCAAGACCACGTCGAACGCGCACACCCTGACCGGCGACGGTATGGCCGTGACCTACAACCGCGGAATCCCGCTGGAGGACATGGAGTTCTTCCAGTTCCACCCCACAGGCCTCGCCGGCCTGGGCATCCTCCTGTCCGAGGCTGCACGTGGTGAGGGCGGCATCCTCCGCAACTCCGAGGGTGAGCGCTTCATGGAGCGCTACGCCCCCACGATCAAGGACCTCGCCCCGCGTGACATCGTGGCCCGTTCGATGGCCAACGAAGTCCGTGAAGGCCGTGGCTGCGGACCGAACAAGGACTACGTCCTGCTCGACCTCACCCACCTCGAGCCCTCGCATATCGACGAGAAGCTGCCCGACATCACCGAGTTCGCTCGTACCTACCTTGGTGTCGAGCCCTACACGGAGCCGGTGCCGGTCTTCCCGACCGCGCACTATGCGATGGGCGGCATCCCGACGAACATCAAGGCCGAAGTGCTGGCGGACAACGACAACGTCATCCCCGGCCTCTACGCCGCCGGTGAGGTCGCCTGCGTGTCCGTGCACGGCTCGAACCGCCTGGGCACGAACTCGCTGCTCGACATCAACGTCTTCGGCAAGCGCGCCGGCATCGCCGCCGCGGAATACGCGAAGACCGCTGAGGTCGTCGAGCTTCCGGAGAGCCCGGAGACCGAGGTCGTCGAGATGCTCGAGAAGATGCGCACCTCGGACGGCACCGAACGCATCGCCGCCATCCGCAAGGACCTGCAGGACCTCATGGACGCCAACGTCCAGGTGTTCCGCACCGACGAGACTCTCCGGTCTGCTCTGGACGAGATCGCGAAGCTGCGCGAACGCTACAACAACGTGGGCATCCAGGACCGCGGCAAGCGGTACAACCTCGATCTGCTCGAGGCCGTCGAGCTCGGCTTCCTGCTCGAGCTCGCCGAGGTCATCTCTGTCGCCGCCATCCACCGCAAGGAATCGCGTGGAGGACACTTCCGCGAGGACTTCCCGGATCGTGACGACGAGAACTTCATGCACCACACGATGACCTACCTCGATCCCGAAGCGGAGACCGACGGCATCAAGGGCATGCGTCTGGAGACGAAGCCCGTCATCGTCACCCGTTACCAGCCGATGGAGCGTAAGTACTGATGAGCACCGATACCACCCCAGAGCCAGCGTCGAAGATCGACCTGCCGACACACGTGTCCGGCGATGGCGGAACCATCCCGTCCTTCGACTGCACCTTCCGGATCGCCCGCTTCGACCCCGAGGTCGATTCCGAGGCGCACTGGGAGGAATACAACGTCACGATGTACGGCACCGACCGTGTGCTGGATGCCCTCCACAAGATCAAGTGGGAGATCGACGGCTCGCTGTCCTTCCGCCGGTCCTGCGCCCACGGCGTCTGCGGCTCCGATGCGATGCGCATCAACGGCCGCAACCGCCTGGCCTGCAAGACGCTGCTCAAGGACCTCGACACGTCCAAGCCGATCACCGTCGAGGCGATCAAGGGCCTTCCGCTCGAGAAGGACATGATCGTCGACATGGAGCCCTTCTTCCAGTCGTACCGCGAGGTCATGCCGTTCCTCGTCACCTCGGGCCACGAGCCCACGCGTGAGCGTCTGCAGTCGGCCGAGCAGCGTGCGGCATTCGACGACACCACGAAGTGCATCCTCTGCGCTGCGTGCACCTCGTCGTGCCCCGTGTTCTGGACCGACGGCCAGTACTTCGGTCCGGCCGCGATCGTCAACGCGCATCGTTTCATCTTCGATTCGCGTGACGAAGGCGGAGACATGCGCCTCGAGGTCCTCAACGACAAGGAAGGCGTGTGGCGCTGCCGCACCACCTTCAACTGCACCGAGGCCTGCCCTCGCGGCATCGAGATCACCAAGGCCATCGCCGAGGTGAAGCAGGCGATCCTCCAGCGCGCGTTCTGATCGCGTCAGTCTGAGACAGACTGCGGCGGCCCCGCACCACACGGTGCGGGGCCGCTTTCGTCTGTCCCGGGCGGACAACTTCCTCAAAAGCTCGATTGAAGGCAGACAGCACTGATTTGAACACGTGCTATTCGACTTCAACCGTGCTTTCACGGAAGTGGTCCCGCCTCGGTGCGGGTGAGGGAAACCTGAGGACGCGCAGCTTAGGACGAAAGTAGACTGGGGCGCATGCGTTTCCACCGCTCGACTGCTTCCTCACCGCGCACCCTGTCGCTGAGCGTCATCGGCTTTGCCGCCGCACTGCTCGTGCTCGCGGCCCAGCTCATCCACTCCCCCGCGCAGGCGGTGCCCGAGCCGGCGCAATCGACGGCACCGGCGTACGTCAGTCCCGGCGACCTCAGTGATGGGGCGAAGCCGCCGAAGCCGACGGGCACGTCCTGGCTCGTGGGCGACCTCGACTCCGGGGAGCTGCACGTGGCGAAGAATGTGGAGAAGCGGCACGCTCCGGCTTCGACGATCAAGCTGCTCACGGCTCTGGCGCTCGTCGACGAGTTCGATGACAAGAAGAAGAAAGTGACCGCCGAGTTCGAGGATATAAAGATCGACGGGACCAAGGTCGGACTCATGCAGACGAACAAGTACTCCATCGATCTGCTCTTCCACGCGATGCTGATGTCGAGCGCCAATGATGCAGCGAATGCTCTGGGGCGGGCAGCAGGCGGGCAGGACAAGGCCGTGAAGCTGATGAACGAGAAGGCCGCGGAACTGGGAATGTCGAACACGCAGGCGAAGAACACCTCGGGGCTGGACGCGAAAGGCCAGTACACGACCGCTGAGGACCTCATGAAGCTCGCGTGGGCCGTCTGCGAGGACGACTACCTCACGAAGGTCATCGGAACGGAAACCTTCAAATTCCCGGGCGGGAAGAACCCGCAGACGAAGGAGAAGTTCAAAGGCTACGAGATCCAGAACCACACGAAGATCGTCGGGCAGGTCGACGGTGGGCTGGGTCTGAAGAACGGATTCACCCGGGCTGCGAAGGGCTCGTATGTGGCCGTGGCCGAACGTGACGGGCACCGTGTGGTCACGACGATGCTCGGCATCGACAACAACTCCCGGCAGGTCGCAGTCGACCTGCTCGAATGGGATTTCGCCCAGGAAGACCCCCAATCGCTGCAGACTGTTCCCGTCGGAGTTCAGGCCACCGCCGAGGCGGACCCCACCGCCACCGGCGGCTCGAGTGATGCTGGTGGTGCGGAAATGGATGCGAACGGCAAGACGGAGTCCAAAGTGACGGATGAGTCGGAGCCGTCGATGGCCGCCCAGACCGTCGGTGCGGCACTGGACAACCCCCTCGCGCTCGGCCTACTGGCCGGCGGAGTGGTGCTCTTCGTCCTCACCGTGGTGCTGTGGGCACGTCTGCGGGCGCGCATGCAGGGGCGACGATAAGGATATTTCGCGCCGCCTCGGCGAGGATTTCGGAAATCCGGGGCGCCGCCTCGGCGAGGTTTTCGTTGTCCTGATTCGTCGACTCTGCGCTCGGGTGGACAATCCGAGCTTGGGCGCGCTATGCTGGTTCTTTGCGTTCGAAGTTGTCCGCATTCATCGAACCGATCGTTGCGTTGCTCCTGACGACAAGCTTTTGAGGTCGTAGGCCCCGATCACGGTTCGACTTTGCAGATGAATGTTCCGGACACTGTGTCTCTTCGACTCGCAGATCCCCATGGCGACCACCCAATCGCCGACTTGAGAACCTGAAGAATAGCGCGCGTCGTTGCCTGCTATTCACAATTGAAGAAAGGAGGGAACCATGTCTGAGTTCCCACAGTGGGTCCAGCGCGGACTCGCACACGCAGGAATGATCGATCCCCGGATCAGCCGTCGGGCTCCTGGTGAGATCACGATCGAGGATGCGACCGGCCGCGTTGTGCTGTTCACCGGCACTTCGCTGCGTGAGATCACGCCGATGGCCGCCGCCTGACCTCCAACGAGGTCACCCTGATCTGCAGGGATCAGCACGGCCCATCAGGGCCTGATCCGGACTGATTGAGTAGACGCCCACTTGCTGCCGGGTTTTACGCAGCGGGTGGGCGTCTGCCATTCACGACGTAAACTCTCATCGCCAATGCCGAAACGGCCCATCCGAGCAAACATGCTTGGATGGGCCGTTCAGGTATCTGTGGTGCGAGGGCTCAGAAGTCCCAGTCGTCGTCTTCGGTGTTCTCGGCCTTGCCGATGACGTAGGACGAACCCGAGCCGGAGAAGAAGTCGTGGTTCGTTCTCCCTCCGAGGTGAACCGTGTGATCGTTGAATTCCTGCGGCTTCTGGATGGGGTGCGCCTGGGTTGAATGTGGGTTGATTTGGGCGAAGTGTGGGCAATTTCTGGGCACGCGTGAGCGCTCACTTCCCCGGCCACCACACATCCTCCGGCGGCAACCATGCCCCGACAGTCTGCAGGCGACGGTCGTGGAGCTCCACGAAGATCGCACCATCGAAACCAAGCCTCGTCGCCGTGCCGTCGAGCCACACTTCACCGTCACGCTCGAACACGAGCCGAGCACGTACCGAGACGGGCGGACGGCTCTGGAACGAACCGCGGGCGCCGGCATCGTTGCGGATCTTCTGCCAGTACCGCCAGGTGGCTGTGCCAAAGTCATCGGTCATGGGGACAGTATGTGACGGAGCGCTGACATGACTGACGTAGATCAGTTAAGTCGGCGCAGCTCAGCCACAATACTTTCGAGCATGTGGATTACTCCTGCTCCTATCGCCAACATCAACGTAGAGACCAGCGACATCCAAAAGTAGTACGGATCGACCATCAAGATAATGAAGCTGGCGATCCCACTGAGGGCGACGAGAACGAACATCAGTGTTGACCAGCCGCGGTTGGCGATCGTCTTGAACTTGATCGCCCTCGTTATAACGTACCCGTTCGGTGTCAACATGACACCGCCCGGCTGTGACGACGGCACTCCGTACACAGCGTGGGGGTCGTTCGGGAATGAGTCCGTCTGGGGTTGCTGAGGGTAGTACTGATTCGGCTGGCCCTGGGGATTCTGCTGGTTCCAGTTCTGGTGATGCCTCTGGGGGTTGTTCGACATGAAGCACCTTTCTGCGTTCCAATGGCACGGCGAACGCCAAGGAGAAGGCATCGCTCATCGAATCGTATCTGTAGTTTTGCGCTCCCAAAGCTCTACATGGTTACGACTGAGTCTCATATACTGCGGTGATGACGACCTGTGCCGCAGTGTGGTGTGACCGGGACGCGGTGGCGCGTGGTCTGTGCAAGCGTTGCTATGACCGGTACCGGCGCGGCATCAGCCCCATCTCTCCAACTAAGCGGCATGCGGTGGCCGAGGACAAGGCGCGCCTGCGTAACGAGATCACCCTACGACGTGAGGCCGGACAGAGCATCGCCGACATTGCAGCCGCCGTCGGAGTGAACACCTCAACTGCGAGTAGGTGGTTGCGCGAATGGGAGGTCGAAGTCGGCCGCCGCGAAGATTCGAGAGCTACAAACCTGTGGCAGCCATGGACGCGAGACGACATCGACTTCGCGGCGACGCGCACCGACCTCACGATCTCGGAACGGGCTGCGGCTCTAGGACGATCCGTGTCCAGCGTTGAGGAGTGCCTGCGGAAATACGGTAGATCGCCGCTCGCTCCAACTACTCAGAGGCACCAGCGAGGCACTTCACACTGAAGTTTCCGTACTCAGTGCGGTACCAGTGCAGCCCGTGTGCTTCGACGCTCGCGAACGGCGCTGGAAGCTTCAATCTCGCTTTCGCATCCCATCGGGCCCCGATCTTACGGACATACACGTCGAACGTTTGCCCCTCTGCCTGGGAGAAAAGATCATTGGAAAGCGTGAAGTTGTAGACGATTCGCCCATCTGTGCGCTGCCAGCCGTCAGCGGAACTGACTGCTTGGAAGAAGGTGTTCTTCGACCTACTGGCGACAATCAGTCGTAGGTTCTTGTTCTCAACGTTGTCGCCGTCGGCGAAGAGGATGCCGAGTTTCGTGGCGTTCCGTGAAGTGGTTATCGCAATCTCTCGAGTGCGCAGGTATTCCGGGTCCGAGAACGGTGCCGGGTTGTGGATTTTGACCGGCTCTTCTAGGGCCTTCTTCCACCGTTCGTAGCTTTGTTCGGGGAGGAAGTCCTTCGCTCGCTCGATTGCTGCCCGGCGCATTTCGAGCTTCTCGTTCGACGGCATTGCGAGGAATGCTTCAATCTGGGCGGCGAGTGCGTCGATGTCGTTCGCCGGCACGATGAACCCGTTGACTCCGTGAGTGATGATTTCGGCGGGCCCGTATTTGATGTCGTAGGTGATTGGAATGCAGCCGGCGGCCATTGATTCTAGGATCGCGAGTCCGAGTCCTTCGAACTTGCTTGTTAGGAGTGAGAAGGAGGCTGTGGCGAGGCGGTCGGTGACGTTGTTGACGTGGCCGAGCAGTTGGATGTCGTCAGCGTGGTCATGATCGTCGATGAGCTGTTGCAGCTGTGCTTGCTCTTCTCCTGTGCCGGCGATGTCGAGGGAGATGTCGGTTCGGGTCGTTTTGGCTTTCGCGACCGCATCGATGGCGTGGTCGATTTGTTTGAGGTCGACTAGGCGTGCGACGACGAGTCCTTTGGTTTCGTCGCGGTCTGTGTTGTCAGCGAGGCGTATGGCTTCGGGTGGCAGTTCGCTGGGAATAAGGCGCATGCGTTTGCGGCTGAGGCCGATCTTTGCCATGTCGTCGATCTGCTGTTGGGTCTGGACTGCGACGATGTCGAACTGTTCTTGCTCGCGGAAAGCTTCGACGCGGTTGGAGGTCAGTTGACCGTAGATCCCTTCCAGGGGGTGTTTCAGGTGTGAGACGTGCAGGAAATGTGCGAGCTTGAAGTTTCGGTCTGTGAGCTCATGGGCGATCGTTGCGATGGGGCCTGAGTCGACGATCAGCAGTGAGGGTTCTTTGTCGATGACGTATTGGATCCATGGGTTGTAGAGACTGCGTGCTCGGTCCCATTCGATGATGGGTTCGCCTGCGTTATTGTGGAGTATCACGCGGCGCTGATTTTTCACTTCGTTGATATCGGTGAAAAGTCGGGATCCATCGTCCCTGTAGTGCTCTTGGCGGATGACCTTTCCCGAGGCCCCAAGAAACCTGGTGTAATTCTTCGTGATTGTTTCTCTGGTTCCGTGTGCGTCCGGGATTTCTTCGGTGGGATTCTCTCCGGAAAAGGCATCCAGGAGTTGCGCGTCAGTCATTGGTCGCAGATCGTCCCAGAGGTTGCGGATGATCACTGATTCGTCGAGCAGGCCCGTTCCTACTAAACGGTCTCGTACTTCACCCACATCGAGCTGGTGGGCGAAAGTGAGGATCGTGGCGGACAGTGGGTTTCCGTGCCGGATGAAGCTGTTGGTGCGGCGCAGGACGGAGTTGGTCATGCCTCCGAAGTCTTCGAGTACGCCCCACAGGGTGCCGTAGAGGTGAACTCTGTCCGTGCGTGTATCCCGCGGGTGCAGGGATTGTGGCTGAGGGGTTTCGCGGACGACTGCACGTTTGATGCGGGAGAACGCCTTTGTGACTGAGCTCACTTCTCACTACTCCAATGCTTGTTTCGACACAATTCTTCCACTGTAGACATAGTTGGCACGGTGAAGAGGAACCGACACGATTTCGGTATGAATAGGAAACAGGCCCCCATCAAACTTGTGTGATGGGAGCCTATTTCAAGTTGTGTCAGTGCCGGGGCAGATATCCCGCCGCCGGCGGAGTGTTGTCCACCTCGGCGGCGGCGAGCGCCTCGTAGTCCTCTTCGATTGGTTCGTCAGCGTCGGTGAGCTCGTCGAGCGGGATGTCGTCGGTGTCGTCGGGTTCGATCTCTTCTGCATGGTCGGAGTCGGTTGATCGACTGACGATGGTGTTCGCGGCTGCGGTGAGTCCGAACGCGCCGCCGATGTAGAGGACGACGTTGGTGGTCACGGCGTGCCATTCGGGGACGTTGTCGGGCCCATAGGCGGTGGCGATTGCACCGAGGGCGACGCCGACGAGTGCGTAGGCGACGTAGACGGGTTTGCGGTACTTCGCTGGGATGATGTCGTTCAGGGTCATGGGTCAGCCTTTCAGGAACTTGGTCTGGATGCTGGTGATCTTCGCGGTGTTCGAGTCGGTCCACACTTGAACGCGGAGCCGGTTCGAGCGGCCGTTCTTGCCCTTGCCGGTTTTGCCGATCTGGGTGTGCGAGATGTAGGTGCCGCCGCCGGAACCGTGCTGCTCCTGCTTCGGGTAGTACCCGTTGTTCTTCGTCGTCGTCCCCTTCTTGTAGGAGGCGGTGATGAACCGGACCTGGATGGTCTCTTCCGGTTTCAGGCCGGTCACGGTGAGGTACACCTGGGCGAGGTAGGGGTTGCCGTCGCAGGTGAGGATCGACATGGACCCTTTGTCGATGAAGAGTGACTTCCATTTGCCGCGGGTGAGTGCTTGCAGGGCTTTGTAGATTTTGCCGCCTGAGTATTTGGTCATGCCGAGGATGCCTTCCTTCTTCGGTGCCGGTGCGGTGTCGCTTGGGGCGGCGCCGCCTTGTGCGAGTCGCACGATTTCGGGGATCTGGGAGATGCGGTTCTTGCCGGGGCAGACTTTCCCGGCGTATTTCGACCACTGGTAGCGGGTGCCGCGTAGCGAGTTGGGGAGTTCGTTTCCGGGGACTCCCATGGCGTGATAGCCGATGCCGCGGTCGCGGACGGTCTTCATCTGCTGGATGGGGATGTCGTGGGTCGTGCAGGCCCAGACGATGATCTTCACGATCGCGGCGATCTGAGCTGCGTTCCAATAGGGCACGTTGTCGCCGGCAGTGTTCCAGCGTCCGAAGGAGCCGCCGTAGTCGGCGGTCTCGATGCTGATGACGTGGCCGGATCCGAGGTAGTTCGCGTCGGCGGTGTACTTGGTGTCGACCCACTGGTAGATCTCACCGTTCTCGCCGACACCGAAGTGGGATTCAGTGCCGACGGTGCCGTCCTTCTGGAACATGCTGTCGGTGCCTGCGAGGCTTCCGACCATCGTATGGAGCGAGATTCCCTGGTAGGACTTCATCAGGCCCTGACGTGCCTGGTTTGCGAGGAGCTTGTTCACGGCTCCGGGCATCATGGCCATTACTGTCTCCTTGAATGAGGAGAACCCTTCACACGGAAGGGTTCTTGGGTTGATCGGGTGGTGGTGGGACGACGGGGAACTTCTCCTTGTCGTCCGGCGGTAGCCTTTGGTAGGCGTGCCATAGCCGCGGGTAGAAGCCGCGATACCACTGCAGTTCAGATTTCAGCTCCCGGATCTCCTGCAGCCGGGCCTCGGCGATCCCTCGCCATTGAGCAACAGCGGAATCTTCCTTGATGACTCGGCCCTGGATGAGGTCGTAGATGAACTTGCCGACTGCGCCGAGGAGGATTGCGACGCCACCGCCGAGGAAGAATTTGATGAGTTCTGCATCCATCCCTACCCCGCATCTACGATCTCGTTAATTGCTCTCTCATCTCGGCCGAGCCGCCACCATCTCTCGAAAGCCCACAGTCCGAACCCGAGGTAGACGAGGGTGCCGCCACCCCGCGTCCAGGTGATGGGGTCGGCGAACATGACCAGGGATTGGCCGGCGACGAGCATGGCTGCCGCGACGACGACGAAAAGCACGCCGAGGCGTTCCAGGTGCACAACTCGTGTGAACGTGCCGATCAGGGAGATGAGTCCACCGGCTGCGAACACCCATCCCCACATCACTGCGGGTGCTGGGGTGTCGAAGAAGTTCGTGGTGGTGTTCGGTGGGGCGAGGACATAGAAGGCCCCGGCAAGCGTGAACACGACCGACCCGATTGCTCTCAAGACTCGTGATGTTCTGTCCATGACCAGCTCCTCTTCCCGGTATTCACTCGGTGATTCCGTTGATTCCGGGCCCGTAATAGGCATGCCAGTGAACAGTGGTCGCCGAGGCTGACGTGCGGTTGATATAGGCGGTGAACCCCTGTGGAGTCTCGTTGCCAAACGAGGCACCCTTCACGATGCCGCCGGGTGAGGTTGTGCCGGGAGTGACTACGATGTCCGGCACCCCGGGAAATTCCCATTTGAACCGCACCGGAGTTGACGTAATCTCTCCGCTGCCACCGGGAACAATGACTTTCCCTGACTGAAAACTGGTAAGAGCTGCGCGCAGTGATTCTCCCGCCGGGTGCTCAGCCGCCGGCGGTGAAAACGAATACACCAGTGCCTGCCGATAACCGAACGACCCGACTGCCTTACCAAACAGCAGTGAGGGGGTCCCGCCCTGCCCGCGCCAGACAGTCACTCCCTCATTCTCGTTACGGCCACCGGGCCACGTAGACCCGGTACGGCCAACATCAGTGACGTCGATGACAATCTGATCGCCCGTTTCCCAATCGATGCGCGTAATCGTGCACGGGTTCCCCTGGTCAACATTGCCGCGGGACATATAGAGATGTCCGTCGATAGTGCAGTGCCCCTGATACGGTCCGTCGTCAGCCTCGGACCACGTGTACGGGCCGAGCATCGCCAGCGGGGTGTTGCGGTTCGCTTTATAGTCCGACAACCGATACAGCAGGTACTGCTCATTGGTGCCGCCCGGGGTGACTCTCAGGGCGATCCTGTCAGCAGCCTGGTCGATTTCGTAGTTGACGAGAAGATTATCGGACACGTCCATGACATCCAACACGGCGGGATCATTGCGTTTCACAGTCAGCCCAGGCTGGTACTTCGCCCGCACCATCCTGTTCGTATAGCCACTGCTCGTCGAATCGTAAGTCCACCGGAACCACAACCACACATTCTGCCCGTCACGTTCGATCGCGGTCGTCGACCCGTGTCCGCCCCCTTCGAACGTGCATTGGTCGATTGGTGTCCCAGCTGAGTCGTAATGGGTCACCACGAGGTTGGTAGTGCCACCGATCTGCCCGATCGCCTGGGAGGCATAGTAGTCCCCCGACAGTGGATCACGAGCAAACGACTGCACAACCCCTTGAGGATCGCCGCGCAGCTGCGTAACAAAAGTCGGTGACAGTTTCGTGATATCGAACCCGAGCTTCGCGTCCACCTCCGCGAACGCCAAATCCGCCTTCGTTCCAGCCTCCGTGGCGAGCGCTTCTGCTTTCTGTGCGGCTGTGACCGCTGCCTCAGACTTTCCGAGGGCCGTGTAGGCGGCGGAGAATGCTTCACGTGCGGGCACCGCCCATCGCATCCCGTATCCGGCGTCCAGGTAGAGGATCTGGTATTGGTCGGAGGCTTGGAAAGTGACTCGCCCCTCGTTATCGCCTTCGGCCTCAGAGGTGACGACGCCGGATAGGGGTTCGCCTGTGGTGTCGTAGAGTTCCGTGACCTGTTGGCCGCCGAGGGCGGCCGTGTACACCTTCATGGTGACGCCGCCGATGATGTTGCCCGCGGAGTCGGAGGTGACGTCGCTGGGGCCTCCGCCGAAAACGTTCAAGGCCATGCTTTTCCCCTTTTGTCAGTTGTTCCAGGTTGCGGAGAACCAGACGTTGTTTCCGTTCTGGATCGACGAGTTGGTGTGGAGGTCGTAGAGTTTGACGATTCCGTCGGTTTTCAGGGCTGCGGCTCCTGACGTGTAGTCGGCTTTGAGCGATCCCATGACGAGGAAGTCCGAGATTGTGGCGCTAATCTGTGCGGGGACTATGGCGATGTCGACGTCGGGGATGTTTCCTACTGAGCTGGCGTTGAGGTCTGAGCCTGTGCGGATGAGTTTGATTCTGACCTCAGTGGTGTAGGTGTTGCGGATCGCTTTCGCCGCGTCGAGTTCCCACCCTGACAGGGCGGTGAACCCAGTTCGGTATTCCTGTCGCTCGTACACCGTCCACCAGTCAGTGGGTGTGGGTCCGGTCTTGACCCAGATCTTCCGGGATTCCCCGGACACCACCATGGTGGATATAGGTGCGTCCGCGTACTTCGCATCCCGATCGGCTTCGTCGACGGCGGGCAGGACGAGGCGGGGGTCCATGGCCATGACGAGGCCCATCATGTCCGCTGCCGCGGCAGGCGCGTCGGGACCGGACGGGTAGGGAACATTTGCGAGTGGCGAGTTGGGCATGAGGTTCTCCTTATGTCTTGAATTTGATTCGAAGATTGCCGCTGCCTTCGGTAGCAATCATGTAATTCGACTTCCCCGTCCCCGCACCGATCCCGACCCCTCGGGAGGCACCGGATGCCAGCCGTGCTGCTTGTGAGGCGGGGATGGTGATCCATTTCGAGTCGCCCATGCCGAGGCCGGGCCCGTCCCACCGGTTCGTGAGCTTCGGGGTCTTCGACGGTGGGGATGTTTCATCGTGCAGGCCGAGGCGTGGCCGGACCTTGCCTGACACACCGTGGTATTTCGAGGTGCGAGCGACCCGGATTTGCATGCTATCCACGGTTTTGCCCTCGCAAGCTGCAGCGATCCGACTGCCGTAGAGGAACACCGAAGAATACGGATGCGGATAACTCGGCCACGCGCCCTGAGCAGGTCTCGACCCATCGCGTCGACCATCCCGGTATGCCGCCGTTGACGCCGGATCCAAGGTGACGGGTTTCGGTTTCGACTTCCGAGGCGGTTCACCCGGGCCCGGCGCCGGGCCTTCACCAATGAGCCCGTAGATCGCGCCGTCCTTCATAAACACCGAATTCACCTGCACGAAGTCACCAGCGGGGAGTCCGTCGCCGAAGGTGAGGTCGACGGGTTCGGGAATGTCGACTTCGACGGGCCCGCCGATCTTGTCCATGACCCGCCATCCGGCTGAGTGTTGAAGGACGAGGACCACATCTCCCTCGGCGCGAGGGTTGTACGCCTGGTTGGCGGCGACGTCGTTGATGATCGTCTCGCCCCATTGCAGATTGACCTTCCCGTCCTCGCGGACCGAGCTCACTTGCATGATCTGGAACGGGTTCATCTGCCGTTCGACCTCAGCCCGGACCAGGGCGGCGAGGTCGCTCTCAGCGTCACTCAAAATTGCCCTCCCCGTAGTCGTCGTTGTCGCCTTCGATGGTGATGCGCCCACCAGCGGGTGAGGTGGTGGAGCGGGTTTGCATGGACATGGTTCCTCCGGTCAGGGGGAAGGTGATGGAGTCGATGATGTGGTTCTCCACGGTTTCGTCAGGCATCGTCACGGAGATGACGTCGTCGGGTTCGAGCGCATAGTTCAACAGCGACGACACGGACACCTTCTGTTTCAGACCTAGGCGTGGGGCCAGGAGGCCGAGTGCGGTGGTTTGGCACTGTTGCAGGCTGGTGATGAGTTTCGACGTGTAGAACAGCGGCACCGCCCCGAACGGCCCCTTGTAATAGGTCGGCGAGACGGGGTCGTCGTCGGAGGCGACGGACGGGCCGATGGGTGGTTGCCCGTTCTCGGACGCTCCGGAGGCGACGATCTGGTTGTACACCCCGTCGCGGGACAGTGTTTGTTGCGGTTCGACGAGGGCACCACCCGGGCCGGCGGCCAGTTCCCACACTGTAGGGTCCTCGAGTGTGGGGACGGGAGCTGCGACGAAAGATCCGCGGGAGTCGCAGAACACTCGGCCGCCGAGGGACTTGGCAATGGAGGGGTCGCGGGAGCGGCCGTCGATGAGTCCCCACCGGTCTCGTTCTTCGACGAGCTGCGGAATGTTGGTGTCGCCGAGCCGCCAGGACATGCCGACCTCGGGTAGCACTTCCTTGATGAGGGTGGTGGCCCAGTATTGACCGGTGCCGATCGCCAGGGTGCGGGGTTGGTGGAACCGTTCATCCTGCACCTGCGCCTCAAGCGACAGTCCATCCACCTGTGCGCGTCCGGGTCGGAGACCAGCTTGGGAGACTTCTTCGACCCGGTACACACCCAACGGAACGGTCTCGATGGTGTGACGGTCGTAGTGCATGCGCATGAACACGCGAATCCGGGCACCGTATGGGGAGAGTGCTCGGCGGCCTATGTCTGCGCCGGAGATGATGAGGCCGCGGGCGGTCCATCGGACTTGCGAGGTGGAGGCGGCGGTAATGGACCCGTCGTGAAGGGTCAGATCTGACCAGGTGGTTCCGCGGTCGGGTGACCATTGCACGACGGGTTCATACCGAGCCAGGGAAAGTGCTTCGAGCCACCGATCGGAGACTGGGAACACGGGGGCCTCCTTATGGTTCGAGCAGCTTGTTGTATGACTCAACTGTGGCCGCGAGCTGGTCGTAGGTGGTCCAATCGCGAGCCACAGTGTCGTACGACAGTCCCGGGATCCGCAGTGGTGAGTCGGTGGTGTCGGGGCGGTCGATCTGGATGGCGTCCCATTGGTATCGGCGCCAGGGCCATCCGTCCCAGTGGACGTGTTCGAGGTCGAGTTTCCCGCGGATGAAGTAGAAGTCCGGCAGGCCTGCACAGGCGGGGAATTGTGCGAGGACTGGGCCTTCGTCCAACAGGGCCATGAGTTGTTCTTCGACGTCCTTCTCGCGCACGAGGGACCGCAACTGGGTGGTGAACCCTTCGAGGATGTCCCAGGTCGCGGCGGGGCGGGGTGCGCCGGCGATGCTGGTTGTGTCGACGCGGCCGTCGTAGGACAGGTCTGGTGGTTCGACTTTCAGCAGCATGGCTTTGTCGGGGTCGGTGACGGGTTTCAACCACGCCCACCCATCAGACAGGCCCGGGATGACTGCGCCCACGTATTCGGATGGTTCGCCTTCGGTGCCGTCGAAGCGGATGGGGACGGCTCGCCAGAGTGTGCCGCCGCCGAGTGTGGCTTCGTGGTCGTAGGCGTGCGCGTACCCTCCGGGCGCCCAGGCTGGGCTGCCGGAGCGGACGAGACTGCCGTCCTGCCGTTCGAACCGGACCTTGGCTGTGGTTGCTTCCTGCGCCGGTATTGCTGGAACCTCAGGAGTGAATTCTTCCGACGATGAACGTTGCGGTTGCCCAGTCCAACGGAGCTTCCTCCCACTCGCGGGAGAACTATCGCCGTCGAAATACGCGCCCGAAGTAGTGCCTTCTTCGATGGAGAGGCAATCCCACCACACCGGCTGCGTGGTTGAACCATTCGTGAGCCGGATCGCCCACCCCCGGCAATCTGCCGGCAGCGTGAACGTCACCTTCAGCCGAGTGGTTCCTGGTTCATTCGGTGCGGAAACTGAATCGACGAAATGTGCGTTCAGGCTTCCGTTTGCCCCGAAAGTGGTGATGTTGATCTGCCGGGCGTTGTTCCACAGCGCTCCCGTCTGCTTCGCGTCGAGGTGTATATCAGCGGCGACGGTGAACGTCTTGCCCGCATCACTCTGCCGTTCCCCGAGCTCTTCACGAGTGACAGTGGCCAGGGTGTAGTTCGCCGTTGCTGAGGCCACGCCGATCTTCAGAGCGGTTTGCCCTCGCGAGGACCAGTCCCTCGACACGGAAACGTCAGCACCGGCGATCCCGGTGATCTGGCCGGAATCAAACATTCGGTCCATGTAGGAGAATGAAGGATTCCTGGCCAGATTCCGGCGATGCAACACTTCCGGCTTGCCGGGAACGCTGGGCTTCGAATCATCAAAATCAGCCCGCAACAGCACCCCAGCATGGGCAGGGTCGATTATCGCCGTGATCCGACCATCTGGTGACACCACAGGGTCCACCTCCGGCGGCCAAGCAAACCCCGGATCAACAACAATCGGCATCAGTGAGCCCTCCCAGCACCAACAGCAACCTGGCCTATCTGCTTCTTCATATACGCATCCATCTGAGTGCCGTCCCGCATCACGAGCTGCAGCGGCACACCATCAAACGCGGTCGCGATCTGCTCCGGAGTCACCTGCATCCCCTTCACCGCAGACGCAATCGACGACGACAAAGTTGCCGCATCGAATGCAGGTGCAGTGTTCGGAATGTAAGTGCGGTTCGCGGCCATGAACTTCATCGAATCCGCGGTCGACATGACCTGTTCGCCGCCCTGGAAGTTCACGAGTTCAGGGCCTTCCTCACCGACGACAGCCAGACCGCGCTTGGCGCGTTCCGTGCCGCCCTCATACCAGTTGGAACGCTGGTGATGAGCACGAGCCGCAGCTGGGTTCCCGTATGTGGATTTGATGTAGTTCAGACCCCACCGGGCCTGACCCTCCACCGTGTCCTCAACCGGGCCATGCAGAGAAGTCATCTTCTGGAACAGGCCTCGGGCCGACGATGACGGGTTGGCTGCGTTCGGATTCCACGAGGACTCCTTGTTCACCAACCAGTCAATGTCGCCCCAGTACTTGCCCCAACCCATCTGCTCCGCGATCTTGCGGACAGCAGCCTTCACTGCGGGGTCGCCGGCAGTGGTTCCGGAGATGGCAGTGGTTTTGCCGTACTCCTTCGCCTTACCGACCAGTCCCTCGGAAACCTGGGACATGATGCCCTTGCCGAGTTGCCCAGCAATCCCATCCGGGAGTTGCTTGGCGTGCTTGGCGTAGATCTGCTGGGTCAGCTTCTCGGCCGCCTTGGCGTAGGAAGCCTGCAAGTCGGAACCGGCAGTCACGCCAGCACGGTCCAAGAACGGGTGCGACATTTCCCCACCCATGCCCGGCAGACCGCCGGCCATAGCGTCCGACAGGGCTTGCCGTGCGGCGATGTGGACGTGGTTGAAGTGCATGCCGCGGACGGCACCGGTGTAGTAGTGGTTCGAACCGTTCTTGATCTGCTTCCCGTTCGCGGGCGAATAGATCAGTTCGGCAAGGTTCGCACCGTACTTATTGCGCCAGAAGTTGAAAATGTCCATCGACGGGGACACGTCGATCGCCATACCCCTGGAGTGGTACGAAGCGTTGCCCGACACTGTGCGGGAACCACCACGGTAAGCGGACGTGAGGCGAGCATTCGGGAACTGGTCCCTCGTGATCGCCCAAAGGTTCCGCCACACACCAGCATCCGCGAACGCATTCACGCCCGGAACGCGACCGAACACGCCACCAGTAGCGAACGCCTGCGACTGAGCATGCAGAAGGTCATCCAAACGACCCTGACGTGCAGCATCGTTTTGAGCCTTCACCCCAGCCTCGCCGCCCATGGCGCGAGTCCACTCGGGGCGCATGATTGCTTCCCCACCCGACAAATGCAGATTCCCTGCAGTCGGCGAGTAGAACTGGTGAACGTCCCGACCGGGCGTATACCCGGGCATGACACCACCAGAAGCGAACTTCAATGCGGCCGGGGCGGAGAGCTTCACGCCCACATCCCCGAACGCCTTATTCACACTGGCAGTGAACGAGGACAGGACACCGATGAGAGCATTCAGCCGGCCACCCAGTTCGGGTTTCGCCGCCGCCATCTCACCGTCAATGCCCTCACGGATGGCTTCCATGTTCTTGTTCGACGTGGACAGCAACGACTCGAACCCGGTCTTGTTCAACGACTTCAGGTTCGCGAGACGCGTCGAGTAGTCGCCGTGCAGTCCCGACATGGTGGTGTCAGTGTTGGTGCGCATGGTCGAAAACTTCGAACCGGTCGTGTTCTTCAACGCTTCGAAATCAGTCTCGGACCTGGTTTTCATCTGCGACTGCTTGTCGATGAGCATGAGCCGCATGAGTTCCTGCTGCTCAGTCGACACCGACAGTTGCCCAGCCTGCTTGGCCGCAACGGTGGCCCGCATAGCTTCCTGCTGAGTCTGCGTGTCCAACAGCATCGCTGCGTTCTGCGTCTGCGTGTTCGTGAGCATGCCCAACTGGTTTTCCTGCGTGGACAGGAGCATCCCCGCCTGCGCAGTCTGAATGTTCGCCAGCATTCCAGCGAACCCCTCAGACACGGACAGGTTCATCTGCTCCATCGCATCCAACGTGGTCGCAGACATGTCCTGCATTGCAAGACCCGCCGCACCTTCATCGTCAGCAACAACAGGAGTCACACCCACATCCATGGACATGGCACCCACAGACGGGACGGCAGCAGCACCCAGCATGGCGGCCGCGGACTGAACATCCGAAACACCGCCAAGCATGCCCTGCACGAGCCCCTCAGCAGTGAACTCACCAATCTCACCAGTCACACGCGACGGCGAATGGATACCCAGAACCTGCTTGAACGTCGACTCCATCGCCTTCGCAAGATTCGCGATCGCGGCTTCAACGTTCTTCTGCTTGCCCTGCAGACCCTTCACCACACCGTCAGCGGCATTGACTCCACCCTTGTAGAAGCCCTCCGTGACGAACTGGCCAGCCTGGTTCGCGTACTTGTCGAACTCAGCCCACGACGACACCAACTGGTTCCGCTCCCCCAAAGGAGCGTTCAGCAGAGCATCCGCGGCACTATTGCCGCCCTCGATACCCTGCGACGCAACCTCCTGCAGGAGAGCACCAGGGATGCCCATCTTCGCAAGCTTGCCCAGCTTCCCGACAAGCTCCTTCAGACGAGCGGTCTTCCCAGTCATCGACGACAGAGACGACACCTGTTTGAAGTTCCCGTCGCCAGTCGAAACCACCGAAGTGGACACGTCGAGGTCACGGTCGTTCAACAGGCCAGACGCGACCGAGTCCTTGATGCCCTTCAGCTCGGTCGCCTTGTCCTGCGCCTTCTTCAGCCGGTTGTCGATCCGCTCAGCCTGCGCGTACAGGCTGCGGAGGTTCGCTTCGAACTTCCGAGCCGACGAATTCGCACGTGACCGCGAACCACGAGACAAGTCCTGATTCGAACCCAAGTCGTACAGGCGGTCGACGGCCGAGTAGCCGCCAGACAGTCCACCGGTCACCTGGTCGCGAATGTTGCCGCGGCGAAGATCCACACGCAGATCCGTGCGGAGGTCGTTCACACGGGCCTTGCGTTCACGCTCCTCCTTGGCGCGGTCGGCTGCGATCTTTGCGGCCTTCTCGTCGGCCTTCTGCTTCTCCTTGGCCGCCTTGAGAGATTTCTTCGCAGATTCGAGTTCATCCTCGGCAATGCGGATGCGGCGATCAGCCTGGGCTTTCGCCTTCTTCGACTTCGCGTCCTGCTTTTCCCGACGGGCTGCACGGAGGCGATCCTGTGCCGCATCGACCGACTTTTCAGCCGAGGCAATACCACCCTTCGCCATTGGCATGGCGCCGGGCATGCGGGAGATCGCTTCCATCATGATCTTCCACGACCGCCGGGAACCGTCGAGTGGGATGAACGCCTCGTCGACGTCCATGCGGTCACCGACGATGCGCCAGGTGTTGGGCTTGACCATCTCGGCGATGTTGTTATGGACTCCACCTGCGGCCATCGGCATCAGATCGATGCCGCCGAAGTACTTGAACTTCTGGACCGACTTGTTCTTGGGGTCAGACGAGTAAACGGTCTCGTCGCCCTCTTTGCGGATATGAACCTCATTGACCCGGACCCAAACGGTCTTGTCTTTGATCGAGTCCATCCACTGCTTCGTCTTCTTCAGCTTCGCAGTGGCGTCGCCCGTGTTGACCTTGACATCGGTTTCGATCTCGTCCGGGGTCTTAAGAAGCTGGTCAACGTACGCCTTGGCCTTCTTCTCCGAACCGAAGAATGCGGTGGCAACACGCACCATTTCGTCGCGTTGCTTCTTGTGCTTCTTCGTGACCTCTTCGACCGACTGGCCCTCTTCGATGTTTGATGCCGTGGAGTCGTTGATGTTGCGAATCTGGGCATCCAGCATCTCGTTGTTCTTGCGACCGGACTCGGTGGTGTCATCGAGAGAGGTCTTCCCCGACTTGATTGCCTCGTTGAGGTCATCCCAGCCGGCCTCGACGGCACGCGTGGCCGCTCGTGCATCAAGCGTTTCTGACCCGAACCCGCGGATCTCATCGGCGAGCGAGGCGATCTTCTCCTCGGTCGTCTGAGCGCTCACGCCCAGTGCTTTGAGGTCTTCTTCGTTGCCGTTGGCCGCGGCTCCGGCCTCGATCATCGCCGGGGTGATTTCACCGTAGGCAATCTTCAGAAGGACGGCTTCCTTCTCCTGCTCGGACATGGAGTTAGTGAGGAAGCCGGACGATTCCGCAATGGTCTCAAGTTGCTTCCTGTATTCCGGGAACTCGGAGAAAGTCTCTTGGAGCGAGACGCCAGCAGCGCGACCGTCATACATGACTGCTTTGAATCCAGCCTGAGCCGCTTCGAGTGACCCTCCGGATGCAAGATCGGTGACGGCGGTGTCCAGTTCCCTGAACGCTGCTTCCGCCTTGTCCGCACCCGACTCGACGCCAGGAATCCATCCGAGAGCGGTGTTGATCTTGTCAGAGAAAGTCGAGTTGTAAAGCCGGTTGAACGCGCCAGTCAGGTCGTCAACGGCAGTGAACGTCTTGCCGGTCTTCTCGCCGACCTTTGAAACGTCTTCCATTTCGCGGTTGACGCCCTTGAGGATCTCCTCAGCGTTGCCGCCCGACATGACGATCGCTTCCATGAAGTTCGACGAAGACGTGGTGCGCTCGGTCGCCTTCAGTGCCTCGGACGCCGCCACAGCCGCCGTAGCGACAGCGGCAATGACGCCTGCGGCAATGCCGGCAGATTTTCCGAACTTCCCCATCTTCGTGGTCAGGTCGGGGAACTGTGTGCGCAGGGTGTTGAATCCTTCGATGATGTCGAACACCCGTGGCGCGAGCAGCAGGAAGCCTCCCACGGCGAGTGATGCCGCGCCGCCGATAGCGCCGAGGCCGGCGCCCACTTCGAGCACCGGTTTCGGGAGCTTGCCAATCCACTCAGCAAATTCAGCGACAGCCTTGGATCCTTCAGCAACAACAGGCAGAAAGGTGCCACCGATGGTGATGGCGGAATCCTTGATCGAGTTTCCGGCCATACGGATCTTCGACTCGGCTGTGTCGTACCGTTTGTTCGCCTCGATCATGAGAGCGATGCCGTTGGCGTACTCTTCGTTGCCGGATGCCAGTGCATCCTTGAGGACATCAGAAGCGTTCGATAGGCGCAGCAGTGCATCAGACTCACGAATGCCGGTGATGCCGAGGTCCTTGAGGGCGCCATTGACGTTCTGACCAGCCGCCTGAGCGTCACCCAGACCAGCAATGAAGGTGGACAGTGCGCCCGCGGCGTCGTCCTTCCATGCCGCAGAGAACTCCTTAGAGGACATGCCTGCGACCTCGGCGAACCCGGCCATAGCGTCGCCGCCCTCGGAGACGGAGTTCCCCATCTTCTTCATGACCATGGAGATGGCCGTGCCACCAGCTTCAGCGTCAATGCCCACCGAAGACAGAGCGGCGGCGAGACCGAGAACGTCGCCCTCGGACATGTTCGCCTGCTTGCCTGCGCCGGCGATCCTCATCGCCATTTCCATGATCTCGGACTCGGTGGTAGCGAAGTTGTTGCCGAGACCGACGATCGCGGCACCAAGGCGGCCAATGTCCTTCTGATTGGTTCCCATGATGTTCGAGAACCGGGCCAGTGAGGTTGCGGCTTCTTCGGCGGAAAGATTCGTCGACTCGCCCATGTCGATCATGGTCTTGGTGAACGACACGACATTGCCGGTCTCGATGCCGAGCTGACCGGCAGCTTCCGCAACAGCCGCGATTTCTTCGTGAGTAGCGGGGAGTTCTCGGGCGAGTCCTCGCAGACCTGCCTCAACCTCAGCCAACTGTTTCGGAGATCCATCGACCGTCTTGAGCACGCCAGTCCAAGCCGACTGCCAGGACATGGCCGCCTTCGTGGCGAGGCCCATTGCGCCAACGACAATGCCACCGAAGGTGGCCATCGCGCCGCCGATCTCACTAATCTCGCTTCGGTACTGGCCGATCTTCTGTATGGCCTTGCCTGCGCCAGTTTGAGACTTATCCCAGGCGGTCTCGGTCTTGTTTGCGGCATCTACTGCCGCTTTGCCCGCAGCCGCCATGTCGGCCTTGAATTGATTGACCTTCACCGAAAGGAGGGCTGACACATTACGAACTTCTGCCATGACAGTGGCCTCCTATATACTTCTGGTACTACAGAGGGGATAAGAAAATGACGACCGCTATTGCAGGCAAAAGCAGCGACGCGACATATCGGAAGCTCAAGAAGGCATCCGCAATTCTTCTGCTCATTGGTGTGGTCGCCATGGCTGTGGGTGTCGTCGCCTACGTCGTCCAGGTCGGCGCAGTGCAGTCAGGAATGGGCGGAGAGGGTGCGATGCTGTTCGCCACCTACGGGATGCTCTTCGGCCTATTCGGTGGCTTTCTAGTGCTGTTCGCGTCACTCGTTGTGCGAATCGTCGCCGCTATCAAGCGTTAGTCACTCATCCACGACGACATAGGTCTTTGTGCCCGGCTCAAGGTTCTTCGACTTCTCTGACTGCTGGAACTCTTCGAGTTCGGCGCACGCCATGCATCTCGTGTCGCGGATGTCGTAATCGTGCGGGTGCTCGCCAGACGACAGGGACATCGGTTGCCCGCATCCATTGCAGAGATCCGCCTCATAGAGGGTGAGAGCAAGGGCGAATGCGCGGTCCCTCATGGTCCACTTCTTCCCGGGCTTCCGGGCTCCGCGCAGCACAGACACGGGCTCCCCCCATGCCCGTGCCGTGCGCGTCTCCGTGAGACTGCTTAGTCCTCGGCCCTCGGCCCAGGCTTCAGCGATTTTGGGACGAACGAACCCGGATCGGTGGAAGTCAGATCGTAGAACGCGTCGCGCAGGTTCTTTACCTGCGGTTCGCCGATCTTGTTCGACACTTTCCGCATCTGATCTGGGGTGAACACCTGCGCACCGTCTTCGTTCACGATCGCGGCAGAGAGCACGTAATGCCCCGTCTCGTCTTGGATGATCGCGCTGGACGCATTTGAGGCGGCGCGCCGGACCGCTTCGCGAATGTCGTTCTTGTCGCCGATCTCGGCACGACGGCACTCTTCTCGGGCATATCCAGCGGCCTCCTTGGCTGCCTGGTCTGCCTTCTCTGCACACGCCTTCCGGGCCGCTTTCGCCAGCTCTTCGACCTCTTCGGGGTCTATGGCGCGGACGATGAACTCGACCGCCGAATTCTCGAGTTCGGCCTGCAGTTCGGCCTGCTTCTCAAGCAGCTCCGCCTTCTCTGCTCCGGCCGTGAGATCCTGCTCTTCACCGTCATCGGTGAACAGTGCCAGGTCTGCCTCGACCGCCTGCAATTCGCCGGCGAGATCGGCTCGCTGGAAGATGGTCACTTTGGTCTGGGCCGTGCGGATGCCAGCGATGAATGCATCGGGATCAAACTGAGTTGTCATTTCTTCCTCCATGTGAAAGTTGTGGGGTCTCCATGAGGGGCGGTGGGCCCGTGGGCAGGCCATGGAGGAACCTGCCCACGGGGGTATTTCGGGCACAAAAAATGCACCGGCAATGCGGTGCAATCTGTGCGTCAGGATGGATCAGGGCGTGGTTGCAGCGACCTCACAGTTGGGCCACGCATCCTGGTAGGCGCCAACGATTCGCTTCTTGATGTAGCCGGTGCGGTCGACCTGCTGCGGGTTGTCTGTGAGGAACTCGAAGCCCTCGCACTCATCTTCAGCTGCCCACGGGTCAGTGGACTTCTTCGAGGTCTCGCGCTGGTAGATCCAGAGGCGGGTTCCCTTGACCTTGGTGGCCTGGAAAACGGCGTCTCCGACTTCGGCCTCTTCGGTCGGTTCGGGCTGGCCCATGTCGGTGAAGTACCGGAACGGGGTGAACTCGATGGTTGCGTTCGATGGCCCGAAGGCGACCGCTGCGCCTTCGACGCACAGTTCCTTCTCGTCGACCGTCTCGGACGCAGCGAACGCCACGTTGTAGTCGGACGAGCTGATGCGGCACGACGCATCGATGCCGGCGTTGAGCTCGGCGAGGGTAGGAGCCTTCGGATCGGCGGGCTTGGTGGACAGAAGAGCGACCTTGGTGTGGCCGTCGGCGAGGGACTTAGGCATCTTCAGCCTTCCTTTCAGTGTTCTCGGATGAGATGAAGTCGGGAAGTTTGGGCTTCTCGACGGGCTTGGGCCGGTCGGCCTTCGCCTGGGGTGTGACAGCCAGGTGCGGGAAGATGGTCAGGTGCGCACGGGGAACCCGGCCCACCTTCTTCCCGGTTCGGGTGTCGTAGGCGGTGACGAACTGGTCTTCGTCATAGATGTGAGCCACGTGGGCCTCCTCTTGTGTGCGGACATGACAAAGGCCCCGGTTTCCCGAGGCCTACGGATAGAATCCCCTCAACAGGAGTAGTTGGGAGGTGAAATGAAAATCGAGTGGAATGACGATGGGATGGACAAGCTCAGCAAGGAAGTTGAGAAGCAGTTCAAAACCGCTGTCGAGGGATTCAACCGATCAGGCTCGCAGTCGGCCAGTGACCTGCAAAAGCACATGAAGAAGAACGGCTTCGACATAACGCTGGCAAAAGCGAGAAGCCTGCTGAAGTAGTCACAAACTCCGGCCAGATAATTGCTATCCGCCTGGCCGGAGTCCGCTACTCATGGTTGCTGGAACGAAAACGACAACGGCAGGTAGTACCTGACGGGACTCACTTGACCGTCGTGCTGGATGGGTATGTGTGGTTCGGCATGCCGGTACTCTCCCCCGCCGGGCGCCGGTATCCGATTAAGTGTGCGGATGACCTGTTGGGCGAGGTTGCGGACCGTGCCGACTGTCGCGCCAGCGACGGTGACGGTGAGCGCCCCAGCGGACTCCTGTGCGGAGTAGTCGAGGGGCTGCTCGTAGTGCTCCCGGAGGGGTTGCGTCCACACGGCCAGATAGGGCTTGATGATGCCGCCTGCACTGGTGGGCACGGATTCGGGAACCATTCCGTCATACACGCCCACGCCGACAGTTTTGAGTCGGTCGAGCGTCCACGTGGTGATGGTGATGATGTCCAGGGCACTCACCCCTTCCATGTACCGTCGAGCATGTTGCCGAGAGCTTTCTCAAACCCAGGTATCCGGCGGTCGAACGCCGGGCCAAGGTAAGGCTGCGGGGCCATCCGGCTCGTGCCCCATTCGACGAACCCTGCGTAGCTCGTGGTGGGTCCGATTTCGGCACCGGTCTCCCCGCTCGTGTCGAACAGGTCGTGTCCGATGGAGCTGCGGAGGTTTCCGGTGTCGACAGGGGCGAATTTCTTCGCGTCCGCGGTGATATCGGCTGCGGTCTTCGCGACTACTTCCCGAGCACCACGCTGGGCGTTCATCCCCGCCTTGGTGAGGTCGTGGCCAAGCGATCGGAGTTCGCTTGCGTCGAACGCTTTGCCGGTCACGCTGCGGCCTTTCTGCTTGCGTATCTAGCAACGCGCTCACGAATGCAAGTGCGACAATCTCGCTGACCGCCGTGTTTTCTCGCAGGCCGAATGTAGGTGTTCTCCGGCGTATACTCGTGCCCGTTCTTGCAGTGAGTCTTGATCGCACTCCGCTGGTTGGCCGAGTTATCGGGCAAGGATAAGAGGCGCAAGTGGCCAGGGTTGACGCAGGCCGGGTTGAAACAGAGATGATCTACCGTCATGTCATCGGGGATTTCCCCGACATGCTGTTCATATGACCAGCGGTGGGCGTAGTACCCACGCTTCCCTGCGAATGTCAGTCGACCGTAGCCGCTTCGATCCAAATAAAGGATCCACTCCCAGCAGCCCGTCTCTGCATTGACGATCCATTTCGGGGTGGTAATCATCAAGCAGCCCTCACTTCCTGTCCGTTGACGTCCTGGCACAGGTAGTCGCGTGTCCAGTTCGTGGTCCCTGATTCAGCCACGAGCACTTGGAATTCCCGCCCGTTCAGGTCCGGGTCGTCCGGGTTGTCGAGCACTTTGATCGTGGTTCCGTAGTGGAGCCATTTCGCGGCGATCGGTACCGAGATTCGGTGGGTGGCAATCACTTCGAGACCATCGGCGACCAGGACTGGTCGGGACGATTGGGTGAGGAACTGCACCGAGCACGGCGCGGACTCCCAGACAGGCATGACTTCCGGTTCCTGTGGTGCGGGCCAGTCAGGAATACCGCCGAGCGTGTACGCGGTGCATTCGCCGGTGAGGAACCCGTACGCAGTGGGACGGTGATGCTCAGACCACCCCGGAGGGATGACCTTGAGGCGGCCGCGGGCGATGCGAGTCATAACCGCACCTCCTCACCCTCTTGCGCGGATCCGCCGTCGAGGTTGAAGGCCACGAAGAACGGTTCATCGTCCTCAGCGTCTTCCTCTTCCTTGGCCCGGGCCCGGAGTGCTACCGCGTGTTTGCGGAGCGCATCCGCGACAGCCGGCCCGTCCGATGAGCGGTCCTGAGTGGTGATCTTCTTCGACAGGAGTGCTTCGTCCGTGGCGATCGCATCCAGGGCGTCCGCAGCCGCCCGCAACACTGAGTCACGGGCAATGGTGAGGAAACCTTTGATCTGATCGTTGTCGAAGTCGCGGTCATCCGCATTGGTGTCGCCGATGATGAGCCGCACCTGACTCACTGGATCGTTGTAATCAACCATTACAACTCCCTTGGTTGTGCCGTTCCCCGCCCCGCTGCATGGTGGTCACAGTGGGGCGGGGCCCGTGCTCAGATGGGGTCAGGAACCGGTCGATGCGTAGGCGACGAGCGCCTTACCATCAGCGTCCACGAGGCCCTTCGCGGCACCGTCGACGGAACGACCGCGGAAGTCGATCGTGTCATCGAGGTAGGAGCCTTCCTCGAACGGGATCTCACCACCGCCGACCCGGTTGCCCTGGTCGCGCTTGGTGCGAATGTCCACGTTCTCGTGACCGATGAGCTGCGAGTGGATGACTGCCGGGTGGTCGCTCGACTTGTTCGCCAGCAGGTACCAGGTCTTGGCACGCTTGTCGGACTTGTCGATCTTGACCAGCCACTTCGCGACCTGCACAGTGACGAGACCCCGGAACGGGTTCTGCATCTCCGTGGTCGTTTCCTTGTTGCCCTCGGTGACCTTCAGCTTGAGAACGTCCGCGTTGATGATGCGGTTCGCTTCGATCTGCATGGACGGGGGCACGAGAAGCACGAGACCGGTGGTGTCGACGAGGTCGCCACGATGGTCTTCCTTCAGCGCGAACGACTCGACGGCGGCCTGCAGGTTCTCCGGCGACAGGGGCTTGTTGTCCACTGCGGCGAAGAAGTCGGCACGCGGTCCGGTCTCGGACACGAAGGTTTCGAACACGTTCCGGTTGGAACGCTCCGTGGCACCGTTGCCGAGGCGGCGAGGGAAGTCAGCCATGTCGGTGAAGTCACCGGACAGTGCGAGCTCCCACGTGTACCCGAAGCGGCGACCGAACTTGCCGACCTTGTACTCGACTTCGAGTTCGTCGAGGGTGTCGGCCTTGTACTCTTCGCCTTCGCCGACGGGATCGAATTCGGTGTTGCCGAACAGGTCGCGCAGCTTCTTCGGTCGGAAGTCGGGAACCTTCTTCTCGATCGCGAACGCTTCGTACTCCTTGACGGCATCCTTCTGAGCCTGGATGGCTTCGACTTCGAACCCCTTCGACAGGAGGATCGGGAAGTCGCTGGTGGACATGGCCTCACGGAACTGCGCGAGGGCCAGGTTGGTGCCCTTCTGGGCTTCGTTGAACAGCTTGGCGGCGCTGAGCACCTTCTGCTTCATGTTGGGGGCTGTGCGGAATTCCGCCTCAGCCAGCAGATCAAGTTCCATTGTTATCTCCTAAGAGTGTGGTGGGGTCAGGCGCCAGCAGGGGCGGGCGGGACGGCACCGAACGGTGCGACTTCGGCGGGGCCGGTGCCGGTGGCCTTGGCCTGGTTCGACACACCCCATGGGGTGTCGTTCGCGGTTGCGGTGAGACCGCTGGAGCCGAGGTAGACGACCTGCCCTTCGGTGAGGGCGCCGGTGACGTCGATCTCCCAGGAACCGTCGAGCCACACGGTGACTCGGTCGCCCTGTTCGGCGTCGATGAGGGCGACACCGCGGTAGGCGCCGATCGCGACAGCCTGACCGGACTTGTAGGCCTTGTCGGCGGTGAGGGCGATGTGCTTGTTCTCGGGGTACTTCTGGTTCTTCGCCATGTCAGGCTCCCTTCAGGGCTGTGAGTTCGTCGTACGACGGCAGCTCGGATTCGGTGGCAGTGGTGTCGGTGGTGATGGGTCGGGACTCTCCCAGACCACGAACCTGACCGGTACCGGCTGTCTTGGTTTTGTAGTCCTCGGCGAACGTCCGGGCCTCCTTGATCAGGTCGTCCCCGGCGGCGTCGGATTCGGCGAGTCGGTCGATGAGCAGCTCCTTGACCATGCCGGGGTCGACTCCGTCGAATGCTTCCTCGACGACGTTCTCGACTTCGGCTCGGCGGGCTTCCTTCGCCTTGGCGGCCTTGAGTCGGGCGATTTCAGCCTTGAGTTCGGCGTTCTCCTTGCGGAGTCGTTCGAGTTCACTGCCGCCGCCGTTGCCACCCCCGCTGTTGGGTGGGGTGGGCTTCTTCGAGTCGGCTTCGTCGACCCGGTTGGTGTTCTCGGTGTCAGCCATGCTGGCTGCCTCCTTCGGATTGGTTTCCTGATTTCCATTCCCAACCGGGGCTGGGGTGGTCTTGGGGACGTACACGGTGGTCGGCACGACTTCAGCGGGTTCGCCTTCGAGTGCGATCGTGATGCCGTTGCGCGTGTACTTCTGCTCGAATGTGGAGTTCCCGCCGCGATCGGTTTCGACGTTGAACCACACGGTGGAGTCGGTGTGGTCGGTGACGTGGCACCACCGGTCGCCATTGGCGGCGCGCACAGCCTGGTGGAGGAGCTGACGAGTCTCGTCATTGACGCCTTCGTGCAATCGCGCAGACTCGAGCACCTCGATGACTCGACCGCCGCGTCCGGCCTTGGTTACGAAGTCGACGGACCGTGCCTCGGTGAGCTTCGTGACAACACGCTCACCGCCGGCCTCGCTGACTTCCCCGGATGCGCGGATGCTCACGCCTATGTCTTCGGCCATGTCGGCGATGATGGGCTTCCAGTGGGAGAAGATCTTCGCCTCGGCGACGAGCCCGCCGGATTCGTTGTCCCAGTGGGCGTCTTCGGTGAGAATGCCGACGAGGTTGTGCAGGTCGCCTTCGGGGCGGGACCAGTCCTCGGCTTCGGTGGCGTGGTTGAAGAACATCTGCGTTCCTTTGGGGAACACCTTGTCTCGCCCGGCGGCCTCGATGGTTTCTTTCGGGTACACGCCGCTCGATCCTGCACCGGGTGTGATGATCCCGATCTTGGCGCGCCCACCCGCCTTCGGGGTGACGGTGGCCTTTTCTCGGAGTATTGCGATGGTCATGGGTTCGCCTTCCTGCGGAGGTCTGCGAGTGGGGTTGCCTGATACGAGGGACGCCAATCGGGGTTGTCGACACGGCGGGCCATGTCGGCAAGGCTGATCTGCCCGTCTTGGAGCATCCGGTACCGGTCGGGACCGAGGGCGGCAACAGCGTCGTGAGGGTTGTTCGCTATCCAGTCCTCTGCCGAGGGGATGATGTCGGGTGGTTCGTCGATGTCGAATCCGAGGTCGCGCCACGACTTTGTTTTGGGGATGAACGTGCATCGGCCGTTCTGGTGATCGAACGGGCCTTCGGTGTCGGGTGGATATTCGGTTCCGTGCTTCGCAATGCACGACGGGCACGTGCGAGACGAGAGTTCTGCATGCCACACGACCGCGGTCACAGTCGGGTTGGCGATGTTCTGTGCCCGGTTCGCAGCCCGATGAGCATCCAACTGTTCGGTGCGGGCGATTCTGAGCGCCCGTGTGAGTCCCCCGTTGAACCCTGAGCGTGCCCGTTTGAGCATCTCCCGTGCTGCCCTGTCCGGATGCCAGCCACTGGGGACTGCGCGAATCAGTGCACTCTTCATCGCGTCGACAGCTTCATCCGACAGCGGCAGTGATGAGGCGTGGATCTGACCGAGGGACCGTTCGATGATCTGTTCAAGTGCCGACTGGTCGACACGCGTGAACGACGGGAGCAGCTTCGAATCGACGGGCGGCATCTGGGACGCCGCAACAGCGGTGGTGAGATCCGCGGTGCGTTCGACGACTTCGCGCACCGAATCCTCGAGTAGTGGCCCGAGCTCGGCTGCGAGTTCACGCAGTTTCGCCGCGGTCATCGCCAACGCTCGTTGAGTGCGCGCCAGGTTCGTGATCTGCGCCGGCGTGAGCGGTTCGCCCGCAGCCTTCTTCGCGAGGATGACGGCGATCGTGTCCTGCCACTCCTGGGCAACTTCCTGCCAGGCTTGCGCCCAGCGGGCAGTGAGTGCCCGGGTGGAGGCGTCAACATAGTCGTCGACCATGGCTCGCAATTCGGCGGCCCGACGTAGCGTCAACTCTGTGATGGCCACGCCGAACCTCCTCTACTGGTTGAGCACTGCTGCGGGATCCTCGCCCCGGTTGTACGCATCCACGGCCGCATCCCCGGCACTGATATTTGGGTCGATGAAGTTGCCGGCGTCGTCGGTGAACTGGTCGAGGATCTCGTCGACATCCCTGACTCCGAGTGCACGGAGTAGGAGCCGCATCGTCTCCAACGGTGGGAGCTTCTGTGTTGCGTCGGCATCGACAATGGCTTTCACCATGACGTCAATGGGAGTGTCGTCGAGTTCCGGCCAGGTGAACGTGATCGTGCGGTCGTCTTCGTTGCCGAGGACAACTTCCTGCCGGCCCGTGTACGGGTCTGCTTTCACCCCGCCCTTGAGAGGTCCGCGGGGCGAGAGGACGGCTTGATCGATGACGTGGTTGAGGATGGCCCGGTAGGTTTCCGTCCACACGTCACGGCGTCCCTGCATCTGCAACCGTGTTGGCTGGTTCAGGGTTTCCGCGACAGCACGTGCGCCGGTCTGCCCGGGGTCGGACATGAGCGTCGTGACAGGGATCCCGAACGCAGCCGCGACCATCGTGGCCAGCGGCCGGCCCGACTCGGCATCGATAGTGGCGCCAGTCTTCGGGACGGCCTCGAGTTGTGTGCCCGCGTCCCCGCCGACGATGCCACCAGCCTCAGTGAGGCTGTTGAGCTGGGAGCGCATCTGCTGGGCGGTGTTCTTCTTGCCCGACATCTTCCAAGCGATCCGGGACAAGGCTTTGGTGAGCTTTGCCCAGTCGTCAAGGAAACCCGTGTACCCGCGAGCCCAGGGTAGGGCGGCGTAGGCGTCTCCGATGCCGTACTTGCCGACCTTGTTGACGGCTGTGTGGTGCACGCTGGCGGACCAGTCGACGGGGTTGCCGTCAATGACTGGGAACTTCCGAGTCGGGTTATACCCGAGCGCCGGATACCAGGTGGTCTTCTGACGAGTGGTGACTTTCGCGGTGCGTTCACCGATCGTTGTTTCAACGTAGTCGCGACGGTAGAACCACGGTTCGGATGCATCCTCGGGGTTAGTGAGGATGTCCGTGACTTCGAGCGGGTCGAGAGTGCGAACGCGAACGAACCCAGTATCGGGCGCGGTGAACAGGATCGCGTACATGTTACCGTCCGTCGACAACTGGCGCTCCAGCTGCTCGTGTGCCTGGTGGCCAGTGAACGCGGCCCGGTTACCCGGGTCGTCAAGGAAAGCTTGGATGACGGTGTTCACGTCCTGCGTGCCCGTCTCTTTGCCATCGGCGGCAACGACACCAATGCCGCCGTTGCCGTGGATATACCCGGTGCGGACGGCAATCCCTCGGGCGATCAAGGGGTTCGCGATGGCCATGACCCTGCAGGCCTGCGCGGCCTGCTTGCGACCCTCAGGTGAGAGGTCGCGTTCCGTCTGGTCACCGAGCTTCGACCACCCGGCGTCCTCGGCGAACATGCGGGATAGCTGCTCGTACGATTCCTCGAGACGGAACGACAGGGTATCGACTTCACCCTTGAGCCGGTTCACTTCCGGGTCCGTGGACTCTTGGAGGCCGAGCCAATTGCGAATACCCATGAGGCCTCCGTTCGGTTAGAAGTAGCTGATAGGGATAGCGTCGTCGGCGAACTCCTCAGCGACGAGCTGTTCCTGATCGATGAGCGGATGAAGGAGCAGGTTATTGATTGCCTGCGAGAGGGCATCCACACAATCGTCATGAACTCCGTCTGGAAAGGCTCTCGCCTCTTCGATCAGGTCATCCACGCCAGGGAATAGCTGTGACGACGGGAGAATGATGTTCTTCGAGAACGCGAGCGGGGACACCGCTGATGCTCTCGACATCTTCGAGCCTTGCGGTTCGACCGGGACGAGGCCGGGTATTGAGTGTTGCAATGCGTTGATGACTGCAGGGCCATTGGCCTTGTTTTCAACAAGCTTCATTGTGGCTTGGGGCCAGCGTGCCGACATGGACTTGATCGCGTCCACTGTCGTCTTGAAGTTCATGCGTTCGCGCACCTGGTCGACAAGGTAGGCGTTGATACCCACGCGCAGCCATGTCTGCCCGACCACGAAGTCTGAACCGTCAGTGTCGGAGAAAGTGAGATCCCAGGACTGGGCGACCTCGTAGCCATTCTCTGCGAGACCGGGGACGATTCGTACCCCATCGGGCCTCTCGACCCACATCGGCTGCTCGTAGCGCTCCCACTCCTTCGGGAACACGCCACCATCGTCGACCGTGGGGTTTCCTTGATAGAGACTCTGGAACACCTTCGGCCCGACAGCGGTCTTGATCTGCTCCCACTGCTCGACAGTGCGGCGGCGAGCCGATTGCAACCACTCCCCCGGCTTGCGGCCAAGGGGGTCGTTCTCTTCTGCCTGGGCGGGAATGTTGATGACTCGCCAGCGGTCGGCATCCTCGGCCTTCAGGAGCCGCCCTGCGAGGTCGTCTTCGTGCCATCGGGTGAGCACCAGAATTACGGGCGCGCCGGGTGCGAGACGCGTGTTCGCAACGGAGGTCCAGAAGTTCCATGCACGCTCTCGGTAGGTTTTGGAGAACGCTTGTTCGAGGTTTGAGATCGGGTCATCGATGAATAGCGCGTCCACTGCTTTACCGGTGAGTCCACCGGATAGTCCGACTGCACGGACGCCACCTTGACGGCCGGCGATGCGGAAGCGACGGATTGCGTTATTGTCCGCGGCGATGCGCAGCCCGAGGTCGAGTGAGCCTTCGTCGCCTTGGTTGTCCTCGATGTGGTTGCGAATGTTTCGTCCGAACTCTTCGGCGAGGTCTTGGGCGTAGGACACGACTGCGACACGACGGTCAGGGTTGCGGGTGAGGAACCAGAGTGGCCCGAACGTGGTCACGCGGGTGCTCTTCCCCTCCTGGGGTGGCAGGTTCAGGATGAGCCGGTCGTTGCGACCTGCTTCGACATCTACGAGTGCTTGGTCGATGACATCGAGCGCAGGCGTCTGCACGGTATTCGGTTCAATCGCTCGGGCTAGTTCGCCAGGGGTTTCCCAGCGGTGCAAGTCCTGGCCCTGCGACTCGAGCTTATCGGCCAGTGCTGTCATCCAGTCGACCGACATGCTCACCTCCATGAAGTTGACCCCGCTTTAAACGAGTACGGGAAACTCGAACCACGGCGGCAAGGTAGCGAGCCCGGTGCTGTGGTTGGTAAGGGTGAGACCCCCGGAGCCAGCAGCAGCGCGGCTTCTACGGGGGTCTCAGGTGGTGGGTAGAAAAGTGACAAACACCCCACCACGATTAGGGGGCGGATGCGGTCAGTCTGGGGTTTCCGTCCGATACTTGACTGGCATCCGGTTTCTTCGTTCTCGTTCGTCCTGCCGGACCTTGCGTGCACATTTGGGGCAGGCACCGTCTTCGTCAGGGTTGAACGCGAGTGGATATTGGACTTCGACGAGAGTCCCGCAGGCAGCCTTCACTCGATCGTCGACGTTGATCTTCGTGAGGGGTTTGTATATTCCACCGACCGTGCCCATGCGTACGGCGTGGAATTCGTCTACCACTTCGGGCAGGAATTCTTCTTCCGGGTAGCCCACTCGTTTCGGCATGGGTTTCGCGAAGCGGGCCGCTGCATAGAATCGGGGAGTTGGTTTCCAGTCCAAGTCAGTTCCTCACTGAACTACACGGATGTAATTTACCCGCTGACGCTAGTCTAACATTTGATTGTCCCATCGGGAAGAAGCGACTCACCGTATCACCGGGTTCTTTTTCCGCGCCTGTAGTTCCGCTTTCGCAATGTCTTCGACGCACATCATGAGTGGTAGCCGGCGGGAAAGTCGGGCTTCCCGAATTACGTACTGTTCGCGCCACCTGTTGACAGTTGAGCGGGACACTTCGAATAGTTCGGTTGCTTCCTGCATTGTCACCCATTTTTTCGTCATGCTGCTCGCCCCTTCGCTGCCTGCTCAGCTCGGTGTTGCAATCGCTGTTCGGCGATTTCGGTTTCCGTGTGCCACCTGCCGCAGGACTCGCAGACGAACGTTTCGTCGAATCCGAACGATCGGGGTGGGTGCATGTACACGAGCATCACTTCGCAGGCGATGCATCTGACTGGAAGGTGCTGGCGGGGCGCTTCTGCAGGGTATTTCTTGGTTGCCTTCAACCATCGTTTGATGATGTCGCGTTGGATACTTTCAGTGAGGTCATTATCGCGAACCATGGGGAGTTGGTGTTCGATGAAGCGTGCGAGGGTACGGGATTGTGCGAATGCGGTTTCTGGTGGGGTGTTGGCTGGTAGCCCGTTTTCTCGGTTTTTGGCCCAGGCGATTGTGGTGGGTGGTTTCGTTCCGAGCTCGTCTGCGATGCAGGCGGCGTGCTCGCGGAGTGTGGCGTAGAGGTCGTCTGCGTCGTCGACTGGTCCGAGTTGGATGGGCGCGGTGAGTTTCGCTCCGGGTGCTGCCCGTCCGGTGGTGCCTGATCGTCCTGGTTCGAGGTAGCCGCGGAGTTCCCCGATAAGGCCGGGGATTTCTGTGAGCGCGGCGTGAAAGCCTGGGTGTGGGTAGCTCATTCGTGTGCCTCTCTGCCGTCGAGGGATCGGTGGGTGATGATCCAGAAGTCTCCGTGCTCGTCGGGCGCGAATTCGACGTGTGGACCGCAGACGCAGTTCTCGCCGTCTGTGTGTTCGATGTGATCGTCTGCGGGGATGATCTCGGCGTAGTCAGGCATGTGGTCCCCTTTCGATGTAGGCGTGGTCGTTCCACGCGTTGCCGCAGCAGTGGCAGTGGAAACCAACAGCGGTCCCGCCGATGCCGTCGGAGGTGTACACGGGTTCACGGTGGTCGTGGAGGCAGATGATGGTCGTCCTGGCCTCGCGTTCGCATAGCACCTTCTCGTCGACGGTCTCGTGGGTGCAGTCTTCGTGGCCGGGCTTCATGCGTCCTCCTTGGCGTCGTTTGCGGTCGCTTGCATCCCGCGCAGTGCGTCCAGGAACTCGCTCTGCCAGTGGTCAGCCTCCGCCTGGGCGAGGTCGCGCTCGGTGTGCGTCATGGGCCACGTGGTGCCGGTCTTTGTCGGTTTGCCCGTCATGCGTCCTCCTGCCAGTCGGTCGGGGCATCGCGGCCTTCTTCGGCATCACGCTTTGCGGCGGCTAATCCGTACTGGATCGTGCCGTCAAGGAGTCCTTGGTATCGCTCTGATGTGAAGTTCATGAGAACCCAGTTCGCCAGGCGCACAGCAAGCCCCTCGATCAACGGGCTCGGCTCAAATCTCGGCAGCATCTTCATTCATCCTCCTGGTGGCAGTCGCATCCGCATTCGGTGGGTTCGTCGTTGATGTCGTCCCAGGCTTGCAGGTCGCACTTGCGGTCATTGCCGTCTCGGCAATCTGGGCTGAGGAATACGGGGGTCATACGCTCTCCTTGGCCTTGTGTGTCAAGTGGTAGTAGCGGCAGTGTGGGCACTTGTATGCCCGCTGCTCGAGGTCGGGCCGATGCGACTTGTCTTTCCATTGGATCTTCGCCAGTTGGAGTTTCGCGGCGATCATGTCGCGGTACTTCACCTTGCGGCACATGACCAGTCACCCTTCCCTGAGTTTGTTGATCTTCGCGGCTTCGCTGTCGTCGCAGATCCTTGCCGTGTATGTGTGCTTGAGGAATCCACTTAGGTCGTCGTCAGGGGCTACCGCGTCGGGCGCTCCAAGAACTCGGTGCCCTTCAATGTCCTTCATGAGCGCGGTGATCGTGATCGCGTCGTGTTGCATGTGGAGTTCGGTGACTGCTGATGGGTCGAGGCCGAGGGCTTCGATGGCGGCACGGATCTGGCTTCGGCTGATGGCCTTGTTTGCGATTCCTGGCTGGTTGTCGAGGTCGAAGGTGTACTTGCGGTCGATGTTGTTGCTCATGGTGTGTTCACTTTCTGTAATCCGGTGATGTTCTCTTCGAGTTTTTCGGCGATCATGCTGGCCGCGTGAGTCCAGAGCATTGCCCCGGTTGCGGCCATGTTTTCGGCCTGCTCGATCGCCTCAGTTGCGATCACCTCCTGGTGGTGGGCGATGCTCCAGCCGTCCGGTGTGCGCCCGAGTCGGTCGTATTCGAGTGCCAGGAGTCCTGCTGCGCGTTGGAGGCGTTGCCGTTGCGCCATGACTTGTTGGATGGTCATTTGCCGCTCCCTGCGAGGTTGCGGAGGATCCGCGGGATCTCGGTGGCCGCGGTTTGCATCTGCTCGGGTGTGGCTTGGATGGCGGTGAGGAGGGATGTGAGGACGGTTTCGAACTGGGCGCCCGTCTGCTCCGCAAGCTTGACTTGGCGTTCGTCGACGCCGGCCTTCAACGTCTCAGCCGCGTACCGGGCGAGCTGGTCCTGGGCTTTGTGCAACAGCGTGTACACGACGTGCTGGCGGGCTTCCTCGGTGCGTTCGAACTGTTCCCCGAACTCGGGGTTGTCCTTGCCGACGACCTTGGTTTCACCCCACCAGAGGTCGCCGTCGGTTTCGAGGAGTTCCACTTGGTGCCGCAACCATTCGACTTCGCCGGCTTTGGATGCGACGAGGTCGAGGAGCGCCTGCGCAGGGTCAAGGTTCTCGTGGGGTGTGCCCAACCTGCGGGCGACGCGGGTGAGTTTCTCCTGCTCGAGGTTCCGGCTAGCGGCTGCCCTGGCCTTCTTCGATCCCCCACCGTGGCGCAGGCACACGCGGAGACCGCGGACAGGGTAGTTGCGGCATTGGTCCCCAGGTCGCTTCTTCGACTCGGCCTGACACTTCTTCGGATCCCAGTTGCTCTTGTCGACGGCCATGTCACATTCCTCGCAGTTCAACGGTGTCGAGGACGTCGATTCTGGCCCCGAGCGGGACTGTGTGCAGGTGGTCGTTGATCTGGAGGGTGATGGTGCCTGGGGTGGCTGTGTGGATGGCGTGGAGGGTGCCTCTGCGGCAGTAGCCGAGGGCGGACCAGGTGGGGAATGAGACGGTGGAGCCGATGTGGTCGGCGGTCAGCTCCGAAACGTATTGGATCTTCATACCCGAAGCTAAACGCCGGACACGGGAGAGTTACCAGGGACGACACGCCGGTGTGTCAGGGTTTCCTGGATCGTTGGTTGAGTGCCCATGCGAGAGTGCGGAGCGGCGCTGCTATCCACCATGCGAGAACGTCGGGGCGGGCTCGTGTGGGACGTTCGGGCCGGTGGAGGTTGCGCCGGTAACGCTGGTACAGCCAGCGGTCGTAGGACTTCATTCGTGCCCACATCCTGGCCAGTGGCGTTCCACGTCGGCGGCTGAACCACGATGGTGTGGTGGCGGGCAGGTGCGGCTCCCCAGCTTCACCAGTTCCGGCCCCGGTTCCCCGACGATCTTCCATCCGTAGCCTTTGCGCATGTCGGGGTTACTGGTTTTGATGTACTGCCCGCTCGTCAGCAGCCAGTGACGGTGCCATTCGCCTCTCGTGTGCTTGGCGAGGTGGTTCCAGTACTTCCGGCCCGGCTGGGGGCGGAATGCGCGGTTGATGTAGTCGCTGTCGGTCATGGTGTTCTCCATCCTGGGAAGTATCCGGTGGGCACGATGGTGCGGTGGCCGCGGGGGCGTTCATGCTGGTCTTCGATCATGGTCGTGGCTCCATCCATCCGTGGACGTGTGTTGTCGTGTGCCCGTCGTGTCGAGTGAACGGGTACGACTCAAGGTGCAGGTCGTCGATGATTGCCTGGGCGGCGGATTCGCCGTCGTCGGTTTCATCGACAAGGTGCTTGATCCTGTCCCGCAGGTTGTCGTGGTCAGTCATTGCCAATACCCCTTTCGCTTGCATGGTTTGCATGGTGCTGGGCCGAAGTCGTCAGCGTCATGCAGTCGTTCTTGCCCGACGAATGCGCCGCACCGTGAGCACCTGAACGGCATGTCATCCTCGCTCACCATTGATTGCTCCTTCGATTGCTTGAACAGTCGGGCAAGGCCAGTAGCTAACGCCGCATGAGCACACGTCAGCCACACCACCATCTGGTGTTCCGCCCGTCTCTTTAACGTGCAGTTCGAGTACCGCGTTCAATGCGTCCAGGGCGCGAGGGAACATGCTGTGAGCGTCCACGATTGCGTTGCCGTCGAAGTCGTGGATTGCTTCGACAACGGCACCGTCGCGGCCAAACCCTCCTGCCACGTCGTAGTCGTCGCCCTCGGGCCAGTGCACGCTTTCGCTGAGGATTCGGTCGTTCGGGGTCTTGTACCAGGGTCCGTCTGTTGCTGCCGCGTGGATTGCCTGCCGCTCCTCGACCCACGACTTCACGGTGTCACTCATGCTTCCTCCTCGATCCGGTCGGCACGTTCCATGAGAGGGAAGTGCGGGAATCCCTCTCGCCCGTCTCCCCACTCCTTAGCGAACTCCCTCAGCGCATCCGCTTTGATCTTCGCGATCCCGCGCTCAGCATCCGCCTTGGCCGTCGCGTAGTTTTCGCCGGCCTGTTCTTCCATGGCTCCGGCGTAGCAGCCGATAAGCTCAGCCTCGTCGGGGGTGTACTTCTCACTCATGGTCGTATCCTCCAAGTCGGTTAGTGATTGCGACGATGATCCCGGCCGCCTGGTCACCCATGCCCAGGTCGGCATACATGCGCACCACGTTCACCAGGGTTGCCGTCCGCTGCTCATGAGCTAGGGCGAGAGTGGCTTCGGCCTCGTCGCTCGCCTCGATCTTGTTGAACTGTTGGGCGTACGGGTTGCCGGGCATTGGGTTGGTCACTTTGTCTCCCATGCTTCGATTCCATCCCGACCCACGAGACTTTTCCCAGCCCCGACACGCGGTTGGTGAGGTTCCGTTTCGGGGTTGATGGTTGGTGAGGTTCGGTGCGCTTGGGTGAGTCGCCGGCGGGTGATGAGGTACTCGATGAGACGGATCATGCTGCCTCGATCGCTGGTCGCCAGTGCCGGTCGGACACGGACGCGAAGTGGCCCTCCCACTGCAACGTGATGGCTTCTCGCATGCCGTGCCGGTTCTTCGCCACGAGCATGTTGAGTTCGTCCGGGCTCTCTTCGTCCCGGTGGAGCAACAGCACCACGTCAGCGTCCTGTTCGATCGCACCTGATTCGCGCAGGTCCGCAAGTGTGGGCTTCCCACCGCGGGCGCTTTCACGGTTGAGCTGGGACAGGACTAGGACGGGCACGTCGAACGTCTTCGCCATGACTTTGAGCGCTCTCGTCCAGCGTGCGATTTCCTCGTGGCGCTTCTTGTCACTCTTGCCCGTCGATTCCATCAGCTGCAGGTAGTCCACGACGATCATCGACAGCGGGTGCCGGCGTTGGATGGTCCGTGCCTGCCTTCGGATGCCTTCAACGGTCTGGGCAGGGTTGTCGTCCACGTAGAACCGATCACGGTTCGTGGCCTTGCGATTCGTCAGCCGCTCCCACTCGTTCGGAGTCATGTTCGAGTCGAGGATGTTGCCCAGCGGAATGTGGAGCAGCTGGGAGAACACGCGCTTGTGGATTTCTGACTGCGACATTTCGAGGGTGCACATGAGCACCGATCCGCGGTGGAGCATGTTCACGGCCGCCTGCAGGCCCACGAGCGTCTTACCGCTGCCCGGGCGTGCTCCGATGACGTAAAGCGCTCCTGGTCGCCATCCTCCGATGAGGTGGTTGAGATCCTGCCATGGGGTGACCGTGAACCTCGGTGGTGCGTTGAGTTCCGCGATGGTTTCAGCCTCAACTTCTGCCATGGATCGGATTTCGGTGGTGCTGACGTTCCCAGCATCGTCGATTGCTTTGCGGGCGACTTCGATGACCTGGTTGATGTCATCGACTTCGTTAACGGCTTGACTGATCGCGGTAGTTGCGTTGATGAGGCGGCGCCGGATGGAGTGTTCGCGGGTGATGGATTGGTATTGGCCGATGAGCGCACTGGTGGGGGTGTTGTGCATGGCTTTGGCCAGGTAGGCGGGTTCGAGGAGTCGCTTCGTCTCAGCGTTCGATGTGGCGATAGCTGATCCGGTGGAGACGAGATCAACGGCCTGACCCTTGGCCCAGAGCGCCTGCATGAGCTCGAAGGCTCGGGCGTTGCGGGGGCTGGCGAAGTCGTCGGCAGTGAGGGTGATTTCTTCGAGGACTTTGCCGCCGGTCATGAGGATGGAGCCGAGGACGGAAAGTTCGGCTTCGTCGGTGCTGGTGGGTTCGTTCATCAGAATGGTCCTTCCTTTGACCAGAGGTCAGTCTGCGGTGGTCGTGGTTGTTGTTCGGCTGTACGGATGAGCCAGTTGGTGAAGGCTGCGTTCCAGTTGGCTTTGCGTTCGTCTTTCGACTCAGCCCAATTTCGGAACTTCTCAACCTCGGCAGGGAGGTTGATTCGGTGTTCTGAGGCTTTGGCCCGATGAGTGTCTGTGGGCACCCAGTCGGGCGAGAGTGGTCGTGCTGGTCGCTTGCGACCGGTCGCACTCTCTATAGGGGTCGGGACGGGTCGGGTCGGGGGGACCGTGACATCACCCGTGACTAACGGTTGAACTTCGCCGTGAGTCACGGTGTTAGTCACGCCGTGACGTTTGCGTGACGATGAAGCCTTGTCCCGTGCCCTTTGTTGCCTCTGACGTGCGCTTTCACGTTCTGCGAGCACCTGTTGACGTGATGGTTGATAGTCCAGCCAGTCGTGAAATTGGTAGCCGTTTGGGGTCTCGTCCCATAGGCCCGCTTCAACTAAGCTACGTGCGTCCTTCGTCGACGCTCCGAGCATGAAGCATGTCTGCTTCGTCACCGCTCCGTCCGTCAGTTGCGCCATGCACCATGAGAGTGCAGACACCCAGAGGGCTTTCCCGCCCTTGCTGACGGTCATCCATTTGGGTGACGAGTAGAGCTTGTCGTCGATCTTGCCCCACGGCATTTATGCCGCCTCCTCGAGTCCGACGAGTTCGTCGATCTGTGCCCCCTCGAGGGCTGCAATGGCGAGGTCGACGGTGCGAGCGTTGGGCAGGCGGTGTCCGAGGATGGACTGGGCGAGGGAGATTCGTTTGGTTGCTTCGATGGCGGTGAGGTTTTCCATTGTCATTCCCTCCCTGGTCGTGGTGGGAGCAGTCCGAGGGTTTCGAGGACGTCTCGTGCTTCGTCTGCGGGTAGCCATGATTGGACGACTGCGGTGGCTTGTCGGCGTTCGTGTGTGGTGTTGGTGAGTTTCTCGAGCGAGTAGGTGCTGAGGCTGGCGCCGGCGGGGGTTCGCGTACCCGATGCTGTTCGTCATGCCGCTGCTCCTGTCTTCACGGCTTCGGCATAGGCGTTGAGCTTGTCCGGTTGGTATCCACCCCAGTCTTCGACGGTTCCGTCTGGGTAGGTGACCGCGACGACAGGGGCCTGCATGTAGCCGAGGGCTTTGACTGCCCGGTATGCGTCGAGGTCTTCTGTGAGGTCGATGACGTCGTGCTTGATGCCGAGCTGGTCGAGTTTTCTGGCGGTGGCTGCACTGGACGCAGTTGGGTTTGGAGTACAGGGTGAGCAAGGTGTGGTCCTTTCAGAAGGGGACGTGTTGCGGAATGAACTTCAGGTGGATGCGGTACCGGTCTTTGTCCGGTGCTTTGGGTCCGCGGCGGTAGTCGGGGCCGAGGACGTGTCGGCTGTCGTCGTCGGGCCATGCGCCGGCGTCGGTGAGACCGTCCAAACATGCTTTGACCGCAAGTGATGCGTTACCTGGGTCGGCTCGGCCGCCTGTGCGGAATCCGATCTCGGCGATGACGATCACGGGTGTCGGGAGGACGAGTTTCTGCTGCTTGGCTGTGTAGCGTGCGAGTTGCCGAATGTGCTTTGTGCGTTTCGCTTTGTCTGCCCAGTGCAGTCGGTCGTTGTCCGAGATCCAGTACGCCTTGTGCACGTCGATGGCTAGCTCGGTCATGCGGCCTTCCTTGTCCGATAGGCGGCTGGCCGCCAGCATCGTTCAATGAACTCCAGCCCCTCCGTGGTCTTCGCGAACTCAGCGACCTCGGGCCACGTGATCGGATCCTCAGCACGCTCCTGCACCGGTTCCGGTTCGGGGCCCATCCCAGCCTCGAACAGGATCGCTTCCGCGAACGTGCGACTGATCTTCACTGACTCGCTGCTCAACGCTCGCCATATGGTGCGCGGGGTGACTCTGAGACGGCGTGCCAGTTCCTCCTGCGAATGCTTCGCGCTCAGTTCTTCGAGCGCTGCCCTGTACGGGGCGGCGGGAACGTAACGGGAGTTCGGTTTCATGCTTCACTTCCTTGGTGTGACCGTCTTGAGGACGGCTTTGATCTGTGTGTCTGTGCATCCGTGCTGCTTCGCACGGAGGATCGCGCCGAGTAGGTCGGTGGTGTATATCGGCGGGTTCTCTGTAAAGCCCATGTGCTGCTGGTTTCCGAGCTGGAAGAGGCTGATTGCCTGGTTCTCGCACTTTCCGGCGATTGACCCGCCATAGGGCCAGTGCCCTGACCCCTTGAGGTGGTCGGCGAGAGTCGGTAGCCCGGACTTCGACAGCGTCCACCTGTGATGGCAATGGGGGCAGGTGGTTGATGCGGCGGGCTCACGCTCGTCATCGAGTTCATCGAAGATAGACAGCTGCCCGGCGATCATGATGCGATCTGGCGTGCCTGGTCGTTGCGCTTCAGGCGGTCGACATGTTCGAGTTCCCCTGCTCGCTGCAGTGCCCTCCAGGCGGATGCTCGCGATGACCATCCAGCGCGAACGTAGGTGTCCTCGTTGTCGCCGTACCCATCTCGCGCCAGCAGCTCGAGACGGTCAAGCTTCTCCAGCGTGCTCGCGGCACGGGAGTCGGTGACTTCGTTGCCGATGTCCGCCTTCGGCACCTCGGTGGGATCATCAATGTCATCCCATGCCGCGGCAGTCACCCAGCCTTTCGCGGCGGCTTCACGTTTCGCTCGAGTGATCCCAGCCTGCTCGAACCTCGTCGCGGCGACCGGTGGGGTACTCCAGTTCTCGTTGAAGAATTCTCCGATCTGCTTCGCCGTTGACACGCGAATGCCGCCACGTTCACCGTGGATGACCTTCCCGAAGTTCCCTGGAAACATGTCGAATTCCCGGGCGAGGCGATGCTGTGACCATCCGATGGCGGCGAGCGCCTGTAGACGTCGGACACTGCCGAGGTTGTCGACGATGGACCCGTCTGCCATGTCTGGGGTGACTGCCAGCAGCTTCGCCTCCAGGGCTTTGCTGATCTGCTTGCGGATCGGTCGGGGGTCTGTCCCGCCACGTCCGTAGAGCAGCGGGTACAAGGTTGACGAAGTGATCCCAGCGGCTTTCGCTACCCGCTTCCATCCCATGCCGGCCTCCATAAGGCTTCGGACGTGCTGTCGTGCTGGTTCTGCATCGGTGAGGTGGTAGCGGCCGTACAGCTGGTCTTTGCGTCGCTGGCGTGCGTGCTGCATGGTCACTTTGCGGCAGTGGTCACATCGACAGCGGTGCACGACGTACATGGTGTAGGTGCCGTGCTCGTGGCGTGCCTGTTTGCAGTCGCACACCGGGTTCATTGCCCCTCCATGAGGTCCAGGAACTCCTGCGGGAGTTCGGGTTGATAGCCGTCGAATGCTTCGATCGTTTCGGCGTACTCGAGCAGCTGGGAGTAGTCGACGATCTCGGTTGGGTGGAGCTGGATTGTCAGCGACGATCGATCTGCGTCGTGAGGTTGCCGGGCGACTCTCGCTCTTGTAATGCGACGGTCGAATGCTTCGCTGGCCGTGACGTTCGCCTGCTGGGTGATTCCGACTACCTCACGCCCGCCGGGATGTCGTGTCGTGATCTTGATGAAGCTCAAGCCGCGTCCTTTCGTCGTTCGCGTTCGTATTCGCGACGGTGTTTGAGGCGGTGGATTTCGCGGTCGTCGTCGCAGTGGGGTGATTTCGTGATGACGGGTGAACCGCAGTCGGGGCAGATCTTCCCGGGATCGAGTTGGGCACGTTGTGTGGCGGTGAGGCCGCCGCGGATCCCGAACCGTTCGGTTGCGGGTTTGCCGCGCTCTTCCTCGAGTGACCTGCTGGCACAGATTGCGCGGAGTGGGCACGTCCAACAAGTGGCGACGGCCTGGGCCGCCCGGTCGGGGGTGGAGGGGAAGAACAATTCGTCTGCCACCTCCGCCCCCAACTGGGCACAGACCGCTCCCTCCCAGTCGTCAGAATGGCGGAAGGTCTGCATCGGCTGCTCCCGGGTTACTCCCCCACGCTGGTGATTGTTGCGCCTGCTGCTGGTTGCCCCAACCGCCTCCCTGCTGGGACTGCTGTCCACCGAAGTTCCCGCCGGACTGCTGACCGCTGGAACCTCCGCCGCCTTGAGTCTTCGTGACAACGGCAGTCGCACGGCGAAGGGATGGTCCCACCTCGTCGACGTCGAGTTCCATGACGGTGCGCTTCTCGCCTTCCTTCGTCTCGAACGAACGGGACTTGAGGCGGCCCTGCACGATGACGCGAGTTCCGCGCTGTAGTGATTCCGCACTGTTCTCGCCGAGCTCTTTCCATGCCGAGCAGCGGAGGAATAGGGTCTCGCCGTCGACGAACTCGTTGCGTTGCCGGTCGAAGATCCGCGGCGTGGATGCGACAGTGAAGTTCGAGACCGCGGCTCCGTTCGGAGTGAAGCGCAGTTCCGGATCGCTCGTGAGGTTGCCGACCACTGTGATGACTGTTTCGCCTGCCATGCTCAGGCCCCCTGTCCCTGGATCACGCCGTCAGCGTCAACGAGTTCACCTTCGACGTATTCGTCATCGTTCGGGAACGGTTCATCCTGCACCTGCTGGGGTGCGGGAGATTGCGGGGGCGCTACCGGAGGCTGCGGGGGGACGGGTTCTTCTGCCGCCACGTCACGTTCTGCCCGCAACTGTTCTCGCACGTATTCGGAAGAGGTGGGCACCCACTTGGCAAGGTCGTGCGCGGCAGTCTTGGCCCACATGGCTGCAGGGTCGTTCATCCACGGTGAGTACTTCGAATCCGCGCCCTGTGAGGATGCTTTCGCCCGTTTGATTCGTTCCTGATTGACGATGACAACCTTGGACACGGCGCCGTCTTTCATCAGTGCGTAGGCGTATGCGAGTCTCAGTTCTCCGCGGTCGCTGGCCATCCAGTCGATTTCATGGATCGGTTTCGCGTCTCTGCCCGGCACGTAGTCGAACTTGTCGTTCGCATGCACAGTCTCAACGATCACGGAGGACACGGCACCGGCCCGGTACATGAGCTCGATCTCACCCTGGTAGCCGGTGATGCCAAGGATCTCGTTGCGGCCCTTGTTCTTCCTCGGGGTGAGGTAGTACTCCTCGGTTCCCGGCTGGAGTCCCTTCTGCGCCGCCTCGGACAGTGCGTTGATGAGTGTGTGCGGCGACTCAGCGGCGGCCTGCAACAGTTGCGGGTTGCGGCGGATTGAAGCGAGCGCTGACGACATCCAGCCCGCGCCCTTCTCCTGCAGGTGGCTGGGGAGGGTGGACACAAGTTCACCCTTGTATGCCTTCATGGTCTGCTGGACTGCCTGCACCATGCTGGTGCCGGGATTCTGCTGGTTCATGCTGCTGCACTTCCTTCTGTGATAGCGGTGGATTCGGTGAAGTCGATCGATTTGAGGCTGGGCGGGAACACGACATACGGTGTGCCGTCTCCGCGTGCTTGCCTGCGGGCGATCTTGTGTCCCTCGAACAGGGCGTCTTTCGCGCCCCCCATGAGGTCAGTGAGTTGGATCTTCAGGAGGTTCGTGCGACGCTCCAGTGACTCCTTGTCGAGCACCGCGTCCTGCACGGCGAGCGCGAGCCTGAACGGCACTTCCACCTCTTCGAGTTCGATATCCGGGTGGAGGTAGCGAATAGCGACATAGGTCTCCATGTGCCCATCGAGAGCATCAATGGACGGCTTCTCACCAGCCCACAGGGACTCCATGAACACACGCCCCTCCCCCACCAGACGGGCAAAATAGTCGGCGTTGAACTCGACCCGATACGCCTTGAACTGCAGGCCAGAGAACAGCGCCGCGACGTGGCAGACCTCGAGCCCGAAAACGCCGAGCTGCCAGATCACCTGGTCGTAGTAGTACGGCGGGATCTCGTCCGTGCCATCTTCGCCCCACTCCCACGAGTTGTTCGCAGTCTTGGCTTCGAGGAGTTCGGGTTCGCGTCCGTCTCCGTAGCGGACGATCCGGTCAGGTGTTGCGGCCACCCATTCCCACAGTGGGTGCCGGTACATGGGCGAGCGGTAGAGTTTCGCGTCCGGGTGCATTGATGCCCACCATTCGCAGACTGCCGGTTCAAGAAGGGCTCCTCGCTGCAGTTCGTCGTTCTCGACCTGCGCGGGAACGGTACCGTTCATGCGGTGCCACAGCGAGAACCGCGATTCGTACGGTGAGTGACCCACGACGGCTGCGATCTTGCTGGCAGTCATGTACTGCATCCACTGGTCGGAACCAGGGTCGATGTAGCCGACGCGTTTGCCGGTGATGCCTTTCATGATTCGTCCTTTTCTTCGTAGTACCCACAGTGCGAGCATCGAATGTGGTCGGGTATGTCGTAGGGGTCTGTGATGCGGTTGTCGACCGCTAGGCACGCCTGGCATTCGTAGACCGCGTTCATGCCGTCGTCTTCGTTCCGGCTAACGGGTCGTGCTCTCAGGAGGTCCATGGTGTTGACTCCTTCGTGATGGCGACGAGGGCTGCGAATGCGGTGAGCATGGTGAGCAGGCCGAGGCCGTTGAGGGTGATGGTTTGGGTGTAGCTGTAGAAGTACGCGGCCATGGAGGTCACGAGGATCGGCGTGTAGATCCAGGCGATGCGCCGGCGGCGATGGACGGGTAGGCGACTCATGCGGCACGTCCCGGATCCCACGGGCCTGCCGCACCACGGTCGTGTGCGTGCTGTTGTTCGAGCACTGCGTCCTCGACGTCGTTGAGGAACTGTTCCCCGGCACCGTCGGCGAGGACACCGGTGACCTGTTTGCCTTTGACGGTGAGGAACTCGACGTGGAGTTCGCCGTCAATGCAGTTGACGGTCGCGGTCTTCGCGTTGAAGTGCATCATGCTGCGGCTCCTTTCGTTTCGTGCCGGTCGAGCCATGCGTCGACAGCGGACTGACGTGTACCTCTGGCGCGAGGTCTCCATGAGGTGCCGACTTCGATCCATGCGGGTACTCGATCTCCGCCGTCTCCGCGGTCGAGGGCCCGGTCTGCTTGCAGTTGGTAGACGCTGTAACCGATCTGTTCGGCGACTTCTTTGTCAGTGAGGAGGCGGTTCATTGCTTGTCCTCCGGGAGTAGGGACCAGGGGAAGTTGGTCACGTGGTCGTTTGTGACGAATGTGCCGCGGTGGTTGTTCCGGTCCGTCTGGTACTGCATGGCCCCGATCAGGGTCAGGGATGCGAGTCCGAGGACCACGACGGCGGTGGTGATCAGGAGGAATCCTGTTTGCGGTTTCATTTGTGGGTCTCCTTATGGAGGGCGATGGCATCACCGCTAATTTCCAGTGGCCAGTCCTTGTCGGGGTGGCGGTTAAGGTCGCGGACGCTGACGTCGGACATGACTGAGAAGTCTCGTCTGGCGTCGTCGGCGTAGGTGGCGAGGAACTGCAGGCGTTGCCGTTCGTCGCAGGTCATGGTGTGGAGGTCGATGACGTCCTGCACGGTCTGGCCTGGCTCGAGTGGGATGCAGGCTCCGCAGCAGTCGAACGACACAGCAGTCACGACCAGTCACCGGCCTTATAGCGGGCGACCTTCTCGGCGCTTTTTTCGGCCTGGCGCGTCTCGTAGTCGAGGACCCTCTCGCGCTGCTTTTCGACGAGCGCACGCCAGTGTCGTCGGGGGTCCTCGTTCCATTCGTCGAGAACGAAGTCCATGGCTTCTCGCGCTTCTCTCGCGTCGATGTTGTCGTCGACCTTGACCCCTGCCAGGTCGACTCGCGTCCCGTCGATGTTCACTTCGAGGTTGACGGTTCCGCCGTTCGCGAAGACGTTCGACCAGGTGGCCAATCGGGCGACCGGCTCATCCTCCGGCGAAGGGTTCTTGCTCGCGATCGTGAACTGATTGGACGACTTGATGACGTCGCCGACTGAGGTGGGGATTTTGCGGTAGTCGATGCTCATGCCGCAACCTCCGTGTTCTTGACGAGGCGGGCGATCGCTGACGCTCCAGCCGGGGTGATCTTGAGCGTCCACATGACCTCGCCACGGAAGCGTGGGGCATCGTTCTCAAGTCGGCGATAGAAGTAGAGCTTCTTGTGCGAGTACTCCGAGTACCGCGTGATCTTGACCTTCTCTTGCCGCTTCTCCGACCAGCGGGTGGTCTCTTCGGCATAGATCCAGCCTTTGGCGATCAGCAGCTGTCGCAACGCCTTCTCGGTCATGTCGAGGCTGGATGCGACAGTGCGAAAGAGGATCTTGTCGTCATCGGCGGCGAACGTGTCCACGTAGTCGACCTTCGGCGCATCCTCGGCGACCTTCGCTTCGAGAGCCTTCACCTTGCGGTTGGTGATCTGCAGAGCCTGCAGTACGATTTCGTCCTCGGTGAGGGCGGGAGTCTTGTTCTGTTCCATGAGCATCTGTCGCATGGCGTAGAAGTCCTGGACCAGCTTGAGTTTGAGCTCTCGGACGCTCGGGGTGTTCTTGAGGTATGTGATGAGCAGAGTTCCCTGCTGCTCATTGAGCTGGGCGACCTCTCGGCGCTGGACTCCGCCGGCCGTCTGGAGGGGTGCAATTTCAAATGCGACCCTTCCGAAGCTCTCAAGGTCCGCGAGATTCGCTCTCACGAGCTGGATGACTCCGCGGTGCCCGTTCCCGGTCTTATCTGCGATCGTGGTGGTTGAGACTCGCGGCTCCCCGTCAATGACCTCGACGAGGCTGGTATCATTGGCGTTAGGCATTTGTTTCACCTTCCTGGTGTCGTGGCCCTCGCCCTGTCCGGCGGGGGTCTTTTCTTTGTCCTGGTTCATGTCGGCTCCCTATGCGGCCATATCGCTAGATCTATCGTCTAGTCTGTCGGGCAAAAAACACACTTCCATCGGGATCTTCCACGCGTTCTCGATCTTTCGTGCGGTCGAGAGGTTCACGTGCGTCTTGGGGATCCTGCGCCCGTCTTTGGTCGTCTCCCGCCCGAGGCGGAGTGACTGAATGAGCGTGTGTGAAACGCCTGCCCGCATTGCTGCTTTGCGCTCAGATCCGAGCTCTTGGACTACCTCTGCCAGGTACTGCTTGAAGACTCTGCGGTCTACCTTGTATCTCATCTTCACCTCCCTAGTTGGTATATCTAGCGTATAGCGCCTTGCCAGGATTTGGCAAGCCCGAATCTGAAAAATCTTTATATCCCCCTAGGGCATAGGAAATTACGGGCCTGTAGTTCCGTGCCAGTAGTGGCAAGGGTAGATTTGTGTCGACTGCACCCTCTGCCCGAAAGTGATTGTTGTGAGCGATCTTTCCGACCGTCTAGCGGATGCAAAGCGGAAGCTGGACATCTCTACTCAGAAGATGTCTGACCTTGCGCAGGCCGCCGGCTACCAGTTGTCGAACTACTCGGCGACCGTGTACACCAACGGCAAGCACCCCGCCAAGGCATCGGCGGCAACACTCGAGGCACTGTCCTATGTGCTCCGTGTACCGCTGGCTGAGCTTCGGGAACTGGCCGGACTACCCCAGCACCACGGGAAGTTCGAGCCGCTGCCCGAGGCCGACACGCTCACTGCTCCACAGCGTGCCGCTGTGAACGAAGTCATCCGCCAGTTGGCGGAAGCGAACGCGAAAGCAGGTGATGGCAGTGGAAACGCCACCCCCACCAAACGCGCCGGAGTGAGTCCGGCACCAGAGGACGACGGGCTCGGCTCATTCGGAGGCCGTGCCCGTGGAGACCTCGACCACGAATCCGTGAACGACGGCGCCGGCGACAACGTGCACGAACTGTTCACTCCCCCACCCGGGCGCGAGGACACTGCCGCCTACGATGCACCCAACCGGGGCAAGCAGCAGAAGGAAGAGTCGGAGCAGCGTGGGGAGGAATCGCAAGATCCGGAGGACTGGGAGTGAGTAGACCCAAGCGGCTACACGCATTTGTTGACGAATCCGGCCAGCGCTCTCCGTCAGAGAAGTCGAGCGATTACTTCATCATGTCGGCGGTTCTGGTTTTTGACTACTGCCTTGACCTCGCTCGAGAACACCTCGTCGAGCTAAAGACAGCGACCAACCGAAAGCCGGAGCATCTGCTGCACTGGAGCAAGCTGAAGTCGCACCATCGATCAAAAGTCTCAGAAATGATGGGATCGGCAAGCGGCTTCATGGGCTATGTCTCTGTCGTGGCCTGCAAGCGAGTCCTTGCCGATCAGGTCACGATGGAGATGAACTTCGGAGGTGAGAAGTACAAATTCTCAGCGTTCACTCCACTGTCCGAGGACGAGGCATATCTCAAGACTTATCAGTATCTTCTCGAACGAATCTCGTGGGTAGCTTCGCGAAGCCAAACCTCTGCAGATATCACGATTGAACACACTATTCGATTCAAGCGAAAGACTCTCGAGGAATTCGAATCGAGAATCAAGAAAGACGCCAGTTGCTCAGCCCATTGGGGCAGTCTCCCTGATGGCGCGAAACTGCGATCCAAAAAGGACGAAGATCTCCTTCAGCTTGCAGATCTCGTAGCGAGTGGAATTGGCGCGGCCTTCAATGGGCATCCGAGAAATGGAGTCGACACTTCGCATGTAAGCAACATGGCGCAGGCAATGTGGAGGGGCCCGAAGAAGAATAAGCTCACGACATACGGGCTGAAGATGCACCCATGGAATGAGGTAACGAGATCTCTTCATCCATGGCTGCTTGAGATATAACGAAGCGACCGCCTTACGCTGCATGTACAGGTGCTGGGTTGAACCCCCGGCAGGCGATCGCTCCGTGGCTTCAGTGTCACACGGCGGGACATTGGGAAACAAGGGGAAACACCGAACTATGCGCAACTTCACGCAACTATCGGTAACCACGTCCGTCGTGTCAGCCCCTCCCCATATGGTCTTGAGTCATGCACCATCCATGGAGAGAACTACGTGAACGCGGGGACGGCGTTGTCCTGCACTTCACCAGGTTCAACGACACTCGAGTAGCCGCCACAAACGGCAACAACGCCATCTGGCTCGACCAAGATCTACTGCAGGTCGAGCGCCGCTGCGCCATCCAGCACGAGCAAGCGCACATTGACCTCGGGCACACGAACTGCGACGACCCGAGAGAAGAACAAGCAGCACGCCGACTCACAGCCCAGAAGCTCATTCACTGGGATGCCCTCGTCGACGTCTTCAAATGGGCCCACACAGCCTCTGAGGCGGCCGACGAACTATGGGTGACACCGGAAGTCCTTGAAGACCGTCTCCGGTTCCTCCGCCCCCACGAGAAGCACCTGCTCCGACTCATCGGGGCAGCACGACAAGGATGACACCATGGCCAGCATTGAACCGTACGAGACTGCGAAGGGGCGCCGGTACAGGGTTCGGTACACCAAGCCCGACCGGAAACCCACAGATCGCCGTGGGTTCCGCACGAAACGCGAGGCCCAGATCTTCCTCAGCACAGTCGAAGTGTCGAAACTTGAAGGCACCTACGTGGACCCGACGAGGGGAAAGATCACTGTCGAAGAGCTGGGCACGCACTGGCTGAAAACCGTCAGCGCCAAGGAATCATCGAAAAGGGTGTACGAGACCGCGTTGCGTATTCACATCTACCCGCAGTTCGGCGCACTACCCGTGAACGGGGTATCCCGATCGAACGTCAGAGAGTGGGTTTCGAAGCTGTCGGAGAAGCGAGCAGCCAGAACCGTACGCAGGGCACACTACGTCCTCCAAGCAGTTCTTCAGATGGCTGTCGACGATCACCTGATCCCCCGCAACCCCGCCAGCGGTGTCAAGAACCTACCGTCGCCGACTCACCGGAAGAACGTATACCTCACCTATGAGCAGGTAGAGAAGGTGGCGCAGGCGGCCGATGAGCACCACTTGAGAGCTCAGCGCGGCCGGTACGGGTTCGTCATTTACATTGCCGCATACATGGGATTGCGGTGGAGCGAGATCGCGACCCTGACGCCGGAGGACGTCGACTTGGAGGACCGGCGCGTGCGGGTTCGCGCCGAGGTGTCGAAGAACAGCAGGGAACGGTCAGTCGGGTATCCGAAGTTCATGCACGATCGGTTCCGAGCTCTCACGCTGAAAGCTGTTCCCGGTGGTCTGCTCATTCCCGATCTGGCTGAGCCGAAGAATCAGGAGTCGTGGTTCCTGTCTGTGAGGAAGAAGGCCAAGCTTGACGAGGGGTTCGTGTTTCACGATCTGCGCCACTCCGCGGCATCGTTTGCGGTATCCGCTGGCGCTTCGGTGAAGGTCGTGCAGAACATGCTCGGTCACTCCTCCGCAGCCATGACCTTGGACGTGTACTCGGATCTGTTCGACACCGATGTGGATGATGTTGCCGAGCGAATCGACGAGGCGCGAAAACGAAACATGGGCAAAACGTGGGCAGACGGCGATTCGATCCCCGCTGGGGAGTGAATGCAGAAAAGCGGCCCACCCAAACATTTCTGCTTGGATGGGCCGCTGACCTAGTGTTTCAGAAGTCCCAGTCGTCGTCTTCGGTGTTCTCGGCCTTGCCGATGACGTAGGACGAACCCGAACCGGAGAAGAAGTCGTGGTTCTCATCGCTGCCGGGCGAGAGCGCCGCGAGGATCGCGGGATTGACCTTCGTGACCTCCTTGGGGAACATCGCTTCGTAGCCGAGGTTCATCAGCGCCTTGTTGGCGTTGTAGTGGAGGAACATCTTGCAGTCCTCTGACAGCCCCACCGGATCGTAGATGTCGTGGGTGTAGGCGACCTCATTCTCGTAGAGCTCGAACATGAGGTTCATCGTGTAGTCCTTGAGCTCCTGCTTGCGCTCCTCGGACTGCGACTCCAGACCCCTCTGGTACTTGTAGCCGATGTAGTAGCCGTGCACGGCCTCATCGCGGATGATCAGACGAATGAGGTCAGCCGTGTTCGTCAGCTTCGCATGGGCCGACCAGTACATCGGCAGGTAGAAGCCGGAATAGAAGAGGAAGGACTCGAGCAGCGTCGAGGCGACCTTGCGCTTGAGCGGATCGTCACCCCGGTAGTAGCTGAGGATGATATCGGCCTTGGACTGCAGGTACTTGTTCTCACGCGACCAGCGGAAGGCCTCGTCGATCTCCTTCGTCGAGCACAGGGTCGAGAAGATCGAGGAGTACGACTTCGCGTGCACGCTCTCCATGAACGCGATGTTCGTCAGCACTGCCTCTTCGTGCGGGGTCACCGCGTCCGGGATGAGCGAGATCGCACCGACGGTGCCCTGGATCGTGTCGAGCAGGGTCAGACCGGTGAAGACGCGCATCGTCAGCGTCTTCTCATCGTCGGTCAGAGTCGCCCAGGACTGGATGTCGTTGCTCAGCGGGACCTTCTCCGGCAGCCAGAAGTTGCCGGTCAGGCGGTCCCAGACCTCATCATCGATCGGATCGACGACGCGGTTCCAGTTGATGGCATCGACGTGCGATGCCAGAGTCAGATTCTCCAACGCTTTCTCTCTTCCCAAAGTGCTGTTCGTCGTGAGTACGATTTGTCTGCGCGAGTGTCTGCACGGCAGACGAAAGTCAAATGCGCGCCCGGCCGGTGGCGTGGGGCCCGCATGAAGCCGGCGGACCGATTCACATCGATCCGCCGATTCCATTGATCAGAGCATGCAGGAGACGCAGCCTTCGACCTCCGTGCCCTCCAGAGCGAGCTGCCGGAGCCGGATGTAGTAGATGGTCTTGATTCCCTTGCGCCAGGCGTAGATCTGCGCCTTGTTGATGTCACGTGTGGTGGCGGTGTCCATGAAGAACAGCGTGAGCGACAGGCCCTGGTCCACGTGCTTCGTGGCCTCGGCGTACGTGTCGATGATCTTCTCGTAGCCGATCTCGTAGGCATCCTGGTAGTACTTCAGGTTGTCGTTGTCCATGAAGGGGGCCGGGTAGTACACGCGACCGACCTTGCCCTCCTTGCGGATTTCGATCTTCGAAGCCACCGGGTGGATCGACGAGGTCGAGTTGTTGATGTACGAGATCGAACCGGTCGGCGGCACCGCCTGGAGGTTCTGGTTGTAGATGCCGTGCTCGGCAACAGCGGCCTTGAGCTCGCGCCAGTCATCCTGAGTCGGGATGTGCACGTTGGCTTCCGAGAACAGCTCGGCCACCCGAGCCGTGCGCGGCTGCCAGACCTCGTCGGTGTACTTGTCGAAGTATTCGCCGGTGGCGTACTTCGAACGCTCGAAGCCGGCGAAGGTCTCACCGCGCTCCTTCGCGATCTCCATCGACGCCCGCACGCAGTGGTAGGCGACGGTGTAGAAATACATGTTCGTGAAGTCCAGACCCTCATCGGAACCGTAGTAGATGTGCTCCCGAGCCAGGTAGCCGTGGAGATTCATCTGTCCCAGACCGATGGCGTGCGACATGTCGTTGCCGCGGGCGATCGAGGGCACGGACTGGATATCCGAGGTCTCGGCGACGGCAGTGAGCCCGCGGATCGCGGTCTCGATGGTCTGACCGAAGTTGCTCGAGTCCATCGTCAGAGCGATGTTGAGCGAACCGAGGTTGCAGGAGATGTCCTTGCCGACGACGTCGTAGCCGAGGTCATCGTCGTACTTGCTGGGTTCGGAGACCTGGAGGATCTCCGAACACAGGTTGGACATGATGATCTTGCCGTCGATCGGGTTCGCCTTGTTGACGGTGTCCTCGAACATCACGTACGGGTAGCCGGACTCGAACTGGATCTCGGCCAGAGTCTGGAAGAACTCGCGGGCGTTGATCTTCTTCTTCTTGATCGCCGCGTTGTCGACCATCTCGGTGTACTTCTCGGTGACGTTGATGTCGGAGAAGGGCACACCGTAGACGCGCTCGACGTCGTAGGGGCTGAAGAGGTACATATCCTCGTTGCGCTTGGCCAGTTCGAAGGTGATGTCCGGGATCACAACGCCCAGGGACAGGGTCTTGATCCGGATCTTCTCGTCGGCGTTCTCGCGCTTGGTGTCGAGGAAGTTGTAGATGTCGGGGTGGTGGGCGTGCAGGTACACGGCACCAGCACCCTGACGGGCTCCGAGCTGATTGGCGTAGGAGAACGAGTCCTCGAGCAGCTTCATGACGGGGATGACGCCGGAGGACTGGTTCTCGATCTTCTTGATCGGGGCACCGGACTCACGGATGTTCGTCAGCGCGAAGGCCACACCGCCGCCGCGCTTGGACAGCTGCAGAGCGGAGTTGATGGAGCGGCCGATCGACTCCATATTGTCTTCGATGCGCAGCAGGAAGCAGGAGACGAGCTCACCGCGCTGCCTCTTGCCGGCGTTGAGGAACGTCGGGGTGGCCGGCTGGAAGCGACCGGAGATGATCTCGTCGACGAGCTGGGTGGCCAGCGCCTCGTCTCCGCGCGCCAGGAAGAGAGCGACCATGACGACGCGGTCCTCGAAGCGTTCGAGGTAGCGCTTTCCGTCGAAGGTCTTCAGCGTGTAGGAGGTGTAGAACTTGAAGGCGCCGAGGAAGGTCTGGAAGCGGAACTTCTGATCGTAGGCGCGCGTCGACAGCTGCTCGATGAACTCGAAGGAATACTGCTCGAGGACCTCGGGCTCGTAATAGTCTTTCTCGACGAGGTAGTCGAGCTTCTCCTTGAGGTTGTGGAAGAAGACGGTGTTGTTGTTCACGTGCTGCAGGAAGTACTGCCGGGCAGCCTGCTTGTCACGCTCGAACTGGATCCTGCCGTCCTCGTCGTACAGGTTCAGCATCGCGTTGAGCGCGTGGTAATCCAGATCCGTCTCTTCGCGGATGATGTCCTCTACATTGCGGTCTTCAGCGAGCTCGCGCACAGTTTGTCCAATCCTTGGTTTACAGCGTCGACATCCTCCTGAGTGCCCAGGAGTTCGACTCGATACATGAGGGGTACTTGGCACTTTGCCGCGACCTTGACGGCCGCTCGGCAGAAGTCCTCGCCGAAGTTGGTGTTTCCGGCGCCGATGACGCCGAGCAGATGGCGCCGGTTCTCTTCGACATTGAGGAATTTGATGACTTGCTTGGGAACGGCCCCGCGATTGCGACCGGCCCCGTAGGTGGGGGTGACGAGAACGAATGGCTCATCCACTCGCAGCGTCGGCTCCTTGGTCAACGTCGGCAGCCGCACTGCCGGGTGATGCAGCTTCGCAACGAAGCGGTGCGTGTACTCGGAGTTGGCGGAGAAGTAGACCAGAAGCATTGTCAGGCCACGACGGACGCAGACTGTTCGCCGGTCAGGGTGGCGATCTTGTCCGGACGGAAGCCCGACCAGTGGTCGTTGTCGGTCACGACGACGGGAGCCTGCATGTAGCCCATCGCCTTGACGACATCGAGGGCGTTCTCGTCGACGCTGAGATCGACCGACTTGTACTTCAGGCCCTTGGCGTCGAGAGCACGGTAGGTGGCGTTGCACTGGACGCAAGCTGGCTTGGTGTACACGGTGATCATGACGACTCCTTCATTCTGCTGTGCAGTTCGGCATTCTGATGGCTGTGACCGTGTCCCGTCAACTGCTCGATCATGATGAATATCACGAGGCGCAGGCTCAGGGGTGACCACTAGATGTTGTGTTCTGGTTAGACCCTACCCCTATATCCAGTGTTACACCAGTGTCATTTGAAGGTTCCACACCCTGTGTCATCACCGTCCACAATCGTCCACAGGCTGTGAACGACACTCGTGTAGTTCGATCACCTGCGCGGACGCTGGCATCGGCGGCTTCCGAGCCGATTTTCGACCCATTCTCCACCTCCGTTTTCCACCGCTTTCCACAGGAAAAATTTTTGCCTGTGGGCATGTCGCGAAACCCTCGATCGACGATTTCGACCTCCTCCATGCGGTGCCGGTCACGTCGCAGCGGAGGCGATCATCACAGCACCTCCTCCCATCTGTCTGTCGGTCCCACCGACGCTACAGCTCGGTCCTGACATGAGATGGCCCCGCCGTGAACGGAGGGTGGCTGGCCGGCGGGAGCAGACCGGGACGCGGTCGAAGTGTGTCAGCACTGCAACGTTCTCGGCTGTTGCGTGTCAGTGCCAGCCAATATGCTGGAGACCACAGAAACGCACCGCACTGCGTGACTGACGACCACAGTGACACCGCAAGACACGTGGCACCGAGGAACCGGTGACACCGAGAGACTGAGGGACCATGACGGCAACGGCACCGGCGAACACGCAGGAGATCGCACACGCACAGACGATCCTCAAGGCCCTGGAGTCCTACCTCGACCATTTCGTCGTCGGGCAGCAGCGACTGCGCGAATCACTGCTCATCGGACTCCTCTCCAGCGGACACCTCCTGCTCGAGAGCGTGCCCGGGCTGGCGAAGACCACGGCGGCTGCCGCTCTGGCCAATGCCGTGGACGGAAAGTTCTCGCGCATCCAGTGCACCCCCGATCTGCTGCCGGCCGACATCATCGGCTCGCAGATCTACAACGCGCACGAAGGGTCGTTCAACACCGTGCTCGGTCCGGTGCATGCGAACATCGTCCTCCTCGACGAGATCAACAGGTCGTCGGCGAAGACCCAGTCGGCGATGCTCGAAGCCATGCAGGAGAAGCAGACGACGATCGGCGGCAAACGCTTCGAACTCCCCCGCCCCTTCCTCGTCATGGCCACGCAGAACCCGATCGAACAGGAGGGCACCTACCAGCTGCCCGAGGCTCAGCTCGACCGGTTCATGATCAAGGATCTGCTCACCCACCCGAACCCCGGCGAGGAGATCGAGATCCTCTCCCGTCTCGACTCCGGGGTCTTCGACAAGGAGTCGGTGCCCGATCCGGCCTGCACGCTCGACGATGTCGTGACCATGCAGAGCTATGCCCGCACCGTCTACATCGACCCGGCCATCACCCGCTATCTCGTCGAACTCGTCCACGCCACCCGCAATACGACGAAGTACCTCGGCCGCTTCGCCCCGTTCATCGAATACGGCGCCAGCCCGCGCGCCTCCATCGCGTTCACGAACGCCGGACGGGCACTGGCGATGATCCGCGGCCGCAACTACGTCATCCCCGAAGACATCAAGGACCTCGCCCACCGAGTGCTCGCCCACCGCATCCAGCTCAACTTCGAAGCCGCCGCCGAGAACATCACGAGCGCACAGATCGTCGATGCCCTCCTCATGGCCGTGCCCACCCCCTGATCGGCGATTTCGATGACTGTCCTGCTCAATCGCATCAAGGCGCGGATGACCATCCACGCCCACAGGCGGACGCGGCGCCTGCTCGACGGCGACTACTCCTCGGTCTTCCACGGCCACAGCCTCGACTTCGACGATCTGCGCGACTACATCCCCGGTGACGAGATCCGCGACATCGACTGGAAGGCCACGGCCAGGCATACCGAGCCTCTGGTCAAACGCTATGTCGCCCACCGCCGGCACATCCTCGGGCTCGTCGTCGACACCTCGAGGAACTTCGACGCCGTGACCTCCGCCGGCGCCGACAAACGCCACCTGGCCATCCTCATGGCCGGGATGGTCGGCTACCTCGCCGTCCGCCACGCCGACGACGTCATGCTCATCCACGGACATGCCGACCACACCACCGCCTCCCCCAGGAAGGGCAGCGAGGCCCACCTCGAACACCTCCTGCAGCAGATCCTCGCCGAATCCGGCAGCACCTCTCCTGGGTCGATCAACACCCAGCTGCAGTGGATCACCAGTCATATCAACCATCGGATGCTGCTCGTCGTCATCTCCGACCAAGCTCCGCTGGGACCGGAAGCCGAAGCGACGATCCGTCGGCTCCGTGCCCAGCACGAGGTCCTGTGGATCACGATCACCGACGCGGACCTCGCGGGCCTGCCGGCCGCCTCGGCGCCGTTCGACGTCGCCCGACCCGAACACGGACTGCCCACCTCGGTGATGACGAAACCCGAGGTAAGACAGGAATTCGCACTCGCCGAGGCGGCCCGCCGTCAACAGCGCATCGACCTTCTCGCGAAGCTGGGCATCGCCCACATCGAAATCGACCACCCGAAGTCGGCCCTCGGCCGGCTCCACACTCTTCTGCTGAGGCACCGCCGTGGGCCCCGCTGAGCTCATCGGCCCCCTGGAGGTCTCGCCGGCATGGTACGTGGCGGCCTGCTTCGTGCTGCTGCTGGCGCTCGGGAACCTCTTCGCCCCGCTCTTCCGCGCCGCGGCCGGAGCCACCCCGTCGGAGGGGCCGCGCATCCCGATCCCCGTACGCAGCACCTACCTCTCCCGCATCAGCGCAGTGGAGTCGGGCTTGAGCGGGGAGGCTGCGGATGTGCGCGAATCGGCACAGCAGCTGGCGACGATCGTGCGCGAATTCGCCCATGATGCCTGGGGCGTCAAAGCCGAACACCTGACCTACCGTGATGCAGCCGTCGCCGGCCTCGACGACCTCGCCGACTGCCTGCTCGGTCTCTACGAGGCGGAATTCGCCGAAGCGGAGCCGTCCGGTCTGCAGCCGCAGATCACCGAGGCGCGGAAGCTGGTGGCGCGATGGTCCTGATGTTCTGGTGGCTGGCGCTCATCCTGCTCGCCCTCGCCGCGGCCGCAGTCTTCTTCTTCCGCCGTCCGAAATCGACGGAGTCCTCGCTGGCCGTCGCCCACAGCGGACGGATGACGAGCCTCCCGAGCTTCCGCAGGGCCATGCGCAGGCGACTGGTGACCACGGTCGCCCTCCTCGGCGTCATCGTCCTCACCGGGCTCTCCGCGTTGGCGGGAATCGCACGCCCGGCCTGGGTGGAGACGGTCAACCCGGAGCGGAAGATGCGCGATGTCATGCTCTGCCTCGACGTGTCCGGGTCGATGCTCGGCTACGATGCCGATCTGCTCGAGTCCTATCAGGAGCTCGTCGACCGCTTCGACGGCGAACGCATCGGCCTCACCGTCTTCAACGCCACCGCGGTCTCCGCGTTCCCGCTCACCGACGACTACGACATGGTCCAGAACTACCTCGCCGAAGCCGAGGAGGGGTTCCGCACCTGGGGCGCCGAAGGCACCGACTACTCATGGTCGACCTCGCCCCCGAACATCGGCGGCTCCTCGCTCATCGGCGACGGACTCGTCAGCTGCGTGGACAACTTCGACCGCCAGGACGAGGACCGGTCCCGGTCGATTATCTTCGCCACGGACAATATGCTCGCCGGACAACCGCTCTTCGAACTCAACGAAGCCGCCGATATCGCCGTCGACGCGAAGGTCCGCGTCTACAGCCTCTCCCCTCCCTCGGTGCTGACGACCACTCAGACGAAGGAGCTGCGTTCCGTGTCCGACCGCACCGGCGGCGAACAGTTCGATATGGGTTCGGCGTCGACGATCGACCGCATCGTCGAGGAGATCCAGAGCCAGGAAGCTGAGAACACCCCCGGACATTCGTACACGATCGTCCACGATATGCCGGTGGTTCCGCTCGGAATCGCCGTCTTCGGCCTGGCCGGAGTGTTCGTGCTGGCATGGAGGACGAAATCATGATCTTCGATCCCGTCTTCACCTGGTTCGGCTGGGGCTTCATCGTCCTCTCCCTGCTCACCGTGTGCATCATTCCGGCCATCCTCGGCGACGGAGCACGCTGGAAGTGGTTCGCCCGCATGGGTGTCGTCGGCGTGCTCGCGCTCGCGCTGGCGCGCCCCGGCATTCCGATCAAGTCATCGACCGAAGAATACGAGGCACGAGCCGATGTGTACTTCGTCGTCGATGTCACGACGTCGATGGCCGCCGAGGACTTCGACGGGGACAGCACCCGCCTCGAAGGGGTCAAGAAGGACATGCTCGAACTCGCCGATGCCTTCCCCGGCACTCGGATGAGCATCATCACTTTCGCCTCGACCGCGGCCACCGTGATGCCGCTGACGACCGATCACGCCGCCTTCGCCTCCGCCGTCGACGTGCTCGAGCCCGAATCGTCGATGAACTCCAGGGGATCATCGATCACCGAGGCCGGTGAGGAGCTCGACAAGCGGATGACCTCGAACGATGAGGATCGTCCTGAGAACAAGAACGTCGTGTTCTACTTCGGAGACGGTGAGCAGACCGTATCGGAGAATCCGGAATCATGGTCGCCCTTCGCCTCCCGCATCGACAGCGGAGCCGTCTTCGGATACGGCACCCAGCAAGGTGGGAAGATGCGCGACAGCCAGCCGTTCGGTTACGGGTCCGGCGTCGGCGATCCCGGCAATGCCCCGGGGATCGGCGACCCCGATGACCCCAACGACGATCAGTCACCGTCCGAATACATCCAGGACCGCAACGGCAACCCTGGGGTCTCGAAGATCGACGAGGGCAACCTGCGCCAGATCGCCTCGGACCTCGGAGTCGACTACCACCACCGCGACGGCAACGGTCCGATCTCCAGCGTCTACACCGCCCCGAAATACGATCAGGCCCTGGTGAAGAAGGACGGCCGGGTCACCGTCGACGAATACTATTGGGTTCCGCTCATCCTCGTCTTCGCATGGATCGCCGTGGAGCTCGTCTTCGGAGTCCGCGAATATCTGCGCCTCAAGGCGATCACCCCGAAGCGCCCGCGCCGAGGCGGCCCGCCCGGTCCATGGGGCCCCAGCGGTCCCGGTGGTCCGGCTGGTCCCGGTGGTCCGGCTGGTCCCGGTGGTCCGGGGCCCTACCAGCAGGCGCCTCAGCAGGCGGTCCCCCATCCGCCGTCGCCTCACCCATCGGTGCCCCACCAGGGAGGTCCGCGATGAACCGCGTGAAGAGTCTGTGGTCACGGCTGCGCCGGATCACGAAGATCAACCTCGTCCTCGGCACCATCTTCGCCCTGATGTTCGGCTATATCGCGATGGCCACCTACTTCGGAACCGCTTCGCAGGTCCGATACACCTCGAATGACTTCCCCGGTGCGAAGAAAGCAGCGACGGCGTTCCTCAAGGTCAGCCCGTTCCAGCGCCATATCGGCTACTTCAACCGCGGCACCGCCGAGGCCGCCGTCGGCGACTTCGATGCCGCCCAGACCGATCTCGAATCCGCTCTGGAGATCGCTCCGACCTCGGCCGAATGCGCTGTGCGGATCAACCTGTCCTACGTCTATGAGAAGCAGGCGGATCAGATCGCCTCGCAGGACCCCGACCAATCGCAGGAACTCTACGACCGTTCGCTGAAGACCCTCGAAGACGCTCCCGAGGAATGTCAGCCGAAGAAGAGCGAAGAGAAGCAGAAGAGCAACCAGGCGAAGGAACGCGTCGAAGACAAGAAGCAGGGCGAGAAGACCAAGGAAGAGGGAACCGACGACAGCGAGTCCGATGACAAGGATTCGCAGGACCAGGACTCCGGGGACGAGAAATCCTCCGGAGACGAGGGCCAGGAATCCGGCGAGGAGGAGAAGCCGGACGATTCCTCGGGCAAGTCCGAACGCGAGAAGAAGCGCGACGAGTTGGAGAAGCGCCGTGAGGACTCCGAACGGCACCAGCGTCAGCAGGGCCCCGGCGGCGACGGAGGCCGGTCGACCCCGGAGAAACCCTGGTGATCGACAGCGCAGGAACCTGACCACCCCAGCGAGTGGTGGCGGCGGTGATGCCCTGTGACATCATGAGTCCATGACCGACTCCGACTCCGCCGCCTCAGCTTCTGCCTCCACCACAGCCGCACCCCGTCTGCGGCCCGCCCTGGAGACCTTCCCGCCGTATATTCCGGGCAAACCTCCGCGCCAGGTCGACGGTCTCGAGTCATTCAAGCTCTCCTCGAACGAGAATTTTCTGCCCCCTCTGCCGGCCGTCCTCGACGCCATGGTCGCTCATGCGACGAACCCCGCGCTCTACCCCGACGATGCGGCGCGGGCTCTGCGTGAGGGACTGGCCGACCGCCTCGGTGTCGGGCTGGATCAGCTCGTCGTCACCACCGGTGCCAGCGAACTGCTCGTCGCACTGACCCAGATCACGTCGGACGCCACCACCGAGGCGATCTATCCGTGGCCGTCGTTCGAGATGTATCCGCAGACCACCGGTCTCGTCGGTTCGACTCGCCACGAGGTGCCGCTGACAGCGGACGGGCGCCACGACCTCGATGCGATGGCTGAGGCGATCACCGATCGCACCAGCTTCATCATCCTCTGCTCACCGAACAATCCGACCGGACCGGTGCTGCGCGATGACGAGGTCCGCGCATTCTTCGACAAGGTGCCCGCCCACGTCCTCGTCGCCCTCGACGAAGCGTACTGGGAGTTCGCCACCGCACCCGGCCGAGCCGATGGACTGAGTCTCGTCCGCGACTATCCGAATCTCGTTCTGCTCCGCACCTTCTCCAAGGCGCACGGACTCGCCGGACTGCGCGTCGGCTACGCCGTCGCCCATCCGCCGGTCATCGAGGGGCTCCTCAAGGCCGTCATCCCCTTCGGCGTCACCGACCTCAGCCAGACTGCCGCCCTCGAATCCCTCAAACACTGGGATGAGGTCATCGAGCGGGCCGGCGAAATCGCACAGACCCGCGATGCCTTCGCAGCTGCGCTGCGCGAACAAGGCTGGGATGTGCCCGAGGCACAGGCGAACTATGTGTGGCTGCCGCTGGGCGAGAAATCCGATGCCTTCGAAGACGCGTGTGTCGAACAAGCCGTAGCGGTGCGCAATCTCGGTACCGGAGTGCGTATCAGCATCGGTGAAGACGAGGCTCTCGCCCGGGTGCTCGAGATTGCCGAACGCTTCCGCGTCGAACACTTCGCGGAGTAGTCAGCGGGCACAGCCGCACAGAACACTGTGCCGAGCAGTCGGTGAGAGCGACGCCTAGAGTTCGGCAAGCTCGAGGGCCATCGACACCGCCTGCCGCGTTTCGGCGCGGCTGAGGTCGCGGCCGAGCAGCTTCTCGATCTTCGCCAACCGCGCCCGCACCGTGTGCCGGTGGACTCCCAGCTCGGCGGCGATGCGCTCCCGCGCCCCGGACGCGGCGATGAAGACCCGCAGGGTCTCCAACAGCTCCTGGCCGCCGCGGGCCCGAAAGAGCCCGCCGAGGATGCGCTCGACGAATCGGTCGGCAGCCTCCTCATCGACTGCGGACAGCAGGGCCTTGACCTCGGAGGCCTCGGACTCATGCTGCGTCCGCCACAGCATCCACGTGTGATGGAGCTGTTCCAGCGGCAGCCTCTTCTGCGCAAGCGCGTCCAGGCCGGTGACCTCGGCGGCCTTCGTCACCAGCTCATCGACCCCGGCCTCCTGCGCACCGACGACCCCGAGCAGCGAACCGGAGCGGGTGAGCAGACTCCGACCGACGATATCGGCGATGAGGCGTTCAGCCGAGTCCCCGCGGACCCCGCCGAAGATGTGCATCCCGACGGTCGCCACCGGTGCCAGACCCGTCACCCGAGTCCACTCCTCGCGCGCCTCAACCTCGCTCAGGTCGGTGTCGAACAGCGGTGCACCACCGGAGGGAACGGGCAGGTCTGCCAACGTCATCGCCAACAGGGCCGAAGCGGTCGACAGCAGCAGGGCACGCGTCTTCGGAGATCCGGCCGCCTCGGCGGGGGTGAGAATCCACCCGAGCGGATGGTCACCCCCGACCGGAACGGCCTCGACGATTCGCGCACCGGTGCGAATCAGACGAGGCCCCGAAGTCGGTTTCAATGACTCCTCGATGAGCGCCGAACGCACGTCTTCTTCGGCATCGTCCCCGCTCAGCGCCCTGCCGGTGGGCGAGACGAACCGAACCGGCGCCTCCAGCGTCTCCGCCAGGTCGGCGACCAGGGCCGCGGGGCCGACACCCGCCAACGCGGTCGCGAAACGACGAGCCGCGCTGCTCGCCCGGGTCAGCTCTCGGTTCGTCTCCGCCTCGCGCATCCGGGTGAAGGCATCGACGACGGCGACGAACGGAACAGGCTCGGGCACCCCGAACAGCGCCAGCTCCTCCTCCTGCGCGGCGGCGATGAGCTTCGGCGGGACCTGCTTCCACGGAAGGTCGGAGCCCAGACCGATGCCGAGCGCATGGACGCCCACGGACTTGAGCCGGCGCACATAGTCCCCGACGGTGTCCCCGCCGAGGTCCTGACCGACCCCGATCGTCAGCAGCACCTCACCGCCGGCAAGCCATTCGTCGACCTCCGGCAGCTCCGAGGAATGGACGATCGTGACCTCCTGGTCCGCAGCCGTCGGCGAATCGACGATGACGTCGAGAGCGAGTTCGGTGCGTGACCAGATCTGTTCCAAGGTGACCATGCACCTAATTCTATCCAATCTGGATAGCAGCGGTGTCAAATACGCCGCTCTGGATATCGGTGTTGTGTGAGCCACGTCCTAGGCTGAGGGCACGACCACCGGCCCGCCCGGATCCGGTCAACCGCCACGACGAAGGAGAAAGCCAGTGACGTCTCAGCCGCTCGGCCCAGCCGACTATAGCAAGACACCCCGCTACGCAGGACCCCCGACGTTCGGACTGCTGCCGCGCATCGACGAGGTCGAAGCCGAGCGCCCCGGCGAGAAGATCGACGTCAAAGTCATCGGCATCCCCTTCGACGCCGGCGTCAGCTACCGTCCCGGCGCCCGTTTCGGACCGGCTCACATCCGCCAGTCCTCGAAGCTGCTGCGTCCCTACAACCAGGCCACGAACGTCCACCCGTTCACCTGGCAGCAGGTCGCCGACTGCGGTGACCTCGGCGTCAACCCTTTCGACATCGAAGAGGCCATCACCACCGTCGAAGCCAACGCCGACGCCATGCGCGCCGATGGGGCCAAGCTGCTCACCCTCGGTGGTGACCACACCCTGGCCCTGCCCAACCTGCGCTCCCTGCACAAGACGCATGGCAAGATCGCCGTCCTCCACTTCGATGCGCACCTGGACACCTGGGACACCTACTTCGGTGCGCCCTACACGCACGGCACTCCCTTCCGCCGCGCCAGCGAAGAGGGCCTCATCGATATGACGGCCTCGATGCACATCGGCATCCGCGGTCCCCTCTACGGGAAGAAGGACCTCGAGGACGATGAGGTGCTCGGCTTCCAGATCATCCGCAGCGACGAATACCAGTTCACCTCCGTCCAGGACGTCGTCGCCCGGATGCGGGGTCGCCTGGGCGACGCTCCGGTCTATCTGTCCGTCGACATCGACGTCCTCGACCCCGCGGCCGCACCCGGCACCGGCACCCCCGAGGCAGGTGGAATGACCAGCCGTGAGCTGCTCAACTCGATCCGCGGCCTCCAGGGACTCAACGTCGTCGGCGCCGAGATCGTCGAGGTCGCCCCGGCCTACGACCATGCCGAGGTCACTGGACTCGCCGCGGCCCATGTCGGCTACGAGGTCCTGTCCCTGTGGGCGGCGGAGAACAACGGAGTCACTGCTCCCTCCGGTCCGTCCGGCACCGCCCTCGGAGTCTGACCATGAGCACCGAGAACACCGTCCGCAACGGCGGTCGTGCCGTGGTGGCCGCCCTGGCCGCCCACGGTGTCGACACGATCTTCGGCATCCCCGGCACCCATAATCTCGAGTTCTACCGGCATCTGCCGGAGTTCGGGATCCGTGCCGTGACTCCCCGCCACGAGCAGGGAGCAGGCTACGGGGCCGACGGGTACTTCCTCGTCTCCGGCAAGCCCGGGGTCGTCATCACGACCTCGGGTCCGGGCCTGACGAACGTCATCACCGCCGCCGCGACCGCCTATGCCGAGTCCCGGCCGATGCTCATCCTCTCCCCCGGTGTGCCCACCGGGTTCGAGCGCGCAGACGTCGGAATGCTGCACGAGACGAAGGACTCCTCGGGCGCCCTCAATCGCCTTCTCGTGTCCTCCCAGCGCACCCGCACCGCCGAAGGAGCTGCGCAGGCCGTCGCCGAGGCGTTCGCCATGTTCGACTCGGCCCGTCCCGGACCCGTGCACATCGAGGTTCCCCTCGACGTACTCGAGGGAGCATGGAACGGCAGCGTGCCGGTCCCGTTCGCGGGCCGCCGCCCCGGACTCGATGAACATGTCGTGGCCCGCGCCGCCGAGGCGATCAGTGCGGCCACGCGCCCGCTGGTCATCGCCGGCGGCGGTGCCAGGAGAGCACACGCCGAGGTGGCCCGTCTCATCGAGGCCCTCGACGCTCCCCTGGCGACGACCGCCAACGGCAAGGGCATCGTGTCCGAGACGCATCCGCTGTCTCTGGGTTCGAACGTGCGCTTCCCCAGCGTGCAGGCCGAATCCGCGGCCGCCGATGTGCTCATCGTGCTCGGATCCGAACTGGCCGACTCCGACCTCTGGGGCGGAGTCATCGGTGCGCAGACGAGCATCGGCGTCCGTGATGACTCTGCCCGGCAGACCGTCATCCGCTGCGATATCGACCCCGACCAGCTGAATAAGAACCTGCCCGGTGACATCCTCGCCTGCGCGGACACCGCGGAGTTCCTCACCGCGCTCATGACCGCGCTCGAGTCAGCAACGGCCACCGCCGCCTCGGCGAGGGAAAACGGGACGGCTTCGTCCGACTCGCACGGATCGGCCGCCTCGGCGAGGGAATCCGGGGCCGATCGGGTCACCCGGATCCGGCAGAGCTGGGCCACTGATTTCGACTTCGACGCGATCGGGGCCAGGGTCACCCGGCTCGTCGAAGACGGTGCGGGAGCGAACGTCGTCATCTCCGGTGACTCCTCGCAGGTCACCTACGATGGCACGGTGCACGCGCTGACGGCGAGCACGCCGGATCAGCTGCTGTACATGCCCGGATTCGCGACCCTGGGCTACGGCATTCCCGCCGCGCTCGGGGCGAAGCTCGCCGATCCTGCGCGACCGGTCGTGTGCATCCTCGGCGACGGTGCGGCCATGTTCTCCATCCAGGAGCTCATGACCGCGGCCGAGCTGGGACTGGGAATTCCCTTCGTCATCGTCGACAACGGTGGGTACGCGGAGATCGAGGGCCAGATGGTCGATCGCGACATCGAACCCTTCGCCGTCCGGCTCGCCCGTCCGGACTTCGCGAAGCTCGGTCAGTCCATGGGCGGGGCTGGGGTGACGATCGCCGAGGCGGACATCGATTCCGCGCTGCCGCAGGCCATCGCCGAGGCGCTCGGTCGCACCGTACCCACCGCCATTCACATCACCGTCGGTCACTGAGCCGATCCAACAGAAAGGGTCGCTGTGGACTCTTTGGTAGTCATCATCTATCTCGCCGCCATGGTGGGATTCGGAGTCTGGGGCCGGTTCAAGGCCCATAATCAGGAGGACTTCCTCGTCGCCGGCCGTCGCCTCGGCGGGCTGCTGTACACCGGCACGATGTCGGCCGTCGTCCTCGGCGGCGCGTCGACGATCGGCGGTGTGGGTCTCGGCTACACCGCCGGGCTGTCGGGAATGTGGCTCGTGCTGTCGATCGGTCTGGGCATCATCGTGCTCTCACTGTTCTTCGCTCCGAAGATTCAGAAGCTCGAGATCTACACGGTCTCGCAGATGCTCGAACTCCGCTACGGCAAGGGTTCCCGATTCGTGTCCGGAGCGATCATGACCGCCTACGGTCTGATGATCTCGACGACGTCGACGGTCGCCTACGCCACGGTCTTCCATGCCCTGTTCGACCTCAACAAGGTGTGGTCGGTGCTCATCGGCGGCGGCATCGTCATCCTCTATTCGATGCTCGGCGGCATGTGGTCGATCACGCTGACGGACTTCGTGCAGTTCTTCATCCAGACGATCGGCATCTTCCTCATCATGCTGCCGCTCGTGCTCTCGAAATCCGGCGGCTTCTCCGAGCTGTTCTCGTCGCTGCCCGAAACGCACACCTCACCGGTGGGCATCGGCTGGCAGGCGATCCTCGGCTACATCCTCATCTACACCCTCGGCCTGCTCATCGGCCAGGACATCTGGCAGCGCGTGTTCACCGCCCGCAGCCCGGGTGTGGCCAGGTGGGGCGGCTTCTCCGCCGGCGTCTACTGCCTGCTCTATGCCGTGGCCGGAGCACTCATCGGCATGGCCGCGACGAAGATCGTGCCCGGCATCGAGGTTCAGGACGATGTGTTCGTCGCCGTCGTCGATGCCTCGATGTCGCCGGTGCTCGGCGGAATCGTGCTCGCTGCTGCTCTGGCCGCGATGATGTCGACGGCGTCGGGGTCGCTCATGGCGGCCTCGACCGTGTGCCGTCAGGACATCGTCGAGCCGATCCTCGCCCGCAAGGACATCGTGCCTGATTCGGGTGGCAACGTTGGTGCGGGCTCGGGTGCCGCGGTTGACGGAGCCGGGGCGGACGGCGTTGCTGCGGACGGCGCAGCGACGGGTGGATCGGCCGCCTCGGCGAATGCGTCGGGCGTTGCCGGCTCCGGCTCCGGTGCGAAGTCGACGCTCGTGCGGTCGCTGGTCCGCGAGACCGGTGACGAGGTGCGCGACTCGCGCATCTATCTCATCGGGCTCGGCGTCGTCACGCTGGTGCTCGCGATGATCATGCCCAGCGTGGTCGAGGCCCTCACCGTGGCGTACAACCTGCTGGTGGCAGGCCTGTTCATCCCGATCCTCGGCGGTCTCGTGTTCAAGCGCGGCACGATCGTCGGCGTGATGGCCGGAATGATCCTCGGCGCCGTGACCACCGTGGTCGTCATGATCGTCTCCGGCATCTACGCCGAATCGGCGATCTACCTCGGCCTCATCGCCTCGCTGGTCGGATACCTCGTCGGGTCCTTCGCATCGAAGCCGACCCCGCCCGAGGTCATGTCCGCCTGGAAGGCCCGCCTCAACCGCTAATTACTACCTGACGGCGGCCCAGCAACCTCGCGCGAGGTATCTGGGCCGCCGTCAGGTAGTTCTGGGGCGTCGGGACGGCACCCGACTTGGTGCCTCACGCCGCAGTCGCCTATATTCGAAGAGTCAGGCTGAGCCGCCCTCAGCGACGCCGGGAATCGGCGAACAGGGCGAGCGCACATCAGCCGGTGCCCGAAAAAGGGGCACGAAGCCGCCGGGCCCGGGCTCGATTGAACCGCAGCGCCCCGAACTCGCCGCAGTGGCCGGGTCAGCGTGTGAGACATATATGGATCGAACTTCCATATCTCATTCGCGAAAGGCCAACCATGGCTCATACCTCCGCGCACGTCGCGCACACCCTTGCCGCCCACATCGACGAAGTCTTCGGACTCATGGGCAACGGCAACGCCTACTTCCTCGACGCTTTGCTGCGCGACACCTCCGCCACCTACACGGCCGTCCGCCACGAAGCCGGCGCCGTCGTCGCCGCCGATGCCCACTTCCGCACTTCAGGGCGGATCGCCGCGGCCACCACGACCTATGGCGCCGGGTTCACGAATACGCTCACCGCACTCGCCGAGGCGGCCCAAGCCAGAGTGCCCCTCGTCCTCGTCGTCGGGGATGAGCCCACGTCCGGTCCGCGGCCGTGGGACGTCGACCAGATCGCGATGGCCTCGGCAGTGGGAGTGCGCACCTACACCGTCGGGCGGGTCGATGCCGCCGCCGCGACCGTGACCGCCATCGAGCATGCCCTGACCTACCGGGTGCCCGTCGTCCTGGCCATCCCCTACGACGTCGCGACTCTGGAGATCGGTGATGTCCCAGCCGTTCCCGGGCCCAGCCGTCCGACACCGCTGGCGCCGAACGGCGAGTTCGCTCATGCTGCTCTCGATCGCCTCGCGGCCGACCTGGCCGGAGCAGAACGTCCGCTGCTGCTCGCTGGCCGCGGAGCCTGGTTGGCCGGAGCCGAAACCGAACTCGGCGAACTCGTCGACATCACTGGTGCCCTGACCGTGACGACCGCGCTGGGCCGCAATATCTTCCCGGCCACCGAACACGACCTGGGCATCGCCGGCGGCTTCGGCGCACCGGTCGCGATGGAACGCATCCGCGAAGCCGATGTGGCCGTGGTCTTCGGTGCTTCGCTCAACCAGTTCACGATGCGTTTCGGCGAGCTCTTCCACCCCTCGACGACGGTATGGCAGATCGACACCGACGAACGCGCAACGAATGCTCGAGTCGGCGGGTTCGTCCGAGCCGACGCGAGACTTGCTGCCGCTGAGCTTCTGGAACGGCTGAAGGCGGGGAGTGTCGACGGCGTGAGGACTTCGGACGGGGCGACCACGCGCTGGCACGATTCCGTCGACACCGCCGCCGACCGCGCCTACGTCGTCGGGTCGGAGCTCGCCGAGGACGGTCGGCTCGATCCGCGTGCAGCAGCGAACCGCCTCGGCGAGGTTCTGCCCGAGGATCGGGTCGTTGTCTCCGACGGCGGACATTTCATCGCCTGGGCGAACATGTTCTGGGAGCCCAGCGCACCAGACCGACTGGCGATGGTCGGCACCGCCTTCCAATCGATCGGGCTCGGCTGGCACAGCGTCGCCGGAGCCGTCCGTGCGAACCCGGACTCGACGATCGTGCTGACCAGCGGTGACGGCGGCGGAGCCATGGCGCTGTCCGACCTCGATACCGCGATCCGGGTGGCCGGAGGTCGCGGGATGGCTGTGATCTTCAACGATGCGGCCTACGGTGCCGAGGTCAACCTGTACGGGCTCAAGGGACTGGAGAAGTCCCCCATGCTCATCGACGAGATCGATTTTGCAGCCCTCGCGACGGCCGCCGGCGGACACGGAGTCGCCGTGCGGTCCCTCGCCGATCTCGCCGTCGTCGAGGAGTGGAAGACCCGCCCGGTTGATGAGCGACCCTTCCTGCTCCTCGATCTGCGGATCTCCGGCGAGGTCATCGCGCCGTACCAAGAAGAGGTTATTCGCGTGAACTCGTGAACGCACCCGGCTGGTCGCGGTGCTGATGTCGGTGCGTCGCCGAATGTTTCGCGCGACCCCAGGTGACGAGGCGCCACAGTTTCTCCAGAGGTCCCTGTCCGAAGCGGCGCAGCCACAGGGTCGAGACGATGATCTGGACGACGATGATCACCAGCGCGATGAGTGCCTTCATCATCAGTGGTGGGAATCCTTGCCGGATCGGAGTGGGCAGTCACCGCGCTCGGCCACAGGATCGTGGTCGGCAGATGGCTGCTGTCTGACTCTGTCAATCCTTCCGGTTTCGGGCAGGCGGAACCTTCACCCAATGGCTGATCGTGCTCGGCCGAGTGGCCGGAAGAGTGCCTGCCTGGTGGGCGGGTCGCGGGCGGACGGGGCGCGGGTCAGTCGGCTGCGGACTGCGACTGCGGGAGGTCAGTCGTCCGCGGACTGCGCCGCACGGTTCGCGGTCAACCAGACTCGGATGAAGAGGCCGAGGATGAGCAGCCACCCCGAGACCGCGAGAACATCTCCGACTGCTTTCGGCCAGGCAAAGAACTCAACGCCCAAGAGCGCAAGCGCGTACCCGATGGCAATGATTCCGATGGTGATAAGCATGGGAACTGCCGCACGGTGACCGGCCCGCCACGCAGCGTCGGACCGCATCGTCTTGGCTGACCGGATCCCGATCGCACGATTGCGGGGCAGGCGGTCGCCGCGGATGACCTGCACGAGGACGACGCAGACAACGGCGAATACGAGGTAGCCGATCAGCGGCGGATAGAACATCGGGGCCGGTCTCCTCCTTGGACTCGGATCCACCGTATCGCACTGGTAGTTGAACTCAACGGAGGACGAAGGGACAGGTGGGAGGGGAACTGTTTGGCCGCCTCGGCGAGGGTGTCCTTTCGACGGGGCGACGTTGCTTGTCCGGGGGCTTTCGGACAGCGAAAAGCCCCGGATCCTTGCGGAATCCGGGGCTGTGACACGTGGAGATGGCGGGAATCGAACCCGCGTCCGTCGGCAGATTGTCAGGACTTCTCCGGGCGCAGTTCGTGAAGTAGTGTCTTAGGTTCTGGCTATCGCACGAACACGTAAGCCAACGAACGGAGTTGAGTAAAAGTCCCTCAGGCACCCCCAACATGTGCCTGAAGCAGTGGCCTCTTAAACGACGCCAGGATCTAGAGCAGAGGCAACTCTAGGCTGACGGATTCGCAGCTCGCGCTCTATCAGGCAGCGAGGGCGAAATCGGTGCGGTTGTTAGACTTAGCACCTATTGTTTTGCAGAGGACATTAACGAGATGACTCTGCATTCTCGGCCCGCTTCTCCCGACGCAGTGTCCGACGTCGAAACCGATCATCCCCATATTCTGTTACCAAAACTGATCAGCTGTTTCATCCGCCGAGGCGGCTGCTGGCGCCGATCAGGTACTCCAGCATACTCGTACAACGCAGACCGAGCCAATTGCATTCCCTGAACTCCGCGAATATGTGACCGGGCGTGCTCGGATACGCTCGGACCGCCTCGGCGAAGGAGTCGAGAGACGATGGTGATGGCGGGGATCTCACCCGCCATCGACCGGCCCTTACAGGTACTGCTTGGACTTCATGGCGCGTTCGGCTTCGCGTTTGTCCTGCGCTTCGCGCAGTGCCTGACGCTTATCCCATTCGCGCTTGCCGCGGGCCAGGGCGATCTCGACCTTGACGCGTGAACCGTCGAAGTAGAGCTCGAGCGGGACCAGGGTCCGGCCGGATTCCTTGACTTTCTGCGAGATCCTGAGGATCTCCTCGCGGTGGAGCAGCAGCTTACGACGACGGCGGGCCGAGTGATTCGTCCACGTCCCCTGCAGGTATTCGGGAATATAGACGTTCTCCAGCCACGCTTCATTCTGGAAGATGAGGGCGAAACCGTCGGTGAGCGATGCTCGGCCTTCGCGCAGCGATTTCACCTCGGTACCGGTGAGTACGAGTCCGGCCTCCCACGTGTCTTCGATGTGATAGTCGTGGCGCGCCCTGCGATTCCTCGCAATGACTTTCTTGCCTGTGTCCTTCGGCATGACCGGCCTCCTCTCTGCTTCCGATCACCTGTGCACACGTTCGCGGGCACAGCCATCAATTCTATCCCATCGGCCGCCTTCCGCGCGCCCGTCCCCTCCCAGAACTACCCGACGGCGGCCCAGCAACCTGGCGCCAGGTTGCTGGGCCGCCGTCGGGTAGCAATTAGAAGATGAAGGGTTTGGGGTCGACGTAGCCGCCGTTCTCCATGATCTCGAAGTGGAGGTGGCAGCCGGTCGACGCGCCCGTCGTGCCGGAGTACGAGATGATGTCGCCCTTCTTGACCCTCTGCCCGTCGTGGACCTTGAGCTTCGTGTTGTGGTTGTAGGTCGACGCGATCGAATTGCCCTTGATCTTGCCGTGGGAGATGACGACGCGGTTGCCGTAGCCGCCGGTCCAACCGGAGGTGACGACGATTCCGTCGCCTGCTGAACGGATCGGGGTTCCGCAGGGCACGCCGAAGTCCATTCCGGTGTGCAGCTTCTTCGCGCCGGTGATCGGGTGGATGCGGTATCCGAACGGAGACGTCGTCGGGTATCCCTTGGCCGGGTTGCCCAGGACGCCGTCGCCGAAGACGAACTTGCCCTTCTTCTCCTGTTCCTTCTCCCACTCCCGGACCTTCTCGGCCAGACGCTCCTGTTCGGCCTTCTCGTCGGCGAGCTGCTTCTCGGTCTTGTCCTTGTTGTCGGAGATCGTCTTCTCCGCATCGTCCTTCGCGGAGATGAGGTCGTTGAGGCTGTCGGCCTTCTTCTTCGCATCGACCTGCGCGGCTTCCTTGGCCAGCACCGCCTCGGCGGCTTCGTCCTTGAGGTCGGAGATCTTATCGGTCACGCCCGAGAGCCGCTCTTCGTTGTTCTTGTTCAGCGCCCGCTGTTCGGAGAGTTTGTCGATCGTGCGCTGCTGCGACCGCACAGCGGAGTCGACGCGCCCGATGCCGCCGTCGGCGCTCGTACCCTCGGCCATCTGCAGCAGCATCGCCAGGTCGGAGGTGATGCCCGAGTTCTGGTATGCCTGTCGTCCGATGCGCGCCGCCGAGGTCTTATGCTTGTCGATCTCCTCCGTGCCGGACTTGATCGTGTCCTTGAGATCCTTCTGCGCGTTCTCCGCCGAGGTCAGGCGCGCGGCCATGTCCTCATCCTTCTCGATCGCCTTCGCCAGCGCATCGTCGGCGGCCTTCGATTCGGCTTCGGCATCCGGCAGCTTCTCCTGCGCGGCATCGCGTTCGGCGATGACGCGGGCGAGGTCCTCGTCGAGTCCTTCGAACTCCTGCTGGAGTTCCTTGACGCGTTCGTCGACCTCGCTCTTGTCGTCGCGAGGATCGGCCACCACCGAGGCGACCGGCATGACCACTGCCAGCGCAGCTGCCGTGAGGACGAGTCCGAGTCTGCGTCTCATCTCAGACCTTCGTGTACTTGTTGAGCGTGATCAGCGACGATGCTCCGGCCATGAGTACGCCGATGATGATGAGTACGGGGGTGATGAGGAGGACGTCCCATCCGGAGATGAGGCTGAATCCCGTGGCCTGCGACTGCAGCCAACCGCTGACTCCGAAGTGGACGAGCAGTCCCAGGGCACCGGCGGACAGTGTCGCACCGATGGCCGAGGCGATGACGCCCTCGAGCAGGAACGGCATCTGGATGAAGGTGTTCGACGCGCCGACGAGCCTCATGATGCCGGTCTCCCGGCGCCTCGAGAACGCGGAGAGTCTGATGGTGGTGGCGATGAGCAGCATCGCGCACAGCAGCATGATGCCGGCGATCGCGATCGCCACGATGGTCGCGATATTGAGCACCCCGAACAGGCGGTCGAGCAGCTGGTTCTGGTCGACGACCTCTTCCACCCCGGGGGTCGACGAGAACGACTCCTTGATGATGTCGTACTTCTCGGCGTCCTTGAGCTTGACCCGGAAGGACTCGTTCATCTCGTCCTTGGGCACGGTGCCTTCGAGGCTGGTGCCCTTGAACTGCTCCTGGAAGTGCTCGTAGGCCTCGGTCTTGTCTTCGAAGTAGACCTTGTCGACATAGGGAGCGAGATCGGAGCTTTCGAGTTCGGCCCGGATCTGATCCTTCTGGTCTCCCGTGACTTCACCGTCGACGCAGTTCGTCGCCTCCGAATCCGGCGGGCACAGGAACACGGAGACCTGCACGCGGTCGTACCAGAAGTCCTTCATCTGCCCGACCTGCATCTGCAGCAGGATCGCAGCGCCGACGAAGAGCAGGGACACGAAGGTCACGAGCACGACGGAGATGACCATGGAGAAGTTCCGGCGCAGTCCCGACCAGACTTCGGAGAGGATGAACCCGGCCCTCATGAGGCGACTCCGTAGGTGCCCTCTTCGACGTCGCGGACGATTTCGCCTTCGCGCAGTTCGATGACCCGCCGACGCATCCGGTTGACGATCTCGCCGTCGTGGGTGGCCATGAGCACGGTGGTGCCGTTGCGGTTGATCTTCTCGAGAACGTTCATGATGTCGGCGCTGGTGGCCGGGTCGAGGTTGCCCGTCGGCTCGTCGGCGAGCAGGATTCCGGGTTTGTTGACCACGGCGCGGGCGATGGCCACACGCTGCTGCTCACCGCCGGAGAGCTCACTGGGGTACCGCTTCTCCTTGCCGGCCAGACCCACGGTCTCGAGGACGTCGGGGACGAGGGTCGACATGGCGGCACGGGATTTTCCGATCACCTGGAGGGCGAAGGCGACGTTCGCGAATACCGTCTTGTTCGGCAGCAGGCGGAAGTCCTGGAACACGGTTCCGATCCCCCGCCGCAGGTAGGGCACCTTCCAGCTGGGCATCTTCACCACGGATTTCCCCGCGATGTGGATGCGTCCGGCGCTGGGGACCTCTTCACGCAGAATGAGTCGGATGACCGTGGACTTTCCCGAACCGGAGGCCCCGACGAGGAACACGAATTCCCCGCGGTCAGCCTCGAACGAGATGTCGTCGAGTGCTTTGCGGGAACGTGTGTCGTAGGACTTCGAAACGGAGTCGAATCTGATCAAGTCGGTCTTCAATCATGTTGCGGGTGGCTCGGCCGCTTCCACTGTACGTAACAGTTCCGTGATGTTCGCGGAGGCGGCCGGGCGTGTGTTGCGATCTGATGAAGTTCACAGTCGCCTCGGTGATGGTCGAAACCTCGCCGAGGCGGCCGACCCTCAGTCGGCCGTCGCCCGAGCGAGACGGCTCGGTACCGTTGCCCGAGGAAACAGGCCTGTTGCTCGAAGAATCAGGCTCAGGCCTCGGCCTCTTCGGCCATCTCCTGTTCCTTGCGCCAGCGGATGCCGGCTTCGATGAGTCCGTCGAGGTCACCGTCGAAGACGGCAGAGGGGTTGTTGACCTCGTAGCCGGTGCGCAGGTCCTTGACCATCTGGTACGGGTGGGTGACGTACGAGCGCATCTGATCGCCCCAGCTTGCCTTGATGTCGCCGGCCAGCTCCTTCTTCTGCGCCGCCTCTTCCTTGCGCTTGAGGTCGAGGAGCCTCGACTGGAGGACGCGCATGGCGGCCTCACGGTTCTGGATCTGAGACTTCTCATTCTGCATGCTCACGACCACGCCCGTGGGTTCGTGGGTGATGCGCACGGCCGAGTCCGTCGTGTTCACCGACTGCCCGCCGGGGCCCGACGACCGGTAGACGTCGATGCGCAGATCGTTCTCGTCGATCTCGACATGGTCGGTCGATTCGATGAGCGGGACCACCTCGACGGCGGCGAACGAGGTCTGGCGGCGTCCCTGGTTGTCGAAGGGGCTGATGCGCACCAGCCGGTGAGTGCCGGCTTCGACCGACAGCGTGCCGTAGGCGTAGGGCGCGTCGATCTGGATGGTCGCGGACTTGATGCCCGCACCTTCGGCATATGAGGTGTCGAGCTCCTGGACCTTGTAGCCGCGGTTCTCCGCCCACCGGACGTACATGCGGGTGAGCATCTGCGCCCAGTCGGTCGCGTCGTCGCCGCCGGCGCCCGAGCGCACGGTCACGACGGCGGAGCGCTCATCGTATTCGTGGTTGAGCAGCGTCGAGATCTCGAGTTCGGCGAGCTGATCGCGCAGCTTCGCGATGTCACGGTCGGCCTCTTCGAGTGAGTCCGCGTCACCTTCGTCCTGGGACATCTCGACGAGCAGTTCGGCATCGTCGATGCGTTCGCCGAACTTCTCGAGTTTCTCCAGGGTGCCCTGCTTGTGCGAGAGCTTGGCCGAGGTCTTCTGCGCCGAATCAGGGTCGTCCCAGAATGTCGGTGACGATGCCTGCTCCGTGAGCTCGGCAACCTCGTCGCGTAGATTGTCCAGATCGGACACGTCGAGAATCGCTTTGTACGTCTGGCGGAGGTTGGCGATTTCAGAAGAGTAATCAGTGGTGGCCATAATGATCCGATTCTAGTGCATGCACCCACCCCGCCCAGAACCGACGGATGCGCGCCGAGGTGGGGCCACCTCGGCGCGCATCTGCACAATCCCCCGGTTCGGGGACGGACGACCACCCCGGTCCGGGTCGGAAGTGATCCGACCCGGACCGGGCGATCCCGACTCAGGCGGGGACGAGTTCGGGCACGGTCGCCCAGGTGTCGGGGCCGAAGACCTCGAAGTGAATGTTGGACTCGGGCACACCGAGTGCGTCGAGTCCGCGGCGCACGGCCTTCATGAACGGGGGCGGGCCGCACAGGTAGACCTGCGCGTCGGCGGGAACGTCGACCTCGGCGAGGTCGATGAAGCCTTCGTGGACGGTCTCGTTCGTCGTCCGCGCGCCGAGCTGTTCGTACCAGTGGTGCATCCGGGCGCCCGGCAGTTGAGCGGCGAGCTGCGCCATCTCCTGTCGGTGGGCGTGGGCGGCCATCGATTGGTCGGCGTGGAGGACCGTGACTTCGCGGCTGGATTCCTTGGACACGAGGTCGTTGAGCGCGCCGAGGATCGGGGTGCAGCCGATGCCTGCGGAGATGAGGAGCAGCGGAGTCTCGGCGTCTTCGACGACGAGGTCGCCGTAGGGCAGGGAGCAGCGGACCGTGTCGCCTTCGAAGACGTTGCCGTGGATGAAGCTCGACACCTCACCTGCGGGGATGTCCGCCTCGGCGCGGCCGGCGGGAGATCTGATTCATCCCGCCGACGGCGCGGCTCATATCGCGTCATGCGAAGGCTAGTGAGGAAAATATAGACCGGATCCCACCCCCGCGCAAGACGAAGAATCGGCGCAATGACAGTCGTGAAACTACACGTTGAGCATTTGCGGAATCGATTCCCGGTTATCCACAGATTTGGGAATACACTAGATTCTTCATTCGACTACAGCTAGGTTAAACAGCAAATCACGCTGTCAATTGAATGATCGGGCAAGGGTTCAGAGTGGAAGCCACCGAAGTCATCACCAGCGAGGTTCACAAACGGATCAGAGATCTCGATGTGGATCCCCGCGCCGATATTCAGCGCTCTCGCGAGCTCATTCGCACCGTCATCGCCGAATACGATGAGCGCAGCCTCGTCGCCGACCTTCCTCTTCTCGAAGACAAAGAGGCGACGTTCCGCCATATCGACAATCAACTCTCGGGCTTCGGTGCTCTGCAGGACTATTTCGATGACCCGCATGTCGAAGAGATCTGGGTGAACTCCCCGAGCGAGGTCTTCATCGCCGTCGATGGAATCCACCAGCTGACGACGACGAAGTTGAGCTCCGGCGAACTCGATGACCTCATCGAGCGGATGCTTCGGACCTCGGGCCGCCGCGTCGATCTTTCGCAACCATTTGTCGACGCCATCCTGCCCGACGGGTCCCGCCTGCATGTCGTGCTGCCCGATATCACTCGCGCCCATCCGGCCGTGAATATCCGCAAGTTCATCGCCCGGCCGCGCAATCTCGCCAGCCTGGTCTCCTCCGGGTCTCTGACTCCCGCGGCCGCCGAGTTCCTTGACGCAGCCGTGGCGTGCGGGGCCAATATCCTCGTGTCCGGGGCCACTCAGGCGGGCAAGACGACCATGCTCAACGCCTTGGCCGGGTCGATTCCGGCCCGCGAACGCACGATCTCCTGCGAAGAGGTCTTCGAACTCAATCTGCCCAGCCGCGACTGGGTTCCCATGCAATGCCGCCAGCCGTCGCTGGAAGGAACCGGCGAAGTCACCCTCCGCGCTCTCGTCAAAGAGGCGCTGCGGATGCGGCCGACGCGAATCATCGTCGGCGAGGTCAGAGAGGCCGAAAGCCTTGATCTCCTGGTCGCACTGAATTCGGGGTTACCCGGGATGGGCACCATCCACGCGAATTCCGCCCGCGCGGCGATCACGAAGATCTGCACTCTGCCCCTTCTTGCCGGGGCGAACATCTCCTCGGCGTTCGTCGTGCCCACCGTCGCCGTCAGCCTCGACGTCGTCGTCCATCTGCGGCGGGACCCGTCCGGGGCGCGCCGAGTCGATGAGATCTGCGCGGTGCCCGGAGGGGTCGAAGGCGACGTCGTCGAACTCGATACGATCTTCCATTCGCCACGCGGACAGCTCATCCGCGGCCAGGGGTTCGGCCACCTCGGCGAGCGTTTTGCGGCCATCGGCCGCGATCTTCACACCGTTCTGGAGGCGGCGTGAGCTATTCGCAGTCCGCTCTGCTCATCGGCGCCTGCCTCGGGGCGGGACTCTTCCTCATCTGGATGTCGCTGTGGCAGCGACCGCCGGGCAAACGGACGCAGTCGCGGTGGGTGCGCGAACTCGATGACATGCTCACCGGGGCCGGATTTCCCAGGCTGCGTCCGGCGCATCTGCTGCTCATCTCGGTCGCGGCGTTCTGTGTGGTTGCGGTTGTCTCGACGGTGCTCACCGGTTCGTGGGCGATCGCGCTGTGCTTCGGTCTCTTCGCGTCCTGGCTGCCGCACCGTGCGCTGCAGCATCGGGCGCGCAGCAGGCAGGTGATGCGGCGCGAGCTGTGGCCCGAGACGCTCGACCATCTCAATTCCGGAGTCCGTGCGGGGCTGTCCCTGCCCGAGGCTTTGAGTTCTCTGGCCCATCGCGGACCCGAACCGCTGCGACCACTGTTCGAAGTCTTCGCCGAGGAATATCGGGCCAGCGGCTCGTTCGCCTTGGCACTGGAGCGGTTCCGGCAAGTCAGCGCCGACCCGGTGGCCGACCGCATCGTCGTCGCGCTCAGCGTCACTCGGCAGGTCGGCGGCAGCGATCTGGGCACCATGTTGCGGACCCTGGCACAGTTCGTCCGTGATGATGCCCGCACCCGCAATGAGCTCTCCGCCCGTCAGCAGTGGACGGTCAACGGCGCCCGATTGGCCGTCGCCGCACCGTGGGTGGTGCTCGCGTTCCTGTCGACCCGACCCGAAACGGCGGCGGCGTACAACTCGCGAACCGGGCTGCTCCTCCTGGCTGCGGGCTTCGTCGTCTCTCTGCTGGCCTATCAGGCGATGAAGCGCATCGGTCGGCTCCCGGCCGAACCCCGGGTCATCGAGGGTTCCTCGCTCAGCGCCGCCCACCGACGCTTTGCAGGCAGCGCTGGAAGGAGCAGCGGATTCACCTCCGACGGCGATGACGCTGCGGATGGGCGGGCGGCATGAACCTCCTCGGCGAGCCTTGGTCGATACTGGCCCTCGGACTCTTCAACGGCTTCGCTCTGTGCGTCTTCGTGCTCTCCCTCCCACCGCTGCGCAAACCGACGCTGTCGTCGCGGATCGCGCCCTATCTGCGGGATCAGGAATCCTTGGTCGACATCTACGCCCCGCCGACCCCGCGCACCGAGGGATTCTGGGGACTGGTGAAGTCCTGGCTGGTCAGCTCGACCCTGTGGGTGACGTCGCGCATCACCACGGATGCGACTCTGCGGCTGCGCATCGACCGCCTCGGCGGCAATGCCACGATCGAACGGTTCCGCATCAACCAGGTGCTGAGCATCCTCGTCGGGATGATCGTCGCCGGTGGTCTGGCCGGTGCCCTGTCGGCACAGCGCGGTTTCTCCCCCATCGTCACAATCGTCCTCGTCATCAGCGGCGGCATCGCCGGGCACGTCGTCAACGATTGGCGACTCAGTCAAGCCATCGCCCGCCACGAATCCCGTGTGCTCGCTGAGTTCCCGACCGTCGCCGAACTCCTTGCGCTGTCCATCACCGCCGGTGAGGGGATCGTGGAAGCTCTCGAACGAGTGTGCCGGACCTGCTCCGGCGATCTCATCGACGAACTCCGCGCGGCCCTGGCCGCCACTCGCACCGGCACGCCGTTGGTCGACGCGCTCGATGCGATGGCCACTCGCATCGCCATCCCCGAGATCGTCCAGTTCGTCGACGGCCTCGCAGTGTCGATGACCCGCGGCACCCCGCTGGCCGAAGTGCTCCGTTCCCAAGCCGCTGACGTGCGTGAACAGTCCCGACGGCGCCTCCTCGAACTGTCCGGTCGCAAAGAGATTGGGATGCTCATCCCGGTGGTCGTCTTCGTGCTTCCCGTCACCGTCATCTTCGCCGTCTTCCCGTCGCTGACCGTCCTCGACCTCAGTCCGTAACGACCAATCCCACGCCCACGACCATCTCCCGCATCAACGACCACGCGGATCGATACCTCGACCTCGCCGAAGAAGGAGACACGATGTTCCGCCAGTTCACCTACCGCCTCGTCCCGCTCATGCTCGGGCTCATCCCCGGTCCTCCTCCGCGAGGAGGAACCACTATCGCCGAGGCGGCCGACCACGGCATCGACCCGAACCTCACCGAGGAAGTCGACCGGCCCGATCGCGGAGACGTTCCCGGCTGGGTCCTCATCACCCTGATGACCGCGGGACTGGTGGTTGCACTGTGGGCGCTGGCCGGCGAGGCCTTCACCTCGATGTTCCAGGACGCGATGAACAAGGTCCGCGGGGCCGGGTGACCGCACGGTGCGCAGAGACGACGACACGGAACGGGGAGACCGACTGGGGGCCGCCTCGGTGAGCGCGGCAGGCGAGCGCAGCGATGCTGGATCCGCCGTCGCCGAGTTCGCTCTCATCGCCTCATTGCTGGCTCTCATCCTGGCCGGAGCTCTGCAGATCGGTCTCGTCATCCATGTCCGCAACACCGTCATCGATTCCGCCATCGCCGGAGCAAGACAGGCGAGCCTGGCCGATCAGACTCCACGAGACGGGCAGAAGCTCACCCGCGACCTCATCCGAGTGTCCGTGGGCGAGCGCTATGCCCAGAAGGTCACCGTCTCGACGTCAAAGCACGGTGCCGTCGAGATCGTCGAAGTTCAGGTGACGACTCCGCTTCCGGTCCTCGGGCTGTGGGGACCGGCCGAGGTCTGGGAGCTGCGCGGACGATCCATCGTCGAGGACATCGACCGTGACTGAGGCAGAGCTCGGTCAAGGCGTCACCTCCGACGTCGCCGAGTCCAGAGGCGCCGATGAGGGAACGGCGGTCATCGAGTTCATATTCGCCTCCGTCGTCCTGCTCATTCCGGTCATCTACCTCATGCTCACTCTCTCCCAACTGCAGGCGGCCAGCTATGCGACCACCTCGGCGGCCATGTCGGCCTCACGCATCGCCGCTCGCGACGCGAACCCCTCGGAGGCCCGCGCCCACGCCGTTGCCGAGATGCATTTCGCTGACTTCGGACTGCGGGATGCACCGACCTCCATCACCTACTCGTGCTCCGGACCCTGTGGACAGGCCGGATCTCTCGTCACCGCACGTGTCGAGACGAAGGTGTCACTGCCCGGGTTCCCACTCCTCTTCGGCTCCGACCGGTCACCGCATATCACTCTGCGCGCGAACCACACCGACGTCGTCGCCACAGGACGTCAGTGACATGCCGACCACGAGTGAGCAAATTCCGGAGCGGCGCCGAGAAGCGCAGATCGATCATGAATCGGATGCCGGGTCCATCACACCGTTGGCCATCGGATTCGTCGTCATCGCCTTGCTGCTGGCCTTCCTCATCGCTGCCCTGACCGATCTGCACATGGCGCGCCGCGAACTGCAGGGGCTGGCGGATTCCGCGGCGCTTGCGGCATCGGACTCGTTCGAACCGGCTCCCGGCGACGATCCCGGCCTCGTGTTCTCACCTCCCGCGGCCAAACGGGCCGCCGGACGGTACCTCGAAGCGGTGCCGACCCCGAAGGACATGGGAGAACTGCGGTTGAGCGCCGATGCCGATGGGACACATTCGGTGCGCATCCGCATCGAGGCCCGCTACTCTCCGGCGCTGCTCTCACCGTTCGTACCCGGCCTCATCGACCTCCAGGCCACCGCTTATGCCCGGGGCGCCCTGCGTCTCGACTGATCGGTGCGCGTCGTCCACTCCGACGCCGATGCCTGTGGGAACTGGCCCCACTCACGCATCCTGAGGGTGTGGACGTCCATGTCGCTTCCACAGGGCGTTTTGTCCCTCTTGCCCGACCCATATGCTCCCGGTGAATCTATAGGCATGAGAACCCTGGGACTCATCCACCGCCTCGAGACGAACGGAGCCGTCACGAGCATCAGCGTCGAAGCCGATTCCGCCCAGCCTGCCTTCGACGTCTTCCGGTCTGCCTTCGGACCGGAACTGACTCCTGAGGACCTCCTCGCCGGCAACCGGCTCGAGAACCACAGGCTCGATTCGATCAGCTGGGGTCACTGGCAGAGACTCAATCCCATCACCGTCGTCGGTGCGGATTCTCTGCGCACCACCGACGACTGCGCCGGCTCCGCATCGACGACCGTATCCGTCACGGCAGGGCCCGACTCCGGCTTCATCCTGACACTCGACCCACGGCGAGCCTTTCTCTCTCGCTTGCCCCATTCCGATTGCCTGACACTCGTCGACCCCTGCATCTCCCGCACCCCGCAACCGCTGCAGCTCGATGCCACGAGTGACCAGCCCGCCATTCATGTGGGTGCGACCGTGCTCGCACCGGGCACAGCCGACAGTTCGTCGGCCGACCCTTCGTACTCGGCTTCCCGTTCGGCTCCGCCGATACGGTCCCCGCCGCTGCACCGCAGCGACGACATCCATATCGCGCCGAAGACGATCGACGATCCTCGACCGGCCAGGCCTCCGCAGTGGTGGACGTTCCTCATCCCCGTCGGCATCGGCGTCGTGCTTGCCGTGGTCACCGGAATGTGGTGGTTCCTGCTCTTCAGCGTCTCGGCCCCGCTCTCCGGATGGGTCGCCTACCTGGTGGAGAAGAAGCGCTTCACCCGCGACAGTGCACGATGCCTGCTCGACCGCGACGAGGCATTGGCCGAGGCCCGCGCCAGGCTGCGTCGCCTCGAGGCCACGCACCGACACCTGCTCTTCTCCTCCCCCGGTCTGTGCCTGGGTTTCGGGGCAGTCTTCAGCGACCTCACCGTCGACGAAAGCCTGCAGGACGAAACTGACCACGTCGACGGTCGAGTCGTCTGCACCGATATGCCAGTTCGCATCGATCCGCGCACGACGACGGTCACCGTCAGCGGAACCCCCGCAGTCCTGCGCACCATGGCTTTCGCGTGGCTGGCCGACCGACGATTCAGGTGGCGGCCCGACCCCGAGCTCGCGCGTCTGCCGGAGCTTGCAGGCACCGAATTCTCCGCCGACCGTTCCGCACACCTGACCCGGTCCGACGGCCGACCCGCGGACACCGCCGATGACCCCATCGCGATCACCCTCGACGAGGCGGCCCACCCTGCCGTGCTCACGCTCACCGCCCCGCATGCCGGTTCTGCGGTGTCGATGACGGTGGGAACTCTCGCGCAGGCGCGCACCACGTCCTCGACCGCACCCGGCGGCCCGGTGCCCGGCCGGACGCTCATCGCCACCCTCATGCCGGCTGCTCGATTCGTCACTCTGCACTGTGGTCACTCGGCGCAGACCGAGCCCCGAGCCTGGCCCGATCACGGGCTTGGCGAACTCTGCGACGATGCGCCCGAGGCCATCCGGTCGCGGTGGCGGCGCCCCGCCTCGGGGCCGGTGCCGATCGGTCGCGGAGCCGACGGTGACGTCGGAATCGATCTGTTCTCCGACGGTCCCCACGCTCTCGTCGCCGGCACCACGGGCAGCGGAAAATCCCTGCTCCTCCAGACCTGGCTGCTGTCGATGGCCTTGGCACAGCCGCCTCGGCGACTGCGTTTCGTCCTCATCGATTTCAAGGGCGGGGCTACGTTCTCCCCTCTGCAGGGGCTGCCGCACACCGACAGCGTGCTCGACGATTTCGACTCCGGACTTGCCTTTCGCGCCCTCGTCTCGGTGCGCGCTGAGATCACCCGCCGTGAACGACTGCTGGCCGACCACGGATGCGCCGATGTCGCCGACCTCGCCGCCCCTCCCCCGCGACTCGTCGTCGTCATCGACGAGTTCCACGCGCTCATGGCCACTCACCCTCGCGCCGCCGATCTGCTCGAACACCTCACCGCGCTGGGACGATCCCTCGGCGTTCACCTCATTCTCGCCACTCAGCGCCCCATGGGCGTTGTGACCGGGCAGATGAAGGCGAACATCAACATCCGTGTGTGCCTGCGAGTGCGTGACGAGACCGATTCCTTCGACGTCATCGGCACCGAGGCGGGAGCACTCCTGCCTGCGGACAAGCCCGGCGCCGCCTGCCTGGACTCCGGAATCAGCGTCACCCAGTTCCGCGTGGCGGTGCCCTTCGGACATGGCCCCCACGCCGAGGCGGCCATCCGGCCTCGCGTTCGTCCGTGGGGCCGGGGACCGGTTCCGTCGCTGGCCAGCGGAGTGCACGGTGTCAGTGTCGACAACATCGTCGCCGCCACGCGGGACAATGCTGGGCCCGGGAACGATGCAGCGGCCGGAGCCGACGAGATGCCTGAGAAGTCGTCGCGTCAAGGGCAGGAGCGACAGATCGTGCTGCCGCCCCTGCCGACTCCGGAGGACATGGCGGCCTGGGCAGTTGGAGGGCCGACCCGGGACGCCGAGGGGACGGTAGAGGCAGACACAGGACTCGGCACAGTGATCACGGGGATCATCGATGTCCCCAGTGAACAGCGGCAGTTGAAGTGGACATTCGATCCGCATGTGGACAGTTCCACGGTCCTGACGGGCGGCAGCCCCGAAACCGTGGAATCCGTGCTCGTGAATATGGCTCGCGCAGCGGCGCCGACCCGGCGGATCATCGCGATCGGCAGGATCGCCTCGGCCCTCGACTGGGCCGACATCGGCTGCGGAACGAACACGGGCTGGCAGATCCAGGCGGTTCTCGACCATCTCTCTGCCAACGGGAGCCCGGGCAGGATCGCCCCGGACGGTGACGGCACCGCGACCGCAGCAGGAGCGACGACGAGCCGACACGCGCCGAGTCTGCTCGTCTGCAGCAATTGGGCGGAATTCGTCGACTCGCTCGACCACTTTTGGGCGGAGCGCGCTGATCGCCTCCTTGGGTTTGGCGCCGGATCGGATCTCAAGCTCCTGCTCGCCGGGTGTCGGAACGTGACGAGCAGAAGTTCTCGGTTCGCCACTCAGATCAATTTCCCGCCCGAGGCAGGAGACGACGGAACGAGCGTCGGACTCAGCCGACAGCGGTTCGCCGGCAGATGGCCGGATCTTCGCGCCGTCATCCGCGGTCCCCGAGTGCAGTCTGCGGGTGGAGACGGTGCCGATGTGCAATTCGTGCCCAGTGACGCGGCACCACATGACTCGTCCATTTTGGGAGAGGACACGAACATCCTCGGCGCATATTCTGGCGAACCGGAGTCCCGCGAGGAATTCGCTCCGCGGTGGCGTGGTCTTGACCGACCGGCAAGCGAGAGCGAAGAATCTTTCGGCAGCATGGCGGTGCCCGGAGTCATCCCCATCGGCATCGACGTCTTCGGCGACGTCGTCGTGTGGGATCCCCTGCGGCAGGGTTCGGTTCTCACTGTTCGCGGTTCCCCGCAGAGCGGCAAGACCGGATTCGCGACCTTGGTACACCGCCTCGGCGGGGTTTCTGTCCACGACGATGCCCACATCGAGTCGGACCCGGTCGACTGGGATCTGTTCGACGGACGCTTCCATGTGCTCACCGTGCCGACACGGTTCACTCCTGGCTATGGTTCCCCTCTGTCCAAGGCGCAGAACCTCGGGCCGCTGCTCGTGCTCGGTGTGCACACCAAGCAGGATCTCACCGGGCTCGGGGTGCTGCGGCACGCCTCGCTCGACGGGCAGGCGGGGACGGGCTGGTTCGTCACCGAAGAACAGACGCGTCCAGTTCGCCTCTTCAGCCCCACAGTCGTCGAGCCTGATTCAGCTCACGTCGGCAGGGGGTCCTGAGAGAGTCTCGTAACGGTAGAGTTCGGTCGCTGTTCCCGCCTCGAGCAGGCGGTCGGCCAGCGCCGAGACCACGGGCATTCCGCTCGTGACTTCGATGACGACATCGGCGTCGACCGACAGCCGCGCCAGCAGGAGTTCGGCGTCGGCGACAGCCGCGGCGAAGTCCTCGCCGCCTGTCTCGGCGGCATCGTCACGGGTTTCGAACATGGATCCGAGGATGAGCTCGGTCGGCGGTTCCTCAACGACCTGATCGACGACAGCGGTCCCGTCCCCGGCACCGGTTCCGGCACCCGGTTCACCGGCCGAGGGCAGAACGCCGGCGGACTCATCGGCTTCACGCGCATAGGACACGGCGAAGGCGCTGAGCCCGCCCGCCTCGGCGGTCCCGGCGGCACCATTCAGCAGCGCGGCACCATGGGCTCCGGCCGCCTCGGAGAGGAATGCGTTGTTCACCTGTCCGATGGTCAGCGGTCCGACAGCGTCATCTCGGTTGACGGCGGTGTACCACGCGAGGAAAGCTTTCGTCAGCTTCACCGACCCCGTCGCGACGATCTCGAGGTCCTCGGCCCGACCACCGCCGGCCGGGGGCAGAGCACCGGCGGGCACCTTGATCACGCGGGTCGTCGTCAGCGGGGTGAAGCCGAGCGCCTGAGCGAAGCCTTCGCCCGCACTTCCGGCCTGCACACGGGCGCGCAGATCGAGGCCTTCGAGCGCGGTTCCGCGCGTCTCCGCACACACCGCTTCGAAGAGTTCACGCCCCTGACCATGCCCTTGCTCCTCGGCGGCGACCTCGACGTGGACCCACGCCCGGTAGGGGTGAAGCGGGGATTCAGCGATCGCGGCGGCTCCGACGGGAACGTCGGGAACCACCTCGGCGATGACGGAGCGGATCAGCGGCGAATCCGAGGACGGACGGAACAGGGACCTCGCCATATGACCGGCCGGGGTGGTCGCGTCGGCGAACACCTCATTCAGGCGCAGATCGTCACCGTCGTTCAGCTCTCGAATCGGCATGTGCTCGCTCCTTGGGCGGTGGGGAACTTGATAATCTTGGCGTCATGACTGACTTAAGCGATCCTACCGCCGCCGCGCACGCCGCGGCCACGACCATCAACGCGAACGCGGGCATCGAATCGCATGACATCGCACTCGTCCTCGGTTCCGGTTGGGGTGGGGCGGCAGACCTCCTCGGCGAGACCGTTGCCGAGATCTCCGCTGGGGAGGTCCCCGGATTCCACGCCCCCGCCGTCGAGGGCCACGGTGCGACGTTGCGCACGGTGCGCATCGAAGCCAGCGGCAAACATGCGCTCGTCCTCGGATCGCGCACCCACTACTACGAGGGCAAGGGCGTCCGGTCGGTCGCCCACGGTGTGCGCACCGCCGCTGCGGCCGGCTGTTCCTCACTGGTGCTGACGAACGGGTGCGGCGGGCTCAACCGCAATTGGGGGCCCGGCACTCCGGTGCTCATCTCCGATCACATCAATCTCACCGGCACCTCTCCGATCGAGGGCGCGAACTTCGTCGATCTCACCGATCTGTACTCCCCGCGCATGCGCGCCATCGCCAAGGAGATCGATCCGACCCTCGACGAAGGCGTGTACGCACAGTTCCGCGGACCTCATTACGAAACCCCCGCCGAGGTGCGCATGGCAGGGATCCTCGGAGCTGACCTGGTGGGTATGTCGACGTCGTTGGAGGCCATCGCCGCACGTCAGGCCGGGCTCGAGCTCATGGGCATCTCGCTGGTAACGAACCTCGCCGCCGGCATCCAGGAGACCCCGCTCTCCCATGCCGAGGTCATCGAGGCCGGAGCCGCGGCCGCCCCGCGCATCTCCCGACTGCTCGCCGACATCGTCGCGAAGCTCTGAGACGCAGTGCTACCAGCACTCCCCTGACTCATCCCTCTTCACCGCAGACCCGCAAAGGACGGAACATGACCCGCGTAGCCGACAGGTTCACGAATGGATTCGACGCCGAGGTGGTCCGCGCCTGGATCGCCGATGACCCCGACCAGCAGACGGCGACGACCCTGGAGCACATTCTCGCCGAGGCCGAGAGCGGGGATGCTGCCGCAATCGCCGATCTCGAGGACCGGTTCTCCGGCCCCCTCGTCTTCGGCACCGCCGGACTGCGCGGTGAGATCGCAGCCGGTCCGAATCGAATGAACCGGGCCGTCGTCATCCGGGCAGCCGCCGGTTTGGCCGCATTCCTCGCCGACACCGTCGGTGAGGGATTCCGAGTCGTCATCGGCTGCGACGCTCGATACAAGTCCGCGGAATTCGCCGCGGACACCGCCGCCGTCGTCACAGCTGCCGGCGGAGTCGCGATCCAATTGCCCGAGCGGCTGCCGACCCCGATCCTGGCCTTCGCGCTGTCGCATCTCGAAGCCGACGCCGGTGTCATGGTCACGGCCAGCCACAACCCTCCGGCCGACAACGGGTACAAGGTCTACCTGGGCAAACGTCCCCTGCAGACGCTCGGGTCTGAGGCTGATGCTCTCGCAGGTGCTGGCGCCCAGATCGTCAGCCCGGCCGATGCACAGATTGCAGAGAAGATCGCGGCCGTCGATTCTGTGACGTCTGTGCCGCGTGCCGAGTCCGGGTGGGAGCACCTCGATGAGTCGATCGTCGAGAACTACCTGTCTCGCATCGACGATCTGGGTGTGCGGGCGGAGGCAGATCTGTCGATTGTGCTCACCTCCCTGCACGGGGTCGGAGCCGGAGTCGCCGAAGCTGCCCTGACCCGCACCGGGTTCACGAACCTCCACCCGGTGGCCTCTCAGCAGGCCCCGGATCCGGACTTCCCGACGGTATCGTTCCCGAACCCCGAGGAAGCCGGGGCCCTCGATGAGTCCTATGCGCTGGCTCGGGAGATCGGTGCCGAACTCATCATCGCCAACGATCCGGATGCGGACCGGTTCTCCGCTGCCATTCCGGATGCGGCGTCGGCCGTCGGGTACCGGCAGCTGACCGGCGACGAGGTGGGACTCCTCCTCGGTGAGGATGCCGGGACCCGACTCGCTGCGGGAACGCATCATGCTATGGGAGCGGAGGCTCCGGTCTTCGCGAATTCGATCGTGTCCTCCCGCAGTTTGGCGGCAGCGGCTGCCAGCCACGGCTTCACCGGGGTGAACACGCTCACCGGATTCAAGTGGATCTCCCGCGTGGCCGGACTCGTCTTCGGCTACGAAGAAGCACTCGGGTACTGCGTCGACCCGGCTGCGGTGCGCGACAAGGACGGGATTTCAGCGGCCGTGACGTTCGCCTCTCTGGCGTCCCGGCTGAAGTCGGAGGGGTCAAGCATCGAGGCCGAGCTCGATCGGATCCGCAACCGCGACGGCTACTTCGCCACCGCTCCTCTGAGTTTCCGCCTCGACGATGTCTCTCTCATCGCCACGGCGATGGCGAAGCTGCGCGAGAATCCTCCGGCGACGCTGGCCGGTTCCCCCGTCGCCGAGGTCCGCGACCTCTCCGCCGGGTACGAAGGTCTGCCGCCGACCGACGGGATTCTGCTGCTCTCCGAGTCGAACTCGCGGGTCATCGTGCGTCCTTCGGGCACCGAGCCGAAGCTCAAGTGCTATCTCGAAGTCGTCGCCGATCCCTCGGAACTCCAGGCTGCGGCCGATGCCGATGCCCGTGCGGCCGCCAGCGCAGGAGTGCGACTGTCGGCCACCTCGGCGAGTGCATCCCTCAAACCGGCCCTGACGGAGCGCTTGAACTCGATCAGCACCGAGCTGAAAACCTTCTTCGCCCTCTAATTACTACGTGACGGCGGCCCAGCAACCTCGCGCGAGGTTGCTGGGCCGCCGTCAGGTAGTAATTAGAGGGATTCTAGGATCGAACGGCTGCCGGAGAGGCCCAAGCGGCTGGCGCCGACGGCGATCATCTCTTCGGCGGCCTCGGCGGTGCGGATTCCGCCGGAGGCCTTGACGCCGAGGCGATCGCCCACGGTCTCGCGCATGAGCGACACGGCATGCGCGCTGGCACCGCCGGCCGGATGGAAACCGGTCGAGGTCTTGACGAACCCGGCACCGGCGGCCTCGGAGCGACGGCAGGCCTCGACGATCTGCTCATCGGTCAGCGCCGCCGATTCGATGATCACCTTGACGACGGCATCCCCGCTGGCCTCGACGACACCGCGGATATCGGCCTCGAGCCCGTCGAAGTCCCCGGCAACGGCCTGACCGATGTTGATGACCATGTCGACCTCGGCGGCACCGTCGGCGACGGCCTGCTTCGCCTCGGCTGCCTTGATCTCCGGCTTCACCTGACCGGAGGGGAATCCGACGACGGTGGCCACGACGAGTTCACCCGGGTCGGTGACCGGCAGCATCGACGGTGACACGCAGATCGCGAGCACGCCCAGCTCCTTCGCCTCCGCCACGAGGGCATCGACGTCGGCGGGGGTCGCTTCGGGCTTGAGCAGGGTGTGGTCGATGATGTTCGCAACATCGGTGCGGCTGGTCATGGGTTCCTCCAAGATGGTTGGTGCGGCTTCTTCAGGATAGCGAGATGCGAACTCAGGTGATCGTCTCGAAGACGATCGACTCGGGCACCGAGGCGGCATCCCCGCCGATCTCGACTGCGGAGTCCAATGCCTCGATCGCCCGTTCGAAACGCTCCGGGGTCGCCGTGTGCAGGGTCATGAGCGGCTGACCGGCCGTGACTGTGTCCCCGGGTTTGGCGTGCAGTTCGATGCCGGCGACGTCCTGGACCGGATCTTCCTTCCGTGCCCGTCCGGCGCCCAACCTCCACGAGGCGACTCCCACCGAGAGCGCATCGAGCCCGGTGAGCACCCCGGATTCGGTCGCGGTAACGACTTCGGTGTGCTCGGCCACGGGCAGAGCGGAATCGGGGTCACCGTGCTGGGCACGGATCATCTGCTTCCACTTGTCCATGGCCCGACCGTCGGTCAGTGCCGCGCGGACGTCGACATCGGTCTTGCCGGCCAGGCGCAGCATCTCCTCGGCCAGGGCGACGGTGAGCTCGACGACGTCGGCGGGTCCGCCGCCGGCCAGGACCTCGACGGACTCACGAACCTCGAGGGCATTGCCGACGGTCAGGCCCAAGGGCGTGGACATATCGGTCAGCAGCGCCGAGGTCTTCACCCCGGCGGCCTTGCCGAGCTCGACCATCGTCTGGGCTAGCGTGCGGGCCTTTGCCAGGTCCTTCATGAACGCACCGGATCCGACCTTGACGTCGAGGACGAGCCCGGAGGTGCCCTCGGCGATCTTCTTCGACATGATCGACGAGGCGATGAGCGGAATGCAGTCGACCGTCGAGGTGATGTCGCGCAGAGCGTAGAGCTTCTTGTCCGCCGGAGCCAGACCGGTTCCCGCCGCACAGATGACGGCCCCGACGTCCTCGAGCTGATCGACGATCGCCTGATTGCTCAGGCCCGCCTGCCAGCCGGGAATCGATTCGAGTTTGTCCAACGTGCCGCCGGTGTGGCCGAGGCCGCGGCCAGAGAGCTGTGGGACGGCCACGTCGAAGACCGCGACGAGCGGGGCCAGGGGCAGCGTGATCTTGTCACCGACTCCCCCGGTCGAATGCTTGTCCGAGGTCGGCCGGGACAGGGACGAGAAGTCCATGCGCTCACCGGAATCGATCATCGCCTGCGTCCAGTGCGCGATCTCCTCCGGCTCCATGTCGTTGATGAAGATCGCCATGGCCAGGGCAGCCATCTGCTCTTCGGCGACGGCGCCGCGGGTGTAGGCGTCGATCACCCAGTCGATCTGCTCCTTGCTCAGGGCACGGCCATCACGCTTGGCGGCGATGACGTCGACGGTGTCGAATGCTTCTACGCTCACGGTCTCAATCCTTCGTTGTCGTCGATCAGTGCTTGGCCTCATGGCCGCTGGGCGTCCCGGCCAGGTGGTCGGGTCCGAAAGCCTCGGGCAGGACCACGGACATCGGGGCGCGTCCGCTGGGCATGTTGAGGACGAGGTCACTGCCGCCGTGCTCGAACAGCAGCTGCCGGCACCGCCCGCAGGGAACGAGGGTGTTGCCCTCCCCGTCCACACAGTCGAAGGCGACGAGGCGGCCCCCGCCGGTCATGAACAGCTCGGAGAGGAGCGAGCATTCCGCACACAGGGTCACACCGAATGAGGCGTTCTCGATATTGCATCCGCCGACGATGCGGCCGTCGTCGACGAGGCCGGCCGCCCCTACCGGGTAGTTCGAGTACGGCACATAGGCCTTCGTCATCGCCCGCTTCGCTTCGGCACGCAGCAGCTCCCAGGTGCCTTCGCTGAGATCCTCGGGGCAGACGGGGGTGGGTTCCTCGCTCCAGACCGGGTCGGTTGACTCGGGTGCGGAAGCGCGGGGTTCGGGGACAGTCATGGGGATACTTCTTCCTTCAGGTTGCGGCTGTGGGGTATTCGAGGGGTCGTGCTGATTCGTCGCCGAGGCGGGACTCACTTCACGTAGGGCACACCTTCCGCGGCCGGCGGGCGGACCCGACCGACGAAGCCGGCGACGGCGAAGACGGTGACGATGTAGGGCAGCATGAGCAGCAGCTCGTTGGCCACCGGGGTGCCGATGGACTGCAGAGTGTTGCCGAGGCTCTTGGAGAAGCCGAACAGCAGCGCCGCGAACAGCGCACCCTTCGGGTTCCATTTGCCCAGGATCATCGCGGCCAGGGCGATGTAGCCCTGTCCTGCTGACATCTCCTTGCCGAACGCCAGTCCGGAGCCGACGGTGAAGAAGGCTCCTCCCAGGCCAGCGATGGCGCCGGCGAGCAGAGTGTTGCGCACGCGGGTGAAGTTGACCTTGATGCCGACGGTGTCCGCGGCCTTCGGGTGCTCGCCGACCGCACGCATCCGCAGTCCCCACTTCGAGCGGAAGACGAAGATCTGCAGGGCGATGACGACGACGTACATGATGTAGACGAGGATGTTCTGGTCGAACAGCACTCGTCCGAGCACCGGAATGTCCGCGAGCAGCGGGATCGGCAGATTCGGCAGCTTCTGGCGGGAGTTCCACAGTTCCGGATCCTGGGTGAGGACCGTCGAGTAGAGGAAGCTCGTGACGCCGACGACGAGGACGTTGAGGACGACGCCGATGATGATCTGGTTGACCCAGTACTTCACCGCGAAGAAGGTGAGCACCACGGCGACCAGGGCACCGGCGATGGGAGCGGCGAGCAGACCCGCGTACGGGTTCTTCACAACGGAGGCGACGACCGCTGCGAGGAACGCACCGGCCAGCAGCTGGCCTTCGATGGCGATGTTGATGATGCCCGAACGCTCTCCGACAAGGCCGCACATGGCGCCGAAGATCAGCGGCACGGACAGCGCCAGGGCACCGGCGAGCAGCGTGGTCAGCGGGATGACTCCACCGGATCCGCCGCCGGCCCACGCGAGGAAGGACAGGACGAAGATCACGCCGAAGAGCATCGGGAACCAGGAGCCGAGGTCGATGCGCTTGACCGACACATAGATCGACACGGCGGCCATGATGACGAGGATGATGCCCAGCGTCAGACCTGCCGCGGTCGAGGACACGGCGAAGTCGGGGATGGCGAAGAAGTCTCCGCCGGTGGCCACTCGGAAGGTCGTGTCACCGTCACGGCCGATGAGGCCGAAGAAGATGAGTGAGACGAGGGCGAGGATCGTATAGACGATCGGGAATTTCCATGCGATCGGCGCAAGCGCCTTGACCTGGGTCGAAGGTGTTCTATCCACGGTCTGAGCAGTCATCTCAGTCCTCCTTCCGCTTGAGCACCGGTGTGGGCAACCGGAAGATCGACCTCACCAGGGGCGGGGCCGCGATGAGCAGCACGATGACGGACTGGACGACAAGGACGATGTCGATCGGCGTTCCCGTTTGGGACTGCATGAGGTAGCCGCCGGCTTTGAACGCGCCGAAGAGCAGACCGGCGAGGAATGTGCCCAGCGGCTTCGACCGTCCCAGCAGGGCGACGGTGATCGCGTCGAAGCCGATCGATCCGCTGATGCCGCCGGTGAGTTTGAATTCGGTGCCGAGCACTTGGGCGGCGCCGCCGAGTCCGGCCAGGGCACCGGCGACGATCATGACGAGGATCGTCACCTTCGACACGGAGATGCCTGCGGTCCGGGCCGCGTGCGGGTTCGCGCCGACGGCCTTGAACTCGAAGCCGACGGTCGAGCGCTCGAGCAGCCACCACACGAAGATCGTGGCGAGGATGGCGATGATGAAGCCGAAATGCAGGCGGAACGGCGGGGGCAGGAGCAGGAACATCTGCGCGGAGTCATCGACGACGCGTGACTGCGGGTTCGCCGACGTCGTGTGCGTGAACCAGTTCTCCTTGAGCAGGTAGCCCAGCGCATACCCGGCGATCGAGTTGAGCATGATCGTCACGATCACCTCGTTGGCGCCGGTGCGCGCCTTGAGGACACCGGCGATTCCGGCCCAGATCGCACCGCCGATGATTCCGCCGATCGCGGCCACGAGCATGTGGACGACGGGAGGCAGCGGCAGCGCATAGCCGAGGAAACCGGCGATGGTCGCACCGAGGATGACCTGGCCCTGTCCGCCGATGTTGAACAGACCGCAGCGGAAGGCCAGAGCGATGCCGAGACCGGTGAGGATGAGCGGTGTGCCCGAGACCATCGACTCGGTCAGGGGGCGGATGGCACGTTCGGTCGTGCGGGCCTCCCAGTCGAAGACCGCGCCGCGGAACAGCGCCGAATAGGCGTTTCCGACGGTCTGGAAGAGAGCGGAGAAGAACTCGCCGGGGGCGGCGAAGAAGTTCTCGGCGGCCGCAACGACCTCGGCATTCGACACGGCGATGAGGACACCGCCGAGGAGGAGTGCGAGCACGATCGCCAACAGCGAGACCAGCCACGAACCCGACATGATCTGCTGCAGCAGCGTCTGTTCCTTGCCGTCCTCGGCCTCGGACTCCGGCGGCGGTGCCGCCGAGGGAGCCGCCGGTGAGATATCAGTCGTCATTTGGTCTCCTCCGCCGAGGTGGTGGCTGAGTCGTCGTCCGTTGCTTCGAGGGCTTCGTCGGCGGGCACGCCGGCCATCATCAGGCCCAGTGCCTCACGGGAGGTCTCGGGTCCGACGATGCCGACGACGCGTCCGGCGTACATCACGGCGATGCGATCGGCGAGTCCGTAGACCTCGTCGAGTTCGGTCGAGACGATGATGCAGGGCGTGCCGGCATCGCGTTCGGCGATGACGCGCTTGTGCACGAATTCGATCGATCCGACGTCGAGGCCGCGGGTGGGCTGGCTGGCGATGAACAGTCGCAGATCGCGCCCGAGCTCACGGGAGAGCACCACCTTCTGCTGGTTTCCGCCGGAGAGCGTCGAGATCGGATCGGAGACGCTGCCGAGTCGGATGTCGAATTCCTCGACCTTCTTCTTCGCCTCTTCGTTGATGACCTTCGACCGCATATTCAGGCCCTTGGCATAGGGCTCACGGTCGTAGACGTCGAGGATCATGTTCTCGTGGATCGCGAATTCCGCGATGATGCCGTCGGTCGAACGGTCTTCGGGAACGAAGCCGATGCCGGCACCGAGGCGGTCCTTGACCGAGCTGCCGACGAGCTTCTTCCCGTCGAGAGTGATCGTGCCCAGACGCGGTTCGGTGAGTCCGATGATCGTCTCGGCCAGTTCCGTCTGTCCGTTGCCCTGGACACCGGCGACGGCGAGAATCTCACCACGCCGGACGTCGAAGGACACATCATCGACGACGACGTTCTCGGCCTTGTCGACGACGGTGAGTCCCCGGACCTGGAAAGTCGCATCGCCCGGATCGGCGGCTTCCTTCTCGGTCGTCAGCGACACGGCGCGGCCGACCATCTGGCTGGCCAGTTCGGCCTCGGTCGACTCGGGCGAGGCCTCGCCGACGATCTTGCCGCGGCGGATGACCGTGATCGCGTCGGCGATCGCGCGGACCTCACGGAGTTTGTGGGTGATGAACACGATCGATGTGCCCTGCTCCTTGAGCTGGCGCATGATCGAGATGAGTTCGTCGGTCTCCTGCGGAGTCAGCACGGCCGTCGGCTCGTCGAGGATGAGGATCTTGGCATCCCGGGACAGAGCCTTGATGATCTCCACACGCTGCTGTGCGCCGACCGGCAGATCCTCGATGAGGGCGTCGGGATCGATATTGAAGTTGAAGCGCGAGGAGATCTCCTTGACCTTCTTCCGCGCCTCGTTGATGTCGAGGAGCCCGAGGCTCTTCGTCGGTTCGTAGCCCAGCGCCACGGACTCGGCGACGGTGAATACGGGCACGAGCATGAAATGCTGGTGGACCATGCCGATTCCCGCGGCCACGGCATCGCCGGGGCCGGAGAACTTCACCGGCTTGTCGTCGATGAGGATCTCTCCCCCATCGGCGTCGTAGAGTCCGTAGAGGACATTCATCATGGTGGATTTGCCGGCGCCGTTCTCACCCAGCAGAGCGTGGATCTCGCCCGGCTCGATGGTGAGATCGATGTGGTCGTTCGCCACGAACGATCCGAACACCTTGGTCATCCCGCGAAGCTCGAGTTTCACTGCTTCCGGTTCTCCTCACAAACTTGAAAACTGCAGGGCCGACAATGTCGGGCCCTGCAGTTTAACCGACGAGCTTACTTCGGTGTGCTCTCCGACTCGACGACGAGGCTGCCGTCGATGATCTGCTTCTTGAGCTCTTCGACTTCCTTCTTCACGTCTTCGGGAACTTCCTTGTCGAGGTCGTGGTAGGGAGCGATGCCCACGCCTTCGTTCTCGAGGGTGCCGACGTAGGGTTCGTTGGTGAACTTGTCCTCCGTGCCTTCCTTGACGGTGTCCTCGACCGCGTTGGCGATCTGCTTGACCACCGACGTGAGCATGATGTCGCCGTATTCGGTCGACTCGTAGCCGTCGGAGTCGACCCACACGAGCTTGACGTCGCCGGCTTCCTTCGCAGCAGCGGCGGCGCCGAGGCCGACGGGTCCGGCGACCGGCATGATGACGTCGGCGCCCTGGGAGATCATCTGCTTGGTCAGTTCCTGACCCTGTCCCTGGTTCTCGAAGTCACCAGAGAACGATCCGTCCTGCTTCTCCTTGTTCCAGCCGAGCAGCTTGACGTCCTTCTTCTTGTCTTCGTTGAACTTCTTCACACCATCGGAGAAGCCGTCCATGAAGATCGTCACCGACGGAATCTGGACGCCGCCGAAGGTGCCGACCTTGCCGGACTTCGAGGTCGCGGCCGCAACATAGCCGGCGAGGTAGGCGGCCTCTGCGGTGTTGAAGACGACGGGCTTCGCATTCTCGATCGTCACCGGCTTGCCGTCTGCGTCGGAGAAGCCCGAGTCGATGAGGGCGAAGTTGAGGTCCGGGTTCGCCTCGGCGGCTTCCTGGATCGTGTCCTCGAGGAGGAACCCGACGCCGAAGGTGAGGTTGCAGCCCTGCTGGACCATGTTGTCGACGTTCGGCCCGAAGTCGGCGTCGCCCTGGGACTCGGCGAGGCTCTCCTCGATGCCGAGGTTCTTCTTCGCGTTGTCCAGGCCCTCGCGGCTCGACTGGTTAAAGGACTGGTCGTCCCAACCGCCGGAGTCGGAGACCATGCAGGCGAGGTAGTCCGAGCCGGATTCGCCGCCTTCGCCGGAACCGCAAGCGGAGAGGACGAGGGCGGAGGCGGCGATCATCGACACCGCGGAAGCGAGCTTCTTCACGTTTTCTCTTTTCTGATACAGACAGCGCACACGGATGAGGGCCCTGTCTGCCCTTACCGAAAATGTGAAACCACTGGACGAACTGTCATATTTTGATGAGTTTCGGTCAGTCTAATGCACTGAACTCGTTTCAGCGGCTCCGATAACACTTCAATCACGCACACCGATATGAAAAAGAAATACTCCGTCATCCGCGACCATTCTCGGTCCAAAATGCGAACGCGAAAGCCCTCGACTTTGAGACAGTCAGCCGACGCGTGTAGTGAGTCGACCGACATGTCGGCAGGCGCCCGGCAGGCACAGGAGTCCGCCCGTCGTGAACTAGGCTAGAGAGTCCTATGGCACATCTCCTCGGGGCAGAAGCCCTCCACCTCGAATACCCCACGCGCGTCGTCTTCGACTCCGTCACCCTCGGCGTCGAGTCCGGCGACATGATCGGCATCGTCGGCCGCAACGGCGACGGCAAATCGAGCCTGCTCGGCATGCTCGCCGGCACCATCGAACCCGATTCCGGACGGGTGACCTATCGCGGTGGTCTGCGCTTAGGGATGCTCGGCCAACGCGATGACCTCGATGACGAGGCCACGGTCGGCTTCTCCGTCGTCGGTGACGCCGCCGATCACGAATGGGCAGCAGACCCGCAGGCCCGAGACATCATCTCCGGCCTCATCGCCGATCTCGATTGGGATGCGCAGATCTCCTCACTCTCCGGCGGTCAGCGCCGCCGAGTCGCCCTGGCGGCTCTGCTCATCGGCGATTGGGACATGCTCATCCTCGATGAGCCGACAAACCACCTCGACGTCGACGGCATCGCATGGTTGGCGAAGCATATTCGCGCCCGCTGGCCGAAGAACTCCGGCGCCCTGCTGCTGGTCACCCACGACCGGTGGTTCCTCGACGAAGTCTGCACGAAAACCTGGGAGGTCCACGACCGCATCGTCGAACCCTTCGAAGGCGGCTATGCCGCCTATGTCCTCCAGCGGGTCGAACGCGACCGGATCGCCGCCGCCACCGAGGCGAAGCGACAGAATCTCATGCGCAAGGAACTCGCGTGGCTGCGACGCGGTGCACCCGCCCGAACGTCGAAGCCGAAGTTCCGCATCGAAGCGGCCAATCAGCTCATCGCCGATGTGCCCGAGGTGCGCAATCCGATCGAATTGAAGAAGATGGCCACGGCCCGTCTGGGCAAGGACGTCGTCGACCTGCTCGACGTGTCCAAGCATTTCGGCCAGACCACGATCCTCGAGGATGTCACGTGGCGCATCGGTCCCGGTGAGCGCACCGGGATCCTCGGCCCCAACGGTGCCGGGAAGTCGACCCTGCTCGGCCTGGTCTCAGGGGAGATCGAACCCGATGCCGGTCGGGTCAAGCGCGGCAAGACAGTGCAGATCGGAGTGCTCGATCAGCAGTTCAAGGATCTGGCCCGCATCGCCGATGCGCGAGTACGAGAGGTTCTGGCCGAGTCGAAGACCTCATTCAACATCGAGGGCAAGGACTTCACTCCGGCTCAGCTACTCGAACGACTCGGCTTCGCAAAGGAACATCTGTCTGCCCGGGTCAAGGAACTCTCCGGTGGACAGAAGCGCCGGCTCCAGCTTCTGATGCTGCTCATGGCCGAACCCAACGTCATCATCCTCGACGAGCCGACGAACGACGTCGACTCGGACATGCTCACCGCGATGGAGGACCTCCTCGACTCCTGGCCGGGCACTCTCATCGTCGTCTCCCACGACCGATACCTCCTGGAGCGCGTCACCGATCAGCAGTACGCGATCCTCGACAACCGACTGCGCCATGTTCCCGGCGGCGTCGAAGAGTACCTGCGGCTGCGCGCCGAACAGGAACGCCGAGGCTCTGCCGGTTCGAATAAGACCGCCGGTTCGAACGGGGCCACGGCGGGAGCCGGCGGGAACGATTCCGGTGGGGCCGCCTCGGCGAGCGAGGGATCGGAAACGGCCGCGAAGCTCACCGGCGCGGAAGCCCGCGCGGCGAAGAAGGAAGTGTCCTCGATCGAACGTCGGATGGACAAGCTCAATTCTCAGATCGCGAAGAAGCACGAGGAGATGGCCGCTCACGACCAGACCGACTTCGAAGGACTCGCCACGCTCACGGCCGCGATCCGTGAGTACCAGGACGAACTCGACGAACTCGAGATGCGCTGGCTCGAGGCGTCCGAGGCACTCGAGGCCTGAGCTTTCGAGGCACGAGCGCTCGCGACCTGAACGTTCGGGGCCTTCACTAGAGGCCACCGGCGACACAGCCGGAAGGAATCGAGGAGACGACGATGATCGACGAAGCGAAGATGAGAGACCTGCTCGAGGGGGAGCGGGCGGATGCGCAGGCGCTCATCGCCCGCCTGACCCAGGGCATCGACGAGGTCTCGGCCGCTCGCGAGGGTGACAACAGTGACGACGAACATGATCCGGAAGGCGCGACGCTCGCCTTCGAACGGTCGCAGGCCGCGACCCTGCTCGAACAGTCCGAGAACCGACTCACAGAGATCGCCGAGGCGGTCGACCGCCTCGCCGTGGGAACGTTCGGAACCTGCATCGACTGCGGCAAGCCCATCGCCGAGGCGCGACTGGAGGCCCGTCCCTACGCGGCGAAATGCGTGGACTGCGCCGCCCGCGGTTAGGCATCCACAACTCCGTTCGGACACGCGAGTACACGGTCGTACGGGACCGTTCGGCCGCCTCGGCGAGGGTAAGATCTTTCCCCTTATACGGCCGGGTGCGGTAGTGTATCGGCGTGTCATCACGGGACTATCGCATCGACCGCGCCAAGGGAATACTCATCTTCCTGGTGGTTCTGGGCCACCTCCTCGCCAGGACCTCCCCATGGGAGTCGCCGATCCTGGGCGCACCGATGTACTTCATCTACATGTTCCACATGCCGGCGTTCGTCTTCCTCGCCGGCATCACGGCGAAGTCGAACAAACTGGCCGAGCGGGTTCTGACCTACTTCGTCCTCCTGGCCACGGTGCTGCCGCTCATGTGGGGGTGGATGTGGCTCTTCGGGCTCAATCCCGACTACGACTTCCTCAGACCGTTCTGGTACACGTGGTTCCTGCTGTCGATGGCGTGGTGGATGATCACGGTCCCCTTCATCGAGCGCTTCCCGCGCACGATGCTCGTCGCTTCTCTGGTCGCCGGGCTCTTCGGCGGAATACTGCCGATCCTCGACACCGAACTCTCCGCTGCTCGGACGCTGGCGTTCTGGCCCTTCTTCGTCATCGGCAAGCTCTACGGCAAGCAGATCATCGGCTGGGCCGGCAGTCTTGCGATCTGGCAGAAGCTCTGCCTCAGCGCCGCCGCACTCGGCACCGTCGGATACTTCTACCTCGACGAAGTCGATCACAACTGGCTCTTCGGCAGCCTCAACTTCGCCCACTTCGACGTCAGCGTCCCCGAAGGTGTGGGACTGCGCCTCATCGTGGACATCGGAGCGGTGCTGCTGACACTGGCCCTGCTGTCGTGGCTGAGCAACACGAAGGACACGCTCGCGAAGATCGGCAAGAACAGCCTCGCTGTCTACATCCTCCACGGTTTCGTCGTCCGCGGTCTGCAGCCGGTGCTCGACGACAGCCGCAACGTCCTCCACGATGCCGTCGTCCTCCTCATCTGTGTGGCCCTGGCCGTGGCGTGGACCGGCCTTCTGGCTTGGTCGCCCTTCGAACGTGCCCTGCGCTGGTGGTCCTCGACCGTCACGGGCCTCCTGCTCAAGCCGTTCCCGTTCCTGCGACCGGAGGATTCCGACCGTCGCGGCCGGCGTGGTCGTCGTGGGGACGTCGACGCCCATGCCGCCTATCCCGGCGACACTCATCATCCCGGCAACGCCTACAGCGAAGGCGACGGACCGGACCGGCAGGGACTGGGCCTGCAGCCGCTGCCCGGTGTCGGCTACCAACACTCCCCCGGCTACGAACAGCAGCCCGGTCAGCAGCAGTCCTTCGCCTCCCCTGCGCCGGCCACGGGCGACCCGTTCCCACTGCCCGGTTCGCACGAGGTTCCGCAGAACAACGCCACCTATGAACCGACTCAGGAAGTTCCCGCCGGTGCCGCCCAGCGGGCAGTGCGCTACCGCCGACTGCCGGTGTACCTCAGCGGCGACGACCACTGACGGTCGGGCCGCCTCGGCGGACCCTGTCACCTACCGGAACCCTGCGTTGCTTGCTCTTCGTCGGGCCGCCTCGGCGAGGGTCGTGTCATTTCATGGCGATCGGCGTCGTTTTATGTCGATGTGACGCTCCTCGCTCCCCCGTTTGATGGTGTGATACCGGAGTTCGGGCCGCTCGCCCGGGCTCGACCACATCATCGAATCGGAGAGCATCCATGACCGCGACCAACGCCCTGACCCAACGCCTCGACGCCGGCCCCGTGATCTGCGCGGAAGGTTTCCTGTTCGAGCTCGAGAAGCGCGGATATCTGTCCGCCGGCGAGTTCGTCCCCGAGGTGGCCCTCGAATTCCCCGACGCCCTGCGTTCCCTCCACGTCGACTTCCAGCGGGCCGGTTCCGACATCGTCGAGGCCTTCACCTACAACGGACACCGTGAGAAGATGCGCGTGATCGGCAAGGAGGACCTGCTCGAGCCGCTCAACCGCGCCGCCTTGCAGATCGCCCGGTCCGTTGCCGACGCCAAACCCGGGAACTTCATGGCCGGCAACATCTCGAACTCGAACATCTGGGATCCCGCCGATGAGTCCAAGCAGGCCGAGGTGCGGGCCATGTTCGCCGAGATGGTGGCCTGGGCGGTTGAGGAAGGTGCCGACCTCATCATCGGCGAGACCTTCTACTTCGCCGGTGAGGCCATCGCCGCGGCCGAGGTCGCCAAGGCCAGCGGCCTGCCCGTCGTCCTCACGCTTGCGCCCATGGGCTTCCAGGAGATGGCCGACGGGGTCGGGATCGTCGAGACTGCGCAGCGTCTCGAACAGCTCGGCGTCGATGTCGTCGGCCTCAACTGCTTCCGCGGACCAGCGACGATGCTGCCGTGGCTGAAGGAGATCCGCGCGGCCGTGTCCTGTCACGTCGGCGCGCTGCCGATCCCCTACCGCACCACGGAGACCGAGCCGACGTTCTTCAACCTCTCCGACCCCCGCGCCGAGGTGGCCTCGCCGCACGGACGCACGTTCCCCACCGCTCTCGATCCCCTGCAGACCAACCGCTACGAGATCGGTGCGTTCGCCAAGGAGGCCTTCGACCTGGGCGTCAACTACATCGGCGTGTGCTGCGGCGCGACCCCGATGCACATCCGCGAAGTCGCCGAGGCGGTCGGGCTGACGACCGATGCCAGCCGGTTCTCCGAGAACATGGCCAACCACTTCATGTACGGCAGCAACGAACGGCTCGCCGACAACGTCGTCGCCCTCGGAGACACCGCCTGAGTCGAGCCGAGAAGACGGTGCGCGGCTGTTCACGCACGCCTCGGGAAAGGTCTAGGGACCGCGAGGCACGAGCTGGTCGCGGACAGTGTGCATTGTTGGGTCGATCCGCGGTGTTCTGACCTCGAAAACCACCGTGGATCGACCCAACAATTCAGGCACAAGCGCCGCGCGAGGCCGATCAGCACCTGCAGTGTCTGGTTTCGAAATGTGACCGCAGCCGACTTTCGTGTCCAGGGACGGGTGAGATTCGGCAGCAGCTCGTGATACAGGTCCACTCCGCGTCAGAGCTGAGCATCCCGCACCGGTAGTGCCGAAACATACAGTCGGCGCCATAACCCCTCGTTGCAACGGGAGGTTATGGCGCCGACGGTATGTTGCGCGACTACGCGGGGGCGAAGACGCTAACGGTGAGGGATGCTCACCGACCGCGCTTGGGCGCTCAGGCTTCGGCGGTCACGCCGATCGAGTCGAGAGCAGCCTCGAGGCGCGAGATCGTGCCGTCGATGTCGCCGAGCTTGTCGAGACCGAACAGGCCGATGCGGAAGCTCGAGAAGTCCTCGGGCTCATCGCACTGCAGCGGCACTCCGGCTGCGATCTGCACGCCGACTTCCTTGAAGCTGGCGCCGGTGGCGAGCTTCGGGTTGTCGGTGTGGACGACGACTACGCTCGGCGAGGCAAACTCGTCCGAAGCCACCGAAGGCAGTCCGCGTTCGGCGAAGACGGTGCGCACCCGCTCACCGAGTTCGGCCTGTGCGGCGGCGAGCTTGTCCAAGCCGCGCTCCTCGCTCTCGGCCATGAGTTTGGCATTGTGCGCCAGAGCGTCGGTGGGCATCGTCGCGTGGTAAGGCGCACGGCCCTCTTCGTATTCGTCGGCGATGAACAGCCACTTCTTCAGGTCCATCGCGAAGCTCGTCGAGGTCGATGCCTCCACGGCGGCGCGGCCGGCCTTGCTGAGCATGACGTAGCCGGCGCACGGCGATCCGCTCCAGCCCTTCTGCGGCGCGGAGATGAGCACATCGACACCGAGATCGGTCATCGACGCCCACACCGCACCCGAGGCGATGCAGTCGAGAACGAAGATTCCGCCGACCGCGTGCACGGCTTCGGCGACCTGGCGGACGTAGTCATCGGGCAGGAGCATCCCCGAGGCGGTCTCGACGTGGGGAGCGAACACGACGGCGGGCTTCTCGCGCTCGATGGCGGCGACCACCTCGGCGATGGGGGCCGGCGACCACGGCGACTGGTGCTCGGTGCTGTCCGGGGAGGCCTTGAGCACGGTCGTCTCCGAGGCGATGGCCCCGGCGTCGAGGATCTGCGACCAGCGGAAGGAGAACAGACCGTTGCGCACGATCAGCGCCTTCTTGCCGGTGGCCAGCTGACGTGCCACGGACTCCATGGCGTAGCTGCCGCCGCCGGGGACGATGGCAGCGGAATCGGCATCGTAGGCCGAGCGCAGGATCCGGTTGATCTCCTGCATCACGGACACGAACCGCTGCGACATGTGGTTGAGCGATCGGTCGGTGAAGACCACCGAGTATTCGAGCAGTCCGTCTGGGTCAACATCTTCGTGTGGCAAAGTCATGGCTCTAACATATCGGCAGTCCGCCATCCGGGCCACCAGAGTCGATCAGTGAGACCGCGGCGACCGTCGCCGAGGCGGCAGAACGTCGGTGTCGCCCTGCACCGAGGCGGCCCCGTCGTACCGGTCGACCCTCACCGAGGCGGCCCCGTCGTTCAGACCTCGACTTCGCTGCGATCGCCGGACCACAGAGTGTGGAAGGTCCCGGGACGGTCGGTGCGCGCATAGGTGTGCGAACCGAAGCGGTCACGCTGCGCCTGGATGAGAGCGGCACTGCCCGCCTCGGTGCGCAGACCGTCGAAGTAGGACAGAGTCGAGGCCAGCCCGGGCACGGCGATGCCGTGGCCGATGGCCCGGACGGCCGTCGAGCGCAGGGATCCCTGGCAGCTCCCGGCGATCTCTCGCACGAAATCGGCGCCGAGCAGGTTCTCGGGCGGGGTCGGGGAGTCGAAGGCCGCGACTATGCGATCGAGCAGGCGGGCCCGGATGATGCACCCGGCCCGCCAGATTCCGGCGAGCGCCCCGAGATCGATGTCCCAGTCGTTCTCGCGGGCGCCGACTGCGATCTCGTGGAAGCCCTGGACGTAGGCCATGACCTTGCCGAGCAACAGCGCGCGACCGATCTCGTCGACGCGGGCCGCACGATCGTCCGCAGACAGTGAAGACGGCTCGGCGCCTGGCCGGGGACCGGCCAGGTCGAGTCCCTCGGCGCGCAGATCGACGGCCGATGACAGCGAACGGGAGAAGACCGCCTCGGCGATGGTGGGCACCGGGACCCCAAGGTCCAGACCGACCTGCGCCGTCCATGCACCCGTGCCCTTGGCCTTCGCGGCATCGGCGACGACGTCGACGAAGGGCCGGCCCGTTGCCTCATCGACATGGGCGAGGACGTCGGCGGTGATCTCGATGAGGTAGGACTCGAGCTCTCCGGTGTTCCAGTCGGCGAAGACCTCAGCAATTTCGGCGGGCGCCATCCCCAGGTCGTCGCGCAGGAGCGTGAAGGCCTCACTGATGAGCTGCATATCGGCGTATTCGATGCCGTTGTGGACCATCTTGACGAAGTGCCCGGCCCCGTCGGTGCCGATGTGATCGACGCAGGCTTCGTCTCCGACCTTCGCGGCAATGGGTTCGAGCAGGGGACACAGGCGCTGCCACGCGGTCTCCGTTCCACCGACCATGAGGGAGGGCCCGAGCAGAGCGCCGACCTCTCCCCCGGAGATGCCGACCCCGGCGAACTCAATGCCGGTTCCCTCGAGTCGGGCCCCGCGGGCGATCGTGTCCCGGAAGTGGGAGTTGCCGCCGTCGACGATGATGTCACCGGGAACGAACGCCTCGGCGAGATCGCCGATTGCCGCATCCGTGGCTCCTCCGGCGTTGACCATGAGGATCGCCACCCGTGGTTCGGTGAGCTTCCCGGCCAGGTCGGCCGGGTCGGCGGCGACGAGGAAGTCGGCCTCGGGGAAGTCAGCGGCCAGCCTCTGGGCGCGCTCGACGTCGCGGTCGTAGACGGCGACTCGGTGGCCCGGCTGACGGGCGAGGTTGCGGGCCAGGTTCGACCCCATCACGCCGGTTCCGATCACCGCGACATCGGCCTTCATGAGCATTCCTCTTCCCTGTGATCAGCAGTGTTGACAGTCGCTTCCCACCAGCACTACGGTGCTATAAATCTGTTTTAATAACTGATTATAGATATTTCTTCATATTTTATCGAGAGGTTCGGTAATGGGTCACAGCCCTTTCCTTCCACCGCTCGTCATCATGGGTGTCTCGGGAACCGGCAAAACCGTCCTCGGCGCGCAGGTGGCGGACACCCTCGACCGTCGGTTCGTCGACGCCGACGATCTGCACTCCGGTGAGAACAAAGCGAAGATGGGCTCCGGTGTGCCGCTCACGGATGAGGATCGGGCACCCTGGCTCGACAGCGTCGCTATCGAAGCAGCCCGCACCCCAGCCCCGGTCATCGCCTGCTCCGCCCTCAAACGCTCCTACCGTGACCTGCTGCGCAGGTCCGCACCTTCGCTCGTCTTCATCCACCTCGACGGCCCCCGCGAAGTCATCGCCGACCATCTGGCCCGCCGCGACCACGAGTTCATGTCCCCGGATCTGCTCGACTCGCAGCTGGCCACACTCGAACCGCTCGCTGCCGAGGAGGCACATGCCACCGTCGACGTCGACCAGTCGATTCCCGATGTCCTGAATGCGATCCTCGAGTCCGTGAACCGGATGAGCGCATGATCGCCCCGTCCACCGTCCGCCCATCCACCTGACCTCAAGGAAGAGGAACAATGACCGAACTCGAATTGGCCTGGACTCTGTCGACTCCAGCCCTCCTGGGAATCGCAGCCGCTGCCATCGCCGTGCTGCTCCTGCTCATCATCAAGGCACGAGTCCATGCCTTCATCGCTCTCGTCATCGTCTCCGTGATCACGGCCCTGGCCGCGGGAATCATGCCCGCTGACCTCATCGACGTCCTCTACGACGGCTTCGGATCCACCCTGGCCAGCGTGGCCCTGCTCGTGGGACTCGGTGCGATGCTCGGACGGATGCTCGAACTCTCCGGCGGCGCCGAGGTGCTCACCGACGCTCTCATCCGTCTTTTCGGTGAGAAACGAGCACCCTTCGCCCTCGGTGTGACCTCTCTGCTCTTCGGCTTCCCGATCTTCTTCGATGCCGGGCTCGTCGTCATGCTGCCGATCATCTTCACGATCGCACGCCGCCTCGGCGGATCTCTGCTGCTCTACGCGATGCCTGCGGCAATGGCGTTCTCCGCTATGCACATCTTCGTACCCCCGCACCCCGGCCCGGTCGCGGCCTCCGGACTGCTCGGCGCGAACGTCGGACTCGTCCTCATCTGCGGAATCATCATCGCCATCCCAGCCTGGTATCTCACCGGATACCTGTTCGGACTCATCATCGGAAAGCGCATCGACGTCGCCGTCCCCACGGTGCTCTCGGCCGGAAAGGACGACTCGTATGCCGATTTCGCCTCACGTCCGAAACTCGGCCACGTCATCTTCCTCCTCGTCCTGCCGCTCGTGCTCATCTTCTTCAACACCGGACTGAACTTCGCTGGTGAGGCCGGGTGGGTCGATATCGAATCGGTGTTCATCAGCTCCCTGCGGCTGCTCGGCGAGACCCCAATCGCCCTGCTCATCACCGTCGTCATCGCCATGTGGCTGCTCGGGTGGAAGCAGAAGAAGGACCAGTCGCTCATCGAGACCGTCGTCGACTCAGCCCTCGGCCCGGTGTGCTCGATCATCCTCATCACCGGAGCCGGCGGAATGTTCGGCGGAGTGCTGCGCGCCAGCGGCATCGGCGATTCCCTCGCCGATTCACTGTCCGCCCTCGGCCTGCCCGTCATCGTCGCCGGCTTCGTCATCGCCGCGATCGTGCGCATTGCACAGGGTTCGGCCACCGTGGCGCTGACGACAGCGGCGGCGCTCGTCCAGCCCATCGTCGTCGGCAACCCGGATTTCTCGAGCCTGCAGGTCGTGGCGATCGTGCTGTCGCTGGCCGCCGGTTCGGTCTTCGCCAGCCACGTCAACGACTCCGGCTTCTGGCTCGTCTCCCGCTTCTTCGGCATGGACACGAAGACGACGCTGAAGACCTGGACAGTCGCCGAGACGCTGCTGGGCACCGTCGGGTTCCTGCTCAGCCTCGCCCTCTACGGAGTCGTCAGCCTGTTCTGAGGCAGTTTTTCGGCCGCCCGAGTGCCGGGCAGCAAGGCGACAGGGTTTCCTGCCACTCGAGTGCTTCGGTCCTCAGCTCCCCTGATGCCGGGGTTCGTCGGCCCAGACGGTGCCCATCTCCGCATCGGCCTTGGCGACGATCTTCGCCATCGCCTCTCGGGCGCGCTCGGCGTCCTGTCCGCCGATGGCATCGGCGACGTCGAAATGCCATTGCAGGGCATCCGGGTGCGGGAACTTCGGCATCAGTCCCGCCCCCGTGCGGCCGGAGAGGATCTCACCGATGACGGTGTCGAAGGCGGCGAAGAGCTCGTTGCCTCCGGCACCGAGCACTGCTCGGTGGAACGCCACATCGGCTTCGAGGAACGCTTCGACATCGCCCTGCCTGCCCGATGCCCGCATGCGGGCGGCCAGGCCCATGATCTCCTCGGCGGCTTCCGCCGGAGCATGTTGGGCGGCGAGCCCCGCAGCCTCGGGCTCGATGGCCACTCGCAGCTCGGTGAGCGACCGCAGCTGCCTCGCCGGAGCTTCAGTCATCCTCCAACGGATGACGAGCGGGTCGAGCAGCATCCATTCGCTCATGGCGAGCACGACGAGACCGACGCGACGGATCGGCTGCAGCATGCCGAGGGATTCGAGGACTCGGACGACCTCGCGCACCACCGACAGCGACACGTCATAGCGGGCCCGCAGATCCTCGGCCTTGATGATCGTCCCGGCGGCGAGCCGTCCGGCGACGATGTCCTGTCCGACCTGATCACGCAGCGTTTCGTGGAGGCTCCCGCGGTTCTCCGGGCCCGATTTCGGACTGGCGGCCGCCTCGGCGGGGGTGTGATTCTCCTCCCCCATGATCACCCGCCGTCCACGATATGTGCTCCGGGCGCGGGGCCGGTGGTGCGCAGCGCTTCGTTGACGCCTCGTGTGGCCTGCAGGAGCACGGCCAGGTCGAGGGCGTGGTGGGCGTCGCGGGCAAGGAAGCCAAGCGTCGGCCCCGACCCGCTGAGCAGGGGCAGGACGGCGCCGGCGTCACGGCCGGCCTCCATCACCTCGGCGATTTCGGGCATGAACGACACGGCCGCCTCGGTGAGGTCGTTCGCCGCGGATTCCGCGAGCGCGTCCGGTTCGCCGGCGGCAAGCGCCTTGAGCACCTGATCGGGCACTGCCGCGGGGGCCGGGTCGGGGTTGAGTTCGTCGAAGCGGGCGTAGACGTCCGGAGTGGGCAGGGGCGACGCCGAGGTGGCCATCACCCAGTGGAAGGTTCCGCGGGTGAGCACGGGGCTCAGCTGTTCCCCGCGGCCCTGGCCGATGGCCGTGCCCCCGCGCAGGAGGAACGCGACGTCGGCTCCGACGGCGACCGCGCATTCGCGGACGGTCGCCTCGTCGACGCCGCCGACGAGGTGGGCGGCTCCGACGAGTGCGGCTGCCGCGTCGGCCGATCCCCCGCCCATTCCGCCGGCCACGGGCACCTGCTTGTCGATGACGATGTCGAGGTCGCGCAGCACATCGACGTCACGGTCGCCTTCGAGCGCGGTGATGAGGAGGTCGACGGCGCGCCTGGCGAAGTTCGATTGGTCGCGCGGGACCGCGGCATCCGCGTAGCGGCCCTGGACGATGATCGACCGCGTTCCACCTGGAATGAGGGTCAGGGTCTCGCCGAGGTTGAGCGCCTGGAACACCGTCGCGAGCTCGTGATATCCGTCGTTCGCCGCACCCACACCGAGGTGGATGTTGATCTTGCCCGGCGCCTGTACTCTCACCGGGGCCGGGATCGTCGTGCGCGGGTGCAGCGGGGTGGTCATGGTGAGGGGTCCTCGCTCGGCGCGGCCGGTGCTGCGGCATCACCGTCGACGGCGGCGAGGCGTTCGAAGTCGGCGACGGTGAGTGCCTCACCGCGGGTCTTCGGGTCGATTCCGGCCGCCGTCAGGAGGTCTTCGGACTGCTGCGGGCTGCCGGCCCAGCCGGATAGGGCGGCGCGCAGTGTCTTTCGACGCTGGGCGAAGGCGGCGTCGATGAGGGTGAAGAGGCGGCTGCGGACAGTCGGGTCGCGGTCGGTGCGAGTGACGTCGATGCGGACGAGTCCGGAGTCGATGTTCGGGGCCGGCCAGAACACATTCTTGCCGATCTTGCCTGCCAGTTTCACGTCCCCGTACCACTGGGCTTTGACGCTGGGGACTCCGTAGGTGCGGGAGCCGGGAGCGGCGGCGAGGCGTTCGGCGACTTCGAGCTGGACCATGACGAGGACGGTCTTCAGGCTCGGGAAGGTCTCGAGGAAATGCAGCAGCACGGGCACGGCCACGTTGTAGGGCAGGTTCGCCACAAGAGCATCGGGCTGGTTCCCGCCGGCTTCGGGTGCGACAACCGCGGCTTCGGTGGTGTGCTCCAGGGCCGGAAGCGTCGTGACCCGCAGCGCATCGGCATTGACCAGCTGGAACGGCGCGTCGCTGCCGGCGAACGTCGCGACCGTGCTCGGCAGCTTCTGGGCGAGCACCTCGTCGATCTCGACCGCGGTGACGGTATGACCGGCCTCGAGCAGACCGAGAGTGAGCGAACCGAGGCCCGGGCCGATCTCGACGACGTTCGAGTTCTCCTCGAGGCCTGCAGCGGTGACGATCGAGCGCACGGTATTGGGGTCGATGACGAAGTTCTGGCCCTTCTGCTTCGTCGGGCGCAGACCGATGTCAGCGGCTAATTCGCGGATATCGCGGGCGGTCAATAACGTCACAGCCAACAACTTACCGCACCGCTCGGCTCGCACAATCACCGCAGCCGCGCGGCGGTTCGGCCGGGCCGCTGCGGTGAGGGCAGAGGGCGCGAACCCCGGCGAAGCGCGGACGGCGTGGGCACGGCTGCGGTGGGCCGCCTCGGCGAGGGGATCGCTCCACTGCGCAGACGATAGGGTGAAGCCATGGATCCGCAGACACTGACTGAACTGCTCGACGTCGCCGTTCTCGACCGACTCGACCGCATCGACGACCTCGAAGGCGATGAGCTCGCACGGTCAACCGCACTGCGCAAAGAGGGCTTCTCCGCCGAGGTGACTGCAGCCCTGCTCACTCAGGCCCGGCTGCGGCAGGAGGCGGCAGCGAAGCTCGGACCCTTCGCGGAGGACATGCTCTTCACTCGCGACGGACTGGCCCAGGCCACGCGGCTGCCGGTCGCCGCTCATCATGCGCGTCGCCTCATCGGCGACGTGGCCGAGGGTGAGTCCTTCCGCATCGCCGATCTCGGATGCGGGATCGGCGCGGACTCGGTCGCCTTCGCCGGAATGGGCGCGCAGGTCTCGGCTGTCGACGCCGACGAAGTCACTGCCGCCATCGCCGCCTTCAACCTCCGTCATCTGCCCGATGCCGCGGTCGAACACGCTCGCGCCGAGGATGTCGACCTGGATGGATTCGATGCCCTCTGGTTCGATCCGGCCCGGCGGACCATCGGCAAGGCCGACAAACGCGGATCGACGTCCCGCATCACCGACCCCGAAGCCTTCTCCCCCTCTCTGTCGTGGGTGATCGAGAAGGCCAGCGCGGCGAAGGCGGCCGGAGTGAAGCTCGGCCCGGCACTCGACCACGACCTCGTCCCCGAGGACGCCGAAGCCCAGTGGGTCTCCCACAACGGCGAGGTCGTCGAGGTCTGCCTCTACTTCGGTGCCGCCAGGCAGCGCCCCGGCCGCGGCGCCCTCGTCATGGGCGAACGCACCCTCCTCGTCCACGAGGACAACTTGCCCGACGAGGACGAGGCGGACATCGGGGAGCTCGGGAAGTATCTGCTCGAGCCCGATGGTGCGATCGTGCGCGCCGGACTCGTTGCCGCTTTGTGCGCACCGCTGCAGGCGCGCCGGCTGCACCCGAAGATCGCCTATCTCACCACCGACGTCGAACCGAGCGGCCCGGCATCGGCAGGAGTCACCGCCTATGAGGTGATCGACGTTCTGCCCGCGAAGGTTCCGAGCCTGCGCAAGGAGCTCGTCTCCCGCGGAATCGGTTCGGTCGTGATCAAGAAACGCGGTGCCGACATCGTTCCCGACCAGGTCCGCCGCCAACTCAAACTGCCCAAGGGCGACAAAGCCACGCTCGTGTTCACTCGCCTCGGCGAGAAGCACGTCGTCCTGCTCACCCAACCGGTGTGAGCCTGTTGCAACCTGTGTGACCCTGTCCCGACCGATGCGACCCCGTCCCTGGATCCCGTCCAGACGGTGTGACCCTATACAAGAAGGAGATCGAATTGACCCGCTCCGACGTTCTCATCAGCGCCGATGAACTGCTTACCCGCATGGCCGATTCTCCGGCGCCGAGGCTGCTCGACGTCCGCTGGACCCTGCCGAAGCCCGATGGCAGCGAGGACTTCGCCGCAGGGCACATCCCTGGGGCCCTCTACGTCGACCTCGACACCGAGCTCGCCGACCACGGCAGCACCGACCCGACGGCCGGCCGGCACCCGCTGCCGAGCCCCGAAGCCTTCCAAGAGACTGTGCGCTCCTGGGGCATCGATGCCGACACCGAGGTCGTGGTCTACGACGACAATTCCGCCCTCGGCGCGGCCCGTGCCTGGTGGCTGCTGCGCTGGGCCGGGTTGAGCGCCCGCGTCCTCGACGGCGGACTCGCCGCGTTCCGTGACGCCGGCGGGACGCTCGAGACAGGACCCACCCCCGAAGTCACACCCAGTTCATTGGAGATCAGCCCAGGGAAGCTGCCCGTCATCGACGCCGAGTCGGCGGCCGACTTCGACGGAGTCCTGCTCGATGCCCGCGCCGGTGAGCGCTTCCGCGGAGAGACCGAGCCGCTCGATCCGCAGGCCGGGCATATCCCCGGGGCGAAGAATGCCCCGGCCACGGACAACGTCCCCGCGGGGACGTTCCTGCCCGAGGCTCTTCTGCAGGAACGCTTCGAGGAGCTGGGCGCCCTCGACGGGCCGGTAGGCGTGTACTGCGGTTCGGGCGTCACCGCCTGTCACAATGCTCTGGCGCTGGCGACCCTAGGCATCGAGCCCAGTCTCTACCCCGCGAGCTGGTCCGGATGGTCATCGGATCCCAGCCGACCTGTCGAGACCGGAGCCTAACGCTCAGTCACCACCACGCGTGCGCACCACCACACGCGCCGTCAACACCGCACGCGCGATCTCACGCCGTCGGCATTCTTGGGTCGATCCACGGTGGTTTGGGCGGGAAAAACGCCGCGGATTGACCCAAGAATTGCGTCTTGCGAATGTCACGAAACGTTATTCAAGGCTGAGACTGAGCGCTGAATCACAGTCACAATCAGGCGGAACCACAGCCCACCACCAGCCATTCTTGTCCACACCGACCCTGTGACCTGCAATTATACCCTCGAACCTGCCTGCGAATCCGTTTGTAACAAAAACGTGACAGAAGATCACGAATTCGTTACAGTGGAGGACATCGTCATACTCAGACAGGCAACGAGAGGAAATCGTGGCATCTAAGCAGCACGGCCGCCGCGCCGCGAACGCCAAGGCCAAAACACCACTGACCGAGCTGAGCGAACTGCTCGCAACGAACTCCGGCGCATTCGGCCGCCGTGCCGCAGTCGTCGCCGCCAGCGGCGGACTGCTCACCGCAGCGATCATGCCCGCCGCTGGGCAGGGAACCGACGACGAGGCGAAAGTCGCAGCCGAGTCCGAGAAGCAGGCTCCCGTCGAGTTCAAGAACCAGACGCCGAACATCGATGCCGGCGGTTCTTCGAAGAAGGGTGATCAGGATTCCTCGGTCACCGTCGACACGGACGTGGTCACGGCCGAGGCCGCCCCTAAGCCGAAGCCCAAGCCGAAACCGAAGCCTGAGCCGAAGGAAGAGCCGGAGGAGACCGTCGCAGAGCCGGCGCCTGCCGAGGAGCCGAAGGAAGAGCCGAGCGAGAACTCCGACGACGATTCCGCCGGCACCGGCGATGAGGGCTCCGATTCGGGCGACGACAAGAGCAAGGACGACGGCGCGGACTCGGGCTCCGGAGACGTCAAGGTCCCGGACGGATCGAAGGCCGAGCAGGTCATCGCCATCGCGAAGCAGTACGTCGGAACGCCTTATGTGCTGGGTGGGACTTCGCCCAGCGGCTGGGACTGCTCCGGCTACACCTCATTCGTCTACGGCAAGGTGGGCGTGGACCTGCCGCGCACGTCGTCGGCACAGAAGGGCGCCGGACAGATCGTCTCGGCTTCCGAAGCGAAGGCCGGGGATATCATCTGGTCACCGGGCCACGTCGGCATCTACGCAGGCGACGGCATGATGTACGACGCTGGGAACACTTCGGTGGACACCAGCTACCGCAGCGTCGATTGGATGACCCAGCAGGGCGCCCAGTACATCCGCGTGCTCTGATCTCCACCCAGAACTGAATACATAAGGAATCCCCTCGCCGGCACTGCGCCGACGAGGGGTTTTCTCATCTCCGAATCCCTGGATACTGCTGAGCCTCTCACCGAGGAGCCAGAGAAGCGAGTTCCGGACGATGTGTGCGGGATTCCCAGTTGTTTTCCGGCATGCATCGTCCGGAAGTCGCAGAGCCGGCCGTGATCACCCGCAGTCGGGAGCTTTGTCGCTGCCGTCGTATTCGGCAGGCAACTGCCCGGACGCTTCGAGGTCGCCCTTCAACCACTTCGCCACGGCTCGCAGCGCGTAGGGGTTCGAATCATACGCGGTCACCGCGGATTTCGCCGAGGTGCTGCGCATCGTCCACGGAGCAGCGGTGCCCACAGCCACCTCGGCGGAGGTCGACGGGCTCAGGCTCACGGAGGTTCCGCCGGATCCGACGGTGAGGTCCTCGGCTTCGGCCGCTTCCTTCAGCGCCGCCTTCTCCTTGTCACTGCCGCCGACGATCGAGATCGAGTCCGTACCCGCGAAGGAGCATTTGCCCTTGAGCACGGTGAGGGACTTGTCAGCGACCTTCGTGAGGACCTTCTTCGGATCCTTGGCGTCCGAGTCACCGGCCTGCACGCTCTTCTGCGCCTCGGCGGTGGCCAGCTGCGCGGCGACGACGCGCTCGGACTTCTCGACGAGGTCCTTCTTCTTCAGCGTCCCGTCCCCCATCGCCTTGACGATCGCCTTCTGTGCCGCACCGGAATCCGGGGGCATGAGCGCGATATCGGCTCCGGCGGCGAGCGCCTTGACGGTCTCTCCGCCGTTCAGGTTCTGCGGCACGGCTTTCATGTTCAGCGCATCCGTGGCGATGACGCCGTCATAGTCGAGGGTCTCACGCAGCGCCGAATACGCCTTCTCATTCAGCGTCGCGGGCGTCGTCTTCGCATCGGGCAGCCCGATATGGCCCATCATCACCATCGGCACCCCGGCCCTGACCGCGGATTTGAACGGCAGGAGATCCGAGTCCTCCATCTCCTCGATCGACTTCTCCGACACCGGCAGGCTCTCGTGCGAATCCACGCCGAGGCGGCCGTGTCCCGGGAAGTGCTTCGCCGAACTCGACACCCCACCGGAGCGGTAACCTTCGACGGCGTCGGCGACGACCTCGGCGACGTCCTCATGGTCGGTGCCGCCCGAGCGGACGTTGATCGCCTTGTCCTTCGGCCCGACCGTGACGTCGGAGTCCGGGGCGAAGTCGATGGTGAAGCCCAGATCGGCGAGGTTCTTCCCCTGCACGGTCGTGGCGTCGGTGATGAGGTCGGAATCGTCGGTGGCGGCCAAGCCCATGAGTGGTGGGAACGGCAGCGCGGCCGAGCTCAGCCGAGACACCGGACCGCCTTCCTGGTCGACGCCGATCGACACGGGCTGGCCTTTAGTCCGTGCCCCGGAGATCTGACCAGTCAGTTTCGTGACCTGATCCTTCGTCGGATTCTCCGACAGGTTGTAACCCATGACGATGACCCCGCCGAGGTGGTTCTGCTTGACCATGTCCACCGGGGTCTGCGTGTCCGTGCCTTCCCAGGTGCCGATGATGAGGGACCCGGCGAGTTCGTCGTCGGAGAAGTCGCCGACGATGTCCGCGGCCTCATCTTTGAAATCGCCCGGATCCGCTTCGGCGGGATCGTCCAGAGACGATTCGGTCTCCGCCTGGGCACCCGATTGCGGACCAGACTCAGCGGCCGATCCCGCAGATGACTGCGTGTCATTGGTATCAGGTCCGGGCGTCGACGCTCCGCCGGAACAGCCGACGAGCGCGAGAGTCGTGGTCAGGGCCAGGAGGCTCAGGCGAGAACGCAACATGCCTCCATGCTAAACGTTCTCGCCTGCGCACCGCCTGTTCACAGCTCCTCGTGAGCGGCCAGGCGGCGGGCGGTCTCCTTCGCTCCTCGTTCGTGCAGTGATGCCAGTGCCTTCAGGTACGGTTCGGTGAACCTCGGCTCCTCGGCCAGCGGTCCGAAGAACTGTTCCTGCCGGACGAAGGCCAGCGGGTCCTCTCCCTGTGTCGCGGCCACCGCCTGCAGCTCCTCGGCATAGCGGTCGACGATGGTGAACCGACCGCCGGTCTCGTCATGTCCTTCGGCATAACGGGCCCACGAGGCGCAGATCGCCGCGGCCACCTCGATCGGGTGACCGAAGGCGAGGTTGTCCTTGACCACGGGCAGCAGCCATTTGGGGATCCGGTCGGATGATTCGGCACCGAGACGGGCGAGAGTATCGCGGATCTCCGGGTTGCTGAACCGTTCGATGAGCGAATCTTTGTACTTCTCGAGGTCGATCCCGGGCAGCGGCGACAGGCTCGGTGTGCCCTCTTCGTCCATGTATCGGCGCAGGTAGACGGGGATGTCCGGGTTCGCCATCGCCTCGTGCGCGAAGGTGTATCCGCCGAGGAGGCCGAAGTACGCGAGCCCCTGATGCCCGGAGTTGAGCAGCCGCAGCTTCATATGCTCATAGGGCTGCACATCGTCGACGACCTGCACCCGGGCCTCTTCGTAGGGCGGACGTCCGGAGGTGAAGTCGTCTTCGAGCACCCATTGGAAGAAGGGCTCGGCGACGACCGGCCAGGCATCGGTGACTCCCGTGTCGGCCAGCAGATCGGCCCGGTCACCATCGGTGGTGGCCGGGGTGATGCGGTCGACCATCGAGTTCGGGAACGACACGGTCTCACCGATCCACTCGGCGAGATCGGCATCCACGAGGCGTGCGAAGGCAGCGAACATCTTCGCCGCCACCTCACCGTTCTCGGAGATGTTGTCGCACGACTGCACGGTGAACGGTGCGACTCCGGCTTCGCGCCGCGCCCGCAGGGCGGAGACGACGTATCCGAAGACGGTCGCCGGCAGCTCACCGGCGCGCAGGGCCTCGACATCGGCGACGATCGTCGGCTCGTCGGCAATGAACTCCCCGGTGACGGGGTTGACGTTGTAGCCGCCTTCGGTGACGGTCAGCGAGACGATCCTGATCGTCTCATCGGTGAGCAGATCGAGCAGTCCGGGAGGGTCGTCGGGTCCGAACCGGTAGTCGATGATCGACCCGATCACCCGACGCTCCTTGGCCCCGTCGGCGTGCTTGAGCGTCAGCGTGTACAGATGGTCTTGGTCGGCCAGGGCGTCGCGCATGGCCACATCGTGCGGCAGCACTCCTGCCCCGACGATCCCCCAGTCGGTCGCGAGCCCTGACTGCATGAGGTCGTCGAGGACCATCGCCATATGGGCGCGGTGGAATCCGCCGACTCCGAAGTGGACGATGCCGGGACGAACGGCCGACCGATCATAGGTGGGGACGGCGATTCCGTGGTCGGCCACCTCGGCGAGGTTATGGGTGTTGAGGGACAGCGCGGTGGTCGGTGCGGTCATTTGACGGCTCCCATGGACAGGCCCTGGACGAGTTTGTCCTGGGCGGCGATTCCGGCCACGAGCACGGGCACGGAGATGATGAGCGAGGCCGCGCACACCTGCGACAGGAACAGACCCTGGGAGGTGACGAAGCTGGTGAGGAACACGGGTGCCGTCGACGCCGCCGTGGAGGTGAGCACCGTGGCGAAGAGGAGTTCGTTCCACGAGAAGATGAAGCAGATCAGGGCGGTCGCGGCCAGTCCGGGGGCCGTCAGCGGCAGCAGGATCTGCATGAATACACGCGGCAGTCGGGCACCGTCGAGTTCGGCGGCTTCGAGGACTTCGACGGGCACCTCGGCGAGGAAGGAGCGCATCATCCACACCGCGATCGGCATGTTCATCGCCGAGTAGATGATGATGAGCAGCAGCCAGGTGTCGAGGATGCCGAAGGACTTCGCGACGAGGTAGACGGGCAGGAGGCCCGCCACCATCGGCAGCATCTTCGTCGACAGCAGGAAGAACAGCACGTCAGACCAGCGTTCGATGCGGCGGATCGCCAGCGAATACGCGGCCATCGTGGACAGGACGAGGACGATGAGGGTCGACACGATCGCGGCGACGGCGGAGTTGATGAGGAACGGCCACGGGTTCGCGCCGTTGCCGCCGCCGAAGAAGTTCGCATAGGACTCCAAGGTCAGCGGGGCGAAGTAGCTCGGCGGGTTCGTCGAGGCATCGGTCTCCGCGTGCAGGCTGGTCAGCAGCATCCACAGCAGGGGTGAGACGAACAGGAGTCCGACGAACCAGGCCAACAGGCCGAGCAGGATCTTGCCCGCCCGACCCTGGCCGGGCCGCCTCGGTGCGTTCGCCTTCCGCCGAGGCGGCTCTGCGGATCCGGGTCCGCCCGGTTCGGTCGGGGTGGGGGTCACCCCGGATGCGGGGTGGGAGTCCACGGTGAGATCGGGGGTGCTCATGAGTTCTCCTCCTTGAGCAGGGTCGATGCGGTGCGCAGGGCGAAGGTCGCGGTGATGAGCGAGGCGATGACGACGATGACGCCGACGGCGGACGCGACTCCGTTGTCCTGGGCGACGAAGAACTCCTGGTAGATGACATACGGCAGGGTGGCCGTGCCGAGTCCTCCGGAGGTCATGGTGAAGACCATGTCGAAGTTCTGGACGATGTAGATCGTGCCCAGCAGCGCGGCGAGCTCGATGTATCGACGCAGGTGGGGCAGGGTGATGAAGCGGAAGGTCTGCCACGGTCCGGCCCCGTCGACCAGCGCCGCCTCGTAGACGTCCATGGGTCGCGACTGCAGTCCGGCGAGCATGATGAGCATCATGAACGGCGTCCACTGCCAGACGAGGACGATCCCGATGCCCAGCAGCGGATTGGAGGTCATGAGGTCCGGCTGCGGAGCGTTCTCACCGAACACTGTGGTCAGCAGCCCGTTGATCAGACCGTAGGAGGGGTTGAAGATCGCGTGCTTGAACAGCAGCGCGGCGGCGACGGGAACGACGAGGAACGGGGTGATCATCAAGGTGCGGACGAACCCCCGGCCGATGAACTTCCGATCGAGCAGCAGGGCGATGCCCAGTCCCAGCAGAGCGGAAGCCAACACGACGCCGACGGTGAGCCCGACGGTGACGAACACGGCCTTGAGCAGGTTCGCATCGGTGAAGACGGTGACATAGTTCTGCAGCGTTCCGAAGCTGATGTCATCGGGGTAGGCGGCATTCCAGTTCATGAACGAGATGATGATCGTGATCGCGAACGGAATCTGGGTGACGAGGATGACGAAGATCAGCGCCGGCAGCATGGGCGCACGTTTGAGCCATCGATCCTTGGCACGGGGTTTCGGCGGCGTGATCGGCTGCGATGCACGCTCAGCGGCTGGAGCTGACACTTCGAAATCCTTCGTCAGGTGGGTGGTGCGGGCAGTCACTTCTTGTACTTGTCTCCGACCTTCTCCGCGGCCTTCTGTCCCTTCTCCAGGGCAGCGTCGGCGGTCGTGCGTCCGGCGATGGCGGAGCTGACGTCTTCGGAGATGCCCGTGGCGAGATCCGCGAATTCGGGGATCGTCACGAACTGGACGCCCAGCGTCGGCCGCGGCTGGACTCCGGGGCTGACCGGATCGGCCGAGTTGATGGCGTCTTCGGTCTGCTTGAAGAAGGGCTCAGCAGCCTTCTGATACTCGGGGTTCTCATAGGTCGAGGTCCGCTTGCCGGCGGGCACATGCTGCCAGCCGAGCTCCTCGGCGACGGTCTCCTCGTAGTCCTTCGACGAGGCCCAGGCGACGAACTGCTTCGCCGCGTCCTGGTTCTTGCCCGCAGCCTGGATGCCCCACGCCCAGGTGTAGAGCCAGGAGCTCGACTCCGTCTCCTTCACAGGTGCCGCGACGTAGCCGATCTTGCCCTTGACGGGAGAGTCATCGGCTTCGAGGGTGCCGGTGGCGGCCGTCGAGTCGTACCACATGGCGACCTTGCCCTGCTGCAGGTTCGTCAGGCATTCGGTGTAACCGGCCTGCGGGGCACCGGATTCGCCGTGGTCCTTGATGAGATCGACGTAGAAGTTCGTCGCCTCCTTGAATTCCTTCGAGTCGACCTGGGCGTTCCAATCCTCGTCGAACCAGGTGCCGCCGAAGGTGTTGACCACGGTCGTCAGCGGGGCGAACATCTCACCCCAGCCGGGCAGTCCGCGCAGGCAGATGCCCTTCGTGCCCTTCTCCGCACCGTCGACCTTCGCCGCGAGCTTCGCGACTTCGTCCCAGGTCGGCTTCTCCGGCATCTCCACACCGGCCGTCTCGAAGATGTCCGTGCGGTACATGAGGAACGAGCCCTCACCGTAGAACGGCTCGCCGTAGATCTTGTCGTCGACCGTCATCGATTCGGCCATGGGGGCCAGGATGTCGTCCTGGTCGAAGCCCTCGGCATCGACGACGCCTTCATCCATGGGCGTGAGCCACTTGTTCTTCGCGTAGGTCGGGATCTCGTAGTTCGACAACGAGGCGACGTCGTAGTTGCCGGCCTGGGCGGCGAACTCCTGGCCGATCTTCGCCCGCACCTCGTTCTCGGGCAGCACGGTGTAGTTGACCTTGATGCCGGTGTCCTTGGTGAAATGGTCGGCCGTGAGCTTCTGCAGGTCCTGCATCTGCGGGTTGTTGACCATGAGGACGTTGACCTCATCGCCGCCGCCTCCGGCCGAGCTGCCACCGGCGCCGCCACAGCCGGACAATGCCAGCGCTCCGACCATTCCGATGGCCGCCCAGGTGACTCTCCGGCCTGTGATCAGGTGTTTCATCGTTGTGCCTTCCCTCGTCCTTGCGGGATTGCAGCCCGCCATCGGTTCGCTGCGAGAAAATCATATGAGCATCGGCGCTCATATGTGCAATACTGTGTCACGAACCGATCAGATGTGCAACACTTCACATATGAGCGAACACAAAGACGTCGACGCCGAAGGGAGGACAATGTCCACGGTGCCCACCGCCCGCCACCGACGCTTCCTCGCGCAGCTGGCCCGCGATCACTACCTCGAGGGTCGGTCGAAGGTCGAGATCGGCAAGGCGAACGGACTCAGCCGGTTCCAGGTCGCCCGCCTCCTCCAAGAGGCCGTCGACACCGGAGTCGTGACCATCAACATCGAAGCCGATGTCGGTGAAGCCGACGGTCTGGCCGAGCAGGTCGCGGAATCGCTGGGCCTGAACTCGGTCGTCATCGTCGACATCCCCGACGACACCCAGGCCTCCCAGCAGATGGGCCGTGCCGCACTGTCGCTGGTCGGTCGCCACGCTCATGCGGGAATGCGCATCGGCCTGTCCTGGTCGCGCACGCTCGATTCCGCGGCCGCATTCACTCCGGCCCTGCCCCGGTGCACCATCGTCCAGCTCGCCGGTGCCCTCCGCTTGGAATCGCACCGTCCCAGCTCGGAGATCTTCACCCGACTGGGCCAGGATCCGGCCGTGAGCATGGTCCGCCTGCCCGCCCCGCTGCTCGTCACCGAGGCCGGAACCGCCGCCGACCTGCGTGCACTGCCCGAGATCTCCGGAACTCTGGCCGCCGCCGATGACCTCGACCTCGCCGTGGTCTCCGTGGCATCCTGGGCCGAGGGCCTGTCCTCCGTGTGGGAGAAATGCTCCCCCGCCCAGCGTCAGGCCGGCATCGACGACGGCGCCATCGCCGAGGTTTCCGGCCGGCTGTTCGCCGCCGACGGAGCCGATGTCACCACGATCGACGACCGCGTCATCGCCGTCACCCTCGATCAGCTCCGCCGCGCCACGACGACCGTCGGAGTCGCCCGCGGAGCCGAACGCGCCCGCGCCGTCCGGGCCGCCTGTGCCGCCGGGATCCTCGATATCGCGATCATCGATCGTGCACTCGCCGATGAGATCCTCGCCGAGGCGGCCGGTACTTCCCCATCTGCAGCCGAGGAGTCCCGATGAGTGCGAATCGCAGGTTCGTCGCCGGCGTCGACTCGTCGACCCAGAGCTGCAAGGTCGTCATCGCCGACCCGGACTCCGGTGACATCATCCGCACCGGTTCGGCCCCGCACCCGCCAGGCACCGAGGTCGACCCCGAGGCGTGGTGGACGGCTCTGCATGAGGCGATCGCGGCCGCCGGCGGACTCGATGATGTCGCGGGATTGAGCATCAGCGGTCAGCAGCATGGCCTCGTCGCCCTCGACTCAGAGGGACGGGTCATCCGTGACGCCCTGCTGTGGAACGACCTGCGCAGCAAGGCCGCGGCCAGGGACCTCATCGCCGAGGTCGGGGCTGCCGACTATGTCGCACGCACCGGGATCCTGCCCGTCGCCTCATTCACCGCCGCCAAACTGCGGTGGCTGCGCGATGCCGAACCGGACAACGCCGCCCGGGTCGCCGCCGTCGCCCTGCCCCATGACTGGCTGACCTGGCGCTTCCTCGGATACGGACCCGCCGACGTCTCCGCTCGCGGTCCCGTGCTCGACGCGCTGGTCACCTACGCCTCCGACGCCAGCGGCACCGCCTACTTCGACCCCTCCGCCTCCCGCTACGACCTCGACCTCTTCCAGACCACTTTCGGTCGGCCCCCTCGTGAAGCTGCGGGATTGCCGTGCGCCGCGGATACGGACGTGGAGACGGATTCACCGGAGGTAGACGGGGACGGGCGAGCCGCCTCGGCGATCATCCTTCCCCGGGTCCTCACCTCCACCGAGGCCGCCGGGCACAGCCCGGACGGAATCGTCGTGGGGCCCGGGGCCGGGGACAATGCGGCCGCGGCGCTGGGACTCGGGGTCACCTCGGGGGATCTCGTCATCTCGATCGGCACCTCGGGCACAGTCTTCGGCACCACCGACCTGACCATCGCCGATTCGACCGGCGCGGTCGCCGGATTCGCCTCGGCCGACGGCGGGCGCCTGCCGCTGGTCGCCACGCTCAATGCGGCCAGGGTCCTCGATTCGGCGGCGACGCTGCTGCGTGTCAGCCACGACGAACTCGCGGCCCTGGCTCTGGCGTCCCGGCCGGGATCGGACGGGCTCACGCTCGTGCCGTACTTCGAGGGCGAGCGCACCCCGAATCTGCCCGATGCCACGGCCCGCCTCGAGGGGATGACCTTGGCGAACTCCTCGGCGGAGAACGTCGCGCGGGCCTTCGTCGAAGGCATGCTGTGCGGTCTGGCGGACGGCCTCGACGCGGTGCAGGCGCAGGGGTTGGAGGCCGGACGGCTGCTGCTCATCGGCGGGGCGGCGCGCAATCCCGCCGTCCGTGAGGTCGCCCGCGATATCTTCACCGTGCCCATCGACGTTCCCGAGCAAGCCGAATACGTCGCCATCGGTGCGGCCCGGCAGGCGGCGTGGACGCTGTCGGGGAGCCTGCCGGACTGGAGCGTCGAGCTCGTCGCCACTCTGCATCCGCGGCCATCGCGGGTGCGTCAGCAGTACCGGTTCTATGCACAGCAGACGGCGCATCTCGTCTCGTCCGAAAGCTCGTCGCCCGATCGCTCATCGTCCGAAAATTCGTCGCCCGATCAAACACCGTCCGATCAAACTCTGTCCGATCAATCACCGACCGATCATCGTGGATCTTCGGGTGCGAATGCATCCGTGAAAGGTTGAGAACAATGGCCACAGTCACCTTCGACAAAGCACTGCGTCAGTATCCTGAAGCATTGAAGCCCTCCGTCAACGAGGTCAGCCTCGACATCGCCGACGGGGAGTTCCTCGTCCTCGTCGGCCCCTCGGGCTGCGGGAAGTCGACGACCCTGCGTATGCTCGCCGGGCTCGAACCCGTCGATTCCGGGCACATCCGCATCGGCGACCACGATGTCACGGACCTCTCCCCCAGGGAACGCGATATTGCGATGGTGTTCCAGAACTACGCGCTCTACCCGCACATGACCGTACGCGACAACATGGCCTTCGCCCTCAAGATCGCAGGCGTTACGAAGCAGGAACGCAACGAACGCGTCGAGGAGGCCGCCCGTCTGCTCGACCTCGAGGAGTATCTCGATCGCAAGCCGAAGGCGCTCTCCGGCGGGCAGCGGCAGCGTGTGGCGATGGGTCGGGCCATCGTCCGATCCCCGCAGGTCTTCCTCATGGACGAGCCGCTGTCGAACCTCGATGCGAAGCTGCGTGTGCAGACCCGCGCGCAGATCGCGTCACTGACCCGCCGCCTCGGCGTCACCACCGTCTACGTCACCCACGATCAGGTGGAGGCGATGACGATGGGCGACCGGGTCGCGGTCCTCGCCGATGGACGGCTGCAGCAGGTGGACACTCCGGCGAATCTCTACGATCGTCCGGCGAACCTCTTCGTCGCGGGCTTCATGGGCTCGCCGGCGATGAACCTCATCGACGTGCCGGTTCAGGGAACGTCGCTGCGCCTCGGCGATGTCGAACTCTCCCTCACTGCGGAACAGCGTGACCAGGTCACGGGTGAGACGGTCACCGTCGGCGTCCGTCCGGAGGATCTGCAGGTCACCGACGACAAGGGGCTCGAGGTCATCGTCGATCTCGTCGAGGAGCTCGGCGCCGATGCCTATGTCCATGGCAGGGCGGGACTGGCTTCGGGTGAGACGACGGTCGTCGCGCGGGTTGCCGGTCGGTCGACGATCCGTCGTGGGGACACCGTGCGCGTCGTTCCCGACGTCGCGCGCCTGCACCTCTTCGACACCGGTTCGGGCAGCCGGCTGGAGAAGGACGCACGCCCGGCAGCGTGAGGAATGCGGGGCATCACACAGCTCGAATATCGCCGCCGAGTCAGGCGAATCGAGCGTGCGCGTTTATGATCGGACCATGGTCGATTTCGCGCGCTCTCCCCGCTCCACCCTCGGTGTCGAGTGGGAACTGGCTCTGCTGGATTCTCGCAGTCTGGATCTGACCCCGGCTGCCGAGACTCTGTTGGCGGATGTGGCCGAGCATGCGCCCGAATTCGAAAAGCACATCGTCGGTGAGATGCTGACGAACACCATCGAACTCGTCACCGGGGTGCATACCCAGGTGTCGACCGTCGCCGAGGATCTGGCCACCTCGATCGGGGCGATGCGGAAGCTGACCGAGGCGCGCGGTGTCGAGCTGATGTCGGCGGGCACCCACCCATTCGCGCAGTGGCAGTCGCAGGAGGTCCGGGCGAAGGACCGCTATCTCGAACTCGTCGATCGCACCCAGTGGTGGGGTCGGAACATGCTGATCTTCGGTGTCCACGTCCACGTCGGCATCGACTCACGCGACAAGGTGCTGCCGATCGTCAACGCACTGCTCGCCTATGTCCCGCACCTGCAGGCACTGTCCGCGTCGTCTCCGTTCTGGGGCGGCACGGACACCGGCTATGCCTCGAACCGGGCGATGATGTTCCAGCAGCTGCCGACTGCCGGTCTGCCGTTCCAGTTCGATCAGTGGGCGGACTACGAGAAGTACGTCGACGATATGCTCACCACCGGCATCATCGACAACATCAACGAGATCCGCTGGGACATCCGCCCCGCACCGCACTGGGGCACCGTCGAGGTCCGCGTCTGCGACGGACTGCCGACCCTCGAGGAGATCCTCGCTGTCACCGCGTTCATCCAGTGCCTCGTCGATGACATGTCCGAGCGCCTCGACGCCGGTGAGATCCTGCCGACGATGCCCGATTGGTTCCACAACGAGAACAAGTGGCGCGCCGCCCGCTACGGCATGGACGCGATCATCATCGAAAACGCCGCGGCCGACGAGCGTCTCGTCACCGAATGCCTCGCCGATGAGATCGAGCGGCTCTCTCCCGTCGCCGAACGCCTCGGCTGTCCCGACGAGCTGCACTCGATCACCTCGATCATCGAAAGCGGTGTGCCCTACCAGCGTCTGCAGAAGGTCTTCGGCGCCACCGGTTCGCTCACCGAGGTGACCCGGTCGCTCATCCGCGACCTCCGCAATTCGTACAGCTGAGACCTGGCCGTTCGCCGAGAAACGGGCTGAGCGTCTAAAAACGGTTGCGCACGGCACACCCGTGTCTCGACACGTTGCCCGTTTCTCGACGAATCGAAGTGAGCCTCAGCCCGTTTTTCGCGCGCAGCACGTCGCCGCCCTCGATTTCCTGGTCGATCCGCGGCGTTCAGAGAGCCTGAATCACCGTGGATCGACCAAACAATCCGCCGCGGAGTCGCGCCAGAGCGCGTGCACTGCGAACAAGCACCCGACCCGCCGCCCCTAGTCACCCACTCACAGGTGCGGGCGGAGCAGTTCCATCAGCGTCGGCAGTGCTGAGGCGACTCCCGGGTGCAGCTCGTAGTCGTCGAGCTCGTCCAACGGCACCCACGCCAGCTGGATGCTCTCGGGGTCGTTGATGACGGCGTCGAAACGTCGCAGGGTCTTCGCGATCACCGTCGTGTACGACCAGGTGTCGAGGTCGAGGACATGCGTCTCGAGGATCTCGATGCCCGATCCGTCCTGCTCAGGCACTCCGGCTTCTTCCCACGATTCTCGGATCGCGGCTTCGACGGCTGACTCACCCATATCGCGGGCCCCGCCGGGGAAGCCCCAGGTTCCGCCCTCGACCGACCACAGCGCCCGATGCTGCATGAGCACCCCGCGTTCGGGATCGACGAGCATGAGCCCCGCGGCCCCGTTGAGGCCCCAATGCTTCTTCCCATCGGACCCGTACGTCCACCCATCACCCGATCGCCGAGGCGGCCGACCGTCAGGCAGACGCGTTGACTTCGCCGCCTGTGAGTTCCGCTCGGCGGCGCTGTTCGGGTCGTTCTCAGACGAGGACATGATCGACATCCAATGAGGAGACGGCAGCGAAGGACAGGTCGCTCGGCCCGATTCCGCGGGAGACGAGCTCCGCACCGAGAGCCGCGACCATGGCCCCATTATCGGTGCAGAGTTTCAGCGGCGGCACCCGCAGCGTCACGCCCGCTTCGGCGCAGCGCTCAGCAAGCACTTCACGCAGGTGAGTGTTCGCGGCGACTCCCCCGCCGAGGACGACATGGTTGATTCCCGTGTCGGCCGCCGCGAGCAGAGTCTTGGTCACGAGGACGTCGACAACGGCGCCTTCGAAGCCAGCGGCGATATCGGCCACCCGCAGGTCCGCGCCCAGAGTCTCCGCCTTCGTCACCTCGCGCAGGGCCGCCGTCTTGAGTCCGGAGAACGAGAAGTTATACCGGCGCTCTGGGTCGCGGAGGTCCTGCTTCTTCGCGAGTCCACGCGGGAACTTCACGGCATTCCGGTCGCCGGGGGCTCCGGTACCATCGAGCAGGCCGAGGGCGGCCTTCGAGATGTTCGGGCCGCCGGGATAGTTGAGCCCCAACAGGCGTGCGGTCTTGTCGAAGGCCTCGCCTGCGGCATCGTCGATGGTGGCGCCGAGGAGTTCGATGTCGTCGACGACATCTCCGATGCGCAGAATCTCAGTGTGCCCGCCCGAGACGAGCAGAGCGATGGTCGGCGTGGTCAATCCGTCGATATCCTCGGCGACGAGGTCGACGGCCACATGCGCGGCCAGATGGTTCACTCCGTAGAGCGGTTTGTTCAGCGCCGCGGCAAGCCCTTTGGCCGCGCCGACTCCGACCATGAGTGCACCGGAGAGCCCAGGCCCGGCGGTCACGGCGACGGCGTCGATATCGGCCAACTCCACTTCGGCGGTCTCACACGCCGACGCGATGGCCGGGCCGATGGCCTGCACATGAGCGCGGGAGGCGACTTCGGGCACGACTCCGCCGAAGCGGACGTGCTCGTCCATCGACGAGGACACGGTGTTCGTCAGCAGTGTGCGTCCGCGGACGATGCCGACCCCGGTTTCGTCGCACGAGGATTCGATGCCCAGGACGAGCGGTTCGCTCATGCCTCGCCCTCCGTGCCGTCCGCAGTCTCTGCGATTTCGAGGTCGAGGTCGGAATAGGTGGCGACGAGTTCGGGTTCGGTCGCCTCGGCGATGTCGATGCCGAGGGTGCGGGCGAACAGGCGCAGATGCGTGTCCCACATCGGCCCCACCTCGGCGGCCTGGGCCCGGGCGGTCTCAACATCCGATGCAGTGTGGGTGAACACGAGCAGGGTCTCCTGACCGGTCTCCCCCTCGAGCGGCATCACGCGGAGGCCGAGCACTCCGAAGTCGTCGAGTTCGAGCAGAACGTGGTCGAAGTCCTCGCAGCTGAGGACGGACCCGCTCAGATCGATGTCTTCGAGTGCGAACGCAATCGTGCGTGTCTCTCCGTCCTCGCCGAGGCGGAACGGCGCGAACCATGTCCGCGCACTGTCCGAATCGGTCAGCGCGTTCCACACCGTTTCGACGTCGCGGCCCAGGAGCAGCTCGATGACGAGATCGGTGCCGTTCTCCCAGGTGACCAGGCGCGGGCTGGTGTCGCTCATGCTTCCACCCAGGCTCCGTCGAGGGCGGCCTTCTGATCAGGACTCAGCTGCATCTCCGTTCCGGCGAGCAGCTCGGTGAGCTGTTCGGGCACGCGCGCCGAGGCGATCGTCGAGGGAATGAAATCGTGGGTAAGCTGCCAGGCGATGGCCGTGGCCGTCATCGTGGCACCGTGGTCGGCGGCGACATCGTGGAGGACTTCGAGAGCTCCGAGGGCCTTCTGATCCTCGACGAAATCGGCCACACGTTCACCGCGCACACTGCCGGTGGCGTCACCGCCGGTGTGCTTTCCGGTGAGGAACCCGGAAGCCAGCGAGTGGAACGGCAGTTCGGCGATGCCCTCGGAGCGCAGGTACGCCTGCTTCTGCGGATCGACCGCGGCGCGGGAGACGAGGTTGAAACGGTCCTGGACGACCCGGTAGCAGGCCAGGGAGAACTTCGTCGAGATCTTCCGCGCCTTCTGCAGACGTTCGAGGCTGAAGTTCGATGCCCCGAGGTAGCTGACCTTGCCTGAGCGGACGAGCGCGTCGAAGGTCTCGGCGACGGCGACCTGGTCGATGTCGGGATCGTCTTTGTGGGCGTAGTAGACGTCGATGCGATCGGTGCCGAGCCGGCGCAGCGACGCATCGACGCAGTTGCGGATGTTCGCCGGGTCGAGGCCCTGTCCCTTCGGGTGCATGCCGACCTTGGTGGCGATGACCATGTCGTCGCGATTGCCGCGCGCCTTCATCCATTCGCCGATGATCGTCTCGGATTCTCCGCCCGAGTTCCCCTCGACCCAGGCCGAGTACGCATCGGCGGTGTCGATGAAGTTTCCGCCGGCCTCGGCATAGGCGTCGAGGACCGCGAAGCTCTGATCCCGATCCGCACCCCAGCCGAAGGGATTGCCTCCCAGCTGAAGAGGGTGAACGAAGAGATCGGTATCTGCCAATTGCACACGTGTCATAGCCCCCAGACTACCCTTTGGACCTCCACGGCTTCGGGGCCGGACCACCTCCCGGAACTCAGGTTAGGCTAAGCTATAGATACGCAATGATGCCCGTCACACTACCTCGGCGGCAGACCAGCATTCGGTTGGCCGCCCTCCCCCAAGGAAACATCATGTCTGAACCGTTCTCCGCTCGCCTCAAGGCCAGCACCGCCACCATCCACGACGAGGTCGAACACACCACCTTCATGGTCGACCTCATGGAAGGACGGCTCGATTCCCGGGCCTACGCTCTTCTGCTCAAGCAGTACGACGCCATCTACGCTGTGCTCGAGTCGAGGTCGCGGGAGTTCGCCGACGATCCGGTCTTCGCACCGTTCTTCGACGCTGCGCTGTTCCGGGCCGAACGCATTGCCGCCGACCTGACTGCACTCGACGGCACCGAGCTGCCGGTCATGCCCAGCGCCACCGCCTATGCCACGCACCTTGCGGGACTCGAGCGCGCCGAACAGATCATCGCCCACCACTACACGCGCTACCTCGGGGACCTCTCCGGCGGCCAGGCGATCGGCACCCTCATGGGCCGGCACTACAGCCTGCCTGCGACCTCACTGACGATGTGGGACTTCGCGGCTCTGGGCAAGACGAAGCCGTACAAGGACGCCTACCGCAGACTCCTCGATCAGGTAGCGACCACCGGCGGCGATGAGCAGATCGTCATCGACGAGACGATGGAGGCGTTCCGACTCAACGGAGCGCTCCTCGTCGACCTCACCGAGGCGACCGAGAACCGCGCGCTTCCGGTCGCCTAGTCGCCGATCCGCAGCCGCATGAGGATTGCCGCCGCACCCGGGTAGTAGTCGGGGCGTCGTCCCCACTCTTCGAATCCGAACGAGGCGTACATCGCCAGCGCCGCGGCATTGCGTTCATCGACTTCGAGGTGGATGACCTCGGAGCCGCGGTCCTGCGCCCAACCGATCCCGGCCTGCAGAAGGGCGCGGCCGATTCCCTTGCCGCGAGCCGCCTCGGTGGTCGCAATCGTCATCACGTCGGCTTCCGCGCCGGCCCCCGACATGACGATCCAGCCCACCAGCTCCCCCGCCGAGGCGGTGACGTCCCTGTCGGCGGAAGTGGAGTCCGCGTCCCCCGCCGAGGCGGTCCTGGCGGCGAGCATGACCGTGCCGTTCTGTGCCTTCACCGACCAGTAGTAGCCGAGCGTCCACGCGGTCGGACCGAAGATCGCCGCATCGCGGTCGGCCACCTCGGCGAGGTCCCACCAGGGAAGCTCGGCGATGGTCGTGGAGGTCATTTCAGTGAGCTCTCACGCACCGGGGTCGCTTTCGCATCGGGTTCTCGCAGGTATTCGGGGATCGGTTCGCGCAGTTCTCGACCGGCGGCGAGTTCCCGCGCCGCCGCGAGGGCGAGGTACTCGGCGCGAGGATCGGTGATCGACTCGACGCTCGGCCCTCCGAGGATGTCCGGGTAGAGGAGGAACCCTCGGCCGAGCTTTTCCTCGATCGCGTCGAGCTGAAAGCCGTTGTCGGCAAGAACCGAGGCGACCTCGGCCGGTTTCGCCACGAACGGCCCGGCGCTCAAAGTAGCGTCGGCGGAATCGACGACGCTGAAATAGACCTCTTTGCGGCGGGCGTCCGAAGCGATGAGGACGGGGCGGCCCGATTCATCCGCCACGGTGCGCACGAATTCTTCGGCGATCGCCGCCTGGGACAGCAGACCCTTGACGGGGATTCCGCGGGCCTGGCCGACGGCGATTCCGGCGGCGATGCCCACGCGCAATCCGGTGAAGGGGCCGGGCCCGATGCCCACGACGACGAGCTCGGGCCGGGCATCCTCAGCGAGGATCCGGGCCAGAGCCGGGCCGATGAATTCGACGTGTCGACGCTGGTCATCGGCCTGTTCGGCAGCGATGACCGAACCGGTGTCTGTGTCGACCAGCGCCACAGAAGCCGACTGCGAGGTGTCGATGCTCAGAATGATCATGGTTCGTCTCCCTCATTCGCCGAGTCCTCACCGGGTCGGTCTGCGGAGGTCGGGCCGTCGACTCTGATGCCCGCTAGAGCCGAGACGGCGGCCTCAACCTCAGGCATGCGGGCGACCCAGGCGGCTCCATGACCGGTGATGTCGACGGTGCGCCGTTCGTCCTCGAGTGCGTCCTCGTCGTCTGCACTGACCAGTTCGTCATCTGCACTGACCAACTCGTCGCCCCCGGCGTCCCCGGCAACCCTGGCGTCTACGTCCCCCACCGGTGTGATGGTGATGTCGAGGTGATCGCTGCTGAGCTGCTCGGCCATCCCGGCACCCCATTCGACGACCGTGATCGACTCGTCCAGTTCGGAGTCGAGATCGAGGTCTTCGAGCTCCTCCCCATCGGCCAACCGGTACGCGTCGACGTGGACGAGGGCAGGGCCGCCCGTGCGCGACAGGTGTTCGCGTGCGATGACAAACGTCGGCGAGGTGATCCGCCCGGTCACATCGAGGGCCTTGCCCAACGACTGGGTGAACGTCGTCTTCCCCGCCCCGAGGTTGCCCGTGAGGATGAGCAGGTCACCGGCGCACAGGTGGTCGGCCAGGGCCGCAGCGAACGTGCGCATCTGCTCCAGGGATTCGAGATGGACCCTCATTACTCGTCTTCCTTCTTGACGACCCGGTCGACGCGGGCGCTGAGCTGGGTGACGATCTCGTAGTTGATCGTATTCGCCCAGGTCCCCCACTCGGCCGCGCTCGGCCCACCTGGACCGAAGAGGACGACCTCGTCGCCGATCGCCACCTCAGTGTTGCCGGCACCGATATCGATGATCATCTGATCCATGGCGATGCGCCCGACGACGGGATAGCGACGACCGCGGATGGCCACCTCGGCGCGGTTCGATGCCGCCCGCGGCAGTCCGTCCCCGTACCCACCGGGCACGAGCGCGAACCGGGTGTCGGTCGCAGCGGTGAACGTCAGCCCGTAGGAGGCGCCGTGACCTGCGGGAACGTCCTTGAGATTGATGACGGTGGAAACCAGCCGCATGACCGGACGCAGCCCGAGAACCGCCGGATCTCCATCCTCGAGCGGGGACAGGCCGTAGAGCGCGAGTCCCACCCTCGCCGAGGTGCCCGGGCACGGTCCCAGGGTGAGTGCGCCCGGTGAGTTCGCGATGTGGACGTCCAGGTCATCCGATTCGCCGAGGCGGCCGTCCGTGGCGTCGAGCACTGCCCGCAGCTGCCCGTGGGCGGAGGAGAAGACCGCGCTCTGCGCTGCGGTCTCGGGACGTTCGGGTTCGTCGGCGACCGCGAAGTGGCTCATGATCCCGACGATGCGGATATCGGCAGCAACATCAGGGTCGGTCTCAGCGGCGAGACTGTCTTCGGCGTGACGGCGCAGCCAGTCGAAGGCGCGGACGAGGGCCTCCGGGGACAGTCCGTTGCGCCCGAGTCCGGTGTCGACCTTCAGGTGGGCGCGGGCGGTGATGCCGGTGCGGCGGGCCGCCTCGGCGACTCGGTCGAGAGAGTCGACCGTTGAGATCCCCAGCTGGATGTCGGCGCGCACAGCCTCGTCGACGTCGGTGGTGGGCCCATAGAGCCAGGCGAGGATCTGCGCTTCGGGTCCGAGCAGGCTGCGGAGATGAAGGGCTTCCGGGATCGTGGCCACACAGAACTCGCGCCACCCGGCCGAGTAGAGGGCGGGGGCGACGAGGTCGATGCCATGGCCGTAGGCGTTGGCCTTGACGACGCATTTGAGGCGGGCGGGAGAGAGGCGATCGGCAAGGACGGCGGCGTTGCCGCACAGGGCAGCCTCGTCGATCTCGGCCCGGACGAGAGCCTCGGGGATGTCGAAAGATGTCACTGGATAAGACTACCGCCGACCCTTGCCGACCAGCAGTATCGGGACCTGCTGTCGGACCCGGACGAGGCCGATCCCACAACGGGTGCGGAGGTCCGGATCGTCATCGTGAGAATGCTCCGTCCCCGGTCAGCGGCTTCGTTACGCTGGTCCCCCGCGACCGTCAGCACCTCTTGTGCCGTCGTCGCAGGTGCAGCCGACGACGCGTTCGGCGAAAACCGGCTCGACGAGTCATTCGATGAAGAAGGAGACATCATGCACACCACATCAGCCCGCACCCTCGCAATGGTGATCACGGCAGTCCTGTTCGCTGCGGTCCTCACCGTGGCCGGTCAGACCGGCCCCGCCGAGGCGGCCGCGAAGTACTGCACCGGCGTCGAGGCGAACTCGTCGGTCACTGCCGCGAAGGCCATCGAGGTCAAGCAGCGGTCGACGATCACCGCCGATATCTACCTGTGCAAGAAGTCCGGCGACCGGTACGTCCGCGACAGCGGCCCGTTTAAGGCTCGCCTCGGCTACAACGGAACGACGTCGAACAAGCGGGAAGGCGACGGGAAGACCCCGAAGGGCGTGTTCGGGATGCGCGACGGCTTCGGCACCTCGTCGAATCCCGGACTGAGCAAACCGTGGACGAAGGTCACCCGCGACCACGTCTGGGTCGACGGCGATGCAACGAAAGCCGAGGGCTACAACACGATGCAGCTGAAGTCGGAAGGGTTTGAGGGCGAATCGCTCTACCAACCGAAGCCGTACAAGTATGCCCAGGTCATCGGCTACAACGAGGCGCGCACCCCGGGCAAGGGATCGGCGATCTTCCTGCACGCGAATACGGAGTCGATGAAGACCGCCGGCTGCGTGTCGATGTACGAGTCCAGCCTCGTCAAAGCGATGAAGTGGCAGGGATCGACGAAGACGCAGATCCTCATCCACTGAGGTTCGGACCCGTTCTATTTGTCGCATTCCGCAGCGCATTCCGCAGTCCGGCGAGATCCCCCACAGGGACTACTCGGCCTACGGCGATTCGCTACCTCACGGTGATGACTCCGCGACCGACACCCTGGTCGTATGGGGTCACCGAAGAGGAGGACTTAAGAAATGGAACGAACCAGTCGACAGACGGAACGGCCCATCGCAGCGACAGACGGAGACGAGCAGCAGGACGCTGGGGCACGCAGACGCCTGGCGGTGACGGCGCTGTTCACGGCGTTGGCGGCCGGAGTCGTCGAAATGGCCGCTCATCTGTGGCCGTTCGACGACCTCGCGGACAACGCCGGGGCGGTGGTCATCCGCCTGACCATCTATGCCCTCATCGCCGTTGTCATCGTCCGGTTCGCACGCGGCAGGGAGTGGGCCCGGCTCCTCCTGCTCGTCGGACTCGGCGTGATCGGGACGGCGTCGCTGCTCGTCGAACCCGTCATGTGGCTGTTCGACGATGCCGATGTCGGCGCCTACTTCAGTGCACTCGACGGCCCCGGAACGGTGATTCTCGTCAGCCGAGTCGTGCATCTGGCGGCGGTCGCCGTCGGCGTGACCGCCATGGTCACCCTGCATCCACGATCACTCGCCGACGTCACCGAGTGATCGGATTCAGTCCGCACCGTGGATGAGTTCACTGACCACCTCGGCGAGGGCGTCGGCGAACCCGGACGCGGTCACAGCACGCCGGCCGGCCTCGTTGTGCAGCAGCACTCCGAGCCCGACCAGGCGCGCCCACTCGCGGGGCGGACGTGTCCGGTCGTCACCGTCGTAGCGTCCGTGGGCGGCGGCGATCGCGGCGAGCGTGCCGAGAATCCCGGCGAGCACGTCCCCGGACCCTGCCGTGGCGAGGCTGCCCGGCCCAGGTGTCGGCAGGACGACGTGCCCGTCGGGGGCCGCGATGACCGTGTGATGGCCTTTGAGCAGGACGATCGCACCGGTCAGCTCCGCGGCTCGCTGCGCCCACCGGATCGGGTTCGCCCCGATCCGACCCGCGGTGATGATCTCGCCGAGGAGGCGGCTGAGCAGCCGCGCCAGCTCGGCGGCATGCGGGGTGATGATGAGCGGCCGGTCGGCCAGCCAGGTGTCGGCCATCGATTCGGCCCGCGCGATCATGTCGAGGCCGCCGGCGTCGACGACGACCGGTGTGCGGTTACCGGCCAGCGCCTCGGCAACACCTTGCACGAATTCGGGTTCGGGGTCGCCCGGGCCGACGACGACGGCGTCGATGCGTCCGGACGCGCTGACCACCTCGGGGTGGAGGCCGAGGACGTATTCGGCGACGAGCGGGGAGCCGAGGTAACGGACCATCCCGGCTCCGGTGTTCACCGCCGAGGTGGTGGTGAGCACGCCCGCGCCCGGGTAGTCCTCGGAGCCGGCGAGGACCCCGGTGACACCGCGGGAGTACTTGTGGCCGGTCGCATCGGGGCGCGGGAATCCGGTGACGAGATCATCGTGATCGAGCAGCTCCGCGGCGGCCGAGCTGGGGTCGAGGCCGAGGCCGATATCCATGACGTCGATGGTTCCGATGAACTCGTCCACACGCGGATTGATGAGTTCGGTCTTGAGGCCGCCGAAGGTCACCGTGAGGTCGGCGTGGAGTCGTTTCTCTGCCCCGGTGTGGTTCGGGTCGAGGTCGGAGGGAACATCGACGGCGATGAGGCGGCCGGTGCGGTGCGGGGCCCAGTCGGCGATGAGTGCGGAGATGTGCTCGGGCAGTCCGCGCCGACCGCCGGTGCCGAGGATGCCGTCGAGGACGAGGTCCGCACGAGAGAGTTCGCTCAGGGCATCGGCACGATCGGCATCGGACTCGGCCGTCGTGAAGGTGACGACCTGTGCCGCGGCTGCCCGTGCCGCAGCCAGCCCTTCGTCGTGAGTGCGGTCGAAGAGGGTGATGACCGTGACGGCGGCACCGCGCCTGCCCAAGGTCGCCGCGGCGAAGAGGGCATCTCCGGCGTTGTTGCCGGGCCCGGCGAGGACGCACACACGGGTGCCGGTGACCTGTCCGCGGTCGGACTTCATCATGGCGGCCGCACTGTTCGCCAGTGCTCGGGCCGCTCGGGCCATGAGCGGGATGCCGGCCTCGAGCAGCGGCTTCTCGGCCTCCCTGATGGTCTCGCTCGGGTAGGCGAACACACTCATCGACTGCTCCTGCACATCGTCACGATTCGATTCCTCATTGCACCGTATGCCTTCTTACGCACACGTGCCAGGGTCGGGCGGATCAGCCCTCGACCAGCTGAGCCAGCCGGCGCCCGGCCAGATGCGCGAGGAACAGAGCCTGGTCGGCCAGCCCGTCGTCGCTGTGGCGGGCGCGCGGGGAATGGTTGGCTTCGCGTTCCTCGACCGGCAGGTTCGGCAGGGCGACTCCGAAGTGCCCATAGGCTCCGGGTACGGCATCGAGCACGCGGGAGAAGTCCTCCGAACCGGGCAGCGGATTCGCCTTGCGCACGGTCCGCTCCTCACCGAAGAGATCGGTAAACGTGGAGAGGAAGAACTCGGCCTCGGCGTCGTTGTTGATCGTCGGGGGCAGGATCTGCTCATACTCGACCTCGGCGGACAGGCCATGGGCGACGACGAGGTCACGGACGAGCTGAGGCAGCTCCACCTCGGCGCGGGAGGTCACTGCGTCGGAGAACGTGCGCACGCTGACGACCAAAGTCGCGAAGTCGGGGACGACATTGGGTGCGGTGCCGCCGTTGAACTGGCCGACGGTGACGACGAGCGGGTCGAAGATGTCGAAGCGGCGGGTGACATACTCCTGCAGCTGACCCACGAGCATGGCGCCGACCTGGATGGGGTCCTTGCCGGTGGCCGGGCGGGAGGCGTGCGTGCCTTTTCCGTTCACGGTGATCGTCATCTTCGAGAACGCCGCCATATACGGCCCGGGACGGGAGCTCGCGACGCCGAGGTCGGCGTCGGCGGAGACGTGGATGCCGAACGCGGCCTTGACGCGGGGACCGGCGGCGTCGAGGACGCCTTCGTCGATCATCTTCCCGGCCCCGTCATAGCCTTCTTCGCCGGGTTGGAACATGAACACGACATCGCCGGGCAGGGAGTCGCGGTCGCGGTGGAGGAGTTTGAGGGCACCGACGAGTCCGGCGGTGTGCAGGTCGTGGCCGCAGGCGTGCATCCTCCCCGAGGTGGCCGCGAAGTCGAATCCGGTCGCCTCGGTGACGGGCAGTCCGTCCATGTCACCGCGCAGGAGGACGGCGGGCACGACTCCGGTCGAGTCGGTCTTCCGGGCGCCGCCGCGCAGGACGACGACGATCGAGGACAGCCCCTCCCCTGTTGTGACTTCGACGTCGAGGCCTTCGATGGCGTCGAGGACGAGTTTCTGCGTCACCGGCAGGTCGAGTCCGACCTCGACGTTCTCGTGCAGGGCCCGGCGCAGGGTGACCAGGCCGGGTGCGATGTCGTTCGCGTCATCGGCGGTGGGCAGGTGCACGGCGGTGGCCGCCTCGGCGAGGGTCGGGATCGTGGGGGTGGCGGGGTCGGTGGCGGTTTTGTCGGTGTCGTTGGGAAGTGAACTCATGCCCTGAGTCTATTACCACCGTCGATTCCCGCTTCCGCGATATCGGCCCTGTTCGCCGACGTGGAACCCCGACCGTCTGGTCGATCAGCGTTCCGGCATCTCGCCGAGTCGGGCACCCTTCCCGTACATCGAGTGGGTGAAGTGCTCAGCGGCACCTTCGATGCCGGGGCTCAGCGACGGCCCGTCGCCCTCGGCGATGACGAAAGTCATCGTCAGGTGCGCATCGTGGGTGATCGACAGGTGGATGTTCGTTCCGCCGATGGCACGGAAGTGCTCGAGGACGAGCCCGCGCAGACGGAAACTCGGCGCACCGGATAAGGCGGGGACCACCTCGGCGGACTGCCAGGGCAGCCATCCGGGAAAGCCGATCGCCTTCTTCAGCGCCTCCTTCGCGGAGAACCGCGCGGCCAGGGAGGCGTCCGTCCGGCGTTTGCCGTTGCGTTTCAGCTGCTCACCCGGGGTGAGCAGACGGTCGAGGAGCTCGGGCACCCGCTCGATGTGCTCGGCGAAGCGCGGCACGTCGGCAATATCGGTGCCGATTCCCAAGATCGCCATGCTCGCGTCCTTACTCGACCGTGACCGACTTCGCGAGGTTGCGCGGCTGGTCGACGTCGAGGCCCTTGGCCGTGGCCAGCTCCATCGCGAAGATCTGCAGCGGAACGGTCGTCAGCAGCGGCGCCATGAGCGTCGTCGTCTCGGGAACGAAGATGACCTCGGAGGCGAACTGGTCGACCTCTTCGTCGCCTTCCTCGGCGATGACGACGGTGTTCGCACCGCGGGCGCGGACTTCCTGGATGTTCGAAATGACCTTCGCATGCAGCGAATCGCGACCGCGCTTCGACGGCACGACGATGATGACGAGCTGACCGTCGTCGATGAGCGCGATCGGTCCGTGCTTGAGCTCACCGGCGGCGAAGCCCTCGGCGTGGATGTACGCGAGCTCCTTGAGCTTGAGCGCGCCCTCCATCGCCACCGGGTAGCCGACATGACGGCCGAGGAACAGCACCGAACCGACTTCCTGGTTGCGGTCGGCCAGGGCGAGGACCTGCGACTTCGTCTCATCGAGGATGTGCTGGATCTTCGCAGGGATCGACTGCAGCTCGGCGAGGATCGATGCGATCTCGTCGCGGAACTTGTTGCCCCGCAGCTGGGCGAGATAGAGGCCGAGCAGGTAGCAGGCGACGACCTGCGACAGGAATGCCTTCGTCGAGGCCACGGCGATCTCCGGACCGGCGTGGGTGTAGAGCGCAGCATCGGATTCGCGCGGAATCGTCGAGCCGAAGGTGTTGCAGATCGCGATGACCTTCGCACCCTGCTGACGTGCGTGGCGCACGGCCATGATCGTGTCCATGGTCTCCCCCGACTGCGAGATCGCCACGACGAGCGTCTTCTCCGTGACCACCGGATCCCGGTAGCGGAATTCGTGGGCCAGCTCCACCTCGGTGGGGATGCGGCACCAGTGCTCGATCGCGTACTTCGCGACCTGACCGGCGTACGCGGCGGTGCCGCAGGCGATGACGACGATCTTGTCCACGGACTTGAGCACGTTCTCGTCGATGTGCATCTCGTCGAGCGTCAGACGGCCCTCGGTGTCGAGGCGGCCGAGCAGCGTGTCGGCCACGGCCTGCGGCTGATCGTGGATCTCCTTGTCCATGAAGGACGCGAAGCCGCCCTTCTCCGCCGAGGCGGTGTCCCAGTCGACCTCGAACTGCTCACCTTCGACGGGGTTGCCCTGCGTATCCGTGATCGTGACCGTCTCCGGCGTGATCGTCACGACCTCGTCCTGGCCGATCTCGACGGCCGTGCGGGTGTAGTCGATGAACGCGGCGACATCGGAGCCGAGGAAGTTCTCTCCCTCGCCGAGACCGATGACCAGCGGCGAGTTCCGGCGGGCGGCGACGACCTGGCCGGGAGCATCGGCGTGGACGGCGAGCAGGGTGAACGCACCCTCGAGCTCATCGGCAGTCTTGCGCATCGCGGCGGTGAGGTCGCCGGTCTCTGTGAAGTTCTTCGCGAGCTGGGCAGCGGCCACCTCGGTGTCGGTCTCGGAGAGGAACTCGACGCCCTCGGCGACGAGGTCCTTCTTCAGGTGGGCGAAGTTCTCGATGATCCCGTTGTGGATGAGCGCGAGCTTGCCGCCGTCGGCCAGGTGCGGGTGGGCGTTGACGTCGGTGGGTCCGCCGTGGGTGGCCCAGCGGGTGTGGCCGATTCCGGTCTGCGCCGCCGGCAGCGGGTTGGCCTCGATCTCCTCGGTCAGGGCGGAGAACTTTCCGGCCTTCTTCGCCGAGGCGAGCTGACCGTCTTCGGTCACGAGCGCCACTCCGGCCGAGTCGTAGCCGCGGTATTCGAGCCTCTTTAGGCCGCCGAGCACGACATCGAGAGCCGAGTGATCGGCATTGTCAACAGGGGCCTTGGATACATAGCCAACGATTCCACACATGAGGGAGATTTTACGCACTGATAGCCGATCTCGTGTATTTCGGCGAGTCACGATGGGGTCAACGTGACGAACTGCACGCGCACGCGGGCACGATGGGACCGCCTCGGTGAGGGTGAGTCCGGTGTCCGACCTGGCGCGGGCGGCGAACATGACGCATGACACAATGGTGGAATGAGCCATGTCGACCCTCAGTTGGACCGTGCACGCAGACTCGCCGGCCTCAATACCGCCCGGCGCAGCGAGCCGGACACGACGTCACCGTTCTGGGAGTTCGACCGGGAAGTGTGGGGCACTCTCGCCCAGGCCACTCCGCTGCCGCTGAAGCAGCGCGATATCGAACGGCTGCGCGGCCTCGGCGATCGGATCAACCTCGATGAGGTCTCCCAGGTCTACCTGCCCCTGTCACGACTGCTCAACCTCTACGTCGCCGCGCGGCGCGCGAAACACGACCTGACCAGGGAATTCTTCTCTCCCCTCCACGATCAGGGGCTGGAACCTCAGGATGCCAAACGCACGCCCTTCGTCATCGGCGTCGCCGGATCGGTGGCCGTGGGCAAATCGACGACGGCGCGTGTGCTGCGTGAGCTGCTCGCCCGCTGGCCCGACACTCCGCGCGTCGAGCTCATCACCACCGACGGATTCCTCTACCCCAATGCCGAACTCGACCGTCGCCGCCTCAACGGGCGGAAGGGATTCCCCGAATCCTACGACCGCCGCAAGCTGCTCAAGTTCATCTCCGCCGTGAAATCCGGAGCGCCCGAGGTCCGCGCGCCCGTGTACTCGCACCACACCTATGACATCGTTCCCGGCGCCGAGGTGGTCGTGCGCTCCCCCGATGTCCTCATCGTCGAAGGACTCAACGTCCTCCAACCCGCCCGTCCCCGTCAGGACGGAACCGTGGGCTTGGCCATCAGCGACTACTTCGACTTCTCCGTCTACGTCGATGCGCGCTCCCGCGATATCCGCCAGTGGTACATCTCCCGGTTCCTCAAACTCAAGCACGGTGCGTTCCAGGACGAGGACTCGTACTTCCACCGCTACTCGCAGCTCGACGATGACGAAGCGATCACCCTGGCCACGGAGATCTGGGACTCGATCAACTTCCCGAACCTGCGCGAGAACGTCCAGCCCAGCCGCGGTCGAGCCGACCTGGTGCTCCACAAGTCCTCCGACCATACGATCCGGAAGGTGCAGCTGCGGAAGCTGTGACGGGGGTCGCCGGGTCGGAGCATCAGGTCTTGGCGGCCGCCTCGGCGAGCTTGTAAGCGGACCTGTGACGGGAGTCGCCGGGCGGTGGGGAAATAGTTTCACCGCTCTGGCGGTTGCACAGTATGCACTGAACTACTCACCGCCGGCAGGCCACCCGCCCACGGCGGCGACCGGATGCGAGCGATCCTCGCACCGTCACGGGATCCCCCGTGCATGCTCGGTCGTTTCGGCAGCAGAAAGGGACCCAGTATGAGCGTGCCATCCGCACATCACCTCATGTACTCCTCGGTCAAGAGCAAGAAGACCCCCGAGACGCGCATCCAACCGGGCATCTACAAGCGGATTGCCGGGTATGCGACCCGGCACAAGCGCAAACTCATCATCTTCCTGCTGCTGTCCGTACTCACCGCGGGCATCGGCGTCCTCAACCCGGTGCTCGCCGGCGACGTCGTCAACGCGATCACCGGCGGCGGGCCCGTGTCCACGGTCGTGTGGCTGGCCGTGGCCATCGGCGGGTTGGCCATCGCCGATGCGGCCATCTCGATCACGAACCGGTACCTGTCCTCACGGATCGGTGAGGGACTCATCTTCGATCTGCGCACGGCCGTCTATGATCACGTCCAGTCGATGCCGATCGCATTCTTCAACCGCACCCGCACCGGCGCCCTGGTCTCCCGGCTGAATACGGACGTCATCGGTGCGCAGCGAGCGTTTTCGAACACCCTGTCCGGCATCGTGTCGAACTTCGTCTCCCTGGCCCTGACCGTCGGCGTCATGGTCACGATCTCCTGGCAGGTGACCGTGCTGTCGATCCTGCTGCTGCCGCTGTTCATCATCCCCACCCGAATGCTCAGCGGGAAGCTCGCATCCCTGCAGTTCGAAGCGGCCAACAATTCCGCAGACATGTCGACCCGCATGACCGAGCGCTTCTCCGCCGCCGGTGCCACCCTGGTCAAACTCTTCGGCAATCCTCGCCAGGAGAACGAGGAGTTCGCCGACCGCGCCGGCCAGGTCCGCGATATCGGGGTCAAGGTTGCGATGCTGCAGTCGACGTTCGTGTCCTCGCTGACTCTGGTCTCCGCCCTGGCGCTGGCTCTCGTCTACGGCGTCGGCGGTGCACAAGCCGTCGTCGGCAACCTCAACGCCGGACAGGTTGTGACCCTGGCACTGCTGCTGACCAGGCTCTACACGCCGCTGACGATGCTCGCCAACGCACGCCTGGACATCCAGAGCGCCGTGGTGTCGTTCCAGCGGGTGTTCGAGATCCTCGATCTCGTGCCCTACTTCAAGGAGCCTTCGCAGCCAAAGGCCCTGCCCACCGGTGGGTTGGATGTGCAGTTCGATCACGTCGACTTCGCCTACCCCAGCGCCTCGCAGGTCAGCCTGGCCAGCCTCGAAGACGTCTCCGTGCTCGACACCCGCGGCGGCGATCAGGTTCTCCACGATCTGAGCTTCACGATCCCCGCCGGGCACACCGTTGCCCTCGTCGGATCCTCGGGTGCGGGAAAGTCGACGATCGCGTCGCTGCTGCCTCGGCTCTACGACGTCACGGACGGCACGATCACCATCGGCGGCGTCGATGTCCGCGATCTGTCGTTCGCCGATCTGCGCGAGGCCGTCGGCGTCGTCACCCAGGACGGTCATGTATTCCACGAGTCGATCCGCGCCAACCTGGCGCTGGTCAATCCCGATGCCACCGAGGAGCAGATGCTCGATGCCATCGACCGGGCACAGTTGAGAAGCGTCATCGATGCGCTTCCCGATGGACTGGACACCGTCGTCGGCGAACGCGGGTACCGTCTCTCCGGAGGCGAGCGTCAGCGCCTGACCATTGCCCGGATGCTGCTGGCGTCTCCGGAGATCGTCGTGCTCGATGAGGCCACCTCGGCGTTGGATTCGACGAATGAGGCCGCGATCCAGCGTGCCCTGGCCCAGGCGATGCACGGGCGGACGGCTCTGGTCATCGCCCACCGTCTGTCGACGATCCGGCAGGCCGACACGATCCTCGTCGTCGAGGCCGGTCGCATCATCGAGAAGGGCACTCACGACGAGCTGGTCAGCCGCGGCGGCCGCTATGCCGAGCTCTACGCCACCCAGTTCGCCTCGAGCTGACGGACTTATTCCCGCTCAGTCAACCTGAAAGTTCGTGAGGTTCGTCGAGGTATTCCACCAGATCTCCCGAGACTCTACGATGGCCGGATGGAATTGCGCGTAATGGGGCGCGTGGAGATTCTCCATGATGGTGTGGCCCACGGGATACAGGGACGCACGCAGCGAGCCCTTCTGTCTCTGTTGGTTCTCCGGCTCCGAACCTGGACGCCGGCATCGCTCATCGTCGAAGCACTCTGGCCGGACGAGTGGTCCGACCGTGTCGCCACTCGCCTGCACGTCCAGATCCACCGTCTGCGCAAACAGCTGGGAAACGGCGTTCTGCTCAGTTCTCCCAATGGCTACAGACTCGATCTGGACCAGCATTCCGTCGATGCGTGGCGCTTCGAGCACAGTGCCCGGACCGCCCTCGCCGAGGATATGCCCGACCATGATCTCGAGACGCTGCGCTGCCTCGAAGCGGCCGCGTCCCAATGGGGCGGCGAGCCGTTTCCCGACGTCGATCTGCCAGGGACGGCGGACTGGCAGTCCGAGCTGCACGACCTGCATACCCGGATTCGGGAGAAGTGTGCCGAGTTCCATTTGGAGTTCGGCGACGGGAGCACGGCACTCAGGCTGCTCACTCGCCTGACGCACGAACACCCGGAGAACGAACACGCTCACGTCCTCAGACTCTCTGCCCTGCAGCAGACCGGGCAGGACACGGAACTGGCCGGAGCATTCGTCGAAGTGCACCGGGCGCTTAAGGAACTGGGGCTCGATCCGAGTCCGGATCTGCTCCATACTCAGCGAGCGCTCGTTCGCAATCGTGAAGAGGAGATCCGGTCCAACCTCGCCGTCGTCGACCCTGCTGGCGATCTCACTCCCAGCACCGAGGATGAGGCGGATCCGACGATGCGCGGATCGGTTCTGCGCCGCGAACTCGCCTATATCCTCATGGCGAAGGGCCGCCACAGCGAAGCACTGTCGCTGTTGGAACGTTTGGAAGTTCTCCATTCCGGGCTGGGACACGAGAACCTGTGTGCGATCCTCCTCCGCGACATGGTGGCCGTCATGTCACTGACAGGAGACCTCCGCCGTGCCCTGCGACTCCTCGGTGAAGCGTCGAGACTCGACCAGCGGACGACGGGAACCGATGCGATGCTCCACATCATCCGTGCCCTCGTCCTCGCCCATATGTCTCGCCTGCGCCGGGCCGAGGACGCTCTGTCGGCTGTCGGTGAACCGACCGGGCCCAAGGCACGCCAGGTCATGTGGTGGCGCACCCGCAGCCAGATCGATCGGCGGACCGGTCGACATCACGACGCAGTCGTCGGAGCGCTCACTGCCTGGAACCTTGCGCGAAGCGATGCCGCCGAGGCCGACGTGGGTCCGATCCTGCTCGATGTCGCCTGCTCGATCCGTGATGACGGCGATGCCGCATGCTTCGATTGGTACCGAACCGCCCTCCGGTTCGCCTACGAGGACATGCGCTTCCCGCTGGCGGCCAGCGCCCATGCGTCGATGGCGAAGGCACAGCTTCTGTGGGGCAGACCGAAGACGGCGATCGTGCATTCGCGAGCCGGCCTCGAACTCGCCCGGTCATCCGGCTGCTGGCTGTTCGCCGGCAAGGCAGCCGCACGCCTCGCCGAGGCGGAAAAGCAGATGGGGAACGCCTCCGCTGCTCTCCGCCACCGGCAGGAGGCGAAGTCCTTCTACCGTCGCATCGACTTCCCCACGCCGTTCCCGGTCGAGAGCGTCCCAGGTATCGGTTCGACGCTCACGGCTGGGCAGGTGGCACGGGATGGTTCGCGGCGAACACGTTCTCCGGATCGTATGCGCTCTTGACCCGGGTCAGTGTCAGCCACTCGCGTTCCCCGAAGTTGTCTCCGACGTCGACGGGCTCCTCGGCGAAGTTGAGATACTGACGTCCGGTGCTCCACGGTGTCATGGCCCGAACCAGGTCGGTCGCGTCCTCCTTGCCCCGAGCTTCGTTCTCCGGGGTGTCGGCGATCGCCGCACCGAAGAGCAGGAAGCTTCCGTCCATCCGGCTGAGTGCTCCGCCGTCGGGGTGCTTCCTGGCCAGGGCACCGCCGAGCTGTCGCAGTTCGGCCGAGAGCAGGGAGTGCTCCGTTCCGGCACCGACCTGGGCGAGGAACGCATCGACGGCCTCGTCCGTCAGCCGTCCCAACAGGGCAGTGTCTCCGGTGACCGGGGTCGGCCCTTCCGGGTCCATGTGGAGCCGGGTGATCGAACTCGGCGGCACCTGGGCGAAGGTGTCGACCCGCGGGGACAAGTCCCGCAGCGGTGCAAGCACCCGTCTCGCGCGCTTCCTGTCGGACAGCACTGCTCCGTCCATGCAGACGACGGGTCGACCTGCCACGGCGTCGGGGATGCCCGGTGTGTCCGGGAGGTTGAGGATGCGCATCGTCGTCGTGATCTCATGCGGCGCGGTCGGAGCCCATTCGGCCCAGGCCCGCAGCACTCGAGCGGCGTCGTCGATGTCCCAGACCATCATTCCCGCGTGCACGGTCTCCAGCGGGTAGAGGGAGAATTCGAAGGCGGTGACGATGCCGAAGTTGCCGCCGCCACCGCGCAGAGCCCAGAACAGCGACTGGTGCTGGGTGTGGTCGGCGCGGATGAGTTCGCCGTCGGCGAGGACGATCTCCACGGCGGTGAGGCTGCTGGTGGCCATGCCCAATCGGCGTGCGTAGAGGAATATTCCCCCACCCAGCAGGTACCCGCCCACGCCGACGTCGGGCGATGATCCGTGCAGGCAGGCCAGTCCGTGACGGCCGGCCGCCTCGGTGACATCGCCCCACAGCGCACCGCCTTGGACTCTCGCCATGGCCATCGAGGGGTTGATCTCGATCCCGTTCATGGCGGAGAGCTTGACCAGGACGGTCGAACAGAGTTCGTGCTGGACGAGCGGGCCGGCGTTGTGGCCGGTGCTCACCGGTGCGATCTGGAACCCGAGCTGGCTGGAGGCTGTGACGACGGCCGACACCTCGGCGGCGGTGGTCGGTTCGGCGACCGCGACGGGACGCAGATCGACGGCGGTGTTCCACAGCATCCGCGCCTCGTCATAGCCCGGGTCGCCAGGCAGGTGGATCACGGTCGAACCCACCATCGCAGCCAGGCGGGTCGCAGAATCGACAGTTTCCTCACGACTGGCATCGCTGAGGACCGTGTGTGATTGCAGAGTCATGGATCTCCGATCGTTGGAAGAGATGAGGTTCTCATCCGACGACAGTCGACTCTGATCCGCCGTCGGATGCCTCGATGCTCCCAACCGACGCTTACATCTCACTTACGTCTGCGCTCTCAACGGGGATTGCATGATACCGATCGGTTGCCGAAGCTGCTCCGGATGCTTTTTCCGCCCGGCCCGCCCCTAGGTCAACGCGAAACGCGAAAGAGTCGTCGCCAGTGACAACTTTTCCGAGCTTCGCGTTGCCTGGCGGAGGCCTGCTGCACATCGACTGCCTGAGCACCATCACTTCCCTCCCCCGCAGCTCTGCTCTCAGGCTCGTCACCACCCCACGGAGGTCCTCAGGTTTCCCGCCTGAGACCGTTCATCCGCTGCGTCGTTTGACGCTGTCCTTGATCCGCAGGAAGAGGTCGCCTCTGAAAAGGTCCCTCCAGGTGATCCTGAAGACCTGAATGCCAAGATTGCGCAGGGAATACTCCCTGCGACGCTCAAGCTCGAAGGCACGTTTCGGGTCGGCACCGTCGAGGTAGTACTTCCCGGCCCCGTCGAATTCAGCGACGACGCGCGCCTTCGGATTGGCGAAGTCGGTCCGCGCGACGAAATCCCCTCTCTCATCTCGAATGACTACCTGCGGCTCGAAACCCGCAATCGAGTATTCGACGAATCGGACTGCAGTGATCGATTCGGCCACGGATTCCCGTCGCGCGTCAGCATTCGCGATGACTGCATCAATGCGACCTTGCCGCGTTCTCACCGGATTGTGAGCACAGTAGTCTGCGAATTCTCGAACCGAGATGAGATTTCTACGAAGCGCTGCGTCCACAGCTGCGACGGAGAACGCCAGTGGGTAGTCACGGGCGACGTCCAGAAGTGTCTGAGGCAAGGTGGTGACTCGAAAGTCATTGACGACCTCAGTGCTTCCCTCGAGCGGCCTCTTCCTGATGTGGACGAATGAACGCCGCACTCCGACCTCCGGATGGACGAACTCTGCGCAAAGAGGTGCACCGTTCTCGAAATACGGGATCGGCAAGCCGTGAATGATCAGGGCGCTGCGGTGAGAGAACGCGGCTCCTTCGGGACAATCATCGACATAGGATCGTACGAGGATGCGCAGATCCTCATCGCGCTTCATAGTCCCTGCCGATTCACACGGCAGAGTCGTCCCCGGCCCTGCACCAACAGCGGCGATGAATCGATGTGTCGGTTCGGCGCAGACCGATGTCACAACGTAGACGCCCCGTCGGACTCTTCTCAGGCAGCAACGCTCAGCTATTCGCAGCTGGTGGGAACTCAATCCGGCCACGCTGAGTTCTGCGGAAGTCAGACACGCGAACATCCCTCAAGCATTCCGGAGCTGGGTGGCCGACCACAACGGTCACTACCGGGCCTGTGGATAACGGCCGACTCAGTTCCACAGGCTCAATCAACGCGAAACGCGAAAAAGTCGTCACTAGTGACGACTTTTTCGCGTTTCGCGTTGATTGAGACCGGAGAGACGTTACAGCGCGAGGTGTTCCTTGACTGACGCGGCCAGGCGCTCGGCCTGGGCGGAGGCGGCATCCTCGGTGGCGGCTTCGACCATGACCCGGATAAGCGGCTCCGTACCCGAGGCGCGCAGCAGCACGCGCCCGGTGTCGGCGAGTTCGGCCTCGACAGCGGCCACCTCGGCGGCGACCTGCGGGTGATCGACGTTGTTCTTGTCCACGCCCTTGACGTTGACGAGCGCCTGCGGCAGCTGCGGGATCTCCGCGGCGAGGTCGGCCAGGGTGCGCTTGGCATCGGCCATCCGCTTCATCAGATGCAGGGCGGTCTGCACTCCGTCGCCGGTGGTGCCGTGATCGAGCATGAGCACGTGTCCGGACTGCTCCCCGCCGAGCGCATACCCGTCGGCCAGCATCCGCTCGAGCACATACCGGTCGCCGACAGCGGTCTGCACGGTCTCAATGCCGTACTTGTCCATCGCCTGCTTCAGACCCAGGTTCGACATGACGGTCGTGACGAGGGTGTTGCCGCGCAGTTCACCGAGCTCCTTGAGCCCGATCGCCAGGATGCCCATGACCTGGTCACCATTGACGACCCGCCCGAGCGAATCCACGGCCAGGCAGCGGTCAGCGTCACCGTCGAAAGCCACGCCCAGATCGGACTGGGTCTCGACGACGAGGCGCTGCAGCGGTCCGAGGTGGGTCGATCCCACACCGTCGTTGATGTTGAAGCCGTCGGGTTCGGCGGCGGAGACGATGACCTCGGCGCCGGCCTGGCGCAGGGCGGCGGGTCCGACGATGGACGCCGCACCGTGAGCGCAGTCGACGACGACCTTGAGTCCCGACAGCGGGCGCACATTGTCGGCGTCGACACAGCGCACCAGGTGTTCGGTGTACTCGTCGGCAGCGGCCGGGTAGCGCGAGATGCGGCCGATGTCCGCGCCGGTCGGACGGTCCCAGTCCTCATCGAAGATCGCGAGGATCTCGTCTTCGACTGCGTCGTCGAGCTTCGTGCCTCCCGCGGCGAAGAACTTGATGCCGTTGTCGGGCATGGGGTTGTGGGAGGCGGAGATCACGACTCCGAAGGCGGCGCCGGTGTCCTTGACGACCTGGGCGATGCCCGGCGTCGGCAGCATGCCCGCGTCGAGGACGTCGACTCCCGTCGAGGCTATTCCGGCGCTCAGCGCGGCGGAGAGGAATTCGCCGGACACGCGCGTATCACGTCCGACCACGGCGAAGGGGCGCTTCTCACCCGTCCAGCCGCGGCTGAGCACGCGTGAACCTGCGACCGAGAGCTGGAGCGCGAGTTTGGCCGAGATATCGCGATTGGCCAGTCCGCGCACTCCATCGGTGCCGAAGAGTCGAGACATAGTGCAAATCCTTTCGTCAATGTCGGAGTCGATCTTAGTCGATCCGCTGTGTGTCGCTCGTGATGTCGGCACCCTCGCCGAGGCGGCCGGCCGCAGCCACGACCGTTGTGATCGCGGCGTCGCGAGTGTCCGTTCAAGGCCGAGCGCGCTTTTCGTGCCGTGCCCAGCTCGAAATATGTGCTTCGCCTTGAACGACGGGAACGAGCGGAAGGTGATCGGTTCGTTCAAGGCGGAGCGCACTTATCGTGCTGTGCACCATGCGATATTCGCGCTCACGCATGAACGACGGACTATGCGCCGAGGCGACACACCCGACCGCAGCCGCGGTCACGCGCAACGCCGGCCACGTCAGTGACCGTGTGAGATGAGTCCGGATATGAGAAATGCGGCCCCGAACCAGGTTCGGGACCGCATTCTCATGTTCATGATGCTGAACTGTCGATGACTGCGACTCAGTGGCAGACCAGCCGCAGTCGGTTCGCCAGCGAGATCAGCGCTTCGAGAACTGAGGTGCCTTACGGGCCTTCTTGAGACCGGCCTTCTTGCGCTCAGGAACGCGAGCATCGCGGCTGAGGTATCCGGCCTTCTTCAGCTCGGCGCGGTTGGACTCCGCGTCGATCTGGTTGAGCGAACGAGCCACGCCCAGGCGGACGGCACCGGCCTGGCCGGAGGGTCCACCGCCGGAGATCCGGACGATGACGTCGAAGCGTCCGCCCAGGTCCAGCAGGGTGAAGGGCTCATTGACGAGCTGCTGGTGCAGCTTGTTCGGGAAGTACTCCTCGAGAGTACGTCCGTTGATGGTCCACTCACCGGTGCCGGGGACGAGGCGCACGCGAGCAATTGCCTGCTTGCGGCGGCCGACTCCGTTGCCGGGAGCGGTCAGGGACTGTCCACGTCCACCGGCGGTGCTTTCGCCCAGGCCAGCGGATGCGGGAGTCTCGGAAGTGTATTCGGTGATCTCTTCTTCGACAGTTTCTGTCGCGTTGGTGGTATCAGCCACGGTTCTCCTCGGGATGTCTAGAGCTCAGGCGCTTACTGCGCGACCTGGCTGAGTTCGTACGGCTGCGGATTCTGAGCGGCGTGCGGGTGCTCGGCACCTGCATAGACCTTCAGCTTCTGCATCTGGGCACGTCCGAGACGAGTCTTCGGGACCATACCGGCGACAGCCTTCTCGACTGCACGCTCGGGGTGGGTGGCGAGGAGCTCGGCGTAGTTCACGCTCTTGAGGCCACCCGGGTAACCGGAGTGACGGTAAGCGCGCTTCTTCTCGAGCTTCGCACCTGTCAGCGCGACCTTGTCGGCGTTGATGATGATGACGAAGTCACCGGTGTCCGTGTTCGGAGTGAACGTGGTCTTGTGCTTGCCGCGCAGGAGGCGTGCCACCTGCGAAGCAAGGCGACCGAGCACCTGGTCAGTGGCGTCAATGACGTGCCACTGGTGCTCAACGTCACCGGGCTTAGCTGTATACGTACGCAAAAGTAGCCTTCTTTTCGTATCTGTGTTCAGTGCAGCGCCGGGTCCTCATCGGGTCGTGAGTCCAATGGGTCTCAAGCGCTGGTTGTCTTCAATCGGGTGAACCTATCGACGCATTCCCCTCACCTACGGGCCTGCAACGCATGAGGCTATGTAAGGGAGTGCGACAAGCACACACAACGACAATCAAATATACATGGCCGCAGGCCCGGGGAGCAAACGCCCAGAGCGGTCTCAGGGCTGCTCGAAACCTGAGCCGATAGTATTGATCTGTGCCGACTCATTCCAGCCTGCTCTTCCGACTTCCCGCATTGAGAATCCTGATGCTGGGTCTGCTGGTCGGGCTCCTGACGGCAGGCCTCGGACTCGGCTCCGCCTCCGCGTCGGCATCAACGGACGGCACGGCACCACGCGATGATTCGGCATCGACCGAAGATTCGGCTGCCAACGTCAGCGCATCCTCCGCGCAGGCCGCGGACACCAGTAGGCCCCCGTCCGGGCAGACGATCGTCTTCGGCATTCCGGGCCTGACCATCGATGATATCGACCCCGAGCGCACTCCGAACCTCTACCGCCTGATCTCCGAGGGCGCGGCCGCGAACCTCAACGTGCGCACGATCGGCGCGGCCACCTGCCCGGCATCGGGTTGGCTGTCCTTCGGCGCGGGCGCCCGTGCGCAGGCCGGACCCTCCCCCATCGCCGAGGATGCCGACCCCGATGACTCGGCCAGATGCCCGACGATGATCGCCCCCACCACGGACGGTTCCGCGGACGCCGAGGACGGGGCCGCCTCGGCGAAGGACGCCGCGGACAGTGATGAAGCTCATGCCGACGAATCCGCTGCGGGAGCGACGACCGCGCGGATCGAGGGCTTCGACGCGGTCACGGAGCCCAACATCGGCTCCGGCTACACCGTCGACTACGGAATGCTCGCGCGCACCGTCGTCGACGCCGGTGAAGCCGTGCCCGCCGGCACCACCGCAACCGATGCGCACTCCCTGCTCGAACCCTGCGTCGCAGCCGAAGGTCCCGGCGCAGCATATGCCGCCGCGGACGAAGACGGGGTGGTGACGAACTTCACGGAGGATGCGACCGCCACGGACTGCCGTCTCGGCGTCGTCGACCTCGGTGCGATCGGCATCCGCTCCTGGCTGTACGACCCGATCCCGAACTACTCCTATACCGTTCCCCCGGATTTCGACCGGGAGACCCGCGTCGCCGAAGCCGACCGCCGCCTCGGCGTGCGTCTGCAGGAAGTGCGGGAGAACGCGAAGGACGGGGCCGCCGATCCGACCATCATCGTCGCGGGCCTCGGCGACAGCTCCGGTCTGCCGCAGCTGCGAGCCTTCATCGCCGCCGGCCCCAGCTTCGAACCCGGGTCCCTGTCCTCGGCGACGACCCGGACTCCGGGGCTGCTGCAGATCACCGATCTGGCACCGGGCATCCTCGACGGCCTCGGCGTCGATTCCCCGCGCGCCGTCGGCTTCGACTCGACTCCCACCGATGACGATCCGCAGCAGCGCATCGACGATCTCGTCGCCGAGGCGCAGAAGTCGACGACGATCCATCAGAATCTCTCGACGTTCTCCATCACCCTCGACGTCATCTTCTACGTCCTCTTCCTCGCGTGCGCGATTCTGCTCAACCGCTCCATCCTCGGTCGCCGAGGCGGTGCCACCCGTGCGCCCCACGTCCACCGATTCCTCGGCTGGGTGTCCTTGGGCGTCGCGTCCCTACCGATGGGAGCGTTCCTCGCCGGGCTCGTCCCCTGGTCACGGACGGCCGAACCCGGGCTCGGTCTGTTCCTCTCGGTCATCGGCACGGCCGCCGCCCTGTTCGTCCTCGCCCTCATCCCGCCCTGGGGTCGGACCTGGCGAGGACGGGTCGGTGCCCTGGCCGGGGCGAACCTGCTCATCCTCGCCACCGATCTCGCCACCGGCTCCCATCTGCAGGCGAACTCGCTCCTCGGCTACAACCCGATCGTCGGCGGCCGCTACTACGGACTCGGCAATCAAGGTGCGGCGATCTTCATCGTCAGCCTCTTCATCTTCTTAGGTGTCGTGGTGTCCTGGCTGCGGGCGCGCGGCCACCGCCGCGCCGTGATCGTCGTGCCGATCGTCATCGGCCTGGCCGCCGTGTTCGTCTCCGGCAACCCGTCCTGGGGTGCGAAGTTCGGCGGCACGATCGCAATCCTCGCCGGTCTCATGGTCCTGCTCGCGCTGCTGTCGAAGATCCGTCTGACCCTGCTGCGCCTCGCGCTCATCGGGGTGGCGTCGCTGGCGATCCTCATCGGCATCGCCTTCCTCGACTGGCTGCGCCCGGCCGGGGCACGCTCGCACTTCGGCACGTTCTTCGACCAGATCGTCACCGGTGAGGCCCTGCAGGTCGTCGGCCGCAAGCTCGGCGCGAACCTCCACATCATCCAGATCAACCCGGCCCTGGCCATCGTCACCCCGCTCGCGGTGATCGCGATCCTCGTCTTCCTCCGCTACCTCCTCCACTTCCCCCGTGTCCACCCCGGCAGCCGCACCGGGCGCCTGGTCAACAAATGGCGAGGACGCCTCCCCCAGCTCTTCACCGACTCCGACCTGCACTTCGGTTTCCTCGCCGCCGCCACCGGGCTCGGCGTCGGGCTCGTGCTCACCGATTCCGGAGTCGCCGTCCCCTCGACCGGAGCCATGGTCCTCCTGCCCTTCCTGCTGGCGCTCAGTGCTGAACACGCCGAGGAGGCTCACCGATGAGAGCCCCCGTGACCTCCCCGGCCACCCGGGTTCTCCTCGGGATCCTGGCCATCGCCCTCTTCGTCCTCGGTCTGCCCCAAGCCGGGCAGGCGGCCCCTGCCGCGGGATCTGTCACGGGCCTGGCTGCGGGGCCGTCGGCACGAGCCGACCTGCAGGCGGAAGCCGAGACGGACGACGCAGCTCCGCCTGCGGGAGACGATGACGACGGGGCCGCCTCGGCGAATCCCGGGGTCGTGTCGATCAACGTCTCCGGCTTCAGCTTCGAGGATCTCGATCCGCGCACCACACCGAATCTGTGGGTGATGATGGAGGGCGGGCAGATCGGGACGATCACGCCGCGCAGCGTGCGCGCGACGAGCTGCCCGGTCGACGGCTGGCTGGGGCTCGGATCCGGACGGCGCGCCGCCGACGAACCCCGCGATCAGTGCCGCGAACCGGCTTCGCCGCTCGACGGCTGGGTCGCCGATTGGGACGTGTACGCGCAGGTGGCCCGCGGTGACAACTACGACGCGTCACTTGGGGCGCTGGCCGAGTCGGTGCCCGATATCCGTGCCTTCGGCAACGGTGCCGCGATCGCCGCCGCCTCCCCCTCCGGCCGCGTCGAGAACTGGTCGCCCGTCGACTCCGACCTCGGCGCGGACGTGGCGAGATCGGCCGCGGACGGTGAGCTCGCCCTCGTCGATCTCGGCAATACCGCCGCCGACGGCTACTCGCTGAAGAAACTCGATGCACAGGTCGGGGACATCCTCGAATCGACCGGGTGGATGAGTGCGGATCGGCCGAACCGCCTCGGCGAGGGTCGCGTTCCCGTGGTGTTCTCCTCGATCGCCGACGGCGCGCATGAGGGATCGTCGATGCAGGCGACGATGATGATCGAGCCGGGCGAGCCGGCGGGACTGCTCACGTCCTCGTCGACACGGCAGCCGGGGCTGGTTCAGGTGCCCGACTTGGCGCCGACGCTTGTGGCTCTGTCCGGGGCCGAGGAGATGGACAATGCGGCCGGGGCCCCGATGACCTCCGGTGCGCATGGTTCCGATTGGCAGGCGCGCTATCAGGCCGTGCTTGACCGGCAGGTGGCGGTGAAGACGCAGAACGATCTGTCGACGTGGTTCTTCCCCGTCGTCGCAGTGCTCATGGTCGGGCTGCTGGCGATGGCGTGGTTCCTGCGGAAGAACCACCGGGAGCTCGTCCATTCCGCGGCCTACCGCCTCGGTGTCGTGTTCGCGGCGATGCCGATCTCGACGTATCTGGTCAATACGGTGCCGTGGGAGCGGGCGACGAACCCGGACATCGCGATGCTCGGTGCGCTGGCGGGGTGGGCGCTGCTGCTCGGAGTACTGGGGCTGCTCGGTCCCTGGCGGCGGCACAGATTCGGGCCGGTGCTCTTCGTGTCCACCGTGACCGTCGCCGTGCTCGCCTACGACGTCGTCACCGGATCCCAGCTGCAGATGTCGACGCTGTTGGGCGAACCGCTGCTCATCGCCTCGCGGTTCTATGGGATCGGGAACTCCGCGCTTGCGCTGTACTGCTGTGCGCTGCTGTTGGCGGTCGCCGGGTTCGCGTCCCTGGTGACCAAGCCGCTGCATCGCGTCCTCATCGTCACTCTTCCCGTGCTCGTCTCCTGCGTCATCCTCGCCGCACCCGGTCTGGGCACGAAATTCGGATCCGTGCCGACCCTCATCATCGGAGTCGCCTACCTCGTGCTGGCCGCGGCGAGCATCCGGTTCTCGCTCAAACGACTCGGGCTGACCGTGGGCATCGCCGGTTTCGTCATGCTCACCGTGCTGTTCCTCGACTGGCTGCGCCCGGCCGATCAGCGCACGCACTTCGGCCGGTTCTTCGATACGATCATCAGCGGTCAGGCGCTCAGCGTGCTGGCCCGCAAGATCGGGATGAACATCGACATCCTCACTCAGTCGTGGATGACTCTGGTGCTGCCGCTCATCATCATCGGCGTGTTCTGGATGGCGCTCGATCCGGCGCGCTTCCGCCTCCACGGACTCCAGGACACCTACCGGCGGATCCCGCTTCTGCGCGCAGCGATGATCAGCCTGGCGATCCTGCTGGGAGTCGGCACCCTCATCAACGACTCGGGCATCGTGGTTCCTGCCGTCGGCATCCTCTTCCTCGTCCCGGTGCTCACTCACCTCGAGACCTTCCGCGCCGGCCTTCCGCCGGTCCCGCCGGCCGCGTCCGCCGGTGGCAGTGCTGGCGGCGGTGCTGACCGAGCTGGCGGCGAAGGTACCGAAGCCGAGGCTGACAGCGAAGCCGCAGACGACTCCGATTCGTCCCCACGCCCCTGACACAGCCGGTATCCGCCAACGGTAGTCTCAACTTCCCCCGCTCGTTGCAGAACGCTCCCGCAGCAGCACTTTGCACTCGTACACCGGTGCACATTGCGACTAGCTAGCGGAGATGACAATGACGGTGACGGATGCTCTGCAGAAAACGCCCTTCACCAGCGCATCCCTCACCGTCAGTGGCGTCCCCGCCGCTTTCGCGCACAACACCCTCTCGGCGCCAATTCGCACTCGTGCACTGGTGGACTATGCAACTACGTGGTGGAGATAGAGCAATCGGTGAGAGATGGTCCTCCACGAGAGATGCGAATGCGACAAAGGTCCGTGCACACAATGGCGGGGCCGGACAGTGTCTGGAAACGACGGCGGGGCCGGAGAGAAGAACTCTCCGGCCCCGCCGTCTCGTGTCAGCCTGACACAGCGTCTGATGCCAGTCTGACTCAGCTCTCGAGGCTGAGCTTGCGGCGACGGACGATCGTGACCGCCGTGCCGCCGGCGACGATGAGGGCCAGGGCCGCAGCGACGATGTTGAAGGTCTCGAAGCCGGTGCGCGGCAGATCGCCGCCGTCCTTCGAACCGTTCGCATCGGCCCCAGTTCCATCGGCCGAACCACCGTCGGCAGATGCATTCGCGCCATCGGCTCCGCTCCCGGCATTCGACGAACCGTCTGATCCACCGGCCGCATTGTCCCCGCCATCGGCAGCGCCACCATCGGCGTCTCCGCCGTCGGCCGAACCGTCATCTCCGGCTGAGGCATCTGCGTAGTCACCGACTGCCGCGGTGGCTTCGAACCCATGCGCCATCGGCAGCGGGTTGTCATCCCACCACGGTCCTTCGACATTCGCCTGCACGCTGACCTTGACGGTCACCTCACCAGAAGCATCTTTCGGCGCAGTTACGGTCACGGGAGTCTCGGACTCCCCCGCCGGGATCGAATCGAGAGTGATCGTCGTGGCAGCCGCCTCGGCGCTGACCTCAGGGGCCTTGCCCTTGGCAGCATCGGCGGAAGCCGACTGGGACTCGGACTGTGCGGCCGCCTCGGCGGTATAGCCCTCCGGCAGATCGACGGTGACGTCGACGGGACCGGAGACCTCGGACTTCGCATTCGACTTGAGCGCGAACTCGGCACTCTCGTCCGGCCTGATGGTCTTCGGCCCGGTCAGCTCGGCGCTCAGATCACCGTTGTCGATGACGTCCTTGGCCGCGTCTGCCTGACGCTCGTTCTTGTCCGGGGTGACGTCCTTGCCTTCGGCCTGGTGCTTGTTGAAGTAGTTCTCCCAGGTCTCGAAGTCGGTCAGGCCGGACTGTTCGAAGTCGCCTTTGGCGAAGGAGGTGAAGTTGTCACCACCGGCGGCGAGGAAGCTCAGCGTCGCAACCCGGTAGTCCTGATTCGGGTCGATCTCCTTGCCATCGACCTTGACGGACTTCACGTGCTCACCCTTGTCGGCATCCGTGTCATAGACGACGTCGAGGTCCTCGGAGATGCCCAGGTGGAGGAACGACCGGGACGCACCGTCGGGCTGCCACTGCTCTTCGAAGAGGCCGATGACGTCCGACCCCTTCATCGTCACGACACCGTGGTCGTTCGCGAAGGGAAGCACGCTGTTGAGCTCGGCAACGGTGACTTCGCACTTCTCCTCGGAGTTGTAGATGTCATCGCAGAGCAGATCGGTGCGCAGTCCGCCCGGGTTCGTGATGCCGAAGTCGGCTTCTTCCAGTTGGGTCTCTTCGACACCTTCCTTGAGCGCATCGGCGACGAGGTTGCCGAGCGTGGACTCGGCACCGCGGTCCTCCTCGCCGTCCTTCTTCGCTCGGGTGATGTCCTCGCTGATCGTGCCGGTGACCTCGGAGCCGAGTTCCTTGGCCTTCTCCTCTGCGTCGCTGACGATGCCGGCGACCTTGTCGACGACCTCGGAGTCATAGCTCTTGTCCTTGGTCTTGATGAGATCGATGCCGCTGGCCTGCCAGTCGCTGTTGCCGTCGACTCTCATCGTCACCTGACCGACGTATTCGCCGTAGCTGCCGGCCTCGATGACGGGACGGGTGCGATCGGGCTCACCGGGTACGGGAGCTTCGAAGGTGTACGGAATGTGGGTGTGGCCGGTGAACATGGCGTCGACCGAGGCGTCGGCCTCGGTGACGAGCTTCTTGAACTCCGCGTTCGACGCCTTCGCGTCTTCCAGGCTCTCGGTCGACGACGCGCCGAGGTGGGCCTCGACGACCGTCATATCCGGTCGTTCGTCCTCGGGCAGGTTCTCGAGATCGTCGGCGACGCGGTTGACTGCGTCCGTGGGGTCACCGAAGTCGAGGTCGGCGATGCCGTCCGGTGAGACGAGTGAGGCGGTGTCCTTGGTGACGACGCCGATGACGGCGATCTTGACTCCCGCCACGTCGACGATGGAGTACTCGTCGAGGCCGTCGACGACATTCTGAGTTCCCTTGTCGTAGACGTTGGCCGCCGAGTACGGGAAGTCGGCTTCGTCGCTCACTCGTCCCGTGAGGTCATCGATGCCTTTGTCGAATTCGTGGTTGCCGACCGCAGAGGCCTCGACACCCATGGCGTTCAGGACATCGAGCGTGGGCTTGTCGTTCTGCGATGAGGAGGTGTAGGTCGAGGCACCGATATTGTCACCGGTCGAGAGCAGAGCAGTGCCCCTGTTGTCGCCGCTGGTGCCGAACTTCGCTCGCTCCTCCTCGACGACCGAGGCGACCTGAGTGCCTGCCTCGGAGATGCGTCCGTGGAAGTCGGTGATATTGAGCAGCTGGACCGAGGTGCCCTCGGGCGCCGACTGCGCCTCGCTGTCGGAATCCTGATCAGCGCCCGCGTCGCCCTCCGATGTCGCGGACTTGCTGCCGGCGGACGAGCCGTTCGATGTCTCGTCGGAGTCTGCAGGAGCCGATTCGCTCGGCGCTGTGGCGCTGGTGCCGGTCGAATTTCCGTTGCCCAGAGAGGGTGCCCCGATGGCGGGCGCGAGGCCGGGCAGAGTCAGCATTGACACTGCGGCGCCCGTGGCCAGCACTGTGGTCACAAGTTTCGACATGTATTCAGTTCCTTCGATCGATCAGTCAGTCGCACATCAACCATGCCGGTGGGGATGAAGACGGATTCCATCCTGCAGTGCCAATGCGAACTCAGAGTTACTTAAGTGTGAATCTACACAGGATTCTCACACCTGGAAAGAGGAATTCTCACATGATCCCGACTTGCGCGATAAAAGGCGGCTTGATGCTGCGGCTTGATACTTCTGCAGGAGACCCGCCGAACCGTCGGCCTATTCCTGGTCGCGGCGGGCCATCGTCTGGGCGTTGCGAGCAGCGTAGTCCTCGGGTGCCGGATAGCCGACCTCGGTGAGGACGAGTCCTTCGGCAGGCGTGACGAACATGGGCACTTCGGGGGTCAGCCCGGCGTCCGCCTCGGCGATGAGTTCGGCCGGGCGGGTCACCGCCCAACTGCCGGATCCGACCTTGATCAGTCCGCCGACGAGCGCACGGACCATGTGGTGACAGAAGGCGTCGGCACGCAGATCGATGGTGATGACAGCTTCCTGATCGCGCTCGACGCGCAGCTCATACAGGGTGCGGATCGTCGTCGCGCCCTCCCGGGGTTTGCAGAACGGCAGGAAGTCGTGGAGCCCTTGGACCTCGCGCGCGGCCTCGGCCATGGCTTCGGCATCGAGTTCGCCCTTGTGCCGCGGCGTCACCTGGGTCAGCAACGGGTCGATGAAGGACCGATGATCGGCCAACCGGTACTGATACGACCGCCACAGCGCGGAGAACCGAGCGTCGAAGTCCTCGGGCACCTCGACCACCGCGTGGACGACGATGTCGTGGAACTCACCGGCGATGAGGACTCCGCGCAGACGTGACAGGAGGGCCGCCTCGGCGGATCGATTCGACTGGCCGATGAGCTTGCCGATCGCCTCATCGCCGAGATCGATGTGCACGACCTGACGGCGGGCGTGGACGCCGGAGTCGGTGCGGCCGGCGACGACGGTGGCCACCTCGGTGCCGGTGATCCGTTCGAGCCCGGATTCGACGGCGGCCTGGACCGTGCGCAGCCCCGGCTGCTTGGCCCAGCCGTGGAAATCCGTGCCTCGATAGCCCAGGTCCAGACGGAAGCGGGTCATGGGGTCATCCTCGCCGAGGCGGGACCCGCCGTTCCGGGACCGCCATCGTCATCGATCGCCTCGGTGAATGGGGCGCGGGGCTTGAATACCCCGCCGAAGAGGCGGGAGACCAGTCGCGCCCGCTGCCGGTGATAGCGTTCGACATTCGTGTTGTAGAAGCGCGCACCGGCGAGGATCCGTTCGGTGAGCACCTGCAGCTGGCCGTGCAGAAGCTGGATCGTCGTGTCGATCTCTTCGTTGACCGCAGCCCGCTGGGAACGGGCAGAGTCCGAGGTGAGGGACCTCTCCGTCAGCGCCGCGGGGATGAGTGCGGCGTCATCGACGGCGTCGGTCAGGGCGTTTTCGGCTGCGGCGCCGCGGTGGTCGAAGGAGGCGCGTTCGGCAGAGGCGAGCGCGAGTTCGAGCCGGGACAGGTCCTGTCCGGCGATCTGCTGGAGGGTGCCGATATAAGCGGGCACGAGAGCGTGGCGGGCGCGGATCTCGCCGATGAGCTGGCGTTTGGCCTCGTCGCACAGCGACCGGGCCATGGACAGCTGGTTGAAGCGCAGGACGGTGAGGATGACGAAGAGGACGATGAGAGCGGCGAGCACGCAAGCGCCGACGATGAACCAGACCACGGCCATTCCCCTCGTTCCATGTGCTGCGCGAGCATTTCCGACACCTCAGTTTACGCGGGGTTCAGGCTCGTCGCGAACAGGTCATCATCCGGACACCGAGACGACCATGCGCGGTCACGGAGACGGTCCAACACCAGTCACCGACACCGGCATAGAGCGGTCGCTGGGGCCACGATGGGCCGATTTCGGCCAGATGTCGCCGACCTGTCGCCTTCGGGTCATGCGCTCGTCACCCGGCGGGCCTTAGCTGGGGCTCGTGAGAGTAGCGATCGTTGCAGAATCCTTCCTCCCCAATATGAATGGGGTCACCCACTCACTCCTGCGGGTCCTCGACCATCTGGCCGACCGCGGCGACGAGGTCCTCGTCATCGCTCCGGGCACGCGCAGGGACGGTCCGAAGGAGGTCGCCGGCGCCCGCATCGTCCGGGTCCCCTCGATCGCCTTGCCGAAGTATCGGCGCATCCGTGTCGCCCCCGGCGGCGTCACCCGGATCCGCCGACTGCTGCAGCGCTTCGCCCCGGACGTCGTCCATCTGGCCAGCCCGTTCGTCCTCGGTTGGCGCGGGGTCCTCGCCGCCCAGGCACTCAATCTGCCGACCGTGGCGATCTACCAGACCGAGGTTCCCGCCTATGCCGCCCGGTACGGAATGCACGGCATCGAGGCCATGCTGTGGAACCACGTCCGCAATATCCACCAGCATTCCTCTCTGACGCTGGCCCCGTCCTCGTACACGATCGATCAGCTGCAAGGGCTCGGGGTCGCCGAGGTGGCATTGTGGGCCCGTGGGGTCGATTCCTCCCGCTTCGACCCGGGTCACCGGTCCGAGGCCTGGCGTCGAAGCATTGCCCCGAACGGTGAGAAGATCATCGGCTTCGTCGGCAGGTTGGCCGCGGAGAAGCAGGTCGAAGACCTGGCCGCGCTCACCGATCTGCCCGGGGCGAAGGTCGTCATCGTCGGTGACGGTCCTTGGCGGACACGTCTGCAGCGGCTGCTGCCGGAGGCTCATTTCACCGGGTTCCTCGGCGGGGATGCCCTGGCCCAGGCGGTGGCGAGCTTCGACCTCATGGTCGCCCCTGGTGAGCTCGAGACCTTCTGCCAGACGATTCAGGAGGCCATGGCCTCCGAGGTGCCGGTCATCGCTCCCGCCCGAGGCGGCCCGCTCGACCTCGTCGACTCCTCACGCACCGGGTGGCTCTACACCCCGAAGGACCTCGGTGCCATGCGAGCGCATGCGGCCGACCTCCTCGGCGACGAGGCGAAACGGCGGGCTTTCGGAGTCGCCGGTCGTGAGCAGGTGCAGGCCAGGAGCTGGAAGAGCGTGTGCTCACAGCTCGTCGGCCACTATTCGCGGGCGATCGAGAACCCCGCCCCGCAGGTGCTCGGCCGCGGATTCAGCTCGATGGTCAACTCCGGACTGGAGAATCCACTCCCCTACTGATGCGACCACGTGGCCGCGGCCTCGCCTCGGCGCTCAGGCGAGGCTTGTCGTCCAGTCGGCGACAGTGAGCACTGTCGCCTGCTTGGGGAACACTTTCTCGGTGAGCACGGTGTGCACTTCGGGGTCGCGGTCGGCACAGGCGTCGGAGAGCACCGTGAGTTCGAAGTCGAGGTCAGCGGCCTGACGCACCGTTGAGAGCACGACTCCGCTCGTGGCGACTCCGGCGAGAACGAGAGATGATGCCCCATAGCCGCGCAGCAGCACCTCGAGGTCGCTGCCGGTGAAGGCGCTGATGCGACGCTTGGTCACGATAGGCTCGCCCTGATGGCGGTCGAGGGTTTCATGGATGCTCGTCGAGGCATGCGTCTCGTCGACGTCGCCATGAGCGGCGATCTGCGCGAACGACGCCGTTGCGGCCAGTTCGGGATGTCCTTCGCGCAGGGCCACTCGCACCCAGACGACGGGGATGTCGTGGCTGCGGGCTGCGGCGACGGCGTCACGCGCGCGTTCGAGCACACCGGTCGAGGCGAAGGCGTCGTCTCCGGCGATGCCGTTCTGGAAGTCCATGGCCAACAGGACTGTATTCTCGGTGCCGGTCATCATGTCTCCTTCGGTTCGGGCGGGGGTTCGTCCCCTCTGCCGCCGAGGCTACTCCTCCCACCAGGTGTTCCGCTGAGTCCCGGCTCACAACCGGCTCAGACTCTCGGAATCGAATCGCCGACCGCTCACGTCAGCGTCGCCGCATCAAGCTATGCGATGAGCGATCGACGGCAACTCGAGCGGTCGATCGAGACGGTCAGTCCACGATGCCGCGGGCGTCGAGTGCCCGGCCGGTGTCCTGTGCGTACTTGACCGACCGAAGGATCGCCGGGACGACCCGAGCCTTGATGCTCGAGTCCATTCCCCTGGCCCGCGCGGCACGTTCAGCCTCCCCGAGCAGGCCGGAGATATGCGAGATCGCCCGGACCATGAGGCCCGCGGTCAACGCGATCGCTTCCGTATTCACCCCGAAGAACCGCAGCGGTGAGACGATCACGGTGAACGCGTCGAGCAGCTGCCCCACCGAGGTGGTCAGGGTGAGCATCAACGCCGCCTGCACACACGCGAAGATGGTCCCAGCGACCGCCAGGCCCGAGCCGGTGGATCCGAAGAAGAACTGCAGCCCCATGATGAGCGCCACGAGCACCGCGACGTAGATCCACGTGAGCAGGAAGTTTCGCAGCCGCAGCCGAGCCGTGAATCCGATGACGACGAGGACTGCGAACATCGACCAGTTGACCGTCGCGTCGCGGAATATGAGCGCCACGATGCCGATGATCCCGATCACCGACAGTTTCACCCCGGTCGGCACATCATGCAGCCATCCCCGAGGATGGGCCACCTTTCCGAAGAGCTGCGGGCGGGATTTGATGCCCGCCTTCTTCCGCCACGTCTCCAGCTGGGTCATGGCGTATCGCTCATGATGATGTTCCGGTAGGTGGCGACCGCCTCGGCGGGGGTGGAATCGGCTGCGATTCGACCGTCTTCGACGACCACGGCGCGCTGGGCGATCTGTGCGAACCCCAGATCATGGGTGGTGAGGATGATCCGCACTCCGCGCCGCGTGACGAGTTCCTGCAGATGGAGGCGCAGGCGCTCCTTGTTGCGCAGATCGAGCAGAGTCGTCGGCTCGTCGAGGACGAGGATCTGCGGGTCGACGGCGAGCACAGCGGCCAAGGCCACGAGCTGCCGCTGACCGCCGGAGAGTTCGTAGACACTGCGATCGGCGAGGTCGGCGATGCCGAGCTCATCGAGGACCGCCAGCGCCGCGGCCCGACGTTCCCTCTTGGGCACAGATTTGCGCAGGGACAGTTCGATGTCCTCGATCGCGGTCGGCATGACCAACTGCGCGGCCGGATCGGTGAAGACGAAACCGACGCGCGATCGCACCTTCGCTGCCTGGCGGCGCGGGTCGAAGCCGTCGACGAGGACTTCGCCCGCATTCGCTGTGACCAGACCGTTGAACAGCTGCAGCAGGGTCGACTTTCCCGAGCCGTTCGCGCCGATGACGGCGACGATGTCTTCGGTGAGGGTGAGGTTGACGTCTTGGAGGATCGGGCGCACGACATCGCCGTCGGGTCCTTCGTCGAGGACTCCGACGCCGACGTCGTTCAGCCGGATCTCCCGTGTCACTTGGCGTCCTGCTCCTGACGCACCGACACCGATTCCACGCTGACGCCGCGACGACGCAGGATGTCCGGGAACGCACGGTGGATGAGCAGAGCCACCGAGGCGGCCAGGATGTTCTTCACAATGTCACCGGGCCAGTAGATGAGGTCCGCGGCCGCTGCCGCACTCAGCGGCAGGTCGCCGTTGATCGACATGCCGAGGATGCCCAGGGGGTGGTTGAGCAGGATGCTGCCGCCGAATCCGCCGACGAACAGTGCCACACCGAGCCTCATCCCCTTGAAGCGACGCACGGCCCAGTGAGCGGCAAGTCCGGCGACGAGGGCGTAGAGGGCGAACGAGACGATGTAGCCGGCGCTCGGCCCGGCGAGGATGCCGATTCCGCCGCGCATCCCCGAGAAGATCGGCAGGCCGACGAGCCCGAGCACAACGTAGAGCAGGGTGGCCGCGAATCCGCGCCACGGCCCGAGCACCATTCCACACAGAGCGATCGAGAAGGTCTGCAGAGTGATCGGCACACCGAGGGGCCCGACCGGGACCGGGGGCATCATCGCAAAGGCCGCGATCAGCGCAGCGAAGACCGCAATGAGAGCGATATCCGTGCCGGCAGAGCGGGGGCGGGTGATTCCCGCCGAGGTCGTGCTGTGAGTCGGTGTCATGAGTACTCCATTGTTCGTGGTTCGTCCGGCTCCGGACCGGGGAACGCTCGAGGCGGCCTCGAGCGCCCCTCAACTGTAGCTGAACGGTGTTCAGGAGCAGTACTCGGGGGTCTTATTCGAAGCCGCCTCGGTGAGGGTGTGCCCACGTTTCCGTGCGCAGGAGCCCCTCAACGGTCGCGGAGGATCACTCCCATTCGATGGTGCCCGGAGGCTTCGAAGTGACGTCGAGGACGACGCGGTTGATGTCGTCGACCTCGTTGGTGATGCGGTTGGAGATCACGGAGAGCACGTCATAGGGGATGCGCGTCCAGTCCGCGGTCATCGCGTCTTCGCTCGAGACCGGGCGCAGCACGACGGGGTGGCCGTAGGTGCGGCCGTCGCCCTGGACTCCGACGGAGCGGACATCAGCCAGGAGCACGACCGGACACTGCCAGATCTCTCCATCGAGGCCGGCCTTCGTCAGCTCTGCGCGGGCGATGGCGTCTGCCTTGCGCAGGATGTTCAGTCGCTCCTCGGTGACCTCGCCGATGATGCGGATGCCCAGGCCGGGGCCGGGGAACGGCTGGCGGGAGACGATGACCTCGGGCACCCCGAGCTCGCGGCCGATGGCGCGGACCTCGTCCTTGAACAGGGCGCGCAGGGGTTCGATGAGCTGGAACTGGATGTCATCGGGCAGGCCGCCGACATTGTGGTGGCTCTTGATGTTCGCGGTGCCCGATCCCCCGCCGGATTCGACGACGTCGGGGTAGAGGGTGCCCTGGACGAGGAAGGCGATCTCTTCGCCTTCACCTTCCTGAGCCTCGAGCACGAGGTCGGCGGCGGCGGTCTCGAAGGTGCGGATGAACTCGCGGCCGATGATCTTGCGCTTCTCCTCCGGGTCGGTGACTCCGGCGAGTTGGGACAGGAACTGTTCGCGCGCATCGACGGTGACGAGGCGGACGCCGATCGAGTCGACGTAGTCCTTTTCGACCTGGACGCGTTCGTCCTGACGCAGCAGACCGTGATCGACGAAGACGCAGGTGAGCTGATCGCCGATGGCCTTGTGGACGAGCGCCGCGGCCACGGAGGAATCAACGCCGCCGGAGAGGCCGCAGATGACCTTCTTGTTGCCGACGCGGGCGCGGATGAGTTCGACCTGTTCGTCGATGACGGATTCGTTCGTCCAGTCGGCTTCGAGGCCGGCGACGTTGAACAGGAAGTTCTCGAGGATCTTCTGCCCGTTCTCCGAGTGGAGGACTTCGGGGTGCCACTGCACGCCGGCGAACTTCTTCGCCGCGCATTCGAAGGCTGCGACGGGGGTGTCCGGGGTGGAGGCGAGGACGTCGAAGCCGCCGGGCGCCTCGGCGACGGAGTCCCCGTGGGACATCCAGACCTTGTAGTTGCCCGGGGTCTCGGCCAGGAGTGCTCCGGCCTGCGACACGGAGACCGGGGTGGATCCGTATTCGCGCTTATCGGTCTTGGCTACGCGGCCGCCGAGGGCGGTCGACATGAGCTGGAAGCCGTAGCAGATGCCCATCGTGGGCACTCCGAGGTCGAACACCGAGGTGTCGAAGTTCGGGGCGGCGGCGTCGTTGACGCTCGAGGGGCCACCGGAGAGCACGATGGCCACGGGGTTCTTCGCCGCGAACTCGGACGCGGGCGCGTCGTGGGCGATGATCTCCGAGTACAGGCCGGCTTCGCGGATGCGGCGCGCGATGAGCTGGGCGTACTGGGCGCCGAAATCGACGACGAGGACGGGGGGCACCTGCGTGCTCTGGGATTGCGTCATGATCCAATTCTAAGCGTCGGCGACCGGACGCCCGAATTCGGGTCAGACGGCCATCTCAGTGCGGTTGCGCACGCATCGACGGGCCACCTCGGTGAGGGGTGAACTGGGCCGGCCTCACCACCGCGGTTGCGCACGGATCGGTGGGCCGCCTCGGGGAGGGTGGGTTCTGTCTTAGGACTTGGGGGCGACGACGACGGCGGCTTCGAGCTCCGCGTCGACCTGGCGGTGGATGCGACGTTCGAGGATGAACGACATCACGGGCACGACGCCGGCCAGGGCGAGGATGAGGTAGCGGCCGAGCGTCCAGCGCATCTGCTGATTGAGCCAGAAGCAGCCGATGAGGTACACGACGTAGCACCAACCGTGGCAGATCGCGATGGCCGCGGCGAGGTTGAAGCCGCCGAAATTCAGGGCGGTGGCCGGGTCGGCGGCGATGAGGTACTTGTAGATCATCTCGACCGTGAGGATGAGCAGCATCGTGCCGGTGATGAACGCCATCACACGGTAGAACTTCAGCGCATTGCGCGCGGAGGTGAAGCGTTTGACGCTCCACACGTCGTTCTCGTCGAAATCGGGGCGGGAGTCCAAGGACTCGTGTTCTTCGCTCACGCTCAGTTTCCTCCGGTCGTGGAAGTGTCGGTCGGTTCGGATGTCTTTCCGGGCGTCTTCCCGGCCTTCTTTCCGGGTGTCTTCCCCGGCTTCTTCCCACCGTGACGATGGGCCGGCAGTCCGGTCAGTCCGGACATCACCTCGGGGTCGATGGTCGCATCGCCGGCGGGTTTGACGACAACATACTCGACGCGCTTCTCCGAATCCTGGGAGTCCTCGTCGAGGCGGCGCCGGACGAAGTCGTCACGCAGCAACTGGAACCACATGTAGAGGGCCATGGCTGCGAAGATGATCCACTCGAGGGCGTAGACCGCCGACTGCAGATCGAATCCGCCCTCGTCGCGCGTGGTCGTCGTCGGTACCTGTTCGAGGCCGTCGGTGCCCACCGAGGCGGCCGCGCCGTCGGCGGTTTCGGGGATGAGGAACCCGGAGTAGGTGAGCAGGTCGGGGAACAGGTTGATGATCTGCGAGGTCGAGACCGTGTGCACCTGACCCTCGGGCAGGTCATTGCCCTCGACGGGGCCTTCGATGGGCCCGATCCGCGCGGTCAGTTCGACCTGGCCGTCCCGGGCCTCGGAGGTCATCGCCGTATCCTCGTCGGTGGTGAAACCGCGGACGACGGGGATCGCGATCGTCTTCTCATCGGCGTTCGGGACCTTGACACCCTCACCGAGGTGGCCCCCGTCCGGGGCGAACATCGTCACGACCCAATATCCGGAGTCCCCGTCCTGGACGCGTCCGGGGATGACGACCTGAGCGTCGGGGATCCAGTGTCCTGACAGGCTGACCCGCTGGTCGGCGAGGATGCCGGGCATCGGGGCCTGGGCGTCCATGACGTCGTTGAAGTCCTTGAGCTCATCGACTTCAGCGGATTCCGTGACGTCGTTCTTGTGCTGGGCTCGGTCGACCTGCCACGCGGAGAGTCCGACGAAGCAGGTGACGAGCACCAGGACGAGGAGCAGGGACCCCAGCCATTTGGGGGTCAGTGCCAGGCGGAACAGATCAGACCACCGAACCAGTCTGGTAGGGCGAGACGGTGACGTCGACGCGTTGGAATTCCTTGAGGTCGAGATAGCCGGTGGTGGCCAGCGCCCGACGCAGTGCGCCGGCGAGGTTGAGTTCGCCGATCGCGGTGCGGCCGGGGCCGAGGAGCACCTGCTCGAGGCTGCCGACGGTGCCCAGTTCCACGCGGTGGCCGCGCGGCAGGTCCGGGTGGTGGGCCTCGGCGCCCCAGTGCATTCCGCGACCGGGAGCTTCGGTCGATCGGGCCAGGGCGGTGCCGAGCATGACGGCGTCGGCGCCGACGCCGAAGGCCTTGACGATTTCGCCGCTGGTGCCGAGTCCGCCGTCGGCGATGACGTGGACGTAGCGGCCGCCGGATTCGTCCATGTAATCCCGCCGGGCGGCGTGGACGTCGGCGACGGCGGTGGCCATCGGGGCGTGGATGCCCAGGGTCTTCCGCGTCGTGGCCGCCGCTCCCCCGCCGAAGCCGACGAGGACGCCGGCGGCACCGGTGCGCATGAGGTGCAGGGCCGCGGTGTAGGTGGCGGCTCCGCCGACGATGACGGGAACATCGAGTTCGTAGATGAACTGCTTGAGGTTGAGCGGTTCGGTGTGGGTCGAGACGTGCTCGGCCGAGACCGTGGTGCCGCGGATGACGAAGATGTCGACTCCGGCGTCGATGACGGTCTTGTAGAACTCCTGAGTCCGCTGCGGGGTCAGGGCACCTGCCACGGTGACCCCGGCTTCACGGATCTGCTCGAGGCGAGCAGTGATGAGTTCGGCCTGGATGGGGGCGGAGTAGAGCTCCTGCATCCGGGAGGTCGCCATCTCCGCCGGCAGCTGTGCGATTTCGGCCAGCTGCGGGGTGGGGTCCTCGTACCGGGTCCACAGTCCTTCGAGGTCGAGGACGCCGAGGCCGCCGAACTTGCCGAGCGAAATGACGGTCTCCGGCGACATGGCCGAGTCCATGGGGGCGCCGATGAACGGCAGCTCGAACTGGTAGGCGTCGATCTGCCAGGTCAGGGACACGTCTTCGGGGTCGCGGGTGCGCCGAGCGGGGACGATGGCGATGTCGTCGAGCGAATAGGCGCGACGGCCGCGCTTGCCTCTGCCGATTTCGATTTCAGAACTCACCCCAACAGCCTATCCCACCACCGTTCTCCACTGGTCTCAGCCCACTATGAGGAACGGCGCATCTCCCCTCCCAGGACTACCTGACGGGGGCCCAGCAACCTGGCGCCAGGTTGCTGGGCCGCCGTCGGGTAGCAATTAGGGGGTGGTGAGGTGGGACTCGACTGCTTTCGACGTGGCTGTGGCGAAGGCGCGGACGTGGGGTAAGTGCACGTCTCTGTCGCGGATGTGCATGACGACCCGGCGCATCGGGACGGGGTCGGTGAGGTCGACGGCGACGAGGCCGGGCGGCAGCTGCAGAGTCGAGAGCCGTGGGAGGACCGTGATGCCCATGTTTGAGGCAACGAGAGCCAATGCCGCGAAGTCGTCCTCGCAGGCGGCGAAGCTCCTGCGTTCGAATCCGGCCGCGGCACACGCATGATCGACGACCTTGCTCGAGGGCCCGGCCCACATGTCATAGTCGACCCAATGCTCGCCCTCGAGGTCGATGAACGGCACCGACTCTCGCCCCGCGAACCGGTGCCCCTCGGGGACGACGACCCGATAGTCATCATCGAAGAGCGGGATGCGCCTCATCTCCGGCAGATGGTTCTCCCCGTCCTGCGGAACCTCGGCGCGGATCTCGATGAGGCAGTGCCCGCGCCGGTTCTTCGCCGGCTCGTTGAGTTGGATGTCGAACCGCAGATCCGGATGATCCAGGGCCACGGCATCGATGATGCCCGGCAGCAGACGCGCATTGAACGAAGTGAACGCCGCAATCCGCAGCCGGGGCCTGCTGATGGCGCGGAAGCCTTCGACCAGATCGTCGAGGCGGCCGACCGCGGTGAAGACCTCCGCCGAATCATCGGCCAGACGTCGGCCGAGCTCGGTGATCTCGATGCCGCGCCCCGAACGACGGTAGAGCGGACCCCCGACGGCCTTCTGCAGGGTCGTGATGTGCTGGCTGACGGTCGCCGGCGTGTAGTTGAGGTTCTTCGCGGCCGCGACCACGGAGCCGGTGGCGACGACGGCTCGCCATATTCGGAGTCGATTGAGATCCCACATGTGTGCATCGTAGCCGTTAACCATTCGGTTCTGCCTGGTGATCGTTCACGATCAATTGCTTTTCCCGATTGTTCGGCGCAGGCAGAATTGAAGAGCGGGACATCCACGTCGCCCGGCCGGCAGGTCCGATGACCGCGGCCGACGCCGCCCCGACCCGCGTATCTGTCAGAACCCGACCCCCAACCGTTAGAAGGAGTGCTGTGACCGGACCCGAGATCTTGACCATCACCGGCGCTGCCGCCGCTCTGGCGATCACCCCCGGCCCCGAGACGATCCTCACGATCCGTCTGTCCTCCCTGCGCCGCAAGGCCGGACTCGTCTACGCCCTCGGCACGGCCACGGGCACCGTGATCTGGATGGTGCTGGCGCTCACCGGGGTCTCCGCCCTGCTCACGGTTTTTCCGGCCGCCGTCCAGGTGCTCAAGATCGTCGGTGGGCTCTATCTCTGCCTCCTCGGGCTCCTCGCCGGGCGGCAGGCGCTGCGGCTGCGTCGCGAACTCCGCACCGCCTCCGCGGATTCCGATTCCACACAGGCGTCCGACCCCGAAGACACACCCGATCCCGCGTCGAGCGCCACCGCCGAATCCCCCGCCGAGGCGGCCGCCGGCCCGGTCAGCGAGATCGCCCACGTCATGGAGTCGACTTCGTGGGGCCACTTGCGCTCGTTCGTTTCCTATCGCCGCGGCATCATCTCTTCGCTGTCCAACCCGAAGGTCGGCCTGTTCTTCCTCGCGATCCTGCCGACCCTCGTCCCCGCATCCCCGACCAGCATCGACTACACCGTGCTCGTCGCGCTGATCCTCGGCGTGCTCCTGTCGTACCAGCTTGTCCTCGCATGCCTGGCCAGCCTCGCAGCGTCGGCGATGGCCCACCGCAGCGCCGATTTCTTCATCGAGGCCGCCTCCACGCTCATCCTGCTCATCATCGGCATCGCCGTCATCGCGATCCCGATCTGAGCTGCTCCGGACAACGAAAGGCCGAATGCCGAGGCTGATCGTCGCCCGGTGCGTTCTGAGGCGCACCTACGTGATCAGAATTCCAGCGGCAGATTGTCGATGAGATGAGTCCCACCGACCGTCGCGGAGACGAGCAGCAGAGCCGGTCCCGTGAAGTCCGGCGGGCACGGCCGCAGGGTCGCAGCCTCGACGAGACTGCAGTAGACGATCTCGAGATCCCCACGTTCAGCGGCCGTCTCCAGCTCGGCGAGCGCGGCCGCCTCGACGTCAGCAGGCAAGCCGACCCCAGCACCAGCCCCGGAATCAGAACCGCCACCGGCGCCGGACTCCGCCTTCTCACGGCTTCGCTCGGCCACCTCGGCGGCGGCGTCGAGGGCCCGCGGAATCGCCAGGGCACGTTCCCGATCGGATCCGGTGAGGTATTCGTTGCGGCTCGACATGGCCAGGCCGTCGGCGTCCCGGACGACGGGTAGGCCGACGAGTTCGATATCGAAGTTGAGGTCGGCGATCATGCGTTTGACCAGGACGAACTGTTGGATGTCCTTGAGCCCGAATACCGTGACGTCGGGGGCGATGAGAGTGAAGAGCTTCGCCACGACGGTGAGCACGCCGTCAAAGTGCCCGGGCCTGGCCGCGCCTTCGAATACGGCCCCCATGCGCCCGGCGACGACCCGCACTTCGGGTGCGGACGGGTACATCTCGGCCAGCGCCGGGGCGAAGACGAAGTCGACTCCGGCCTCTTCGCACTTCCTCAGATCCTCTTCGATAGGCCGCGGGTACTGGACGAAGTCCTCGTCGGCACCGAACTGGAGAGGATTGACGAAGATCGAGGCCACGACGAGATCGGACTCTGCGCGGGCACGCGTCATGAGCGCCTGATGCCCGGAGTGCAGGGCGCCCATCGTCGGGACGAGACCGACGCGGCCGGACTGCTCGGCCCGCCACCGGCGCAGTGCCTGGATGCCGCCGACCTCCATCAGTCGAAGCTCCTCTCGGTTTCGGGGAAGACCCCGGACTTCACTTCGTCGACATAGGTGCCGACCGCCTCGGTGAGCACGGAATGCAGGTCGGCGTAGCGCTTGACGAAGCGCGGGGCCCTCCCGGTGCGCAGACCGGCCATGTCCTGCCATACGAGGACCTGGGCGTCGCAGTCCGCACCGGCGCCGATTCCGACGGTGGGGATCGTCAGTTCGGATGTGACCTGGCCGGCCAGCCCGGAGGGCACCATCTCCATGACCACGGAGAAGGCTCCGGCTTCGGCCACGGCGCGGGCATCGTCGAGCAGGGCGCCGCCTGCGTCGCCGCGGCCCTGGACCTTGTAGCCGCCGAGGTTGTGCTCGGCCTGCGGGGTGAAGCCGATGTGCGCCATGACCGGAATGCCCGCCGTCGTGATCGCCTTGATCCGCGAGGCCATCCGCGCCCCGCCTTCGAGTTTGACGGCGTGGACCCCGGCTTCCTTCATGAAGCGCACGGCCGTGGCCACGGCCTGCTCATCGGAGATCTCGTAGCTGCCGAACGGAAGGTCGGCGACGATGAGTGCCCGGCTCGTCGCCGAGGCGACGGCACGGGCCAGCGGGATGAGTTCGTCGACGGTGACCGGCAGGGTGGTCGCGTGGCCATAGACGTTGTTCGCCGCCGAATCGCCAATGAGCAGGGCCTCGACACCTGCCTGTTCGAACAGGGCCGCCGTGTACTGGTCGTAGCTGGTCAGCATCGCCCACCGCCAGCCTTCGGCCTTGGCCTTGATGAGGTCGAGGGTCCGAATCCGCCGAGGCGGCGCTGCCGGTGCGGACACCGGACCGCCGTACGGGGCCGGCTGTTCCGCCGAGGCGGCCCCCGCCGTCGCGCCGGGGCTGGCCGTCGCGTTGGGGCCGGCCGGGGCATTGCCACCGGCAGCAGCGTTGCCCGCAGCGTCGGTGGCGGAGGAGGACGTGAACTGGTTCGAGTGTGCCGCTTCGGGCATGAGAATCCTTCAGATATGCGATGTCGTCGGTGCCGGCGCGGGCGGGGCGAGACCGACGCTTCGGTCCGAAGCCTCGGCAACTCTCACGGGGCGCCCACCGCAGTGCGCATCGACTCGGATTGCGAGCCAGACCACAGCCTATTGCATCCCCGGGCACAGAGCCATCGACCGTCACAGCGCAGAGCCATCGACCGCCGAGTTGTACATTGCCCACCCTCAGGATTAAGCTCAAATCTGCGCAAACAAATAAACGCACAAGTGCGCAAAACATTTCGGGCGGTTTCATCTCGTGCGAGGCGCGGGTCCCGCCCACCGAGCGAAGGACGATGATGACCACGACAGCTTCGATCGAACTCACCCTCAAGGACATCTCTGCCTCGGGCGCGAACGACGATATGTGCTCGACGGAGCTGCTCGATGCACCGTGGGACGTCGACGAACGCCCCGGTTACGGTCCCGGTTCCTCGATGGCCGACCCGATCCCGGTCGCCGCTCCACGTCAGGGCGACATTCCCGACGACTACAAGCAGGCATCGCCTGAAGAGCTCGACGCCCGCATCCGCGCCGCGAAGGCCACCCTCGGCGATCGCGTCGTCATGCTCGGCCACCACTACCAGCGGGTCGAGGTCGTCGAACATGCCGATTACATCGGCGACTCGTTCATGCTCGCCCAGGCCGCCCAGAACCATCCGGAGGCCGAGGCCATCGTCTTCTGCGGCGTCCACTTCATGGCCGAGACCGCCGACCTGCTGTCGAAACCGGAACAGTCGGTCATCCTGCCCAACCTCGCCGCCGGCTGTTCGATGGCCGATATGGCCAGCATCGATCAGGTCGAGGACTGCTGGGAGCAGCTTGCCGAGATCTTCGGCACCGAACCCGATGTCGACGGTCGCGTCCCGGTCATCCCCGTCACGTACATGAATTCCTCGGCAGCGATCAAGGGCTTCTGCGGCCGCAACGGCGGCATCGTGTGCACCTCCTCGAACGCCGAGGTGGTCCTGGAGTGGGCCTTCGAACGCGGGCAGCGGGTCCTGTTCTTCCCCGACCAGCACCTCGGCCGCAACACGGCGGTGAACATGGGAATCAGCCTCGACGAGATGCCGCTGTGGAATTCCGCCCGACCGCTGGGCAACAACGACGAGCAGACGCTGCGTGAGGCCCGCGTCATCCTGTGGCAGGGCTTCTGCTCCGTGCACAAGCGCTTCACCCCCGCCCAGATCGACAAGGCCCGCACCACGCACCCGGACGTGCGCGTCATCGTCCACCCCGAATGCCCGCGTGAGACCGTCGAAGCCGCAGATGAGGCCGGGTCGACCGCGTACATCACGAAGGCCATCGCCGAGGCGACCGAGCCGACCACGTTCGCCATCGGAACCGAGATCAACCTCGTCCAGCGGCTGGCCGCCGAACATCCGCAGCACGAGATCTTCTGCCTCGATCCCGTCATCTGCCCGTGCTCGACGATGTATCGCATCCACCCCGGTTACATCGCCTGGGTCCTCGAATCCCTCATCGACGGCCATGTCGTCAACCAGATCTCCGTCGACGCCGAGGTGGCCGAACCTGCGCGTGTGTCCCTGGAGCGGATGCTCGCCGCGAAGCCGCGGATCTGATGAGCCGCGTCATCGTCGCAGGCTCCGGGATCGCGGGGCTGACCACGGCACTGCGCCTGTCCGGACGCCACACGGTCACACTCGTGACAAAGGATCGTCTCGGCGAGTCGAACACCAAATGGGCACAGGGCGGCATCGCCGGTGTCATCGGCCCCGACGACACGGTCGCCTCCCATGTCTCCGATACGCTCACGGCAGGTGCCGGACACTGCGACCAGGAGGCCGTGCGCATTCTGTGCGAGGCCGGTGGTGACGCGATCATCTCCCTCGCCGAGGCAGGGGTGGACTTCGACACCGACCTGACCGGAGCCTGGGCCCGCGGAATGGAAGGCGCGCATTCATATCCGCGCATCTTCCATTCCGGAGGCGATGCTACCGGTCGGGCGATCGGCACCGCACTGGCGGAGAAGCTGCGCGCCGAGGCGGCCGCAGGTCGCGTCACCCTGCTCGAGGACACCATGCTCGTCGATATCCTCACCACCGACGAGGAGCATCGACCCGTTCGAGCCACGGGAATCACCGTGCTCCGCGGCGGTCGGGTCAAGAGCCTCACCGCCGATGCTGTCGTGCTGGCCACCGGCGGGGCCGGGCAGCTCTTCGCGCATACGACGAACCCGGCCGCGGCGACCGGTGACGGTTTGGCCGCGGCCATCCGTGCCGGTGCCGAGGTCGCCGATCTCGAGTTCTTCCAGTTCCATCCCACCGCCCTTTCTGGTCCCGGTTTCCTCATCTCTGAGGCCGTTCGCGGAGCCGGCGCTCTTCTCCTCGACGAGCAGGGCCACCGATTCATGTGCGAGCTCGACGATCGTGCCGAACTCGCCTCCCGGGACGTCGTCGCTCTCGCTCTGCATCGCCGCCAGGCGGCTCAGGACGGACGCCCGTGTTTCCTCGATGCCCGGGCCATCCCGGATGTGACGGCGAAGTTCCCGAGCATCACCACTGGTCTGGCCGCTCATGGTCTCGACCTGTCCCGAGATCTCATTCCCGTCACCCCAGCCGCCCACTACTTCATGGGCGGGGTGGCCACGGATCGCGACGGTCGCACGAGCATCGCGGGGCTCTTCGCCATCGGCGAGGTCGCGTGCACCGGAGTGCACGGCGCCAACCGGCTGGCCTCGAATTCGCTGCTCGAGGGCGCGGTCTTCGCCTCCCGCGCCGCCGCGGCGATCGACGCACTGCCGGCCGACACATCCGCTGCCGGCCTCTCCGCACACCGTGCAGACCTCGCCGTCGAGGATTCGAATCCAGTGAGTCATGACCTCCCACTCCCCCAGTTCGGTTCATTCCACCAGACGGCACTGACACGAACCGAGCTGCAGGCTCTGACCTGGGCTCATCTGGGTGTGGAGCGCACGGCCGAGGGCCTGCGGACTCTGCTCGACCGCCTCGACGACGGTGCCCACAAACACGCCGCCCACGACGACGGCTCCACCGGCGACCTCACCAATGACGAGGAATTCAACGCCGACCATTCCGTACCCGGCATCAAGCCACTCGAGACCGCGAATCTCGCTCTCATCGCCGAACACATGGCTCGGCATGCGTTGGCCCGGGAGCACAGCCTCGGCGCGCATACCCGCACCGACACCGCCGCCGACGACCGCACCGACACCCGCGCCGACGTTCGCACCGCCACCGCGCCCACTTCGCCCACCGCTCTGCTTCAGGAGGCCACCGCATGCTGACAGCTGCGACCATCGATTCCGCACTGCGCACCGCCCTCGACGAAGACGCTCCCTGGGGCGATATCACCGGCGAGGTCTTCATCCCTGCCACCGCCTCGGCGAGTGCCGATCTGCGTGCCCGCGAAGACGGTGTGCTCGCCGGGATCGAGGTCTTCGCCCGCGCCTTCACCCTCGTCGACCCGAACGTCACGGTCGAGCTCGCCGCCGCCGATGGTGACTCTTTCACCGCGGGTCAGGTGCTTGCCACGGTCACCGGTCCCGCCCGGGCGGTGTTACAGGCCGAGCGGATCGCGTTGAACTTCTGCCAGCGGATGAGCGGAATCGCCACTCAGACTCACGCCTTTGTCGAGGCCGCCGCGGGGCGGGCACGCATCGTCGACACCCGCAAGACGACTCCTGGCCTGCGGGCGTTCGAGAAGCATGCCGTGGTCTGCGGCGGCGGGCACAACCATCGCTTCGGCCTCTCCGATGCGGTCATGGCCAAGGACAATCACCTCGCCGTGCTCACCGGTGAGGGGCTCAGCGTCGCCGAGGCGATCCGCACCGCCCGTGCCCGTCTGCCGCATACGACGATGTTCGAGGTCGAGGTCGACCGGCTCGAACAGGTGACCGCCGTGCTCGACGGCGGCGCCGATATCATCATGCTCGACAACTTCACCCCTGCTCAGCTGCGCGAAGGCGTCGAGCTCATCGACGGCCGCGCCGTCGTCGAGGCCAGCGGAAATGTCACGCTGGAGACGATCCCGGAGATCGCCGCCACCGGCGTCGACGTCATCTCATCGGGGGCGCTGACCCACAGTGTCCGGGCAATCGACCTCGGACTCGACCTCTCCCTCGAGGCCTGAGATGACCGGGCGCCTCTACCTCGACACCGCGGCTGCGGCCCCCGTGCGCAGGGAGGCCCTCGAAGCCGCTTGGCCGTATCTGGCCGGGGCGTTCGGCAACCCGTCGAGCCACCACGAATTCGGGCGCGGGCCCGCCGAAGCCCTCACCGATGCCCGTGCTCGCGTGGCGAAGGTGCTGGGAATGAGGGCCACGGACATCACGTTCACCAGCGGCGGCACCGAGGCGGACAACCTCGCAATCATCGGCATGGCCCTCGGCGCTCGGACTCAGGGTCGGGCTCAGTCCCAGGGTCAGGCTGGGACCGCGGTGCCGCCTCGGCGACATATCGTCACTTCCCCCATCGAACACGAAGCCGTACTCGCCTCGGTGGAGTTCCTGGCCCGCGTCCACGGATTCACCGTCACCGAGGTGGCCCCGGCCTCCGATGGGACAGTGACCCCCGAAGCCCTCACAGCAGCGATCCGCCCGGACACCGTACTCGTGACCTTGGGTTATGCGAACAATGAGATCGGCACCGTGGCCGACATTCCGGCCTTGGCCGGCATCGCCCACGAGGCCGGAGCACTCTTCCACACGGATGCGGTGCAGGCGGCCGGATGGCTGACGCTGACCGGGTTGGGCGTCGATGCGCTCAGCTTGGCCGGGCACAAGGTCGGAGCGCCGAAGGGCATCGGTGTGGCCGCGATCCGCGCCCGCGTCCCAGTCGAACCGCTCATCCACGGCGGCGGTCAGGAGTCGGGACGACGCTCGGGCACGGAGAATGTGGCCCTGGCCGTCGCGTTCGCCACGGCCCTCGAACTCGCCGAGGCGGAGCGGCATGAGGCCGCCGATCGTGTCCGGGCCGTCCGCGATGAGTTCATCGCCACGGTCCTCAGCGCTGTGCCCGGGGCGTTCCTGACTGGCGCGGCGGGAACGGCCGGCCTTGACGGCCGGACGACTCGGACTCCGAATCATGCGTCGTTCTGCTTCTCGAACACCTCCGGTGAGGCGGTGCTGCTCGAGCTCGAACGCCTCGGGGTGACGGCTTCGAGCGGTTCGGCCTGCGCGGTCGGTTCCGACGAACCCTCGCACGTGCTCACGGCCTTAGGGATCGCTGCCGAGGTCGCGCAGACGAGCGTGCGCTTCACGTTCCCGTCCTCGATCACCCTCGAGCAGGGACGGGCGGCCGCACAGGCCGTCATCAACGCTGCCGAGAGCCTCGCTTCGTCCTTTGCGTGAACGGCGTCTCACGCCCGGGTTGATTTTGATCACCTTTGCGCCCACCAGGTGGGATAGCCCTATCTTTCTCAGTATTTTGGGGCGAGACTGAAAGAGAAGCATTCGCAACAGGGTGTGAGGGGGCCGCCATGGATCTGCTGATTCTGTTCATGATCGCAGTGATGTTCGCAACGATCGTCTTCTTCGTGGGACGATTCGCCTGCCCGAAGCATGACCGAGTGCCCCTCATCGAGGTCGATCACGTCCTCCTGTGGACCACCCTGCGCCGTGGCTGGCATGCGCTCGGATCGTTCGGTCCGCTCACACATTACCCGGATGGTCGTTCGGGAGCGTCTCGCGCCTGAGGCTGCTGACGGCTGTTGTTAGAGTGACAACATGCCTTCCCCTGCACAGCCGCATCGGAACCCACCGAGCGAGAGAGCCGCGCTCGTCTTCGCGATTGCCTCGATTCTCGTCTTCCTCGGGTTCTCCGTCTGGTTCTGGGTGCAGACGCCCGAGAACGTAGCCACTCACTTCGACTCCGGCGGACAGCCCGATGACTGGACGTCGAAGGCTGGTCTACTCTGGATCTTCGTGCCTTTGGGAGTCGGACTGCCCGCTCTCCTGTCGATTCGGCCGCTCTACGAGAAGTTGCCGGCCTCGCTCATCAATGCCCCGCACAAGGAGTATTGGCTCGAGCGCGGCGAGAAGACCTACCTCGTCGACTGCCTCATGGAGCTGCTGCGCATCACCGCGGGGCTCACCGCACTGCTCGTCGCGGCCATCCTCGTCATCATCGCAGAGGGGGCGCGTTCGGCGACGATGTCGGAGTGGCTGACCTTCGTCCCGACGGTCATCTTCCTCATCGCCACGGGGCTCGCCGTTTGGCGTTTCTACCGCAAGCTCACCCCGCCGAGGTGACCGCGCTCAGACAGTGACTTCCTGGGGCAGGAACACGGAGACGTCCCAGTTCTGCATGGCGTGTGCCGAGGCCCAGAAGTGGAGTTCGAAGACGCAGGCCTGCTCGAAGGCGGCGCGCATGCGGGCGGCTTCCTCGCTCGGGGCCTTCGCGAGCTCCTGTTCGAGGATCTGCACGGCGTGGCGGGTCGATTCGTCGAAGTCGGGAGAGTCGTAGGTCTGCACCCAGGTGCGGTAGGGGTGGTCGTCGGCCATCTGCCCGGCCCGGTCGACAAGCACCTTGCCCATATGGGCGTACACCCAGAAGCAGGGCAGCACTGAGGCCACGCCTTCGCCGTAGGATCGGCTGGCGGCGTTGGCGACGAGGAAGGACACGTAGCCCAGCGTCGTCGGGGAGGCCTTGAATCGGGAGCCTTCCGCGGTGAGCTCCTCCAGCGCCGAGGCGAGTCGGGCGTCGGCGAGCAGCTCTGCGTGCATCTCCTCTTCGACGGTGATCGCCTCGGCGGCAGATCCGGCCCAGAATCGGGATTCGTCACGGTCGACGGTCTTCGCGGCCAGGAACGACATGGCCTTGGCATATCCGTTCAGGTAGAGGCTGTCCTGCGAGATGTAATTGACGAAGGCCTTCGGATCGAGGCTGCCGTCGGCGAGCTGGGCGAGGAACGGCAGCTCTTCGATCTGCTTGACGATGGGGCCGACGCGGTCCCACAGCTGGGTGGTCAGTGGGCCGGCGGTAAAGGTGACGGTCATGGGAACTCCTTTGTGCTGGTGTGACGTGGTGATTCGTATGACGTGGTGGTTCGAGTGAGTTGGCGGTTCCGGTGAGGTGGTGGTCAGGCGGGATGGATACCTCAGGCGGGTCGACCGCGGACGATGTCGACCTGGTGGTCGATCGGTCCGTGGGCGCCCTCCGGATTCAGGCTCAGCTGCCAGTCCGCAGCCGAGGTGAGAGCGCGAGCAAGGTAATCGAGGGCGTTTCCGACGGCCTCGCCGAGGATGCCCGACCCGATCTCTGTGTGTTCGCGGCCGAGGACGGCCGCCTCGGCGGTGATCGCGGCTGACAGGGTGCACCCGGTTCCGTGCGTGTTCATCGTCGTCACGCGGGGGTGGGTGAACTCGCGGACCTGGCCATCGGCGGTGGCGAGGATGTCGATGACTTCGTCATGGCTGCCGTGTCCGCCCTTGAGCAGGACCGCTCCGGGCCCGCGTTCGAGCAGGCGCCGGGCCTGGTCACGCATGGCTTCAGTCGTCTGCGCTTCAGGTTCGTCGTCGGAGATCAGCAGGGCCGCCTCGGGGAGGTTGGGGGTGATGAGGTCGGCGACGGGCAGCAGGTGGGTGCGCACGGCGTCGACGGCATCGGTCTCGAGGAGGCGGTGGCCGGAGGTCGCGATCATCACAGGGTCGACGGTATAGAAGCCGAGCCGGCCTTCGGCGGCGCGGGCGACGACGAGTTCGACGAGGTCACGGCTGCCGAGCATTCCCGATTTCGTCGCATCGACGGGCAGGTCGCCGAGCACGGACTCGAACTGATCGGCGACGAAATCGACGTCGATCGGATAGACCCGGGACACACCGTGCGTGTTCTGCGCGACGAGAGCAGTGATGACGGTCGTGCCCATGGTCTTCCGCGCGGTGAAGGTCTTGAGGTCGGCATGGATTCCGGCGCCGCCGGAGGGATCGGTGCCGGCGATGGACAGGGTGATCGGCGGGCGGGTCGTCACTGTGCACTCCCGGTGAAAGCGGCGAGCAGCTCCTCGGCCGCAGTCTTCGGATCGTCAGCCATGCAGATCGCCGAGACCACGCAGATCCCGATCAGCCCACGTCCCTTCAGGTCAGGGGCACGATTGGCGTTGATGCCGCCGATCGCGACCGCGGGGATGCCGGCTTCTGCCACCAGTTCGCCGAGGCGGTCCGGTCCGATTCCGTCGGGGGCGTCTGCTTTCGTGGAAGTGTCAAAGACCGGCCCGATGCCGACGAGGTCGACGACTCCGGAGTCGCGGGCGGCGGCGAATTCGTCGCTGTTCGCGGCCGAGAGACCGATGAGCGGTTCCGCACCCAGGGCGGCGCGCACCTCGGCGACGGTGGTGTCAGTTTGGCCGACGTGGATGTGCACGTTCTCGCCTTCGTCGTTGAGGCGGCGGGCCACCTCGACGCGGTCGTTGAGGACGACGGGGACCGTGCGGTCGGTGTCGCGGGTGGCGGCTTCGACGGCGGCGATGACTTGGCGGGTGAGCGAGTAGAAGTCACCGTCGTCGATGTCTTTGTCGCGGACCTGGACGATGCCCACTCCCCCGGCGACGGCGGCCTGCACGGTCTCGGCGACGCTGCGACCGGCGGCCTCGCATTGCGCCGAGTCGGTGACGAGGTAGAGGCGCGTGTCGATTCCGGCGAAGCGGTCGGTCGCGGCGGCATCGTTCACGGTTGCGCCGTGCGGATCGTCGGTGATGTGGGCGGATCCGGCGGTCATGCCTGGACGCCTTCGCCGACGGTAAGCGTGTCGAGGCCGATTCTCGCCTGCGCGAGTCGGTCACCGTCGACGGTGTGGAGCGCGTCGAGGAAGTTCGCCGAGTAGCTGCCCGGACCCTTCGCACCATCGGCGGCGAGTTCCCCGGCGACCGCGAAGTGGGCGTGGGCGGCGACGACGGCTTCGAACTTCGCCGAGGCGGCCCCACCGTTCGCGGACTGCTCGGGGGCGCTGATTGCTGAGACGTCGGCGTCGGGGTCGGCCAGTCCGGCACGGGCGGCGGCCAGGTATGCGACGGTGACGGCGCCGAGTGAGCAGCCGGTGCCGATGACCAGCGGCATGAATTCGTGTCCGCCGGAGATCCGGGCGACGTGATCGGTGCCGTCGATGTGGGCGACGACGGCGTCGGTGGGTCCGGAGACCGCGACGATCGCGCCGGTCTTTCGCGACAGTTGAGCCGCGGCGGGAAGGACGGCATCGACTTCATCGGTGGATTCGACTCCACGACCACCGAGTCCGACTCCGGCGAGTGCTGCGATCTCGGAGGCGTTGCCGCGGATGGCAGTCGGGTGATCGGCGGCGGCCCGGCGGATGCGGGAGGTGCGGAAGTCGACGGCGCCGACGCTCACGGGGTCGAGGACCCAGGGCTTGCTGGCGGCGTTCGCGACGTCGATGGCTGCGTCGGCGGCGAGCAGCTGATGGTTCGAGGCGGTTCCGAAGTTGACGAGGATTCCGCTGGCGATTCCGGCGAACTGTCCGGCGTCGGCTTCGTGGTCGAGCATCGCCGGGGAGGCGCCGATGGCCAGGAGCACGTTCGCGCTGAACTGCTGCACCACGGTGTTCGTGATGCACTGGATGAGTGGATTGCTTGCGCGCAGTTGCGCATTGGCAGAACGCAGGTCGAAGTCAACCATGACGATCCCTTCGCTAGTATGGCCCAGATCAGGTTCGATGGGTGTTCTCTCAGCCTCGGTGTCCTCCGTGCGCAGCGTCTTGGTGCGAACGGATCCTCATGAGGCACCCCATGTCATTGGCTCCGACTGTATCAGCCCGGTCGGACACGGGGCGACTCCATACTCTGCTTGGATGCTCAGCACCGACCGCTCGACTTAACGTCGCTGTATCAAGCTATGCATTGCGCGCTCGATGCTAAGGCGAGCGGTCGGCAGAGGAAGCTTCACGCCCCACTACCCCCGCCCGACGTACCTCTGTCCGCGGCGGCTCAGCGCATCGATGACGACGGCGGTGAGCAGGACGAGTGCGGTGATGATCTGCTGCGCATCGGAGTTGAAGCCGATGAGATAGAGACCGTTGTTGATCGCACCGACGACCAGGGCACCGAGCACAGCGGCCCAAGCAGTACCGCGACCGCCGAACAACGAGGTGCCGCCGATGACCGCCGCGGCGATCGCATTGAGCAGATCCTGCGTGCTCACCAGCGTCGATCCCGCGTTCGTCGTCACACCGGTCTTGATGAACCCGAACAGCGCGGCCAACACACCTGCGGCCATGAACACGCTGATGCGCACCCAGGTCACGCGGATACCGGCTCGCCGGGCGGCCTCGACCTTGCCGCCGACGGCGTAGATCGAACGACCGTAGCGGGTCTTGCGCAGCACGAGGTCGATGACGATCGCGATGACGATCATCAGGAAGAACGGCATCGCCAGACCGAAGTCCTGGTTGACGAGGATGAGGAAGCCGAACACGATCGCGGCCAGCAGCACGATGCGCACGATCACCGACGTCCAGCTCGGGGCGCTGAGGCCTTCGCGGTGGCGACGCATCTTCGAATAGATGATGCCGCCGCCGAAGCCGATGATCGCAATCGCTCCGAAGATATAGGCCCAGATCGCCGGGAAGTAGAAGCTCGCGAAGTCGAAGGCGAAGGTGTCCGACATCGACAGGTTCTTCTGTGTGCCCAGGGTCGTCAGCGTCAGACCGGTGAATGCGAGCAGACCAGCCAAGGTGACGACGAACGCCGGGATGCCGACGACGGCGAAGAACCAGCCTTGGATCGCGCCGACGACCAGACCGAGCAGCAGCATGATGATCAGCGCCATTGCCGGGGGCACACCCTGCCTGACGACGAGGACACCGAGCAGGGAGGCTGCCAGACCGCCCAACTGCGCCAGAGACAGGTCGATCTCGCCGAGGAGCAGGATGAGGTTGATGCCCAGAGCAAGGATCGCGAGGAACGCCACCTGGGTGGAGAGATTGACGAGGTTGGCCGGCGAGATGAAGTTGGAATCGGCCGACTGGAAGACGATGACGATGACGATGAGGGCGAAGATGACGGGGAACGAACCCAGCTGCCCCTCTTTGACCCGTCGAATGAATGTTCCGACGATACCTTCGGACGAGATCCGCTCATCGGTGATGAAGGAGTTGCGGGTCATCGGCGCTCACCCCTCCGTGCGGCGCGTTTGGTCACGACATTGTCGCTGGCTCCGGTGATCGCGGCGACCAGCACGTCCGTGCGTTCGTCTCCGGGGAAGTCACCGGCGTCCTTGCCCAGGCGCAACACGTGCACCCGGTCGCACACGGCCTGCACATCGGCCATATTGTGGCTGACGAGCAGCACGCCGAGGTCGCGTTCCTTGAGCCGTTCGATGAGATTGAGCACCTCGGCCGTCTGGGCGACACCGAGGGCCGCCGTCGGCTCGTCGAGCATGACCAGCGAAGGATCGCCGAGGAGGGACCGGGCGATGGCGACCGTCTGACGTTGTCCGCCGGACAGTGCCGCGATCGGTACGCGCACGCTCGGGATCTTCGCCGACAGGCTGCGCAGCAGCTCCCAGGATTTGGCTTCCATGGCCACCTCGTCGAGGACTCCCCCACGGGTCTTCTCGTGCCCGAGGAACAGGTTGGCCACGACGTCGAGGTTCTCACACAGAGACAGGTCCTGGAACACGGTGGCCACTCCGGCCCTCTGCGCGTCCTTCGGGGAGGAGAATTTCTGCGATGTCCCATTCATGATGAGTTCGCCCTCATCGGCGGCGTGGACTCCGGCGATGACCTTGATGAGTGTCGATTTGCCGGCGCCGTTGTCGCCGACGAGGCCGACGACTTCGCCGCGACCGACGCTGAGATGGATGTCGGTCAGCGCTTGGACGGCGCCGAACCGTTTGTTGATTCCGCGCAGTTCGAGCACCGGCTCGCTGTCGCTGCCCGGCGTCCGCGTCGCCGCAGCTGCCGGTTCGGGTGTCTCTGGTGTCATCTGTTCCTACTTGTCGCAGTCGTTGACCCCGGCGGCCGGCGACCGGTGATGGTCGCCGGCTCGAGGTCGGTCACGTCAGATCATGAACGCTCACGCGCTCACTTCACGCCGGCATCGGCGCAGAGCTTCTCCACCTTCCCGGTGCAGATGTCCTCGGCCTTGATCTGATCACCGACGATGTCCTTGATGGTGTCGGTGGTGACGACCTTGGCTTCGACGAAGTCCGTGGGGGTGTCCTTGTAGGTCGTTCCTGCACCGACTTCCTCGCCCGCGGCCAGAGCCACGGCGGCCTTGGCTGCGAACTCGGCCTGCGGCGGAATCGACTTGTAGATCGTGGCGTACTGGTCACCTTTGAGGATGTTCTGCAGACCGTCCACCTCGGCGTCCTGACCGGTCACGACGGGATCGACCTTGGCCTTCTTCGTCGCGGCGATGACACCGCCGGCGGTGCCGTCGTTGGCCGCGTAGATCGCGATCGGCTTCTCACCCTTGCCCTGCAGCTGACCCTCGACCCACTGGCGTGCGTCGTCGGGGTTCCAGTCGAGGGTGTCGTGGCTGGCGGCGATGTCGACGCCCGCGCCTTTGAGGGTCTCTTCCGCACCGGCCTTGAAGTCCGCGGCGTTCGGGTCCTTCGGGTCGCCGTTCACCATCCAGACCGGTCCCGACTTCGGGTCGACTCCAGCTTCCTTGAGCCCGTCGAGGACGGCCTGGCCCTGCAGGTTGCCGATCTTCTTGTTGTCGAACGAGGTGTAGTAGGCCGCACCTTCGAAGAAGCGGTCGTAGGAGATGACCGGGATCTTCTTCGCTTCGGCCTTCGACAGCGCAGAGGAGACGGCGGAAGCGTCGACGGGGTCGAGGACGATGGCGTCGACACCCTCGGTCACGGCGGCCTCGACCTGTTGCTGCTGCTGAGTCGCGTCCTGATTGGCGTTGCGGTATTCGACCTTCGCGTCTGGGTTGGCCTCTTTGACGTACTTCTCGAAGTTCGGCTTGTCGAGCGACTCGTACCGGGTGGTCTTCGACTCGGGCAGCAGCAGTGCGATCGTGACATCTCCGTCACCGCCGGATCCGCTGTCTGCCTCGTCGTTTCCCTGGCCTTTCTGGTTGCCGCAGCCGCTGAGTGCAAGAGCACCGATCGCGACCGAGGCACCGAGGAGCGCCAGCTTCTTGTGGGACTTAAGGTTGTGCCTCATTGTGAACCTTTCAATCTTTCTGACAACGTTGTCAGGCTGTTGAATATGATTCGCCGAACGTCGCCTGCTGTCAACTGTTTCGTCAAAAGTTTTCAGCGGGTGTCGGGAGGCTCCTCACCGCTGCCGCGAACGATGACACAGAGCGCGTTGTCGAATTCCGGCACACCGTCATCGACGCGTTCGCGCCCGGTCGTCTCTGACGGATGCGGATTCCCACCCTCGCCGAGGCGGCCCTCTCCTCCCCCGGAATCGGTGGGTTCCGCGCCGGACCGGAGTCGTCGGACCGCCTCGGCGGCGAGGGATTCGACGTTGCGATCGACGACGGTGACGTCGAGGAGTTCGGCAGTGGGGAAATCGTCGATGCCGACCAAGGCCGGCCATTCGCCGAGGCGGCGGCAGGCGTCGATGGCACCTTGGGTCACGGTCGCGGACAGGGTGATGAGTGCGCTGGGGGCGCTGCGCGAGCCCAGCCAGGCGGCGACGACGTTCTTCGCGCTGGCTTCGTCGTGGGCGTCTTCGCGCATATAGGCGCGCCAGCCGACGCCGGTGCGACCGGCGATGGCGTCTTGGATTCCCTGCAGCCGGCGGGTGGTGATGAGGCTGGGCGAATGGTCGCCGATGACGCCGAGCGCCATATGTCCGTGCGCGAGCAGCTGTTCGGCCGCAAGGCGTCCCGCTTCACGGTCGTCACCTGCGACGACGCTGATACCTGGGCCGGTGACCGCGGGGTCGAGGGTGACGATTCGGATGCCCGGCGCCGAGGCGGCGCGTGCGTAGGTCTCGGCCGCCTCGGGGTGGGCGCGGATGACGATGATCCCGGTCAGGTCGTTGGCGAGGCATTCGTCGAGGAAGGCTTCCTCACGGTCCGGGTCGTCACCGACCACGGTCACCACCGGGCGCAGGTCGAGGGCGGCGAGTTCGGCTTCCACGGCGGCAAAGGCGCGGGCTTGGAAAGCGTCCCCGGCGTCGGAGAGGACGACGCCGATATAGGGTGAGCGGCCTCCGGCACGCAAGCGTCGGGCCGTGGGGTTGAGTCGGAATCCGAGTTCCTCGGCGGCGGTTTCGACCTTCTCCGCGGTTGAGGCGGCGACGTGCTTTTCGCCGTTGAGGACGCGGGAGGCCGTTTTTATGCTCACACCGGCGCGTTCGGCGACCGTGGCCAGGGTCGGCCGATCGTTTCGCTTCGCCATGTGCGCACCTTTGAGTCTGTGGACCGGTTCGTGACTCTGCGCATCGACGCGCAGGCAACCGTTGGAATGATACTAACCGGTGGGCATGAGGGATGAACGTACTCGCCGAGGCGGGACATCCTTCCGGAGTCCCGCCTCGGCGAGGTTGTTGTCGGTTCGGCTCAGCTGGCCACGGGGTTGGGCATGGTGCCCGCGTAGAGCAGCGATTCGGCTTGGTTGCCGATGTCGACCATCTGCTTCGTGTTCTTCAGCTGCAGTCGGTTGAGGCACGAATGGGCGAAGTGATCGGCGCGCAGATCGACGTCACCGCTGACCCCGCGTGCGAACTCCGGGTGCTCTGCCTCGTAGCCGTCGAGGGTCTCGGCGACGATCGTCCAGAATCTATCGGCCGGCAGCAGTCCATCGGCGTCGAGGATGCCGGACAGGTGCCGCAGGACCCCGTCGAACATGTCGGTGAACACTGACAGGGCCTTCTCCTCCCCCGACACCACGGCGCGGATGCGTTCGACATCGGCAGGCAGTTCGCGGTGGCCGAGCACGGCGACCTCCTCACCGATGTCCTTCATGAATGCCCCGGTGACCACATGCTCGTCGAGGACGAGGATGAGGTTCTCCCCGTGCGGCATGAACACGAGATCGTGCGCCAGCAGCGCATGCACGAGTGGTTTCAGGTAGGCCCGCAGGTAGCTGCGTGCCCATGCCCCGGCACTCAATCCCGATGCGCTGATGAGCTCGCCGGCCAGCGACACCCCTTGGTGATCCCGGTGCAGCAGGGCTGCCATGGTGATGAGCTTCTGACCTGGTTCGATCTGCTCGACAGGGTTCTCCCGCCACAGGGCGGCGAGCATCTTCCGGTGTGGGTTCGTCTCCTTCGTCTGGTGGTAGACGTCCCCCGTGTAGCCGAGCGCGGCACGCTCCCGCAGCACTCGGAAGCCAGCCGCGGCGAAGGTGTCGTCGGAGGCGATGAGGTTCGCGACCCAGTCGTTGATGGCCGGGGTATCGCGCATGTACTTCGGCGACAGTCCACGCAGGAATCCCATGTTCTGCACGGCGAGCGCGACCTTCACATACGGAGCCCCGGTCCGCGAACGGTTGAAGAACGTCCGCAGGGACTGCTGCGCCTGGTGCTTATCGAGTCCCTCCCCGAGCGGCAGCAGATCACCGCGGGCGATGTCCGCGGCGAAGGTGATCGCCAGGCGGTGGTCGGCCTGCCAGGGGTGGATCGGCATGAGATGGAAGTCCGCCGGGTCCTGTCCCGCCGCCCGGATCCGGGAGCCGAAGAGGTCCCGTTCGGCTTCGCTGAGCGCCTCACCGAGGTGGCACTGCTCGTCGAGTCCAACGCCCAAGGAGAGATGGCTGAGATCGCGCCTCACCGCCACCCATTCGAGGCGGTTCAGTTGTCCGTTTTCCGGTGCCCACGTGCGGAAGTCGCTGAGGCCGAAGCCGATGCGGCCGTTGTTCGCGAGGAACCCCGGGTGGCCCTCGGTCATGGCAGCCTCGGTGGTCTGGAAATCCGCTTCGACGAGTGCACGTGCATCGGGTCTGCGCCCGGCTCGAGCGTCCTCGAGTTTGAACGCGGCTCCGGCCAGGGTCGAGGCGAGCTCCTCAAGGTAGGTGGAGATGAGGTCTTCGGGGATGGAGAGTTCGTCTTGGAGTTCGACGACGAGTTCCTGCGCGTCGAGCGGCACCTCGGATCCGTCGCACCACCGGGTGATGCTGGCTTCGTCGATGACCCAGTGTTCGAGCGGCAGCACGCGCGCGGTGAACGTGTACCGGCTGGCCCCGTCGACGCTCAGTTCCCACGTTTGATCTTCACCATTCGCCGAGGCGGCTCCCCCGTCCGCATGTGCGTTGCCATTCGCGGCGGCTCCCCCGCCCGCACCGACGCTCACCGGATGGATGAGTCGTTCGTGGGCGAATTCGGACAGGGCTTTGGCGACGAGGTGGCGTTGCACGACGGAGAACGCATCGAAGTTGAGATGGGCGTATGGCGCCGGCGGCGTTGCTGCTCTCCGGCTCATTCGTGATTCCGTCAGCTTCTGGTCGCCAGCCGATTCCTCGGTCTCAGCGACGAGAGTCGGTCGCGCGTGATCCGAGTTGATGGGCGTCGGTCCCAGGCCTCCGGCGCCGACGAACGGGGCCAGTGCGCTGGACTCGAAATCCGCGCGGGTGCATACGCTCACGAGCGCGCGTTTCGCGATCTCGCCCATCATGATGGTCGCCTCCGTGATGGGGGTGAAGCCGGCGGCTCGGTTCTTCTCGATGATCGCGTCGTTTCGTGCATCGGGTTCGACGACGACACGTTCGGCACCGCGTCCTCCCTGGCCACCGGGTTTGAGGCAGAAGTCGATGACCGCCGCCATGATCCGGTCGGTAAGTCCGTGCACGGCAGGTCCTGCCGGTGGTGCGACGAGCAGGTGCATCCCGATGTCGCTAGGTCCGGTGGCCAGGACGTTCTGCGGGATGAGGCTGTCAGGAGTGTAGGTCTCGACGTAGAAGCAGTCATCTCCGTCGACGGATCCGACCCAACCGGCGTCGTCCGCTGAGTCGCGAATGCCTTCCAAGTAGGCCCGGACCTCGTTCTCGTTTAGGTCGGTCATCATCCAGTAGTGTGCGCGTGGGTGGGTCAGCCACTCGTGGATCCGGGCGGTGTTCCGGTCGACGTCGAGCGGACGGATGGTCACCGTCGCCGAGGCGGCCGTGAGCTTTACGTCCGCGTTCGGCGTCGTGCCCTTGACGGGAGCAGTCGGTTCGGTGATGAGTTCGGTGGTCATGCGTGTGACATCTCCTTGGAGTCGTCGAGTGCGAAGGTGGCGGAGTCGACCTCGGAATCAGCGTCGGTCGAGCCGGCCCGGGTATTTCCATTGGTCGAGTTCGCGGCTGCCAGAGTGGAGGCATAGGATTCGTCGGCCGGCACTCCGAAGGTCTGGAAGGCGATGGTCCGTTCGATCGGATACGGTTCTCGACCGGTCACCGCGGCGAGCACCACCGAGGCCCGCCAGGGACCGAAGCCCAGGTCAGGGGCGGTGACGCCGTGAGTGTGCTCTTCGCCGTTGAGGACGTGGATGGTGCCCTCGTCGTTGATCGTGTAGTGGCGGCTGACGTCGAGACGGCCGCGAGAGTCCAGACGGATATCGTCGCCGAGGGGGCTGAGGAAGTCCGGCACCTGTGACTTGTATCCGGTGGCTGCGACGACCGATCCGGACCGCCTGGTGAAGGTCTTGCCCAGTGCGGTGTTGCGGAATCCGAGCAGGTATTCGCCGCTGATCGGGTCAATGTCGGCGCTCTCGAGTTCGGCTTCGGAGACGAGGTTCGTCAGCAGCTGCCGCCCGCCGCGGCTGAGTCGGTAGAGAGTGTCGTGGATGTCGTCGACGAGGTCGGCGGAGATGCCCTTGTACAGCGTGCGCTGTTCCCGGCCGACGCGTTCGCGCAGCTCATCGGGCAGCGCCCGGAAGTGGTCGGTGTACTCCGGGGAGGTCATCTCAAGGGTGAGCTTCGTGTACTCCATCGGGAAGAACCGCGGCGAGCGGGTCGCCCAGTCCAGGCGGACGCCTCGGTCTTCGGCGTCGTCGATGAGGTCACGGTAGATCTCGGCGGCGGACTGGCCGCTGCCGACGATCGTGATCGCCCCGGAATCGAGCAGCGCCTCGCGGTTCTCGAGATAGTCGGCGGTGTGGATGAGCGGGCCGGCAGCGGGCGATTCGGCGACACCGTCCGGTCCGGCGGCGGGCGAGTCGGCGCCAGCGTCACGCCTAAGTCCCTGCAGCGCAGGCGGCAGCACTGGCTGCGTTCCCACCCCGAGGACGAGATGCCGAGCGCGGTAGGCCTCGGTCGTCAGGATCGAACCGCAGCCATCGACCACCTCGGCGAGGGCGGTGTACACACCGTCGTCCCTGGTCACGGACACGACGCGACGATTCCATCGCAGCGTATCCAACTGGGCGGCGACCCACCGGCAATATTCGTCGAATTCGGCGCGAAGGGGGTAGAACGATTCGCGGATGTAGAACGGGTAGAGGCGGCGGCGTTCCTTGAGGAAGTTGAGGAACGAGTACGGCGAAGTGGGGTCGGCCATGGTGACGAGGTCGGCGAGAAACGGCACCTGGATGGTCGAGCCTTCGATCATCATGCCCGGATGCCAGCGGAATTCAGGGCGCTGGTCGAGGAAGATCGCGTCGACGTCGTCGAGCGGTTCCGACAGTGCGGCCAGGCCGAGGCCGAAGGGACCGATGCCGACGCCGAGGATGTCGTGGATGGGCGTGGACTCTGCGCTCATGCTGCGCCTCCTTCGGTTGCGGCGCCGTCGACGTCTGCGGCGCCCTCGAGATCTCGACCGGCGAGGATGCCGTGCCCGGTGGCACGGACGAGGTCGAGCACGGCGGTGACGTCATCGAGGCGGGTGTCGGGGTTGAGCAGGGTGAGTTTGAGCCATGGCCGGTCATCGATGACGGTGCGGGCGATGGCGGCGCGGCCGGAGCGGAAGAGGACGCGGCGGATGAGCGGCACGAGTTCGTCGCAGGTGACCTGGTCCGCGGTCGCCGGGGTGAATCGGAAGAGCACCGTGGACAGGTCCGAGGCACCGAGCACTGTGAAGTCAGCCTGATCCTCGAGCAGCGCCCGGACGTCGGCCGCGAGGTCGCAGACCGTGTCGAGCATCGACCCGATCTCGCTTGCACCTCGGGCGCGCAGCGTCGTCCAGAGCTTGAGCGCGTCGAAGCGGCGGGTGGTCTGCAGGGACTTGTCGACCTGGTTCGGTTCGGCGTCGGCAACCTGTGCTTCGGCTTCGGGGTTGAGGTAGTCATGGTGGTGGATCGTCGGCGCGAACAGGCTCGCGTCCCTGATCAGCAGGGCCGAGGAGGACACCGGCTGGAAGAACGTCTTGTGGAAGTCGATGGTCACCGAGGTGGCCTTGGAGATCCCGTCGAGCATGTGGGCTCGTTGTGGGGCCCAGAGCAGCCCGCCGCCGTATGCGGCGTCGACGTGCAGCCAGACGTTCGCCGAGGCGCAGACCTCGGCGATGGTCTCGAGCGGGTCGATGACACCGAGGTCGGTGGTTCCGGCGGTGGCGACGACGGCCATGGGGATCTGGTCGTTCGCCTCGATGGCGAGCAGGCTCGCGTTGAGGGCCTCGGCGTCCATCCGGCCGGACCGGTCGGTCGGGGCGGTCACGACCGCCTCGGCGTCGAGGCCGAGGAGGAAGGCCGCACGGGACACGGAGAAGTGAGCCTGATCGGTCGCGAGGATCCGCAGCCGGGACAGCTGGTCACGGCGTGTGGGCTCGCCCAGGTCGGGGCCGCCTCGGCGAGGTTCTGCGTCAACGGACCCGCCACGTTCGGATTCGTCGGCGTGATCGGCCAGTCCGGCAAGCACGTTTTCGCGGGCGAGGAACAGTGCCTGGAGATTCGACTGGGTGCCTCCGGAGGTGAAGATTCCGTCGCCGCCGGCGAAGCCGAGGTGGCCGCAGGTCCAGTCGATGAGGCGGCGTTCCATGAGGGTGGCGACCTGGGATTGGTCGTAGGTGTCGACCGAAGTGTTGATGGCCGCGAGCATCGCTTCGGCGGCGACGGCGGGCACGGCGACGGGGCAGTTGAGGTGGGCGACGTAGCTGGGGTGGTGGAACCACACGGCGTTGTCGGCGTAGAGGGCGTCGACTTCGCGCAGGGCTTCGGCGTTGCCGACTCCGGCGGTGTCGAGGTCGACAGCATCGACGGCAGCCTGCAGTCCGGAGCGGTCCTTCGCCGAGGCGGCGCGCTCAGTGGTGCGGAATCGTTCGCCGAGTGCGTCGACGACGTTGTGCATGAGCGATGTGTATTCGTCTGCGCTGTGGGCGCCGAGGAGCGCATCGGTACCGGGCGGGTTCCGGACCTCGGCAAGGGTGGGGTTGACGACCTCCGGCGCCGCGATCGGGGCGCTGGACTCGGAGTTCGCGTGGGGGATTTCGGGGGTCTGAAGGGGTGCTGAGGTGGGTGTCGCTTCGGTGTCGTAGAGCAGAGAAGTCGTCACTGTGAGGTTTCCTCCTTCGATGATGCGCACCGCGAAGCGCGGCTCGCATTAGGGAAACCTACCCTAACTTTCTCTGTTTCCGAAGAGCCATCGGCCAGGTTCACCGACTACGGAAGTAGACCTCTCATCGGGGGCGATGCCGCCTCTTCCCAGCACTCATAAGGCAAGGAGCCCATTCGCACTACGGGTGCATCGGCCGGAAAACGAGCGCGTGGTCTTCGTCACAACAGGGTGTGTCATCCAGCATCGTGAGACAGCACGGACCCCGGTAACCGCGAATTGTTGGGTCGATCCACGGTGGTTTCAGCCCGCAGACCACCGTGGATCGACCCAACAATCTGCTCGGGCGCCGCAGAGTCACAGCCGCCCGTTGAAAGGCCAGGAATTCGCCCCGCGCCCTCGGCATCCACATAAGCAAGAAGCCGCAACCTCCGCGCAAACGCGGAAGCTGCGGCTTCTCACTGACCAGAGAACCTCCTACGTCACTTCACGACGTAGTTCGGGGCCTCGACGGTCATCTGGATATCGTGTGGGTGGCTTTCCTTCAGCCCTGCCGTGGTCAGGCGGACGAACTTGCCCTTGGCCTTGAGCTCGCCGACGGTGCGTGCGCCGACGTAGAACATCGTCTGGCGCAGGCCTCCGGTGAGCTGGTGGGCGACCTGCTTGAGGTGACCGCGGTAAGCGACTCGGCCTTCGATGCCCTCGGGGATGAGGTCGGTGTCGGTGGCGATATCGGCCTGGAAATAGCGGTCCTTCGAATACGACTTGCCCTTGCGCGGCGCCATCGCACCCAGTGAGCCCATTCCGCGGTAGGCCTTGTACTGCTTGCCGTTGACGAAGATGAGTTCGCCCGGCGACTCGTTGCATCCGGCCAGCAGGGAGCCGAGCATGACGGTGTCGGCACCGGCGACCAGGGCCTTGCCGATGTCACCGGAGTACTGGAGTCCGCCATCAGCGATGACCGGCACCCCGGCGGCGCGAGCGGCCTGAGCGGCGAGGTGGACAGCGGTGACCTGCGGGACGCCGACACCGGCGACGACACGGGTGGTGCAGATCGATCCGGGTCCCACGCCGACCTTGACGGCGTCGACTCCGGCCTCGACGAGCGCCTGCGCGCCTTCCTTCGTGGCGACGTTTCCGCCGATGATCTGCACGGCGGAGAACGCCGGGTCGGACTTGATCGTCTTGATCATGTCGGTGACTCCGCGGGCGTGGCCGTTGGCGGTGTCGACGACGAGGACGTCGGCGCCCGCCTCGGCGAGCATTCCTGCGCGCTCATAGGCGTCGCCGTAGAACCCGACGGCGGCGCCGACGCGCAGGCGGCCTTCGTCGTCCTTGGTGGCCAGCGGGTATTCCTCGGTCTTGACGAAGTCCTTGACGGTGATGAGGCCCTGGATGACGTTGTTGTCGTCGACCAGGGGCAGCTTCTCGACCTTGTGTTCGGCGAGCAGCTCGAAGGCCTTCTCGGCAGCCACGCCGACAGGCGCGGTGACCAGCGGCATCTTCGTCATCGTCTCGGCGACGGTGCGTGTGGGAAATTCGCTGCGGGTGACGAAGCGCAGGTCGCGGTTGGTCACGATGCCGACGAGCACATTGTTCTCATCGACGACGGGCAGTCCGGAGATGCGGTACTTGCCGCAGATCTCGTCGAGCTCTTCGAGCGTCTTGTCGGCAGTGATCGTCAGCGGGTCGTTGATCATGCCAGATTCGGAACGCTTGACGTAGTCGACCTGCTTCGCCTGATCCTCGGCGGAGAGGTTGCGGTGGATGATGCCGAGGCCGCCGATGCGGGCCATGGCGATCGCCATCCGGGATTCGGTCACGGTGTCCATCGCTGCGGAGACGAGCGGGATGTTGAGCTCGATCTCCTTGGTCAGCCGGGAGGCGGTGGAGGCTTCGGAGGGGATGACATCGGTGTCGCCTGGCAGGAGGAGGACATCGTCATACGTGAGTCCCGTCAGCGAGAACGGATCGTTTGCGGCCTGTGATTCCTGCTCAGGGTTTCCCATGAAGACAGCCTTTCGACGCGAAGATACGGTGGCTCAATGCTATCGGAGCCAGAGTCTCGACCGCTATGGGTTCAAGCACCGGGCACTGTGAGACTGGCTACACAGGAAATGCTGTGGGAATCGCACTAGAGCAGGGCGTTGAGTCGCGTGAGCGGCAAAGTGTCCGAACGCCGACCCCCTAGCGCCCCTCCCCCACGGACCGCGCGAGGTCGAGCGTCGAGGCTTCGGAATCGTCGAGGTGAATGCGCAGCAGTCCCTCGGCCCCCTGCCGATCCCCGGATTTCATCTTCTCGAGGATGTCCCGGTGCGGATTCGCCCAGTGCGAGTGGTATTTGCCGGGTTCGGGCGAGCGCGAGAACGTCGTCGACAGCCGGGCCATGAGGTTGAGGTAGAACTCATCGAGCAGCGGTGAGCCCAGCAGCCCGACGATCGCCCGGTGGAACGACGCCGAGTGCTCCTGGGCATCCGCCCAGGTTTCGTTCTTCGGTGCGGTCTCGGCCCGGACCACGGAGGCTTCGACGGCGGCCATCGCCTCGTCGGTGGCGTCCTGCGATTCCTGGACGGCGCGGATTTCGAAGACCCGGCGGGCGCGGTAGAGGTCCTTGAGTTCGTCGATGCCGAAGGTGGAGACGAAGAAGCCCCGGTTGGGTTCCTGAGTGAGCAGCCCGGCGTGGCGCAGCAGGCTCAGCGATTCGCGGGCGGTGTTGCGCGAAACGTTGAACTCCTTGGCCAAGGCACCATCGCGGACCGGGCTTCCTGCCGGGTACTCACCGTCGGTGATGCGGGTGCGGACAAGGTCGACGATGGCCTCTGATGTGCATCCGGGGGCGTGTGGACTCATAACACCAGGCTACCGGGTTTCGCCTGGATCGGAGCTGACCGCAGCAGGATCGAGGCCGAGTCCGCTCTCGAACCGTCGGCTCACTCCGGTCAGCGGATCGTCGAATGCGATCTCCGCGGCCAACAGCTGCAGCGGCGACGTGAAGTCGTAGGGGTCTGGCGCGAGGTCGACCGGATAGACCGGATCACCGAGGATGGGCAGCCCGAGCGCGTTCATGTGCACCCGCAGCTGGTGGGTCTTACCGGTGACCGGCTCGAGCTCGTACTCGGCAACCCCTCGCCGAGGCGGCGCTCCTCTCTCGCCTTCCCACCTGTCTCGCTGTTCGTGGTCGGATCCCTCACGCTGAGGCGGCCACGCGGCACCCGAGACACTGGTCCTGGTGGTAATGGTCCGCACCAGGCGGATCCGGCTGGTCGCGTTCGACTCCCCCGCGACTTCGAGGACTTGGCGTCCTCCGACGGGCTTCACCAGGCGTGATTCACGGACGAGCGGGAACTCCATGTCTGCAGGTGGTGCCGGGGCCAGGGCGCGGTACGTTTTGTGGACCCTGCGGTCTTGGAACAGGCGCTGGTAGCGGCCGCGTGTCTCGGGCCGTTTCGACAGGACAAGCAGTCCGGCGGTGATCCGGTCGAGGCGATGGATGGCGACGAGGTCGGGCTGGTCGAGGTCGACGCGCAGACGGGTGACGACGCATTCGCGGACGAAGCGTCCGTTCGGGGTGCTGGCCAGGAAGTGGGGTTTGTCGACGACGAGCAGGTCCTCATCCTCGAACACGATGCCGACTTCGAAGGGGATTCGTTCTTCGGGCGGGACAGGACGGTGGAAGAAGTAGAACCCGCCGGGGATGACCTGATCGTCCCAGGTCACCGGGTGCCCCGCCTCGTCGCGGAGGTCCCCATCGGTCAGCAGCGCCCGTCGGGATTCGGGGGCCGCCTCGGGGAATTCGGATTCGAGCCATTCCCCGATCGAGTCGGGAACGGGCAGGTGATTCTTGGCGTGAGTGGCCTTGCCACCGGGGGCGCGCAGCGCGGTCGCCGAGATTCCCTCTCGAGGCGGAAGCGGACTGCGGGGCATGGGCCCAGTCTATGCGGTGCCGCCTTCGTCGCGGTCGCGAATGCACTGGCGCGGAACCGCACGAAGTCTGCCGGATACCGCAGATCGGCAGCGGTTTCCGCAAAACTCCGAGACGCCTTCGGAATCCCGGCGGATGAGGACCTATGGTGGGACACATGGACCGCATCGAACTTACGCAGGATGTGCTCTGCGAGAAGGTCGTCACGCCGATTGTTCTCGGCATGTTCGCCAACTACGAGTGGGACAGCATCGCGATGCTTCGCGATACCGACGATGAGCGTCGGCTGATCGCGCGGATCGTCGTCGCCGGGGAGGCCATTGAAGTCCTCCTCGATTTCCCCGGAAATGATGAGAGCCTCTATGACATGCAGGAGCGGCTGGTCGAGGAGTTCCGGGCGTTCATCGAAACGTCCGAATTCGGCGCGCGCCGCACTCCGGAGTGGGAATCCGACTCACTCGCCCTCGAGCAGAAACCCGCTGTCGTCGCCCGCACTCCCCGACCGGACTTCGACGGCCCGCCGGACTGCGTACAGCGACACCTGCGCAACCGCGGCCGGGTCATGCGCGTCGACCGCCGCCGCTGCGTCTCCACCCACCGCCGCAGCTGAGGCTCCCGGCCCCTCGCGACTGACGCCCACCGCGGCTCAAGCCCACCGCGGCTGAAGCCCGCTGCGGCGCCGCTCACTCACCCCACGCGCCCTAGCCGTGGGCCGGCAGACATTGGTACTGGTTGCTCTGAAATGCTCACTTTCCTCTCTGTGTACTTCAGACAAACCCATACCGAAACCTGGAACGAGCGAGCTGCGGCCAACGCGCGTCGCCACAGGGCCTCCTGCTCAAGCCCACGCCCGCGCGACAGTTCTACACAGTTTCAGTTGAGCAGCCCATGTTTGAAACAGGGCTATTCAGCTCAAACTGGGCCGTTCACCTCAGCGCCGCCGGCTCACGCTACCGCGACAGCGCCGTCCGCTCACACCCGCGCGACGAGGAAGTCGATGTGGACTCCGTCGGGCAGGGCTCCGTATTCGCGGCCCCGGTCGGCACCGAGGCGGGCAGCCGCAAAGCTCGCGGCCACCTCGGCCGGGGCGGATTCGAAGAGGATCGCCGCCTGCATGAGCAGCGCCATCTTCTCGACGACGACTCGACCGCGTGTCTGCAGCGACGCCTGTGCTGCCGCACCCCCGGAGCCCAGATCCTGCGCCGCGTCCTGCAGCGACCGGGCCAGTGACTCGTAGACCGCATCGAAGTCCGCGTGTTTGCCCAATCCGGTCTCGAGGAAGCCGAGGAACGTCTTCGCACTCCGCGGTTCGCGAGCCAGGGCACGCAGCACGTCGAGGACGATGACGTTGCCGGAGCCTTCCCACACCGCCATCACCGGCTGCTCCCGGTAGCGGCGGGCCAGCGGGAAGGACTCGGTGTAGCCGTTGCCGCCGAGGCATTCGAGGGACTCATAGGCGTGCTCGGGTCCGCGTTTGCAGATCCAGTATTTGGCGACAGCTGTTGCCAGTCGGCGGAAGTCGGCCGCCTCGGCGCTGTCGTCGTCATAGGCGGCGGCCAGGTGCAGGGCCGTGTAGGTGGCCGCTTCGGTCTCCAGTTGAAGGTCGGCGATGACGGCGCGCATGAGCGGCTGATCGATGAGCGTGGCGCCGAAGGCCGCGCGTCCGCGGGCGTGCCAGGCCGCCTCGGCGACGCACTGGCGCATCCCCGCTGCTGAGCCGAGGACGCAGTCGAGTCGAGTCTGTGCCACCATCTCGATGATCGTGCGCACTCCCTTGCCGGCCTGGCCGAGCAGCCAGCCTTCGGTGGCGTCGAACTCGACTTCGGAGGAGGCGTTGGACTTGTTACCGAGCTTGTCCTTGAGCCGCTGGATGCGCACCGAGTTGAGGTCGCCGCCGGGCAGCACACGGGGTACGACGAAGCAGCTCGGCCCCTCGTCGAGTTGGGCGATGACGAGGAATGCGTCGGACTGCGGAGCGGAGCAGAACCATTTGTGTCCGGTGATGAGGTAGTGGTCGCCGGAGGGGACCGCGTAGGTGGTGTTCGCGCGGATGTCCGATCCGCCCTGCTTCTCCGTCATCGCCATGCCGAAGGTCACTGCGGACTTCGTCGCCGGGTCGACCCTCCGCGGATCAAAGTCTGCGGCGGTGGCGCGCGGCACCCAGAAATCGGCGAGCGCGGGGTCGGCGCGCAGGGACGGCACGACCGCGTGCGTCATCGACACCGGGCAGGCGTGGCCGGGTTCGACCTGTGAGAAGAGCATGAATCGCGCGGCGCGTTCGACGTTCACTCCCGGCCCGGGATGGGTCCAGGCATAGGAGTGCGCTTCCGCGTCGAGCGCATCGCCGATGATCCGGTGGTAGGCCGGGTGGAACTCGATCTCGTCGATGCGGTTGCCCCAGTCGTCGTGAGTGCGCAGCACCGGCCCGTGGACGTTGGCCAGGCGTGCATCGTTGATGAAGTCGGCGCTGCCGACGAGCGCCCCGATGCGCTCAAGCTCATCGCGCGAGGCACCCGGCGCATAGTGGGCGAGCGCATCCTTCAGTGCCGTATTCAGCGTGAATTCGTTGATATCCCGCCGAGGCGGCGCCTGGTTGAACACCGTGTGCGTCGTCCGCAGGGACGACGGTTCCGACGCGGGTTCCGCGGAGTGAGTGCCCACAGTGTCCGCGGTGGTTGAGGCTGAGTCGTGGGTCGTGGTCATGGTTCTCCTAAAGCGGATCGGGTGAACGTGGTCAGTGCCCTGATGAGAGTCTCGATCTCCGTCGGGCTCGGATTCGGGGCCGCCGGGTCGAGGATGTCGACGAGGTTCTCTCCGACGCTTCCGACGATCGAACGGGCGACCACCTCGGCGGGGAGCTGCGTGCCGCCCACCTGGTCAAGGGCTGCCCCGATGGCGGCGACATATCCGCGGCGCAGCCGCAGCCGTTCGCTCTGCACAGGCTCGGGAACCTCTTCGAGCAGCAGAGCGTGGGCGAGCCTGCGGCCGGCCACGGCGCGACGGACGAAGACTTCGACGGTCGACTCCGCGACCTCAGCGGCAGTGGCTGCTTCGGCGACGGTGCCGGCGATGACGTCCAACTCGTGACCGGCGGCTTGGGCGAAGACCAGCCGCAGCAGCTCGTCTCGGCTGCTGAAGTACGTGTAGATCGACCCAGCACTGCAATCGGCCTCGACGGCAACCGCGGCCACACTCGCCGAGGCGAATCCTCCGCGGGCAATGACATGTCGAGCGGCACGTTCGATGCCCGCCCGACGCGCTTCGGCATTGGCCCGAGTGCGCTGGGTTTCGCGATACGCCATCCTCACCTCGGATCGTCAGAAGGTCTGTCACCGGCAGATGACCACCGAAGGGACACCAGCGGCGGACGGTCCCGGAAGTCATCGGCTTCTTCCACGTTTCATCACTGTGGTGACGTCGCTTCCACAAAGAAATGAATCGTGGTTCAATTGTTTTCAGTATGACACTCGTCACAAGGAGAAGCAATGAAGCTCGGAACCATGCTCGACACCACCGTCCTGCGGAACCCGGACAAGGAAGCCCTGGTCTATGAGGATCAGCGCTTCACCTACGCCGAGCTGCGGCACCGGGCGCTCAAGGCGGCGCAGGTGCTCAGCGACAACGGAATCCGGCCCGGCGACGCCGTGGGCATCATGACGGTGAATGTCCCGGGGTTCGTCTTCGCAGCTTTCGGCGCGTGGTACCTCGGTGCGACCGTCGTACCGGTCAATCACAAGTTCCAGCCCCCAGAGGTCAAGTACACGCTCGAGCATTCGGGAGCGAAGCTCGGCATCGTCAGCACCGAGCTCGCCGAAGTCGCTCGCGCCGGGGCACCGGACATCACCTGGCTGGAGACAGAACCCAGCGCCCCGGGCAGCTTCGATGTCCAGCTCGATGCCGCGACCGAGGCCGACCCCGGGGACTTCACCGATGAACAGGTCGCGCAGATCCTCTACACCTCCGGCACGACGAGCTCGCCGAAGGGATGCGTGCATTCGCACCGCAATATCTTCCAAGTCGGCACTCTCATCAACCTCAACATGGATTACCGCGACGACGACCGGTACCTCATCTGCATGCCGATCTGGCATTCGGCGCCGCTGAACATCGCCCTCATCCCCACCATCCAGATGGGTGGAACGGTCGTCCTCCAGCGGGCGTACCACCCGGTGGACTCGATGCAGATCATCGCGGCGGAACAGATCACGACGTTCTTCGGACCCACCGTCGCCTATGTCGCGCCGATCATGACCGCGAAGAAGCTCGGCCTCGACTTCGCCGACTATGACTTCTCATCCATCCGGCGGTGGAACTACGGCGGCGCCCCGATCGACCGTTCGACGGCCGCGATGCTCATCGAGGCCTACGGCACGAACCAGTTCTACAACCTCTTCGGAATGTCCGAGATGGGTCCGACCGGATGTCTTCTCGGACCTGAGGACCAGCTCCGCAAGGCCGGGTCCGTCGGCAGGCATGCCATGGTCGGCAACGCCATGCGCGTGGTCACGGCCGACGGTGCCGAGGCAGGTCCCGGGGAGACCGGCGAGATCTGGTTCGCCGGTGACACCCGGATGCGCGAATACCTCCGCAATCCCCAAGCCACCGAGGCGGCCTTCGAGGGCGAGTGGTACAAGACCGGTGATCTCGCACGGCTCGACGAGGACGGGTATCTCTATATCGTCGACCGCTCGAAGGACGTCATCATCGTCGGCGGCGAGAATGTATTCTCCCTCGAGGTCGAGGAGGCCGTCATCACTCACGAGCGGGTCGCCGACGTCGCGGTGGTGGCGAAGCCGGATCCGCAGTGGGGCGAGCAGGTCGTCGCCTTCATCACGACCACCGATGGTGAGGACTTCGGTGTCGAAGACCTGCGCGACCACCTGGCCGACAAGCTCGCCCGCTACAAGCTGCCGCGCGAAGTACTGACCGTCGATGAACTGCCGCGCAACCCCTCAGGCAAGCTGCTCAAGCACAAGCTGCGCAGCGAGGTGGCTGCCGGCTGAGCGGCACCCCTCCGGTCCCGCCTCGGCGAGGCGATCCGCCAGGCTGCGGAACCGTCCTCGGTTCCCGAACCTCACACGGCTTCGAGCGCCTCGACTGGGCTGATCGATGTGGCAGCGCGGGCGGGTTCGCGGCTGGCAACGAACACGGCGACGAGGGTGCCTGCGACGACGGCGATGACGACTACCCAGGGCACGCTCGGCGCGAAGAGTCCGAGCAGGGGCGAGAGCAGGGTAAGCGCGCCGACCCAGCCGAAGCCGATACCCAGCGGCACGGCAACCAGGCACGCGGTCAGGCTCAGCTGCAGGCCTTCGGCCGTGATCATCCGCCGCACGCGCTTCGGGGTTTGGCCCAGTGCCATGAGCAGGCCGATCTCCTGAGTGCGCTGCCGCACGGAGAGCATGAGCGTGTTCGCGACGCCGATGACGGCGATGATCACGGAGAAGAGGATGAGGGCGAAGGCGAACAGCATCGACTTGTCGATGACGGTGGCCAGCGCGTCCTCGAGACCGCCCCACCCCTCTTCACCGAGGGAGCGCGCATACCGCAGCAGCTGATCGCGGAAGGTGGTCATGGCGGTGGCGAACATGACGATGAGCGTGATGCCGATGACGAGCCCGATGACCGTGCGCGCGTTCCGGGTGGGATGGCGGGCGATCGTCGATGCGGCCAGCCGGGACACCGCGGTGCGTCCGACCAGCCAGCCGATCGCCGCCTGCACCGGAGGCAGGATCCACGGATGACCGATGACGACACCGAGGAACGTCAGACTCGACCCGAACGCAGTGAGCACCACGCTCATCAGGCTGATCCGATGGTCGGCGGCTCCGATCACGGAATTGACGAGGAACGTCAGGCCCATGGACAGCAGAATCAGCGAGGCCGTGAGTCCCCCGAGTGAGGCACGGACATCCTCGGGGCGGCTTTCGACCGCCTGCGAGGTCGCCTCGATCGGAGAGATCCCCGTGATGCGGCGCGCGCCCAAGTACGCCGACAGCCAGGTCACGATGATGGTGGCGAGCGCGGGAACGACCATGGTCGGGGTGAGGAGAGCGACCTCCTCGGTGATGGCGTTGCCCAGGTAATTCTGGGCCGCTTTCGCCAGCCCGGTCGACGCTGCGAAGGCGAGCACCGCGGCGGTGACGGAGATGATCAGCCCCTCCACCGAGGCGGCCCTGCGCAGCCGTTTCGACGACGCCCCGATGAGGCGCAGCAGAGCCAGTTGGCGGCTGCGGCCGGCGACGATGATCGAGAACGTGTTCGCGATGACCATCGCGGAGACGAAGAGGGCGATGAGGAAGAAGGTGATTCCGACCATCGAGAGGAAGTTCTGTGCTGTCTCGGATTCGGCGATCATCTTCTCCGACGACAGCCATGCCGTGAGAATCGCGACGCCCTGCATGATCGCGGTGCCGAAGAGGGCGGCGATGAAGACGACGAGGACGCTGGGGAAGAACTGCCGCGGGTTGGTTCTGATTTCGCGCAGCGGGTTCATCGGCTCACCGCAGTCTCGGCGCGCTCGTCGATGTCGAGCATGGTCGCGGCGATCGCCTCGGCGCTGATGGATTCGCTCAGCTCCGTCACCGGGGTGCCGTCGGCGATGAAGACGACGCGGTCGGCGTGGGCGGCGACGATCGGGTCGTGGGTGACGAGCACGATCGATTGGCCGAAATCGCGGACAGCTTCCGACATGATCGCCATGACTTCGCGACCGGACTTCGCATCGAGGTTGCCGGTCGGTTCGTCGGCGAAGAGGACGTCGGGGCGGGTCGCGAGCGCCCGGGCGATGGCGGTGCGCTGCTGTTGGCCGCCGGAGAGTTCATTGGGTCGGTGTTTGAGCCGGTCTTCCAACACGAGGCGGTGGACGACCGTGGAGATCCACGCGCGTTCGTCGGCGTTGGGTCGACGGTCGTCGAGCTCGAAGGGCAGCCGGATGTTCTCTTTGACGGTGAGCGTCGGCACGAGGTTGAACGCCTGGAAGACGAATCCGATCCGGCGACGGCGCAGGGCGGTGAGATCGTCGTCGCGCAGCTTCGTGATCTCCTCGTCGCCGAGGTGGACCGTGCCGGAGGTAGGCCGGTCGAGTCCGGCGAGGACGTGCATGAGTGTTGATTTCCCCGAGCCCGAGGGTCCCATCACCGCGGTCAGCTTGGCCGGTGCGATATCGAGGCTGACTCCGTTGAGAGCCGTGACCGCTGCCCCTTTCGGATCGAAGACCTTCGAAACGTCGCGAAGTCGGGCGATGGGCGTCGTTGGGCCGGTGGTCATAGATTCCTCATGCGTCGGTGCAAGCTGTCCTTTCCAGACTAACGAGGATCAAGCCTCAGAAACATGATAAGCGACTGACCAGTAGGTGTGAGCCAGCTGTGTGAGCCAGGTTCTCTGCCCGCGCGCAGCCAGCTGTATGCGCCGCCCATCGGCGACGCCTGGGACGGTGACAGTACGCACCGGCCGCGCGCCCTGGCCGCGTGCGCCACGTTGTGGTCCACTTGGGAAATGACGAATCCAGCGCTCCATCTCTCAACGTCCATCGACGCCTCCCCCGCCGAGGTGGCCGCCTTCGCCGGCGATCCTGCGAATCTTCCGGCGTGGGCCGCGGGACTGAGCAATGGAATCCGCGAAGAGGCCGGCCGCTGGATCACGGACTCACCGATGGGCGAGGTCGAGGTCCGCTTCGGCTCGCACACTGACCTCGGCATCCTCGATCACGACGTGGTCTTCCCCGACGGCACCATCGTGCACGATCCCCTGCGGGTGCTCGCCAACGACACCGCCGCCGAGGCGGTCTTCACTCTGTTCCGTCTGCCCGGTGTCGATGATGCCGAGTTCGACCGCGACGCTGGCATGGTCCGCGCCGACCTCGCCCACCTGCGGACCCATCTCGAGACCGCTCACGGCTCCGGCACAGTCTCAGACGAATAGCACTGTTTCAAACATGGGCTGCTCAACTTTTTCTGTGCCGCTCGCGGACAGGTGGCGCCGCCTCGGTGAGGGTGAGTACGACTGTGAATACACGAGTGGCCCGGAACGTGATGTTCCGGGCCACTGTCGTGGTCAGAGGTGACTCAGTCCGAGCGAGTGGCTCAGGCCTCGTCCTCCTCTTCCTTCTTCTCGACGACCAGGGTCTCGGTGGTGAGAACCAGGGCGGCGATGGATGCGGCGTTGCGCAGTGCCGAACGGGTGACCTTGACGGGGTCGATGATTCCGGCGCCGATGAGGTCGCCGTATTCGTCGCTGGCGGCGTTGTAGCCCTGGCCGGACTCGAGGTCCTGGACCTTGGCGATGACGACGTAGCCGTCCTGGCCGGCGTTGGCGGCGATCCAGCGCAGCGGCTGGACGACTCCGCGCTTGACGATCTCGGCGCCGGTGAGTGCGTCACCGGTGAGGCCGAGGTCGTTGCCGTCGAGGACCTTCGCAGCGTGGATCAGAGCCGATCCACCACCGGCGACGACGCCCTCTTCGATGGCGGCACGAGTAGCGGACACGGCGTCTTCGACGCGGTGCTTGCGCTCCTTCAGCTCCACCTCGGTGGCGGCGCCGACCTTGATGACGGCGACTCCGCCGGAGAGCTTGGCCAAGCGCTCCTGCAGCTTCTCGCGGTCCCAGTCAGAATCGGTGTTCTCGACCTCGGCGCGGATCTGTGCGACGCGACCGGCAACAGCATCGTCGGAACCTGCACCATCGATGATCGTGGTGTTGTCCTTGGTGACGGTGATGGTGCGGGCGTTGCCGAGCTCTTCCAGGGTGACCTGGTCGAGCTTCATGCCCATGTCCGGGGTGACGACCTGGCCACCGGTGAGGACAGCGAGGTCCTCGAGGATGGCCTTGCGGCGGTCACCGAAGCCGGGAGCCTTGACGGCGGCGACGTTGATGATTCCGCGCAGCTTGTTGACGACCAGCGTCGACAGTGCTTCGCCCTCGATGTCCTCGGCGATGATGAACAGCGGCTTGCCGGCCTGCTGCACCTTCTCGAGGACGGGCAGGAGCTCCTGGATGTTGGAGATCTTGCCCTGGTTGATGAGGATGAGCGCGTCGGAGAGCACAGCCTCCTGGCGATCGGCGTCGGTCACGAAGTGCGGCGACAGGTACCCCTTGTCGAACTGCATTCCTTCGGTGATCTCGAGCTCGACGGACGCGGCCTGCGACTCGTCGATCGTGATGACGCCGTCCTTGCCGACCTTGTCGAAGGCATCGGCGATGAGCTTGCCGATCTCAGGCGACTGAGCCGACAGACCGGCGACGTGTGCGATCTCCGAGGAGTCGGCGACATCGCGGGCGATGGTGCCCAGCTGCTGCGAGACGGCCTCGACGGCGGTCTCGATGCCGCGCTTGAGCTGACCGGGTGCGGCACCTGCGGCAACGTTGCGCAGTCCTTCGTTGACGAAGGCCTGAGCGAGAACGGTCGCGGTGGTGGTTCCGTCACCGGCGATGTCGTTGGTCTTGGTGGCGACTTCCTTGGCCAGCTGTGCGCCGAGGTTCTCGTACGGATCGTCGACCTCGACCTCACGGGCGATGGTCACACCATCGTTCGTGATCGTGGGAGCGCCCCACTTCTTGTCGAGCACGACGTTGCGGCCCTTGGGTCCCAGAGTCACCTTGACGGTGTCGGCCAGGGTGTTGACGCCCTTTTCGAGTGCACGACGGGCTTCGTCGTTGAATTCCAATGATTTAGGCATTCGTCCTCCTGTCAGTGAAGTTGTTGTTCAGGGGATTCAGCCGATGACTGCGAGCACGTCGCGAGCCGAGAGCACGAGGAACTCTTCGCCTGCGTACTTGACCTCGGTGCCTCCGTACTTGGAGTAGATGACCTTGTCGCCGACGGCGACGTCGACCGGCACGCGGTTTCCGTTGTCAGCAACGCGGCCCGGGCCCACTGCGACAACTTCGCCTTCCTGAGGCTTTTCCTTGGCGGTTTCGGGAATGACCAGACCACTGGCGGTAGTCTGTTCTGCTTCGACCTGACGGATGACAATCCGATCTTCGAGTGGCTTGATGGAGACCGACATATCGGGCCCTCTCCCTTCACTGGGTTCTATTTCATCGAGTCAGACGGCGGCTGCTGCCATGAACCTCTCGTCGTCGCGGGTGCCGAGCGGTTCGACCGTCTCATGAAACTGGCACTCAATGAGTGCTAGTGCTAATTCGACTCTAGAACGCTCTTAGCACTCGGTCAACTTGAGTGCCAGCAATTCGTCATGCTCTGGGCGAAAGTTCAGATTGGCGCTTCCGGCCCGCTCCCGACAGGCATCAAAAAGCGTGGACCCCGAGGATCTCTCCTCGGGGCCCACGCTCCTTGCTGACCGCCTCAGCTCAGTTGTCGATATCTGTTGTCAATGGCGGCCAGAGTTCATGGCCTATCAGACGTCCAGTCGGCGACTGCGGCTCTGATCTCAGATCAGGCGCAGGCCCACTGACCCCAGCCGGCTTCGGCCTGCAGCTTCTTGGCGCGATCGAACTGCTCCTGCGGGCTGGCATCGATCGGGTTGCCGCTGCCGCCCATGCTCTGCCAGGTCTGGAGCTTGAACTGGAACAGACCGAAGTGTGCGTTGTTCGACTGGTTCACCGCACGGGGGTTGAAGTTCGATTCGCACTCGGCGATCTGGTACCACCTCGACCCGGGTCCTCCGAGCATGGCCTTGATCTCTGCGGTGCTCATGTCGCCGCCTCCGGAGCCGGAGCCGCCGCCGGTGCTCGAGTCGCCGCCGGAGTCACCGGAGTCGCCCGAACCGGAATCGCCGGAGTCACCCGAGTCGGAGCCGCCGGTGTCAGCCGGCTCTTCCTTCTTCTTGGTGCCCTGGATGACGACCTTGGTCTTGGGTTCGGAGAGGACCTTCTCGTCCTTCTTCTCCTTCTTGACCTCTTCGCCGTTGATCGTCTTGACCTTGTAGGTGACCTGCTTCTCGCCGTCCTTGCCTTCGGTCTCGACTTTGGTCTCGCCCTCATAGAGGGAGTCGGACTTCTTGGTCTCGACCTCAGCCTTGATGGGCTGCTTGTCCTTGACGGTGTCGTTCTTCACGCGGTTGACGGTGAGAACCTGGCCGTCGGAGACCTCAGCGGACATCGGCACGGAAAGGAAGTCGTCCTTGTCGAGTTTGACACCCGTGTCCTTGAGCGCTTCCTTCGCGGTGCCCACAGCGGCCGAGACCTTGTGGTCCTTGCCATCGGCGACGACGGTGAGGTTCTTCGCGGTGGTCACCTCGATGTCATTGCCCTGGTCCTTCAGGCGCTGGCTGGCCTTCGCGTTGAGGTCGGCACCCTTCGCGTCCACACCGAGGTCGGCCAGAGCCTGACCCACGGTGTTCGCGTTGGTCCATTCGTTCGTTTCCTTGCCATCGACGGACAGCGCAACCTTCTTCGCCGTGTTGACGGTGATCGTCATGTCACGGTCGACCTTGGTGCCCACGCCGGGCTTGACCTGGTCGCGCTTATCGACATCGATTTCGTGGCTGTCGAGGATGTCCCCGACCGTTCCACCGAAGGTCCGGATCTCTTCCGCCTGTCCGTCGACCTCCAAGGTCACAGGCTTGTTCATGGTCACAACTGCGCCCGTGCCACCGACGAGTCCGGTGATCACGACCGCCTGTGCAGCGATCTGAACCTTGCGGTTCTTCAGAAAATCAATCACAAAAATATCCCTGAGCAGAGTTTATCGACCTGTTCACTGTAACCGATTCGTTACAAGGTTCGCAAAATATCACGGAAATGTAACGGTGTGAGTTTCCTGAGGGCGTGTCTGACCTGGAGTTCCCCGTGTTTTCGGGGCGTTCCCAATCGTGATATTTCCTCGCCGAGGCGGCCCCACGTCGCGTTATCCCGCTCACAGAACGCGGGGCGGAGTCCGGCCCCGGTGCGACTGTGCGACATCCGGCCGGGTGCCGGTTCACGCTTGCCGCGGGTTGGGTCCCGGTCCCGCCCCCTCGCGCGCCGAGGTCCAGTTCCCGCTTCCCCCGGGTCCGGCTCAGTCCCAGCTGCCGAGGGCTCGCTCCGCGTTGTTCCACACGGCCGCGCACAGCTCCTCTTCGCTCATCCCGCGCACTTCGGCGAGTTTCCGCGCCGTGATCGCGGTGAGGTAGGGACCTCCCGGCTTCCCGCGGTGCGGGTGCGGGGTGAGGAAAGGCGCGTCGGTCTCCGTCAGCAGCAGCTCCAGCGGAGCGGCCGCCGCGGCGCGACGCAGCTCGTCGGCGTTCTTGAACGTGAGGTTGCCGGCGAAGGACATGTAATAGCCCTCGGCCGCGCATTCGCGAGCCATCGCTTCATCACCGGAGTAGCAGTGGAAGATCGTGACATCGGGAGCGCCTTCCTCTTTGAGGATGCGCAGCACATCGGCGTGTGCCTCCCGATCGTGGATCTGCAAGGCACGTCCGGTGCGCTTGGCGATCTCGATATGGGCCCGGAAGGAGCGCTGCTGTTCGGCGATGCCCTCCTCTGCCGTGCGGAAGTAGTCGAGACCGGTCTCCCCCACCACGCGCATGCGATCGTGCGAGCTCACGAGTGATTCGATCTCGGTCAGCGCATCGTCGAGCAGGCCACGTTCGGCCAGCCGCGGTGCCTCGTTCGGATGCAGGGCGGCTCCGCCGATCATCCACGTCCGGCCCTCGGCAGGAGGAGTGGGCACGGTCCGGCGGTCGGCCGCCTCGGCGGGAGAACCTGAATACTGCGACGCCACGAGCGCGGTCGTCCACCGGGCTGCCGGAAGGTCGCAGCCGATCTGGACGATGCGACGAACCCCAGCCTCGGCGGCGGTGTCATGGAAGAAATCCAGCGACGGGAACTCTTCGTCCTCATCCGGGGTGACCTCGGGTTCGGGTTCGCCGGCACCCAGCGGCAGCCGAACACCCGTGCAGATGTCCAGGTGGGTGTGGGTGTCGACGATGGGGTGAGCGAGCGGTTCGGGCACCGGTGGATAGGTTCCGGCGGCGCGCGAGGCCATTATTCGGTCTCCTCCACGAACTTCGGGAACACGGGTTCGGGCTTCGGCAGGGGTGTGCCCGGCTCGAGCGGGAACTCGACGGCCGCGAACGACCGGGGATCCGCCTCGGCGGCGGCGATTCCATCGGCAGCGGCCTCGGCGACATTCGGTGCCAGGGCGGCCGAAGCGTAGGCGGCACCGGCGGCGACGCCGATGGACGCACTCGCGGACACGGCTCCCATCGCCTCGGCGCCGGAGCCGGAATCGACGGCGGTCGGCAGGACCTTCGCACCGGCCTCACCGACGCCCGCGGGCACACCGAGGAGGTCGAGGATCTTGCCCGCGGATTCGGGCATGACCGGCTGGATGAGGATGGAGATGATGCGCACGACCTCGATCGTCACCCACAGCACGGTGGCCATGCGATCCGGATCGGTCTTCTTCAGCTTCCACGGCTCCTGAGCGGAGAAGTAGCGGTTTGCCTCCGAAAGCACCTTCCAGCAGGCCTCGACGTAGAGGTGGAGGGCCTGGGTGTCGACGTGGCGACGGGCGGTGTCGGGTACGGCACGGGCGAGGGCGAGGAGCTTCTCGTCCGCCTCGGTGAGCTCACCCGGCTGCGGAACCTGGGCGTCGCAGTTCTTCTGGATCATCGACAGCGACCGCTGGGCGAGGTTGCCGTACTCGTTGGCGAGGTCGGAGTTCTTACGGGTGATAATCGAGTCCTTCGTGTACGAGCCGTCGTGGCCGTAGGAGAACTCGCGGAAGAGGAAGAAGCGCAGGGTGTCCAGTCCGAAGGCGTCGACGAGGTCGAGGGGGTCGACGACGTTGCCGACGGACTTCGACATCTTCTCACCGGAGTTGAAGAGGAAGCCATGGGCATGGACGCGCCCCGGCAGCTCGATGCCGGCGCTCATGAGGAACGCGGGCCAGTAGACGCTGTGGAAGCGGATGATGTCCTTGCCGATGATGTGGACGTCGGCGGGCCACCACTTCGCGAACTTCTCCTCGTCGTCCGGGAATCCGGCGGCGGTGATGTAGTTCGTCAGGGCGTCGATCCACACATACATCACGTGCTTGTCGTTGCCGGGCACCGGCACACCCCAGTCGAAGGTGGTGCGGGAGACCGAGAGGTCCTTGAGCCCGGAGGCGACGAAGGAGGCGATCTCGTTGCGGCGGGAGTCGGGGCCGATGAACTCGGGATGGTTCTTGTACAGCTCGAGCAGCTTGTCCTGGTACTTCGAGAGGCGGAAGAAGTAGGACTCCTCTTCCGTCCAGGTCACCTCGGTGCGAGTCTCCTTGGACAGGCGGACGCCGTCGACGACCTCGGTTTCGTCATCGGTGTAGAAGGCCTCGTCGCGCACGGAGTACCAGCCGGAGTACGTGTCGAGGTAGATGTCGCCGGCCTCTTCGAGCTTGCGCCAGATGGCCTGCGAGGCGGTGTAGTGGTCTTCGTCGGTGGTGCGGATGAACCGGTCGAAGGTCGAGCCGAGGGCGAGTTGAGTGTCGCGGAAGTTCTTCGCGTTGTCGTCAGCGAGCTGTTTGGGGGTGATGCCGAGTTTGTTCGCCGCCTGCAGCATCTTCAGCCCGTGCTCGTCCGTGCCGGTGCAGAAGAAGACATCGTGATTGTCCAGTCGCTTGAACCGGGCGATCGTGTCGGCCGCAATGTACTCATAGGCATGCCCGATGTGAATGGCCCCGTTGGGGTAGGCAATCGCTGTCGTCAAGTAGTAACCCATAGGGAACTCAGTCTAAGGGACGCCGCCGCACAGCCGCGCATGGGCGGGTGCGGTTGGGACGTGGGTGGGACCGCGAGTGAGGATTGAGGATTCGCTAGTGGCACGGTTTGAGTCAAGAAGCACCTGTTTGAACAAGTGCCAAGCGCCTCAAACTGTGCCGTCACCGTTCCCGGCTCCATGAAACACCTCGGCGAGGACGAGTCAGAGAATCAGCCTGTTGCTGCAACGGTTTCGCAGCTCGGGCGCCTGGTGAAACAGTTTCTCGCTGAACAGCTTCGGCGAGTGAACTTCGCTGAATTTGAAACGAACGACTTTGTATCCCATAGCCAGCAGACGATTGTGCTGTCGGCTCTCCTTGCTCATGACGTCGAAGCCTCCATCGACGTACTTCTGCGTCCCATCGACATAGAGAGCAATTCTGTCCTCCCGGAAAAGGAAATCGAGTCTCGTCAGCCGTCGACCTCGGTCGATGATGTCGACCTGCTGGGCAAAGTCGTGCAACCCGAGCAGGTGCAGATTGAACGCCGCTTGGCTTTCCGCATAGCTTTCGGACAGCGGTGAGGCGAGTCTTGCTAGTCTCGACGCAATCATCTTTCCCTTGGCCAGTCGTCTGATCGGCGAGAGAAAGAGGTCGATCTGTGCTTGGGGTACATCGTCAAGCAGGTGCGGCGGATAGCCGAGCTTGAAAATGCGGTCCTCGTCGTCGCCAAGCATATGTCGCCGAACCACCTGCTCCATCGCCGCAAAACCGGCGGCGTTACCGAGTTCGCTACGAAGATCCAGCACGGTTCGAGCCGGCGTTGTCACTCGCAGCCCCTCAACAGTGCAGATGTCTTCTTCCGCGATCACCCTGCGTCGACGCACCAGTTCGCTTGTCCGCGTACTCGCTGCCGGATGGAACACCGACACTGATGTATCCGGCTCATTGAACAACCCGATCCTATGCAAGCGTGCAGCGGAGACTCCGCAGATGATGTCGTCCGGGCGAAAGTGCGGATAGTGGACGATCCGCAGATGCTTCAGATGTTCTTCATACCTGCGTGCATGAGCAGGTTCTTTGCTCAGGCCCGCTTCATGCTGCTCGAGCCAGGGCACGTCCGTTGCGAAGGTGGAGAACCGCCTGTGTGCTCGGACGTCGCACCTTCGGATCACCGAATACACGCCTCGAGACAATCGCTTCAGACAGCAATCCAAGGCTCCCCGGATCTCCGTTGTTGAGACTCCGACATTGCGCAGGTCCTGGAAGTAGACAATATTGCTCTTCATTTCGCCACCATGTCGAAACGCGGTCAACAGCGACAAGACCTGATTCGAAGGCTGTGGATACGGCCTGACCATCCACAGACGGGAGGAGGACGAGTCTGCGGAGACCCTGCATGCCACTGCGTCTGAGTCGTGACGATGTACTGGCGCCCGGGTCTTCGCCTCAAGTCAAGCCGAACCGAGGCCCTAGCTGCTGACGGCCCCGTTTGAGTTGGAAAGCCCCTGTTTGAAACCGTGTTTTCTGACTGCGAGTGTGCCGTAGCCATCCACAGCGGGAGGCGTACGAGTCGCGGCCGGCGAGGGCCTACCTCTCACTCGCGGTGAAGCCAGGCCTCGTAGACGTCGCGCTTCGACAGGCCGAACTTCTTCGCCACCTGACCGGCGGCATCCTTGGCGCGCACACCGGAGTCGACCAGCGCGCTGACCTCACCGAGGTGGTCCTCCGGAGCCGTTTCGACCTCCGTGGCACCGGCGAGCACCAGGGTCAGTTCCCCGCGCAGCCCATCGGCGGCCTGATCGCGCAGGGATCCGACGGTCCCGCGCAGTGTCTCCTCAAAGGTCTTCGTCAACTCGCGGCTGATGGCCATGGGACGGTCGATGCCGATGATCTCGGCAAAGTCGTCCATCGCGTCGGCGATGCGGTGCGGGCTCTCGAAGAAGAGCATCGTCCGCTTCTCAGCCTTGAGCTCGGTCAGCAGGGTCCTGCGCTGCCCGGACTTGCGGGGCAGGAACCCTTCGAAGCTGAACCGATCGCTCGGCAGCCCCGAGACCGCAAGGGCCATGAGCACCGCTGAGGGACCCGGCGTCGACGTGATCGGAAGTCCCGCCTCGCCGCAGGCCTTGACCACGCGGTAGCCGGGATCGGAGACTGCGGGCATCCCCGCGTCGGAGAGCAGAACAACTGTCTCACCAGCAGCGATGATGTCGACAAGCTCGGGCGCTCGGTGGCCCTCATTATGGTCGAAGACGCTCATGACCCGCTTCGTGTGGGTGAGGTCGAGCCGCTGCGCCAGGGACAGGAACCGGCGCGTGTCCTCGGCGGCGATGACATCGGCGGTCTCGATGGCCTCCCGCATCCGCGGGCTCGCATCGCCGAGGTTGCCGATCGGAGTCCCGACCAGGATGAGTCGTCCGCCGGTGAGTTTCGGACCCCGCCCCGCTGGGGCGAGGTCGCCATCGGTGCGGTGGTCGGCCGCCTCGGCGAGGTCGCCGTCAACTCGGTGGTCGGCCGTTTCGGCGGGATCCTCGTCCGAGGTGAACTCAGGATTCGGAATCGAGGAATCCTCGGTCACGAAGCCCCTTCAGCAGCGAAGATCAGCGCGAACATCCCGAGGTAGAGGAGGATCATGAAGACCCAGAAGAGGATCCAGAGGATGGTGCCGATGTAGCCGACCCACAGAGCCGCGATCGCCATGCCGTCGCCGCGCTCACCGCGTTCCTTGATCTGCTTGCGGGCGATATGGCCCATGATGATGCCGGCGATGCCGCCGATGAAGACCGACGAGATGACACCGAAGATCGAGGCGCACATGCCGACGATAGCCAGCACGTTCGTCGGCGGAAGCTGCTGGTACACATAGCCGGGACCACCGGCGTACTGCGCATTGGCCGCGTAGGCGTTGTTCTGGCTGTACGACTGGGCACTGTATGAGCTGCCCGCGTTCGACTGGGGCTGCTGGTAGTACATGTCCGGATTGTTCCAGTTGTTCTGGCTGCTCATAGCGAAGTCTCCTTGTGGTTGCCTTCAACGGTACAGAGTCGTCGGTGGCGGCAAAAGGTGGGGCGGTTACAGGTCAATCACAGTTGGGGATGCGGGCCGTGGGATGGGATGCCGGTTCTGCCTTGCCGGGGCGGGCTCCCCCGACGGGATGCGGCATCAGCTGACGGTTCCTCCTCCGGCAGTGATCGCCGCGCCGATCATGAGGGCGATGACGCCGAAGTAGATCAGCCAGAACGCGGCCCAGAAGAGCACGCTCAGATAGCTCAGCCACAGCCCGGCGACGGCCATTCCGTTGCCGCGTTCACCGCGAGCTTTGATCTGCGAGCGGGCTATATGGCCGAAGATGATGCCGACGATGCCGAGGAGGAAGAACGTGGAGATGAACGAGATGAGGCCGAGCACCAGCGCGACGATCGACGAGGAGTTCGTCGGCGCCACCTGCTGGTAGACGACGACCGGCGCCCGATTTCCGTAGGTCACCGGTGCCTGAACCAAGGCAGGCGCGTGGACCGGTGCGGGCGAGTGAACCGGTGCGGGCGAATGGACCGGCGCGGGTGAGTGGACCGCGACGGGGGCGTGGACCGCGACGGGGGCGTGGACCGCGACGGGGGCGTGGACCGAACCGTTCGATCCGGTGTAGGTGTTCCCGAGGGGCAGTACGCGAGTGTTCATGTCCGTTCCGTTCCGCTGGCTGTCGTTGATCGTCAGGCCTGTTCTGGGCCGTCTTCAACGGTTGTCCAGATGTCTGAGATCAACGCTACCCACGTGCGGCGAGCGCGGTGGCCGAATCGTGTTGCAGTCCTGCACCACACGTTGCAGAACACCCTCGCCGAGGCGGCCCGACCGTCCCGTATCCGCGTGACCTCGGCAGTCGTCCGAGGTCACGCGGAGCGGCTCAGTAGCTGCTCATCATGCCCAGGAAGCCGATGCCCATGATGCCGATCATGATGATCGCCATGAGCAGGCCCAGGGCGATGGTCACGTAGCCGATGATGAGACCGGCGATCGCCTGTCCGCGGCCTTCTTCGCCGGTGGTCTTGATCTGGCTGAGGCCGATGTGGCCGAAGATGACGGCGAGAATCGGTGCGATCCACAGGAGCATCGCGATGATGCTGAAGATGACGCCGATGATCGGAATCATCGACAGCAGGCCGCAGACGAATCCTCCGCCGATTCCGGCGATGCCCATCCACATCGACCACACGGCCATCTTGTTGGGTGCGGGACGGACGAAGACCGGCTGCGCGCCGTAGGTCATCGGCTGACTGTAGGCACCCGGCTGACTGTAGGCATCGTAGGCGTTCGGCTGGCTGTACGCGCCGGGCTGACTGTAGGCGTTCTGCTGGCCGTAGGCGCCGGACTGTCCATACGAATTCTGCTGACCGTACGGCTGCCCCTGCGAGTACTGCCCGGCACCAGACCCATACTGATACTGCCCTGCACCAGACCCATACTGACCTGCGCCGGAACCGTACTGGCCCGGCTGTCCCTGTCCGGGCTGCGGCTGGGATCCATAGTTGTTGTTGAACTGCTGCGAGCCGACCTGGGGAGGATCGCTCGGGCGGTAGTTGGGGTTGTTCGACACGTTGTGCACCATTTTCGCTCGGACTCCGGCTATCTCCCACTACTCTAGTGGTGCACGCAGGCGAATGCCCAAGAATCCTGCTCAAGGTGCCGAACCTCATGCCGAGCCGGCCCAGCCGACCGCCCCGCCTGCTGTCAGCGCACCCCGCACATCCCCGCCGGCCGCAGCAAACCCACCCAGCACTCCCCCGTTCCCCGCCTCTCCGACCGCCCAGCCCCTCAACAACCGCTGTCTTCCCTGCGGGTCGCATGAGAGCCCCGCCCGCCGAGATCTCTAAACTGGACTCCGATGACACACACCGCAGACTCCCCGGCCCCCACCAGGCGCATCGCCCGCGAGCGCCTGGCGAGGAAACGCGAAAAGGTGCGTGCCGGCGCCGCTACGATGCGCCGCGAAACCTTCCACGCCGGCATGTGGGCCACCCGCGCACCGCTGTGGATGTGGCCCACGCTGCTCGTCATCACCGGAATCGGCGCGACCCTGCGCCTCTTCCGCCTCGACTTCCCGCATCGCCTGATCTTCGACGAGACCTACTACGTCAAGGACGGCTACTCGGTCATCAACTTCGGGTACGAACGCTCCTGGCCCGAGAACGCCGACGACTCCTTCAACGCCGGCGACCCCAGCGTCATCGAGCCCACCCCCGAATACGTCGTCCATCCACCCCTGGGCAAATGGCTCATCGGGTGGGGCATCGACCTCTTCGGCGCCGACGATTCGTTCGGCTGGCGCTTCACCGTGGCAATCATCGGCACCCTGACGATCTTCCTCCTCGGCGTCATCGCCTGGAAGCTCTTCCGCTCGGCGTTCTTCGCCTGCGTCGCCGCCGGCCTCCTCGCCATCGACGGCGAGCACTTCGTCCATTCCCGCACGAGCCTGCTCGACATCGTGCTCATGGCCTTCGTCCTCCTCGCCTTCTTCTTCATCCTCCTCGACCGCGAGCAGGTGACGAAACGCTTGGCCACCTGGACCCGATCGACGACGAATCCCTCGCCCCCATCCACTCCCACCGAGGCGGCACCAGCTCCCACACCGAACCTCACCGAGGCGGCGCCGACGCCCACGTCGTCCCCCACCGAGGCGGCCGCCTCCGCCCCTTCCGACCCCAATGAGATCCCCCGAACCTTCCCGCCCGCACTCACCGAGTCGATTTCCTCAACGGCCCCTGTCACCGAGGCGGCCCCGCCCACCGCGGCAGCCCGACGTCGGCATCGGGCCAAATCCAGGGACGTGATCAACTTCGGGCCCCGCCTCGGCGTGCGTCCCTGGATCTTCGCGGCAGGGATCAGCCTCGGCCTGGCTGCGGGAGTGAAGTGGTCGGGTCTGTATGCATTGGCGGCGTTCGGGATTCTGCTCGTTCTGTGGGATGTGCATTCGCGGTATCGGGCCGGGGTCGTGCATCCGTGGCTGGGCATGTTCATCCGCGACAGCATCCCGTCGTTCTTCAAACTCGTGCCGATCGCGGTCGTGACCTATCTGGCGTGCTGGACCGGGTGGATCCGGTCGGACGGTGCGTGGGACCGGCAGTGGGCGGCTGAGAATTTCGGCTGGTGGCGTGCACTGCCGGAGTGGTTGGACTGGCTGCCGTCGCTGGCGCACTACCACTACACGGCGTATTCGTTCCACGTCGGACTGGACTCGGAGCATCCGTACATGTCGAACCCGTGGGGTTGGATCGTGCAGTGGCGGCCGACGTCGTTCTACTACGAGTCCTACGACAAGGGCGATATGGGGTGCATGGCCGCGAAGTGCTCCTCGGCGATCACCTCGGTGGGCAATCCTGTGATCTGGGGCTTGGCCGCCTTGGCGGTGCTCGTCTGCCTCATCGTGTGGATCATCCGCCGAGACGTCCGCCCCGCCGTCATCCTCGCCGGCCTGGCAGCGACCTGGCTGCCATGGTTCGCCTACCAGGAGCGGACGATCTTCACTTTCTACACCATCGTCATGGTGCCCTTCGTGGTGCTCGCGGTGACGTACTGCCTGACTCTCGTCTGGGGACGGGTGCCTGCGGGTGGGCGGGCGGCTGTCACCGGGCAAGCGGCCGCGCACCAGGTCGGTTCGCCGTCGGTGCCGTCAGCTTCGGCCGCTGAGCGAATGGCGGCAGGGCCGGTGAAGAAGCAGCGTTTCGCCCGGATCTCGGCGGCGCTGTTCGCCAGGCGGCTGAGCGTCGGCCTCGTCCTCGTCGCAGCCATCCTCGCCTTCGCCTACTTCTGGCCCATCTACACCGGCGAGGTCATCCCGTTCTCGGCCTGGAACAACCGCATGTGGAACATCACCTGGCGCTGATCGGCTGACGTTGGCGGGTACTTACGCGCCGCACTGGCGTCGCCGAACCACGCCGCTGACAGCTTCGAGCTGCACCTCATTGAGTTCTGTTCGACCTGTCATCGAGTTCTGTTCCACTCGTCATCGCCTTTTGAGCAGATACTCGTATTCGAACCGGATTATCCGTCCAAAAGTCGATGAGGCTTCCACTGGCTCTGCCCAGTCAGCACCCATCGTCCGCCAACCACCAGCGCATCGGTCACGGGTTCGCCATCGAAGGGTCGCCTCGGCGACATAGCGTGTTCACCTCGAGGTAACACCCCGTCGTTAGCGTCGAATCATTGTGAATGACCAATCGACGACCTACGAGCCCAACGCAACCGAGTTTCAGTCAGAAATGAAGCCGGATGCGCGCACCACCGTGGCCGCAAATGAGGCGGCAGAAAGCACCTCCCCCACTCCCCACCGCACCGTCGCGATCATCCCCGCGCGCGGAGGATCCAAGGGCATCCCGCTGAAGAACCTGCAGAAGGTTGCGGGAATCTCGCTGCTGGCCCGCGCCATCAACGCCGCCCAGGCCAGCCCCAGCATCGACCGTGTGATCGTCTCGACCGACCACGACGGAATCGCAGCCGAAGCCGTCCGCGCCGGCGCCGAGGTGGCCCACCGTCCCGCCGAGATCGCCGGAGACACCGCAACCAGCGAATCCGCACTCATCCACACCCTGTCGACCCTCGACGAGGACTTCGACATCACCGTGTTCATGCAGTGCACCTCCCCGTTCATCGACTCCGCCTCGATCGAAAACGCAGTGCGCACGGTCCGTGACGACGACGCCGACGTCGTCTTCTCCGCCGTCGAAGACCACTCCTTCCTGTGGCGCCTCGACGACGACACCCAGGCTGTGGCCGTCGGACACGAAGCCAGCTTCCGCCCGCGCCGCCAGGACCGCGCCAAGCACTTCAACGAAACCGGCGCCTTCTACGTCATGCGCACCTCCGGCCTCATCGAGCACGAGCACCGCTTCTTCGGCCGCATCGGCATCGAGGAGGTCCCGCCCGAGCACGCCCGCGAGATCGACGACATGTCCGACCTCACCCTCGTCCGCGCCATCGCCTCGAAGCAGGAGACCGCGCAGGTCATCGACGTCGACGCCCTGGTCACCGACTTCGACGGCGTCCACACCGACGACGGTGCCTACGTCGACGAGGACGGAAACGAACAGGTCCGCGTCCACCGCGGCGACGGCATGGGCGTCTCGCGCCTCGTGAAGTCCGGCGTGCCCATGATGATCCTGTCGAAGGAACGCAACCCGGTCGTCACCCGCCGTGCGGAGAAGCTGGGCGTCGACGTCGCCCAGGGCATCGACAACAAGGCGAGCATCCTCGACGCGTGGATCACCGCCAACGACCTCGACCCGGCCCGCGTGGCCTACGTCGGCAACGACATCAACGACCTCGAGGCCTTCGACGTCGTCGGTTGGCCCATCGCCGTCGCCGACGCCCACCCGCGGGTCCTCGCTGCCGCCCGCGTCATCCTCGATCGGCCCGGCGGACGGGGTGCGGTGCGTGAGGTCTGCGACCTCATCCCGATCCCCGCCGAGGCGGCCGAACCACTTCCGAATCCGACGCTGACCTCACTGCGGTCGCCCACCGGACACCCATCGACCTTGGCAGGCCACCAGTCAGAACATCTGGCCGGCCACCAGTCGGCGGCCATGTCCGGCCACGCGTCCGCCTTCCCCGACGATCAACCGTCCGTCCCGCGGCACCAGCCGCAGTTCACCCACCGCGCGGAGATTTCGCGTGCCAACCGAAAGCAGGTTTCATGACTGATCAACTCGCCCCCGTGGCCATCGGAGAACACCTCGTCGGCCCGAACCAGCCCGTGTACATGATCGGTGAGATCGGCATCAACCACAACGGAGACGTCGACATCGCCAAGCAGCTCATGGACGTCGCCGTCACCGCCGGCGCCCAGGCTGTGAAGTTCCAGAAGCGCAACCCCGAGGTGGCCGTCCCCGAACACCAGAAGTCGAAGATGCGCTCGACCCCGTGGGGCGAGATGACCTACATCGACTACAAGCACCGCGTCGAGTTCGGCATCGACGAATACACCGAGATCGACCGCTACGCGAAGGAAGTCGGACTGCAGTGGTTCGCCTCCCCGTGGGACACCGACTCCGTCGACTTCCTCGAGAACGAGTTCGACGCCCTGACCTACAAGGTCGCTTCGGCCTCGCTGACGGACTTCGAGCTGCTGCGCGCGATCGCCGCCACCGGCAAGCCCGTCCTGTGCTCCTCGGGCATGTCCGATTGGGAGACCCTCGACCGGGCCGTCGAGGTCTTCGACCGTGACAAGCTCGTGCTCATGCACGCCACCTCGACCTACCCGCTGCCGCCCGAAGAGGTCAACCTCAAGGCGATTCCGGCTATGCGCGAACGCTACGGAGTCCCGGTCGGCTACTCCGGCCACGAGCTCGGCCTCGAGATCTCCTTCGCCGCCGCCGCTCTGGGTGCTGTGACCATCGAACGTCACATCACGCTCGACTCCTCGATGTGGGGATCCGACCAGTCCGCATCGATGGAACCGCGCGAGTTCGCCTCCCTCGTCAAGGGCGTCCGCGTCCTCGAAACCGCATTCGGCGACGGGCAGAAGCGCGTCATGCCGGGCGAGGAATCGAAGATCGACTCGCTGCGCAAGGTCACGGCCTGAACCACACCTGACACCGGGCGCTTGCCCGGACGCGAGCGTTGATTCGGCGCCATCACCTCACCGAGGTGGTGGCGCCGATTCGCGTTCCCTCGCCGAGGTGGTGGTACCGGTTCGCATTCCCGCCGTCGTCAGCGGCGGGTTGGGTTCGCTGTCCCCTCACCGAGGGGGCTCGATCGATCCGTGTCCCCGCCGTCGTCAGCCGCGACGTTTCAGTCGGCGGAGTCTCCACCGGATTCCGTGACGCACCTTGGCCGCGAGCACACGTGCCTCGTCACCTGCGGTGCGCTGCTCCACGTCGTCGAGTGCTTGAGCGCTCCGTGTCGCTTCCTCGCTCAGCGCCGCGATCTGCTTGTCGAGCTCGGCGATGCGGCCGTGCTGATGTTCGACCTCTGTGAACGCTTCGTCGCGTTCGCCTTCGAGGGCGCGCAGCTTCTCCTGCGCTCGGGTGCGGGCGTCTTCCAGGGAGCGTGCGTGTTCGCGTCGCGCCTGATCGAGATCCCGGTCGACCCGGGCCAGCGCGCGGGCCTGTTGGGCCGCGACCTCCTCGGATTCGGCGATGGCGGCGACATGGAATTCCTCAGCGCGGATGTCTTCGGCCATGCGCAGACGCGGACCGTTTGGCTGCGGGGATACGCCGGCGGTGCGCGAATCCGTGTCTTCTATGCACGGACCGGCACCGCCCCCGCCCCAGCCCGGCGACGGCGTCGTCCGGGTGCGCGGCTGCAGAGAGTCACGGATGCCGGCAAGGTTGTCCTCGGTGACTCCGGCGAATCGTGCACGGGTGTCGGCCAGATCGGCCTGCAGATCGGCGCCACCGGCATACGCATGCTCAAGCGCGGCGACCATCCGGGCAGCCAGCGCATCGGCTGCCTCGGAGTTGCTGCCCGCCTCGGTGCCGGTGCCCGGGGTCGTACCGGTGCCCGTCGCCACGCCGCTTCCAACCTCGGCGCCGGAGCCCGACGTCGCCCCGCCGCCCGACGTCGCCCCGCTGCGCATCCCCTCCGGCCCGACCGGCACCACGAACTCCGGATGCCCGATATTCTCAGCGAAATAGCCGAGCTTCGCATGCAGATCGACGGAGATCGGAATCGAACCGACACCGAACGGAATCATCTGCGCATGCCCGCGCCCGCCGAGCACATACGGCACGGACGCGAAGACGTCGATGCCGGAGAAGAACCCGACATCATGGCCGTACAGTCGCACCTCTTCGACTCCGGCCACCTCGGCGACAAGCCGACGGGAGACCTCCGCATCATCGGGATGGAACGGCGTGCTCAGCACTCTCCACCCCTTGCCGACGAGGATCCGAGCGGCACGGACGGTCGCCTCGTGGATGGTCTCGGCATCGTACCCAGCCGCGATCTGCCGCGGATGGACGAGCATCTGGATGGCCACGGTCTTCTCACTCGGATCCGGTCGCCGGGCGGCCAACGGCGCGTACAGGTGATCGAGGATCGTCGTCGGACACGGCTGGAAGACGATGCGGTCCGACTCCCCCAACAGCGCGCCCATCGTCGACATGCTCCCGGTGTTGCGCAATCCGAAGAAGGCCGACTGGTCGAGCACCTGCCTCACGTGCGCGCGCATGAGGTCGTCGAACTCCGGCTGCCCGGGAAACCGGTTGTCCCCGAGCGCATAGACGATGAGGGGAATCTCGAGGCTGCGAAGAGCCTCGGGTGAGATCTTCCACTGCCACCCGGACAGCCGGTTCGGGTTCGTATCCTGCAGGAACAGTCCGCCACCGCCGATGACGACGGCATCAGCGGTGGCATTGATTCGGGCCACCGCCGCCTCATCGACTTCGCGCCGCAGAGCCGCCGCCGAGGCGAACGTGAAGTTCGGCTCCCCACGCGCGGAATCCGCACCGCCGAGGACCCGGAAAGCATCCCTGACGACCGGGAACAGGACTTTGTCACCGAAGTTGCCCCAGGTCGGGATGTCGAAGTGGAAGAGTCGCAGGCTCTGCATCGGCCAAGACTAGAGGCAGGGGACGAACACCAGATGAACGTCGGCGAACATTCCCGGACACCTGCGCGCAACTTTCTGTTCTCTTCCCACCCCTACGATCGATCGGACGCGAACAGCAATCGGGATTCTGCGGAAGGACCACATGCCCCAACCAGTCGTCAGCGTCGTCATCGCGGCGAAGAACGCCGAAGAGACGATCGGCGGAAGCCTCAGAGGCCTCGTCAATCAGGGATTCGGCAAGGACGAACTCGAGGTCGTCGTCGTCAATGACGGCTCGGCCGACGACACGGCCGGGGTGATCGCGGACTACGCCGACCGGCTCAATCTCGTCGAGATCCACAACGCGGAATCCCGTGGGGTCTCCACCGCCCGCAACGCGGCCCTCGAAGCGTCGAGCGGACGGACGATCACCTACCTCGACGCCGACGACTGGTACGCACCCGGGCACCTGCGCTCGCTCACCGACGCCATCACGGGACTCGGTGTCGACTTCGTGAAGACGAACTACCTCATCGTCAACGGCTTCAACCGGAAGCTGCGCCGGGCCCCCTGCGCGAAGCACAACACGGCGCTGAACCCACGCGAGCACATCCTGCCCCATGATGCATCGACGATGGTCGACTTCCCGGAATGCTGGACCGGCATCTACTCCCGCTCCATGGCCGATCGCGGACTCCTCGACTTCAACCCGGAGCTGCGCACCTGCGAGGACCGGCCCTGGACATGGCGCCACCACCTCGAAGCCGACACCTTCGCCGTCGTCGACACGGCGGGCCTGTGCTACCGGAAGGGCAGCACCACCTCGTTGACGGCGATCTTCGACGAACGGCAGCTCGACTTCATCCCGGCCTTCCGGTCGGTCTTCGCCATGCTCGAGACGAACCCGGACAACCGCGACTTCGAGCAGAAGGCCGTGCGCAACTTCCTCTCTATCCTCTACTTCCAGATCTTCAACCGGGGTTCATCGATGTCGCGCACCGTGCGCGAGCAGCTCAACCTCGGTGCCGTGAACACCTTGAAGAACATCAGCAACGACGTCATCGACCTCGCGCTGACGAACTACGGCGAACGCCGGCTGCCCGTGATCGAACCGATCGTCAGGAGGGCCCGCTGATGACCCAGATCATCGAGATCTCCACCCAATACCAGCTCGCGAACATCTCCGCGCTCATCCGCGCTGGCCGCCTCGGTGACCAGGACGAACGTCGGATCCTCGTCGTGGCGAACAATTCCTTCGCCCCCGAACTCACCCCGGCAGCCGACGCCATGCCCGGATCGGCAGGACTGCTCGCCGATTTCGATGCTGTTGTGGATTGGAATGCCACGGTCTGGCCCAACCATCCGAAGGCCTTCGGCATCTCCGGCGAACGTGCGCCGATCATGGAACGCGCCCTGCGCCGGGAATGGGCCATCGACGACCACGATGACCTCGAACTCATCGTCGAGTCCCTGCCCGGCCACCCTGCCGGGGCGCTCACGCAGATCTTCGCCACCGCTGACATCAGCGTCCACTCGGACGGGCTGATGAGCTACGGACCGATCCGCAATCCGCTCACCCTGCCGCAGTGGCAGCGGCTGAAGACGATCTTCTATACGGATCTTCTGCCCGGCATCACCCCACGTCAGCTGGCCGAACATTCCCCGCAGCGCGTGGTCCTGCCGACCGCGGATCTGGCCGGAGTCATCGACGATATGACCGCCGAGGTGGCCGATGAGCTGGCGAGCGCCCGTCTCGATGCGCCGATCGAAGGCAGTGCGCTCGTCCTCGGTCAGTACCTTGCGCAGCTCGACCTCATCACGGCTGAGGAGGAGATCGATCTGCACCTGCGGATGCTCGACAAGGTCAAGGACGCAGGTCTGACCACGGTGATCTTCAAACCGCACCCGACCTCGGCGCGGACGACGATCGGTCCGCTGCGCAGGCGCAGCGAGGAACTCGGCCTCGACTTCGTGCTCGCCGACGTGCCGCTGCTGGCCGAGATCGTCGTCTCCGCCACCCGACCCGAGCTCGTCGTCTCCTGCTTCTCGACCGGACTGGCGACCGCGAAGGGACTCTACGGCTGCGAGACAGCGGCCGTCGGCACCACCGCGCTGCTGGCCGCGCTCGCGCCGTACCAGAACAGCAACCGCATCCCGCTGACCATCATCGATGCCCTCCACTCGGGCCGGTATGCCCTGCCGGGCGACCTCGCCGAGGCGGGGCCGTCGTCCCGTGAGTCTTCCGGGTCGGGGGCGGCGGGTGCCGATGCTCAAGTCGGTGCGACGAAGGATCTCAATCCGCTCATCGATGCCGTCACCTACTGCATGCAGTCGGACTCGGCCTCCTATCTGCGGCAGAACGCGATCGAGTTCCTCGCAGGTGCTGTGGGCGGTCCCGATATGAAGTACTTCAAGCGCAAACGCCTGACCAAGCTCGACCTGCCCGGTCAACAGGAGATCCCCTTGCACAGGAAGACCCTCAGTGCCGTCAAGCAGCGGGTGGTCTCGAAGGCGAAGCGCACCCAACACGTGCTCAAGGACCACGGCATCGCCGTCGATCCATCGAAGCTGAGAAAGAATGGCTGAATTGCTGATGGCTGAGAAGACCAAGGCGAACTCGAAGAAGGCCAAGAAGTCGAGTGACTCGGCGGCCAAGGACGAGGCGGTCAAGAACGGTGCAGGCAAGAGCTGCGCAGGGAAGAAGAGCACCCGAATGACCTCGGTGGCCTTCGTCGAATCCCCGCTGCAGTTCCTCTCTGCACTCGAATCCCACGAGCCGACGGAGGATCTGCTCATTCGCGCCCGGGCGAGCGCGAAGGGAATGACGTCCTTCCTCGACGCCTTCGACCCGGCCTGGCTGCCGAAGAACGTCCGTCTCGAACGTGACGGGGCGAAGCCGGGACTGCTGCGCAAGAACACCTTCGATCGGATCTACCTCGGCGATACCTGTTCGGGTGAGGTCCACAAGGCCTTGTCGCTTGCGTATCTCGAGCGCCGCATGCCCGAGGTCGTCATCCTCGACGACGGTCTGGCCACCTATTCGGCGATCGAGATCCTCGCCGCCAAGCGCGGTCCCCTCGTCCGGCCCCGGCAGAAGCTCAAGGCTTCGCGCACGGTCATGGCCGCACACGTCGCAGACCGGCTTCGCCACCTGGCGACGGTCGGCAAGCTGCGCTGGCACACTGCCCTGCCGGTGGCGAAGCCGCTGCGCAAGGCGTTCCTCAAGTCCGGTGGCGAAATCACCCGCCACCGGTTCGAGCACCTCCAGACCCTGCCCACCGGCGGCAGCCACCCACGGGACAATCCGGTCATCGGTTCGTCCCTGGCCGCCGACGGACTCATCGACGCCTTCGCCTACCGGGCCTGGGTCGACGACATCATCGACACTCACGGATCGATCACGTACTACCCGCATCGGCGTGAAACCGAGGAGTTCCTGGCCGACCTCGGCCGTGATGACCGGGTGCGGATCAAGCACCTCGGCCTGCCGATCGAGCTGCGTCTGATCAACCTGCCGCCGGATTCGACGATCCGCAGCCTGCCGTCGACCGCTGCGGTGTCCCTGTCCGTGCTCAATCCGGACGTGACGATCGACGTCACCGAGATCCCCGCGAAGTGGTGGACCGGTGCTTCACCCGATAGTCTGCGAAAGTCCCTCAACGCCCAGTCGGTCAAGGCAGATGACGATTCCTGAACCAGGCGATCCCCACTACAGCGGGCCGATGCTGCCCCCGTCGCACTCCGACGCGCCACCGCGGCCCTCTCATCTGACGGAGCGCACCCGCGCGGACGGGCCGTCCGCACAGTCGAACTATCCGGACGGCCCGGTGCTGCCGCCTCGGCGATCGGCAGGGCTCGCCCCGATCCGCATCCTCTCGGTCTCCGACAGCGAGTCCTACCTCAAATGGGCGACCCAGCTGCTCTCCAGTCTGCCCGACGTTGAGGGGCGCGTGTTTCTCGTCGACAACCCGATCCTGCCGACCGATGAGCAGATCGACAGTGCCGTCGCCGGCACCGATTGGGAGCACCGCGAGGTCCCCGTCATCGCCCGGTCCGACCTCGCGCAGGTCATCGCCGATCACTCCCCCGATATCGTCCTCGGTGCCGCCACCGGTCCGATCGTCGCCCAGGTCTTCCTCACCGCGCACACCCGCACCGACCGGCCGGCGTTGGTCTCGGGCCTGCCGGGAATGGGTCTGCCGGCCAGCGGCAAAGGAATGAATTATCGCCGGCTGATGGATGCGTTCATCGCCCACTCCTCCGCCGAGGTGAACGCCTACACCGAGGCGAGCGCACAGTCGCAGGTCCCCTGCGAAGTCCTGTTGGCGCGCCTTCCGATGCTGCGTTCGGAGGGCATCCCGCAGCTCGCGGCACCAGCGGAACACCTCGCCGAGGAGACTCCACCATCCGTCACCACCGCGCCCTACTCATCGGGTGCCGCACGAACCGGTGCCCCTGCGACCCCACGCACTCTGGTCTTCGCCCCGCAGGCGAAGGTCCCGGCCGAGCGAGCCGGCCGTGAGGCGATCATTGCTGCCCTGGCCGAATTCGCCGACATTCACCCGGAGTCGACGGCGATCATCAAGATGCGGTCACGCCCCGGTGAGTTCGAGACCCACCACGAGCAGCACTCCTACTTCGAGATCCTGGACGACTTCCGCACTCGCCGAGTGCCTGGAACGGAACGCATCGAGTTGGGTTACGGTCCCCTCAGCGACTTCCTCATGGACGGCTCGGCCCTGGTCACTGTGTCCTCGACTGCGGCACTCGAATCCATCGATCAGGGCATTCCGACCCTGCTCATCTCGGACTTCGGCTTCAACGCCGAGCTGCTCAACGAGGTCTTCGAAGGCTCCGGTGCCACCGGCACATTGGCCGATGTTGCTGCCGGGTCAATCGGATTCCCTGACTCTGAATGGCTGGCCGAGAACTACTTCCACGCGCAAGACGGACAGCTGCGCCGAGACCTCGGACTGTTGGCCACCCGCGCACGGGCCGGTCAGCTGCCAAATCGTCGGTCGGCTTGGCTCAAGCAGAAGAGGATGCTGCTCCGTGCCGAGCTGCGCACCGTCACCCCGACCCCCGTAGTCAGCGCCTACCGCAAGCTCCGCGGCACCGCCTGAGTGCCCAGGCTGGGCTATCTCGTCCCTTCGGTAGGCGAAATGGTCACAGAATACTGCGGAGGACGTGACCATTCACCCCACCTAAGCGGCAGTTTTGCGGTTGCAATCAGCCCGACGCGACAATCTCAGCCAGCAGTGCATGGGGCCGCGGTTCTCAGCTCCGGTCGTCGGGGACTCGGCTCGATTCCTCCATGGGCACGACCACCTCGGCGTGGGGTGATTCGTCTTTGAAGACCCACGTGCGGTAAGCGTAGAAGCGGAAGATCATCGCCAGTCCGATGCCGATGACATTCGTCGAGATGTTGTAGGTGAGCTGGTCGCGCATATCGAGCAGGTACCACGTCACGCCGAGGGGGATGACGGTGATGATCATGCCGGCGAGGTTGACCGCGATGAACAGGACGATGCCGCGCATGTTCGAGTTCGTGGTCCGGTCGCCGTAGGTCCAGAGCTTATTGCCGATCCACACGACGATCATCGACAGAATCGTTGAGACGATCTTCGACTTGATCGGACTGCCCTCGAGGAGAGCGGGGATCGGACCGAACCCATAGGCCAGAAGGTTCGACAGGCCGACGTCGACGATATAGCCGAGCCCGCCGACGGTGAGGAACTTGAAGGCTTCCACCGCCAGGCGCCGGAGACGATCCGATAATGACTCTTTCATAACTGGTGCCAGTCTATGGCCCTAGGATTCGGACTTGCTGGAAGCCGCGCTCGGGCGGGTGGCCGCGTCCCGGTCCGGGCGACGCCACATGGCGATCGCAAGCACGGCGGCCATGGTCAGTCCCAGTGCCGGCCAGAACGTGTACCGGAAATGGTGCTCCGGCACGATCGGGAAGTACCCGAAGACGTAGCACAGCGCCGAGGCGGCCAAGGTCGTGATCTCGGGCCAGAAGGATCGCTTGCGGACCGGTCCCCCGTGACCGCTCCGATGCGCTCGATAGGCAAGGCCGAGCAGCACCACTGCTGTCAGAGTCCAGAACCAGGGGGCGAACAGCATCGGGAATGTGCCGAGCGCGAAGTCCTCGACATACGGGCGCATGATGTAGTCGGCTTTGGGATCACCCTGCTCGATGCCGACATCCGACGCTTTGCCATTCCATTCAGCAGGCCAGTACTCGACCCCGGAGGTGAAGAAATAATAGGAGAACACAGCTGCCCGGTATTCGGCGTACCGCAGCGGGTGAGTGATGACGTGGTCGAGCCACAGCTGCTTGAGCGCGTCCTGGTGAGCGATCGGCGAGAAGTTCTCCCCGCTCTCGCCCTTGCCGAAGCAGTTCCAGTACGAATCCCAGAGCTCACCCTTCTCCAGGCACTTCTCGCGGGCAGAACTGATGTGGTCGGTGAGTTCCTTCGGGGCCCCGGACTTCTTAAGTTCGGCGTCGGGGACGGAGAACATCACATCGTCGAGGAAGATCTGCGAGATCTGGCCGGTCTTCGTCACTCCCATCTGCGAGTCGATGACAGCATCGGTGACCTTGACACCTCCGCCGATGAGTACGAGAACGATCAGTGACGAGGCCGCCGTCAGCAGAAGCGGGCGCCCTTTCTTCGCAGAGGCCGCTGGCGGCTCTGAAGTCTCAGGTGACTCGGAGACCGTCGTGGCTGAGTCTCCAGCTCGTCCGCGACGGTGCCGCCACAGATGCACCAAGCACCATCCGCCGTAGACGGCGATCGGCACGACCGCGAACACCGCGTTCTTCCGGACTCCCACCGCGTAGACGAGGAGGACCAGCGCCGGAAGCCACAGCGGCCACGTCTTCGGGACGGAGCGAGTGATCATAATGAGGACGACGGCCAGCAGGATGGCCACGGCCATCTGTGTGTCCTTCCACAGCGTCGTCATCTGGGAGACGACCCAGGGGGTGACCATGATGGTCGGCCCCAAGAGCGACACCCACCTCGGCGCCCCGGATCGGTGGACGAGCACACCGGTCCCCCACGCGGCCGCGGCGAGCAGGCCGACCTGCAACAGAAGCAGGCTCCCCGGGTCTCCGGTGATGTCGAGGAGGATTCCCCACACCGCGCTCATCACCGGCGGATGCCAATCGGAGTACGGAATCTCTCCAGTGGCCTGAAGGTACTGGTTGGCGATGTCGACGTTGACCCGGCCCGGCCAGAACAGACGCAGGAAGATCGCCGACCAGATCGCGGTGAGGACCCCGAGCAGCAGATCCCACAGCAGAGGTCGCTTCAGCAGAGCACGCACCGACGAGCCGGTGCGCCATGAGGAGGAGGTCAGCGGCTTCGCACTCGGCTTCGGTGAGTCAGTGCGGCGTGGCTCCGGATCATTCGTCGATTGCTGTTCGATCATGAAGCGAAGCGTGCCCGCACCTGCTGGCTCGGCTTCAACCGTGCTGCATCGGCAAAGATCTCCGCCTCCGGAGCTGAGAACTCTCGATCCGCGGGACCAGTCTGTCCCGGGGTCTGGCGCTGTGAGACGGGTCGACCGCTGACGGCAGGCAGACTGAGGTAGGCCAGGCGGGAGGTCTCTCGACGAGCTCGGCGCAGACCGTCCAGGGTCAGGCCGACGCTGCCGAGCAGGAACGCCAGTCCCATGAGTGCAGTGGCGAGGATCGCTGTCGGGAACCTGGGCACGAGTCCGGTCTGCCAGAACTCCCACACCACGGGCAGGCCGAAGGCCAGCGACAGTGCGGCGAGCACGGCGGTGAGTGTGCCGTAGAACAGGCGGGGTCGTTCGTGTCGAACGAGGGCGGAGATCAGCCCGAGGATGCGGAACCCGTCTTTGAAGGTCGACAGCTTCGACTCGCTTCCGTCGGGTCGGTCACGGAAGTCCACGGCCACCTCGGTGGTGGGAAGACGAAGGGACATCGTGTGCACGGTCAGCTCGGTCTCGATCTCGAACCGACGGCTGATCGCGGGGAACGATTTGACGAAGCGGCGGGAGAAGACGCGGTAGCCCGAGAGCATGTCGGAGACTTCGGAGCCGAAGAGCCATCCGGTCAGCCGGTTGAACATCTTGTTCCCGGCTTCATGGCCGGGCCGGTACGACGTGGTCTCCTGGTTGTCCTGGCGGACACCGAGCACGTGGTCGTACGGGCCCGAGATCAGGGTGTCGATCATGTCGGGCAGGTGGGCCGCCTCGTAGGTATCGTCGCCGTCGATCATCACGTAGATGTCGGCATCGATATCGGCGAAGGCGCGGCGGACGACGTTGCCCTTGCCGGGGACGTCCTCCTTGCGGACGATGGCACCAGCTTCCGCGGCGCGCTGTGAGGTGCGATCGCTCGAGCAGTTGTCGTAGACGTAGACCGTGATGCCGGGAAGGGCGGCCTTGAGGTCGCCGACGACCTTGGCGACGGTGATCTCCTCGTTGTGGCAGGGAACGATCGCTGCAATCCTCGTCGTCTGCTCGTGCATGTGCGTCCCATCGTGGCCGGTCCAATCCGATTTTTCAGGGATACGCCGCCGAGGTGGCCGCGGGGTTACGACAAGGAGAACTGCGGTTTGCATTGTCGCCGGCTTTCATTCGAGTTCATCTCGTCGTCACCTTGGACCGGGTCCTCTGAGAGTGAGTTCTCCATCACGATCACTCCGTTATGCGTCTTTTTATGACATCTACCTGTGAGGATCATGCGTTTCCTTGTCATCCTGAATCGTCGGCCCTACTGGACCGTAGACCGACCCATCCCCATTTTTCTGCCGTCCACCACCGTGCGCGGCACTGACCAACCACACGAGGAGGCGCCTGTGATCGAACTGCGCGCACTGCGGAAGGTGTTCGGAGAGACCGTCGCCCTGGAGGAGATCGACCTCTCGGTCCCGGCCGGAGAGATCCACGGCATCGTCGGCCGCTCCGGCGCCGGCAAGTCCACGCTCATCCGCTGCCTGACCGGACTCGAGTCCCCCACCTCCGGGACGGTGTCGATCAACGGCGTCGACCTCACGAACCAGTCCGGTTCCGGACTGCGCGAGGCCCGCCGCAGCATCGGCATGGTCTTCCAACACGTCAACCTCCTCGACTCGAGCACGGCGCTGAAGAACGTCGCCCACCCGCTCAAGATCGCCGGAGTGCCGAAGGCCGAACGTCTGGCCAAGGCCCGTGAGCTCCTCGAGTTCGTCGGCCTCGGCGACCGCGTCGACAACTACCCCTCCCAGCTCTCGGGCGGGCAGAAGCAGCGCGTCGGCATCGCCCGCGCCCTGGCCGCCGAACCGAAGGTGCTGCTGTGCGATGAGCCCACCTCGGCGCTGGATTCGACGACGACGGATCAGATCCTCGGTCTCATCCGCTCGCTGCGCGACCGCCTGGGCATCACCGTCCTCATCATCACGCACGAGATGTCCGTCATCCGCGAGATCTGCGACTCCGTGACGCTGCTCGCCGACGGCCGCGTGGCCAAGACCGGGAAACTCGCCGAGGTCATCGCCGAACCCGGATCGGTCCTGGCCAAGGATCTCGTCCCCCTGCCACCGGTCAGCATCGATGACGGGGCGAGCCGCCTCGTCGAGGTGTCCCTGGCGGGAACGGACCTGCCCACCGTGCTCACCGCCGCGCGGAATGCCGGAGCGAGCGCCGAGGCGATCCTCGCCGGAGCCGTGGAGACGATCGAAGGCCGTCAGGTCGGTCGACTGCGGTTCTCCGTTGACACGGCCGAACAGGCGAAAGAGCTGATCAGCGCCCTGAAAGCCGATGGAATCTATGCGGAGGAGGCTGCCTGATGAACGATCCCACATGGTTCGACAACCCGGCGATCACCGATCAGATGTGGCCGGCCACCATCGAGACTCTGCTCATGACGGCCTGGTCGACCGGACTTGCCGTCCTCTTCGGACTGCCCTTGGGCATCTGGCTGTTCACCGCATCGAGAGGCGGGCTGAACTCGAACCCGGTCGTCTACCGGGTGCTGTCCTTCATCGTCGACATCACTCGCTCGATCCCGTTCATCATCCTCATCATCGCGCTCATCCCCTTCGCCCGATTCGTCGTCGGCTCAGCACTGGGCTGGCAGGCGACCGTGGTGTCGCTGACGATCGGCGCGATCCCCTTCTATGCCCGTCTCGTCGAGAACTCGCTGCGCGAGGTCTCCGAAGGCAAGATCGAAGCCGCCCTGATGATGGGAGCCTCGAACGGCCAGGTCATCCGCCAGGTCTACGTCCCCGAAGCTCTGCCCGGTCTCATCGGAGCTGCCACGGTCACCTCGGTGACATTGGTGTCCTACACCGCGATGGCCGGTGCCGTGGGCGGCGGCGGTCTGGGCGCGCTGGCGATCTCCTACGGCTATCAGCGCTACCAGGCGGACACGATGATCGCCTGCATCATCGTCCTCGTCCTCATCGTCACGATCATCCAGTTCATCGGCGATCGGCTGGCCCGCGCGGTCGACCACCGCTGAGCCGCCTCGGCGACTCCCACCTCAACTGCACTCTTCACCACACAACACACATCTCAAGGAGAACCATGAAGACCAAGCTCATTGCGATCGCGACCAGCGCGACTCTGCTGCTCTCGGGCTGCGGACTCGTCGGCGGCGGCACCGATTCCGTCGGTGAGAAGGACGGCGACATCACGAAGCTCACCGTGGGTGCGACCCCGGTGCCGCAGGGCGACATCCTGCGCTACGTGGATGAGAACCTCGCCGAGGATGCCGGCCTCGACATCGAGGTCACCGAGTACACGGACTACACGCTGCCGAACAAGGCGCTCAACGACGGCGACATCGACGCGAACTACTTCCAGCACAAGCCGTACCTCGATTCCGAGGTCGAGGGCCAGGGTTACGAGATCACCGGGTTCAAGCCCATCAACCTCGAGCCCTTCGCGCTGTTCTCGAAGGACATCAAGGACGTGGGTGACATCCCGAAGAACGCGAAGATCGGCATCAACAACGATCCGTCGAACCAGGGTCGTGCGCTGAAGATGCTCGAAGACGCGAAGCTCATCACCCTCAAGGACGGCGTGGACGCGGTCGACGCGAAGCTCTCCGACGTCGAGGACAACCCGAAGAACGTGAAGTTCGTCGAGGCCGACGCCGCGCAGCTGGCTCGCACCCTCGAGGACGTCGATGCTTCGGTGATCAACGGAAACAACGCCCTCGAAGCCGGACTCAACCCGGCCAAGGACGGCATTCTGCTGGAGAAGGCCGAGGACAACCCTTACGGCAACTTCCTCGCCGTGCGCACGGAGAACAAGGACGACGAGAACATCAAGAAGCTCGACGAGCTGCTCCACTCCCCCGAGGTGAAGAAGTTCATCGAGAAGAAGTGGGCCGACGGCTCCGTCCTCCCCTCCTTCTGAATTACTACCTGACGGCGGCCCAGATACCTCGCGCGAGGTTGCTGGGCCGCCGTCAGGTAGTTCGGGAGGGAAAGAGTGTCTGCGGACCGACGTTCCCCTCACCTCAGCAGATCGTGAAGGGCACGGGCAGCGGCACCGAGAGCAGCCTCCGCGGCGGGCTGAACCGAAGCGGGATTGCTCGATTCGCTGAGCACGACGATGGCGATCGCCTGACCGTCGGCGTGGTCGACGACACCGATCTCGTGCCTGAGATGGAGCAAGGTGCCCGTCTTCGACGACCACCGAGCCGAATCGGACATCAGGTCGGGCGCAAGTCGGTGGCGAACGACGTTCCCGGACATCAGCTCCCGCAGCCGGGCGGCGACGCCGTGGTCGAGCCTCGCGGGGCGCCAGACCTCGGCGAGGAGGCCCATCAGCCCGCGAGCCGTGGCGGAGTTGGCGCGGGAGACGTCGAGCTGCCATATCCGATGCCCGTCGCCCTGGGACGATCGAATCTGTGCGAGGTCGTAGGCCAGGTGCGCTTCGGCTCTGTCGAGGCTCTCCAACGGTGTCATCGTCAGCGCATCGAGCCGGTGGCGGATATCGATGGTCCGCAGCCCGAGAGCATCGAGATCCCTTTGCACCTCGGCTGCAGGAACAAGGTCAAGCAGTGCATCGGCGGCAGTGTTGTCGCTGAAGCACACGGCCAAGGTGAGCAGATCCTCGACCGCGATCCGCGCCGGGTGCCGAAAGCGTGCAGCACTTGTCGGACTCGCAGATTCGGCAACGGCCGGTTCGACTCGGACTTGCTCGTCGGCGGCAAGGTCCCCCGCCACAATCCGATTGAGCACTGCCAGTGCAATCGGCACTTTGACCAGCGACGCCAGCGGCAGCGCTCCGTCGGGTGCGAGCGCAACCTCGGCGTTCGTATCGAGATCACGGGCGATGATTCTGGCGCTCAGACCCGCCTGTTCAAGCTCTGCTCCGGCCGCCCTGATGACTCTCTTCCGTTCGATCATGGCGCTTCACCCCTCGACCGCGTGGTCCGCGGAACGGGCGCCGAGGCGGCACCGCTGGACAGCGATCGTCGCCTTCCCGACCTCGAAGGCCGCCTGTTCGCCTCGGAGGCGACCGGTCCGCCGAGGCAATCAGCGACCTCCTCGGTGAAGTCGGCAAGCAGCATTATGTCCTCGTCCGCGGCGGCCGCCAATTCATAGCCCCGAGAAATCGTCGGGTCGATGAGCGGTGCCCAGGGAAGATCCAATTCTGCGGCCTCGGCCTCGCTGCACAGCAGCAGATCACCGTCACTGAGCACCGCCGCGACCGCGTCAGGGTCTGAGGTGTCCACAATGACTTGGTAGGGAAGCAGACCAGCGGTCTCGGCGGACCGTCGGACCCGGTCGCGAATGTGCGGAACGTTGTCCTCGCTCATCACTCGCAGGCGTCGACCTGCAAGTTCGAGATCATCGCCGGGGACCCGCGCCCGAGATCTCCGCAGGTCGGCGATCCGCACCGGAGCCGTCAGCGGAGAGCGATGAGCACACCCCAACGCGACAATCCAAGTGCCTTCGTCTGCGGGAACGGTCTGCACCGAAGCGCGCACTCGTCTCCCGGCGAGATCGTCGGACCGCCTTCCAGGCGGACTCGAGCGGAAGTCGACCCGAAGCCCCCGGTCCTTCATCGATGCCGCCAGCACCGCAAGATTTCGTGTCGAGCAGGAAGTCGGGACTGCCAGAGAGATGGGCCGCAACTTTGCCCGGTCTGCACCGATGAGCAGCTCGTCTGCCAGTTCGACCAGCCGCGTTGCCGGGACCAGCATGTCGCGACCGAACGGTGTGAGACTCACTCCCCGTCCGGTCCGTTCGAGGAGCCGCGCACCGAGCTGCTTCTCAAGCCCTGCGATGCGCCGACTGGCCACCGGCTGCGGGATTCCGTCGGCGGCAGCACCAAGTGTCATACTGCCGAGTTCGCTGACAGCGGTGAATGTCCGACAGGCGTCTACCAGGTCCATGACCTCATGGTATGCGCTATCGATATGAGAACGAGGGTTTCAGTCTTCGACCGCATGGCAGCAGTGGAGAAAGATGTTCAACAGCGAGCATTGCAAGCACATCGAACCCGAGACAGTGCTCGGCCCGCCGATCCACCTGAAGTCGACTCCCGTCGGGGAGAGAACGGAACGAATCGATGAACGCCCGTATCCTGCAGTGCGTCGCTGCGTCGACACTGGCAGCCATGGCATTGGCCGGCTGCACTCCGAGTGAGGCTCAGCCTGACCGGTCCAATACACAGACCGAAACCTCAAACAGCCCGACTGACAACAACGACCACCAGCGACTCGAAGACCAGCTCAAGAAACTCGAAGCTCGCTACGACGCGAGAGTCGGAGTCAGCGCGCTCGATACCGAGTCCGGCGAATCAGTTGACCACCGTGCAGACGAGCGCTTCGGCTTCGCTTCCTCGCTCAAGGTCTTCGCCGTCGCCGAACTCCTCGATCGCACGACGCCGAAAGAGCTTGAGAAGAACGTGACCTGGACTCAGGCCGATGTCGATGAGGCCGGATGGACACCGGTGACGGAGAAGCACGTCGACGACGGGCTGCCACTGGAAGATGTGGCCGAGAGCGCGCTGAGGGTCAGCGACAACCTGGCGATGAACATTGTGCTTGATGAGCTTGGCGGACCAGAGGCTCTCGACGACGCCATGGAGAAGGACGGTGACTCGACGACCGAGGTCACCGACGAAGAGCCGGAGCTCAACGACGTCGAAGAGGGCAGCACGGACAACACCACCACCCCGGCCGCATTCACCGCCAACCTGCAGGGCCTTCTCGATGCGAAGCGACTCTCGGACGATGATCGCAAGGTTCTCTTCGACTGGATGTCGGCGAACGAGACGGGAGACCCGCTCATCCGCGCGGGCGCGCCCGAAGGATGGGTCGTCAGAGACAAGTCGGGACACTCGGATGCGATTCAGAACGACATCGCAATGGTGACGCCTCCCGATCGCAAGCCCATCATCATCTCCGTCATGACCGAAACCGACGACTCCGAATCGGAGGACAGGCCTGACTTGGTCGCCGCCGTCGCCGAGGTTGTGCTCGACAGCTTCCAATGAGGACGAACGACCCCGTCCCGCTCGATTTACTATCCGACGGCGGCGCAGATACCTCGCGCGAGGTATCTGAGCCGCCGTCGGGTTGTTTGGACGCACGGCAGCTCACCTCCCTTTCGAGGTCCCCGCACCCGGACCATTGAGTCAATGACACAATGCGAACAGGGACACGCCACTCAAGGAGGAGCACATGACACGCATCGGATTCATCGGAGTCGGAGAGATCGCCTCGGCGATGATCGAAGGCCTTGCAGACAGCGAGGCGAAAGCCGACCTCCAGATCTTCCTCTCCCCACGCAATGCCGACCGTGCAGCGAAACTCAGTGAGTCCATCGAGTCTGCCACGGTCTGTCGGAGCAATCAGGACGTCGTCGACCGCAGCGACCTCATCGTCCTCGCGGTCCTGCCGCAGCAGACCGACGCAGTCCCGGACGAGCTCGACATCCCGGCAAAGAAGACCCTGGTCAGCGCCGTTGCCGGCGTCTCAACAATCACGCTCAAGGCCAACCTTCCGCATTCCCCGACGATCGTGCGCGTCATCCCTCTGCCCGCCGTCCGCGAGCGCAAGGGAGTCACCGCTGTGTACCCGGCCAATGACGCGGTCGAAGAGCTGCTGAACCACCTCGGCGGATCGGTGATCGCGGCCGATGAGACGATGTTCTCCACGCTCTCGGCAGTGACCGCGACGATGTCGGCGCATTTCGCATTCTTGCAGACGATCACGGCCTGGCTCGTCGATCGCGGTTGGGACCAGGCGGATGCCGATCACTTCATCCGCGGCCAGTTCGTCGGTCTCGGCACCACTCTCGCCCAGACCACCGACCCCATCGACGACCTGGTCGCAGCTCACGAAACCCCGGGCGGCCTCAACGAAATGCTCAATAACGAGTGGATGGACAAGGCCAACCGCAAGTCCCTGGCATCAGCTCTCGACGCCGTTTTCGATCGCGTCACAGGAAGCGCCGGAGACTGACTGCGGACCGGTCGAAGTACTTGCCCGACCACCGATTGAGAGATCGCCCGCGCGCGTCCGGAGGTCGCTAGGATGACCGGCATGACTGAGTCTCTCACCTTCGCAGATTCCATCCACATCAGCGCCGACCCCATGACGGTCTACAGGACGGTTGCGGACGTGACTCGGACTGGAGAGTGGTCGCCGATCTGCCGAGAGTGCTGGTGGGACGAAGGCGATGGTCCACGAGTAGGAGCTTGGTTCACCGGGCGCAACGTCACCCCTGACCGTGAGTGGCAGACTCGCAGTCGTGTAGTCGTCGCCGACGAAGGGCGGGCTTTCGGATGGAACGTGGGACCCGGCCGAGTCAACTGGACCTACAGTATGCAGGATGCCGATGGAGGCACACTGCTCACCGAATCATGGGAGTTCCTGCCGGAGGGGCAGGAGTTCTTCGCAGAGAAGTACGGTGCGCGGGCATCCGAGGAGATCGCCGCACGGACAGCGTCTGCGCAGACCGGCATTCTCGAGACCCTCGCTGCGATCAAGCAGGTCGTCGAAGCACGCTAGGTCATCGGCAGACGGAGGAACCACAGAACTGGCTGCCCGCCCAGACTGGCCCCTATTGCTACCCGGCGGCGGCTGAGCAACCTGGCGCCAGGTTGCTGAGCCGCCGTCGGGTAGTAATTAGCTCTCAGAAGAGGCCGGTGATGTTGCCGTCCTCGGTGACGTCGATCTTCAGCGCTGAGGGTTCGCGCGGCAGGCCCGGCATCGTCATGATGTCGCCGGCGATGACGACGATGAACCCGGCTCCGGCCGACAGCCGCACATCCTTGATCTCGATGACGTGGTCGGTCGGCGCCCCGCGCAGACTCGCATCCGTCGACAGCGAGTACTGGGTCTTCGCGATGCACACGGGCGCGTCACCGTATCCTTCGTCCGTGAACTGACGCAGCTTCCGCTTCACCTTGGCCGGCAGGTCAATATCGGCTGCCTGGTAGATCCGCTGCGCGATGGTCCGGATCTTCTCCTCCAGCGGCCGCTCCAACTCGTACGAATACCTCGCCGAGGCGGCCGGATCCTCCGGTGCCCCGCCCGCAGCCTCGACAACCGCCTCCGCCAGTGCCAAAGCACCCTTGCCGCCGTCGGCCCAGTGTGTGGACTCCACAGCGGCGACCCCGAGCCCATCCAGATGAGAGATCGCCGCAGCCATCTCCTCGTCGGTGTCCGTGGGGAACCGGTTGAAGCACACGACCGGGGTCAGTCCGTAGATCTCGCGCAGGTTCCGACAGTGCAGTTCGAGGTTGCTCATGCCCTCCAGCACCGCCGATACGTCAGGAGAGTTCACGTCGGCCACGTCGACTCCCCCGTGGTACTTCAGCGCTCGCAAGGTCGCGACGACGACCACGGCAGACGGCCAAATCCCGGCGGTTCGGCACTTGATGTCGAGGAACTTCTCGGCACCGAGGTCGGCACCGAATCCGGCCTCCGTGACAACCCAGTCCCCCAGCGCCAGCCCGGCTTTCGTGGCGAGCAGACTGTTGCAGCCGTGGGCGATATTGGCGAACGGTCCGCCGTGGATGAACGCCGGCGAATGTTCCAAGGACTGCACGAGGTTCGGCGCCAGAGCATTGCGCAGCAGCGCAGTCATCGCCCCCGCCGCCCCGATATCCGCGACCGTGATCGGCTCCCGTCCTCTACTGTGGGCGAGCACGATCCGTCCCAGCCGTTCCTTGAGGTCGGCCAACGAGGTGGCCAGGCAGAACACAGCCATGACCTCGCTGGCGACGACGATGTCGAAGGCATCCTCGCGGGGCACTCCCCCGTTGAGTCCGCCGAGTCCGACGACAACTCCCCGCAGTGCTCGATCGTTGAGGTCGACGACGCGGCGGAGATGAATGCGCCGCGGGTCGACGTCGAGGTCGTTGCCGAAGTGGATGTGGTTATCGAGCATGGTCGCGGCGAGGTTGTTCGCCGCCGCGATGGCCGCGAAGTCGCCGGTGAAGTGGAGGTTGATATCTTCCATCGGCACGACCTGCGCGTATCCGCCGCCGGCCGCCCCGCCCTTCATTCCGAAGACCGGACCCATGCTCGGCTCCCGCAGCGCGAGCACGGCCTTGCCGACCTCGGGCTTCGACCGCGCGAGTTCGTTGAGTCCGTCGGCCAGGCCGATGCTCGTCGTGGTCTTTCCCTCGCCGGCAGGGGTCGGGCTCATAGCGGTGACGAGGATGAGTTTGCCATCTGTGGCGGTTTCGGCCGCCTGGTCGAGGACGTCGATGGGCACCTTCGCCTTCGTCCATCCGTGGGGAATGATGTCCTTCGCGTCGAGACCCAGCCCAGCGGCGATGTCGACGATGGGATCGAGCTCGGCGCTGAGCGCAATATCCATATCTGTGGTCATAAGGCCATCATGCCCGTTCCGCGAGATTTTGTGACCATCACCGACCCGAGAATTCGCGCAATGCGCACTCAGTTCCGCCCACCGCAACATCAACCTCGCCGAGGCGGCCCGCCGCCTCATCGCTCGACGGGTGAGAGTCGTGTGCGCGAGGATGGACACATGCGCGCATTCGACGAGCTCGTCACCGAAGCACAGTCCGCCGATGTCACTGGCTGGGGATTCGACTGGCTCGACGGACGCACCACCGAGGAGCGTCCTGCGTGGAGGTACTCGACGCTGCTCGCCAGGCGGCTGTCGACCGCGACCGCGGCCCTCGACATCGACACCGGCGGCGGTGAGGTCGTCGACGAGGCCCCGATGCTGCCGCCGCGCATGGCGGTGACCGAGTCGCACCGCCCCAACATCGCCGTGGCCCGTCACCGGCTCGGCCCGCGAGGCGTCGATGTCGTCGAAGCCGACCCGCGCCGGCTGCCCTTCGCCAACGGGAGCTTCGACCTCGTCACCTCGCGACATCCAGTGAGTCCCGCGTGGTCGGAGATCAGCCGTGTACTCGTGCCCGGCGGCACCTACCTCGCCCAGCACGTCGGTCCGGCATCGGCGTTCGAACTCATCGAGTTCTTCCTCGGACCGCTGCCCGAGAACCGCCGGGCACGGCATCCCCAGACCGAAACTGACGCCGCCGAGGCGGCCGGACTCGCGGTCGAAACGCTGCGCAGCGCACGCTGCCGCATCGAGTTCTTCGACGTCGGTGCGATCGTGTGGATCCTGCGCAAGTGCCCGTGGTGGGTGCCCGATTTCGCGGTCGCCGACTACCTTCCGCAGCTGCGTGAACTCGACACTCAGATGCGCGGGGGCGAGTCCTTCGTCGCTCACTCGACGCGGCACCTCATCATCGCGTCAAAACACTGAGGCAGCCCCGCGCTAAGACACCGAGTCCCCGAGGCACCCCGCTCGATCACGAAGTCGAAGCGCCACCCACCCGGAACCGTTCCGGCACACTGCTGGCTCCCGTTGCAAGGTCGGCCGCGAACTCACCGAGCAGCGGCGCGAACTTCGCCCCGTGCCCCGAACAGGCAGACACGATGACCAGGCCATCCACCTCGTCGATGACGAAATCCTCGTTCGGTGTGTTCGTGAACAGACACGTGGTCTCCGCGTACGGTTCCGGAACGAGCCCCGGCAGGTTCCGCTTCGCATAGTCGATCATTCGGGTCCGCATCTCCTCGGTGATCTGTCCGTCCTGGTCGAGCGCCGAACCGATGACCTTCCCACCGTTGAACTGCGCGAACTTCTGCCCCGCGAAACCGGCATCCCGCCCGCCGGGCAGTCCGTAGGTGAACATCTCACCGGATTTGTGGATGAACGTCGGCCAGGGTGTGCTCGGCCGTCCGTCTGCGTCGGCATCGCGGTAGGGCATGTGGAAGGCCTGCTCCTGCCGCACTTCGAACCTCGGCAGTGCGTCGAGGAATCCTTGCGGAAGGCCAAGATCGCCGAGGAGGTCGGGCAGCCACCCGCCCGCAGCGACGATCACGCGGTCGCCCTCCACGGATTCCCCCGTCGCCGAGGTGACACTGAAGCCGCCCGCGCAACGTCGGGCCACCTCGGTGACCGTCCAATCGGTGAGTATCCGAGCCCGACCGGTGTCCACTGCACGGTCGAGCATGGTCGTCACCGTGGTCTCGGCATCGATGACGCCGGCGTCGGGGTGCCACAGAACTTCGGTATCGAAGGCGAACTGCGGCCACCGTTCTGCGGCCTGTGCAGGATCGAGGACTTCGTATTCGACGCCGACGGCTTCGAAGATCTCGGCGAGGAGATCCGTGTGCCTGGCGTCGCCGAAGTCGAGAGCTCCGGTGCGAGTGATCAGCTCCGTCCCCGATTTCGCCTCGAGGTCGTCCCACAGTTCACGGGCGCGCACCACGAGTTCGGTGTAGAGACGATCGGGATAGGCATACCGGAAGATCCGCGCTGAGCCATGGGAGCTGCCTCGGTCGTTGGCCGGCGTATGCCGTTCGAGTACGGTGACATCCTCGCCGCGCGCGGTCAGGGAATACGCGGCTGCGGCACCGGCCAAGCCCGCTCCGATGACGATATGGTGGGTCATAGCAGTGCTCCTGTCGAGTGGGTGACGACGGTCGGCCCGGCTTCCTCGTGACTACTTCAACTTGAGGTCGGTCACGCAGGTGGGCCCATCGCTTCTCGTGGAGAAATCGGTCGTACCGGTCTTGCCCTCGGCGGTGACCTCGATGGTACCGGTGATGCCGGACGGCACCCAGAAGCCGACGAACCCGTTATCGAAGGTCGTCGTCGACTCATCCACCACTGCTTCGCCCGTCTCTGAGTCTGTGATCACCACATCGACGTCCTTCTCGCTCAACTCGCCCCGACAGGTCGTGAGGCTGTGGTAGAAGCAGTCGTGCGTCTCATCGACGAAGGGAGCGATGGAGACGTAGCTCTTCCCCTCCGGCAGTGCCATCGTCGCCTCTTGCTGTCCATCGGTGAGAACAAGTTCGTCAGGCTGGACCGAGGCCATGAGGTCGGTGGGCCTCTCGTCGACAGGCAGGCGATCGAGGTGATCGATGACTCCTGTGACGTCCTCGTCGGCCAGATCGAGGTCAGCTAGCAGCGTTTCAGCCGAACCCGACTGCACTGCTGCAGACTCTCCTGATTCTGTGGATGCTTCGCTTCCCGTTCCAGAAGCAGAACACCCGGTCAGAGCAAGAACGAAGGCCGCAGCCCCCAACACGAATTGCGTCGTCTTCATATATATCCCCATGTCACTACGGATGCAGAGCACGTATGCCGTCTTGGCAATCATACCCATAAGGGGTATAGGGTGACCGTGGCGGGTCCACGAGATGGGATGCCCTGAAAGGTTCCCATCTGCCGCCGAGCGAATCCGACGCGACCGTCTCACCGAACCAGGAGACCACTCATGAAGAAGCTCAATCCAGCCGCCCGCCTCACTGCGGTCACCGCAGCACTCGGACTGGCTCTGGCAGGCTGCTCAACTGCGAATGACGAGGGCCGCGGATCGGGCGGAGAAGACCCCCACGGCAGCCACGAGTCCGCCTCGAGCGAAACTGGCGGCTCCGAACACGACGACATGGACCACAGCGAATCCGGACACGAATCGGGTGGCCATGAAGGGCACGCCGCCGACGGCGGCGACCCACCGGAGGGCATCAAGAAAGCCGCCGACCCGAAGTTCGACGTCGGCGACACAGTCGTCCTCTCCGCCGATCACATGCCGGGAATGAAGGGCGCCGAGGCAACAGTCTCCGGCGCCTTCGACACCACGACCTACTCAATCAGCTACACGCCGACCGATGGTGGAGACCCGGTCAAGGATCACAAGTGGGTCGTCCACGAAGAGCTCAAGGACCCGGGCAAGGCACCGCTGAAGAAGGGCGACAAGGCCACCGTCAACGCCGATCATATGCCCGGAATGAAGGGTGCCGAGGCGACGATCGACTCAGCGACGGACGAGACCGTCTACATGGTCGACATCAAGACCGATGAGATGGAGATGACGAACCACAAATGGGTCGTCGAAAGCGAGATGAAACCCGCGAAGTAACGGAGTGGTTCACCAGGTCCGACCAAATCGTGCGAGGCAGTGCCAAAGCTTCTTGCTCTGCTGCCCGTCGAGGTCCCACACCCGTCTGGCACGTGCGACATGAATGGGGAGCAACTGGGTTGAGTTCGCCAGCCTCTCGACGATCCGCTGTGCGAGCTCGACCACATCCTGACCCCGATATTCCGGGTGCGCCGCAATTTCGGCATCCTCGGCGACATAGCCGGGGTGAGTCTCGACAACGAGGCCGCAGCGGCCGGCTCTCTCCACGACCGCATGATCGGCGAAGCTTGGATCGACCACCAATGCTTCAACGTCGTCGGGCACGGTCACCCCTCCGTGGACATGGGCCTCGATGTAGTGATCGAGGCGGTCGCGACACCTCCCGTCCCGTTGAGCAACAGCCCCATCGTTCACCACCTCGTCGCGACGAAAGTCAGCAATGAGCCCCATGTGATCGGCGACTCCGAAGAGTTCCGGGCCGAAAGTGCTGTCCGGATAGGCGAACGTCGCTCGCGCAAGGACCTCCGGGCGAAGCCTCAGATAGGCCGACCCGAATCGTGGTGCCGGTCCATAGGGGTCGCCGTCGAGGTCAAGTGCCCCATAGACCGGTCGGTGGTGCACCTCCACATGGTCATAGGCTCCACCGAAGATTCTCTGCTCCCAGAGCCACCGGTCGCCGCCGGGGAAGGCCGTCAGACCGCCATTGCTCGTGCCTGTGGCGAACTGGGAAAGATACTGTCCCAGCTCGAGAATCGACTCGAGCACCCCAGCCTCAGAGGCGTCGTCACCGGGATGGAAATGCAGTGCCACCCGCGCCCCGACCGGCAGCTCGTGCCCTGGCGCGGAACGTGCTCGGACCCGGTGAAGTGCTGTTGCGGCTGGGTCCGATTGCGTCATCGTTCTTGGTTCGGCAACATCCCCGCGGCCTCGACAGCGCTGCGGACGATCTCCTCGAGACCGAACTCGGCCTTCCAACTGAGCAGGGCGGAGATCCGGGTGACGTCGGCGACCAGCGCCGGCGGGTCACCGGCGCGACGCTCGCCCATTTCGGGGACGATGTCACGGCCGGTCACCTCGGCGATGGTGTCGATGACTTCCTTCACCGAGGCGCCGGCCCCGGTGCCGACGTTGAACACGGTCTCCGTGGTGTCGCCGGCCTTCATGTAGTCGAGGGCGGCGATATGCGCCTCGGCGAGGTCCTTGACGTGGACGTAATCGCGGATGCACGTGCCGTCGGGGGTGTCGTAGTCGTCGCCGAAGATGATCGGCGCCTTGCCGTCCTTGAGCCGCCCGAGCACGATCGGGATGAGGTTCATGACGGCGGTGTCGGCGAGTTCGCTCCAGCCGGCACCGGCGACGTTGAAGTAGCGCAGCTTCACGGCGTTGAACGTGGTGCCCCGCATCCGCGAGGCGGTGATCTGGTTGTCGATCATCCACTCGCCGATGAGCTTCGTCTGGCCGTACGGGTTGATGGGGCGGCAGTCGAGATCCTCAGGCACCATGTCGACATCGGGCATGCCGTAGGTCGCGGCTGAGGAGGAGAAGACGAGCGATTCGATGCCGGTCGCCTCGACGGCGGCGAGGATGTTCGTCAGTGCCCCGATGTTCTGCCGGTAGTACATGACCGGCTCCTCGACGGATTCGCCGACCTGCTTCTTCGCCGCGAAGTGGATGATCGAGTCGACGCCGTGTTCCTTGATCGCGGACACCAGGCGCTCCTCGGCATCGGCCGCAGCCAGATCGAGATCGACCACGGGCAGGCCCTCGACGCGAGCGTCGATGCCGGTGGAGAAGTCGTCGACGACGAGCACGTCGTCTCCGCGTTCGGTGAGCAGCCGCACCACGTGCGAACCGATGTAACCGGCCCCTCCGGTCACCAGAACTGCCATTGACCGCGTCCTCCTTCGTCTCGTCGACACGTCGGTATCAGAATACGCGTTCAGGGGTCCGAGATCAGATTCGGCCTGAAAACCCAGTGGACAAAGCGTCGGAATTCGCCTTCTGGGGCCGGTGGTCGAGCCGATCCGAGTCGGGAGGCCGCACCCTTCATGCTCACACCTTCACCGGCGGAGCTCGCCCCGTCCTGGGCATGACCATGGCCAATGAGCCGCTGCGGATGGCCCGCAGACTCTCTCGTGCCATGGCCGCGGCCGCTGCGACCGGCGCCTTCGGCATCTTCTACAGCTCCATCTGGCAGATGTCCCATCACCTCTCAACCGCTCGTCTCATTTCGATCGGCGCCATCGCCATCGCAGTCATGGTCGGCTGGCTGACCACGATCAATCGGCTCTGAGATCGCCCGGTCAATGAACGCCTGGCTCAGGTCGTCTTCTACTACAACCTGTCCACCGTACTCACACTCATCATCTGCGTGACGGGCCTCTACGCTTTGCTGGTCATCGGCATCCTCGCCGGTGGGCTCATCGTCATCGACCCCGAGTTCATGGCGCAGACGACCCCCGGCCCGAAGCCCGGCTGACGAACTACCTCGACATCGCATGGCTGAGCGCAGCGATGGGCGTCGTCGCCGGCGCGCTCGGCTCAAGCTTCGACAGCGACATCGACCTGAAGAACCTCACACACGCCCAGCGGCTGCGCTCTCGCGTCTATATCGCCCAGGACGACGAGACCGGTAGAAACTGACGGGGGTTCCGTCCCGGTCAGGGCGGCGTTATGGTGGCGAAAGACTCCGGATTCACGTGTAAACCGGAGAGAATAGGAGCAAGAATCATGACACAGTCAGTGACAGTTCCCGACCCCCATGGCTCAGAGAAGACCACTCGCGAGAACGCCGAACGCGGCTTCATCGCCTCCGACGCCCTCACCAAGAACCTCCAGACGGTCCTAGTCGACTTCATCGCCCTAAGCCTCACCGCCAAGCAGGCGCACTGGAATATCGTGGGCGCGAACTTCCGTGACCTCCACCTCAACCTCGACGAAGTCACGGACATCGCCCGTGCAGGCAGCGATGAGATCGCTGAACGCATGCGTGCCCTCCACGCCTCACCGGACGGTCGCCCCGCGGTGATCGCCGAACAGACAGGGCTGCCGGAGTTCCCGAACGGAGAGATCAGCACCCACGACGCCATCGACCACATGGTCGCGTCGATCGAGGCAACCGTAGCGTCGATGCGCAGCACCCATGACGAGGTCGACTCGGCGGACCCGACGACCGCCGACATCTTCCACAGCTACATCGCCCAACTCGAGCAGCAGGCCTGGTTCATCAGCGCAGAGACCCGCACACCCAAGTGAGTCGGTGCGACTGAGCAGCCACCCTGATCTTCGGGCCGCCTCCCCGTCCTCACGGTCGGGTGGGCGGCCCTTCGTCGTCGACGCCCGGCACCGGCATCATCGCCCGTCGATGATGCCGACGAGGTGTTCGGCAATGGCCAGCGCCGAGGTGGCTGCCGGGGACGGCGAGTTCCTGACGAACAGCGTGGCCCCCGCCCGATCGATGACGAAGTCATCAACGAGTGTTCCGTCCCGATTCATGGCCTGCGCGCGGATTCCGCGGGTGGCGCGGTGACCGTCGGCTGCGGCGAGCGACGGAACGTAGCGGGCCGCCTCGGCGACGAATCTCTCGATCGAGAGCACCCCGGGCAGCTCACGGGCGGCGGTGGCCATATTGGCGGCGGCGAAGCGCCAGAATCCGGGGTCGGCGGCCACGGCAAGGGAATCGGGAATACTGAGGCCGAGACCTCGGTAGCCCTCGCGGGAGAAGGAGAGGAAGGCATTGGGCCCGATCATCAGACCGCCGTCGATGCGGCGGGTGACGTGGACGCCGAGGAAGGGATATTTCGGGTCCGGGACGGGATAGATGAGGCCGTTGACTGCGTCACTATAGCCCTCATCGAGGATGAAGTATTGGCCGAAGAACGGCACCACGGTCGGGGTGCGGCTCTCTCCGGAACGAGCGGCTAGGCGGTCGGCTTGGAGGCCAGCGCAGACGATGACGTGGTCGAATTCCTGGGCATCGACCGGGGTGCGGACGATGGCGGTGTCACGGGTGGGGCCGCCTCGGCGGTCGATGTTCTTGACCGGGGTGGAGAAGCGGACGCGGCCGCCGTGGGCGCGGAAGTCGGCTACGAGGGCGTCGGTGAGGCCGGGGTAGTCGATGATCGCGGTGTGGGGTGAGTGGAGTGCGGCAACACCTTCGGCGTTCGGTTCGATGCCGCGCAGACCGTCGCGATCGAGCAGGGCGATGTCGGGCACCCCGTTGGCCAGGGCCCGGTCATGGATGGCGCGGAGGCGTTCGACTTCGACATCGTCAGTGGCGACGACGACCTTGCCGCATTCATCGAAGGCGACTTCTTGCTCGGCGGCGAAGTCGGTGAGGAGGGAGACACCGCGGCGACAGAGTGTAGCTTTGAGGCTGCCGGGCTCGTAGTAGAGGCCGGCGTGGACGACGCCGGAGTTGTGACCGGCCTGGTGCGCGGCTGGACGGTCTTCCTTCTCGAAGAGGGTGACGTCGGCGAACTCATGGCGGCTGAGGATCTCGCGGGCGACCGCGGCTCCGATGATTCCCGCACCGATGACGGCCCATCGTGTCTTCTTCGCCATGTCTCAACTCCTTCGTCGATTCTGCTGTCTACACGCCCGGGTGAAGCGGCGATTCCGGTTGGTTCGACTCTATTCGCGAACGCTGACGACTGGGCGGGGTGTCCGAAACCCGAGGGCAGCTTCGGTGCGTAAAACGCAACATGCCTGGTCATAAGGCCGTTACACAACCTGGTCACGGTTCGATAGCTATGTATCGATTCTGTGGCGCGGATCGTGATTCGACGCTCTAATTCGGATGACTGCCACGTGATCGCATGGTGACGAGACCCACAAGCGATGCGACGACAGGAACACCGCTTTGACCTGGTAATTTACTAGACCTTTCCTGCCCAAGGGAGCTCTTTGGCGGATCCGAGGACACCGCATGAAGTCTATAGTGAAAGAACTATAACGAGCAGATAACATTTGTTGTAATTGCGTGATTACTCCTGCATGACTCCGTAACGTTGTGAGCGTCCTGTCAGGAAACTGCCTGTTTCCGTCCAGGCGGTGCCTGGACCTGATCAGGGTCTGAACGATCTGGAGAACCATGAGAATACTGAGAGGCCGGCCCGGAACCGGTCGAAAAGTTGCTGTAGGCACAGTTGCCGCCGCATCGGCGCTGGCACTGACTGCAATGACCGTGTCCCCCGCGGCAGCCGATGAAGTGAACCCTGGAGAAGATGCAGAGGCATTCGCTCAGCTGATCAACACCGATCTGATCACAGCTGACCTACTTGACGTCTCATCCTCTTATCGCAGCTCACCAACCGACGAGGGCAAAGAGGCAGACAACCAGGCTCTGAATCTCCAATTGCTTCGCGATCTGGGTGTTGAACTGCCAAATATCGGCCTCCCGTTAGTTGCACCCGAAGGCGGAGCTGGACTGCTTCAGATCGGCAATGCCGGAGCCCTGAATTCTTATGCGCACGCACCGAGCTACAACTCGGCGACCGCCGGCACTGGAGCGGTCGGTGAGAACGGTGCCATCAATCTTGACCCCGACAATCCTGCCGCCAGTGGAAACGCCAGCGTTGATCTCACGTCTCTGTTTGACCAGCTTGAGCTTGACGGAGTCACGGACGGAGTCATTGACGAGCTGAGCCTCGACCTGGGTGCGATCGCTTCGACTGCGGAAAGCGACGGGACTACGACCACCCCCGATTATGTTGTTGCAGATGGACAGCTCACCGTTTCGAGTGATCTCGTGGGCGACCTCGGGTCCGATCTGCAGACGATCGTGGAAGGTTCCGGAGGAGCCCTCGATGACGCTTTAGGCAGCGACGGGGCCCTTGACAACGTCGTTAAGTCTGTTGGCAACACTGCCAATATCAACATTCCGGGAGTTGCCCGAGTCGATTTGCGCAATGGCACCGTCGCGGTCAACGGGATGGACACTGCACTCGAAGATGCAGCACAGACACTGATCGAAGAGCCGCTCACAGATGACGAGCGCATCGTCTCCATCGATCTGAAAAACGGCGATATCAAGATTGATCTTGCCAAGGTCGTCAAGGGAGAGACGGGTGAGGACCTTAATGACCTCGATCCGAATACTCAGGTTCTGACATCTGCAACAATCGAGAAGATCGTCGATGCGCTCGAATCCGCACTCGGTACAGTGACGTCAAAAGTCACGGAAACCGTAACGGATGTCTTGAACAACGTTGAGCTGAACATCGAGATCCCAGCAGAGGTCAGCGCAGTGCTTGGCGTTCTCAAAGCTGATGTAACTGTGACCGTGGACGGAACTCTCGGCCAGTTCGCTGGCACCGCAGACGGAGACCCCGTCATTGATGTAGACGGCAATCTGCTTGGAATCATCAGTCTCGATAGGCTCCTGGATCCGCTGACCACGGCGTTGGTCCCTGCGCTTCTGGAACCGGTAAAGGCAGTGGTCGGCCCCATTCTCAAGGCAGTGCCCCAAGAACTCACTTCTGCACTCGAGGGCGTCACTGATCCGCTCTTCGATGGGCTTGCACCCGTCCTCGAAGCTCTCAATCAGGTGGTCGACCTGACGATCAACGAGCAATCTCCGAACCCAACGTCGACTGGCGCCAGCGCCCAGTCCTCGCTGGATTCAAGCGAAGTCGACGGAGATAACGGGCCCGGATTCACTGTTAACGCGGTGAGTCTAGAACTGCTGCCAGAATTGACTGGTGGTCCACTTGCCGACGTCAACCTCGCATCCTCCTCGGTCCGTGCAACTGCTGAGGCTCCCGAGGAACCGGGTGACGACGATGTGAACACCAACGCCGCGGCCTCTGCTGCCGCATCAGCAACCGCCGATGACGACAGCAACGCCTCTGCCGAAGCCGCATCGGACCCGGGCGCGATGGCAGACCAGACGACCACGGCGTCCGCGGCTGCAGACGTCGATGCGACCGCCGCCGCCGAATCTGCCGCCACGGAAGACGCAACTGCGGACACCACGGCAGACGCCACCACCGCCGAGGACGCGTCGTCGACCTCTGCCTCCGAGTCAGCAGCGACTGCTGACGCAACGGACGCGACGAATGCTGATACCACTGCAGCGGCCGACGCCGATCCGGAAGCTTCGGCGGCCGTGGCCTCCAACGCCACGTCGTCGGACGACGCTTCAGTTACGGCAGCTGCCGATGCTGACGCCGCAGCGGATCCTGACGCCGCGGCAGCCGAGGAAGCTGACACGAACACCAATGCCTCGGCATCTGCTGCGGCATCGGCTGAGGCGGATGCCGACAACAACGCAGCAGCAGAGGCAGCAGCAGTAGCCGCCGCCGACGCTGATGCCAACGACACCGCATCCGCAGCAGCCGAGGCAAACGCTGAAGCAGCCGCAGAAGCAGCAGCCGAAGAAGAAGCCTCCACGACGACATCGGCAGATGCCACCGAAGAGGCCAACGCATCCGCACAGGCCGCAGCCACCGCAGCCGCCAACGCAGATAACTCGGACGATGTGAACGCCGCCGCTACCGCGGATGCGGACGCCGATCCTGCCGCATCTGCCAGCACGGCGGCCACGGCCGATTCCTCGAGTGCGGCATCTGCAGAAGCAGCCGCCAATGCCGATGATTCGACCATTGCCGATGCGTCTCAGGACACCACGGCTGATGCCAATGCCTCGGCATCTGCTGCGGCTTCGGCTCAGGCGGATGCCGACAACAACGCAGCAGCCGAAGCAGCAGCAGTAGCCGCCGCCGACGCTGATGCCAACGACACCGCATCCGCGGCAGCCAACGAAAACGCTGAAGCCGCCGCAGAAGCGGCAGCTGAAGAGGAAGCTTCGACCACGGCATCGGCAGATGCCACCGAAGAGGCCAACGCATCGGCACAGGCCGCAGCCACTGCAGCCGCCGATGCGACTGACGAGGATTCTGCAAACGCCGACACCACTGCGGGGGCCAACGCCGACTCGGCAGCAGCTGCATCGGTTGCAGCCAACGCGGATTCCTCCTCCGAAGCATCGGCTGAAGCAGCAGCAGAAGCCGATGCCTCGGCCGATCCGGACGCTTCGGCAGCCGAGGAAGCAGACGCAAACACCAACGCGTCGGCCTCCGCAGCGGCATCGGCAGATGCAGATAACGACAACAACGCAGCAGCCGAAGCAGCAGCAGTAGCCGCCGCCGACGCTGATGCCAACGACACCGCATCCGCGGCAGCCAACGAAAACGCTGAAGCCGCCGCAGAAGCGGCAGCTGAAGAGGAAGCTTCGACCACGGCATCGGCAGATGCCACCGAAGAGGCCAACGCATCGGCACAGGCCGCCGCTACCGCAGCAGCCGACGCTACCGATGAGTCCTCCGCAAGCGCTGACACCACGGCAGCGGCCGACGCCGACACTGCGGCGGCCGCAACCGCGGCAGCCAATGCCGAAGCGTCGAGCGCAGCCTCGGCAGAGGCCGCGGCCAACGCCGACGGAGCTGAGGCCAGCGCTTCCAGCGACGGTGACGAAGCAAACGCTTCAGCCGACGGAGGCGCAGCCAGCGCCTCGGCTGACGGTGCCGAGGCTGAAGCCAGCGCTTCGAACGATTCCGAGAAGGCCGCCTCGGCAAACTCCTCGGCCTCGTCGGACGCCAGCTCGGCAGCGAACGCAGGATCCGCGGCCAACGCCTCGGCCGGTTCGAGCACGAACGCCTCGGGCAATGCCGGTGGAGACCTTCCGCGGACGGGTGCAGAAGGCATCCCGGCCATGGTCGGATTCGCCGCACTGCTCCTCGCCGGCGGTGCTGCAGCGGTGTGGGCAACCCGCCGCTACCGCGCCTCGACAGGCAAGCACTGAGAGGTGACTCAGCTCAGCACATGAGTTGAACCGCACAAGAGCGGGGTCGGAGCAAAAGCTCCGGCCCCGCTCTTTTCGTGCGCTCAATCGGCGTATCGTTACCGTGCGGTAATCAATCGCCTCGGATCAGTCACAACGTCGTCATATTTGGAACTGTGATGTATTTCACATACTGTGTCCACCGGAGGCTCAAGTCGCTTTGTACTCTCTCGTATGCCGAGATCAACGAGTGATGGACTAAAGCACCAGGTCAGCCACGATCCGCTAGCCTAAGCGGAAGAGCGGCATTCAGACCCACCTCTCCGCCGAAAGTGCTGATTCACTCACAATTCACCTTGACGCGAAAGATCGCAACCTGCATTCATTCGTTATTTGTTCGTGACTCTCTCATGACCCTCGCATTATTCTCTCATCCGCTTGTATGGTGTGATGCGTTCGACGAAAACAGCACGCCTTCCAATCGTGCGCTTGGAACTGTCGGGCGTCGCAAACGAAAGTGGATAAATATGAGTAAGCTCCGTAAAGGGCACGTTCCCGTGCGCAAGGCCGCTGTCGGCACCGCCGCAGCAGCTACCGCACTGGGACTGACCGTCATGGCTACAGCTCCCGGTGCTGCAGCCGTCAACCCCGACCCGAATGAAGATGCCGAGGCATTGGGTCAGCTCGTCCAGTCGGACCTCCTCGATGAACAGCTCGTCGACGCAGCGGGAGCGTACAGCAGCTTCCCCAGCAATCCTGAAGAGGCGAAGACTCCGCTCAACGCAGAAGCCCTCAACGCAGTCGACCTCGATCTCGGCAATGGCGTTTCGCTGCCCGTCGTCAGCGAGCCTGGCGGCGACGGCCTCCTGGAGCTCGGCGAAGCCGGAGCCCTCAACTCGTACGGCTATGCCCCGTCCGCGGACAGCGCGAAGGCCAGCGCGGGTGCCGTCGGGGAAGACGGCGCCCTCAACCTCGATGACATCAACAACGGTGCGTACGGCAATGCCAACGTCAACCTCACTCAGGTCCTTTCCCAGGCGGGCCTCGACGGTGTCACCGACCAGATCGTCGACGAGCTTTCACTCGAACTCGGCGCGGTCGCATCGACGGCAGAAGCCAAAGGCTCCGACGAGGCGACCTCTGAATACGCCGTGGCCGACGGAATCCTCACCGTCTCCAGCCCGGCAGTCGGCGATCTGTCCGACTCACTGAACAAGGTCGTCGACGGTACGAGCGGCACGCTCGAAGACGTCATTGCCAAAGAGGGCCTGGCCGACAAACTCGGCAACGCCGGCATCAACGTGAAGACCGGACTTGCCGACATCGAACTCGGCGGCGAGAACACCACCGTCAACGTCGAGGCTCAGGACGCCCTCAACAGCGTCGTCGAGAACGTCGTCAACGAGAAGCTCGAAGACAAGTCGGGCATCGTCTCGATCGACCTCAAGAACGGCGACATCAAGATCGATCTCGCCAAGGTCGTCAAGGGTGAGAACGGCGAGGACCTCAACAGCCTCGATCCCAACACCCAGGTGCTGACCTCCGAGACCATCGGGAAAATCACCGACGCAGTCGCCGACGCACTCGGCAGCCTCTCCGGCAAGCTCAACGAAACCCTCAAAGATGCTCTGAACGATGTTCGCGTCGAGGTTTCGCTGCCGGCCAAGGCCACGGCAGTCGGAGTTCCCGCAGCTGACGGCAAGGTCAACATCGACGCCACCCTGGGTCAGCTCGCCGGCACCGGCGAAGGCGATCCCAAGGTCACCACCGACCTTAAGCTCGCTGGAATCGACGTCGGAGAGCTCCTGAACTCCATCACCGGACCGCTGCTTGAGAAGCTCACCGCAGTGACCAAGCCCCTCATCGGCCCGATCCTCGATGCTACGGCCGACGAGGTCTCCGGCAATGTCACCGAGATCGTCGATCCGCTGCTGTCCGACCTCGACCCAGTCTTCGAAGGGCTCAACCAGGTTGTCGATCTGACGATCAATGAGCAGCCGACGAAGCGGGACCCTGCTGAAGACAGCAACGTCAAGGGCACCGACTCAGACGGCTTCACCGTCAACGCGGTCAGCCTCGAGCTCCTCCCGAACACAGGTGGAACGCAGACGCAGGCAGCGAACGCTGTGGCCGACATCAACCTGGCGTCCTCCTCGGTTCGGGCAACCGCTGCCGACGATGCTCCCGGCGATGACTCGGCAACCGCTGACGCCGACGACTCGGCTTCTGCCACCGCTGACGCCGACGACTCCGCATCCGCCGATGCGAACGACTCAGCTTCGGCCACCGCAGACGCCGACGACTCAACTTCTGCCGATGCGAACGATGCAGCATCCGCCACCGCTGATGCCAACGATGCAGCATCCGCCTCGGCTGATGCCGATGACGCTGCTGCTGCCAATGATTCAGCGAATGCGTCCGCCGATGCTGACGACTCCGCCTCGGCAACTGCCGATGCAGACGATTCGGCTTCCGCGTCCGACGATGCGAATGCCGCTGCTTCGAGCAACGACGAAGCCAACGCTTCGGCCGATTCCGACGTCAACGCCAACGCCTCGGCGGCTGTTGACGGCGGCGGCGATCTGCCCCGCACCGGTGCCAACGGCACCCTGGCACTCGGAGGGCTTGCCGCGCTCCTCGTCGCCGGTGGTGCAGTGGCGGTCTACATGACCCGTCGTCACCGCGCAGGTCTCTGAGATCTGAGCATGTGAACGTCGAAACGGCGGGGTCGGAGTGAGAACTCCGACCCCGCCTTTTGCGTGCCCGCCGTTTGCGTGCCCGCCCTCTGCGTCGACTTCGCGCCAAAGCCAGCCGGCGATGTTCGCGCGCCCTACAACCCGCGCCCGGCCTCCCACGGCTCGTCGGAGGCCCCGGTGATCAGAGCGTTGACCGACATGGCCTGCGCATCGGTGAACGAAGCGATGTAGTCCACGACCGCCCGCGCCCGACCACGCCGCACGATCCCGGCCGCGCCTTCCTGCCCCAGCGCCGAAGGGTTGCGCGCATACAGGTCCGAATACTCCTGCGTGGCCGCCTCGACGGAATCGACCAGACGCCGGGGAATCCGCGTCGCCTCGTCCGGGTCGAGCAGCCACTCATGGAATCCCTCGACCAGGGACGCGATGATCCGCGTCTGCCCGCGCTGATACACGGCCAGGTCAGACCGTTCGAGCACGAACCGCGAATGCACGAACTTGAGCACCACGACGTCGTGCCAAGCCTCCTGACTCAGCCGCACATGACCGCTGCGGACATGCGGGTCCGGGTCGACGACGATGGACGCCTGCAGACGGTCGATCCACCGCCGAGTGAAGCCGGTGACCGCCCGATCCGCCTCCAGTCCCCCGTCGTAGGGAACGCCGAGCAGTCCCTCGACGAGATCCCGGTTGACCCGCTCCACCGATTCCCGGAACGCCTCCTCCGATGCGATCCACGGATCCTTCTCCTGCGTATGCCTCCGGATCGCCTCAAGCGCATGCCCGGGCCGCCGCCGATCCAGCTCGGAAGAATCGAGCGCCGCCAGTTCTCGGCAGTCGCGCAGCCACCGCCCGAGCTCGGCGGACACTGCCGTGTACTGCAGCACGTTCGACCGGTAGAAATCGTCGAGATCGTGCACGGCATAGGCAATATCGTCGGCGACATCCATGACCGCGCACTCGAGCGTCTGCTGATACTTTTCGATCGCCGGGAACGCCGAAAGCACGTCCGCCATCTCCTCGAGCTCGGTGGCATAGGCGGAAAACTTCATCGCTCCCTCGCCGACATCGTCACCGACCCCGCGCGGCATCCGCGCCGCCGACGACGCCCGATCGCCGAACCATTCCCCGCGCTCCCACGGATATTTGAGCACCGCGGCCCGAACCGCGCGCGTGAGGTTGAGACCGCGCGCCGTTGCCTCGCAACTGTCGAGGGCGGTGAGAATCCGAAACGTCTGCGCATTCCCCTCGAACCCGTCATCGAGGCGCAGCACCTGCCGCGACACCCGGTCGAGTTCCTTCTCGCCGAGGTGGCCGAACGGCGGGTGTCCCAGATCGTGGGCGGCCGCGGCCGCCTGCACGACAACAGGATCACACCCGCCGAGGCGGCTGACCGTATCCCGGGTCGCTTCGTCGGCGTTGTTCAACGTGATCGCGATCGACCGGGCCACCGCGGAGACCTTGAGCGAATGGGTCAGCCGGTTGTGGATGACCGTGCCCGACCCTGCCTGCGGGATGACCTGGGTGACCGAGGCCAGGCGGGAGAAGAACGGGGAGAACCGGATTCGTTCGATATCGACGCGGAACTCGTCCTCTCCGGGGCGGGCCTCCTCGGCGACATTGCGATCGCGACCACCGGACAAGTGAAATCTCTGGCGTTCCATGAACTCAGACTACCGATTCCGCACCCTGAAGACCCTCTATTGCTACCTGACGGGGGCCCAGCAACCTGGCGCGAGGTTGCTGGGCCGCCGTCAGGTAGCAATAGGGACCCTTGAGACTCAGATCACAGCATCGTAAGGTGAAGATACCTATAGGAGGTGGTCACAATGACCGGAGTCAATGAAGATTTCTACCAGCCCCAGACCCATCCCGGCGACATCATCGACGTCGAGGACGAAGAGACCGGTGAGATGGTCAAGCACATGATCTACCTCGATGAGTTCGGCAACGGCACGAAGACGCGACCGTTGAGCGAAGAAGAGCTCAAAGACCTCGACGACGCCTGAGTCTTCCCTCGCCGAGGCGGCTTCCCCACTTCCCGTCTCACCAGCGGGCGCGCACGGTCTCGGTTGGACCGTCGACTTCGGTGAAACCTGCGTCGATGACGCTGATCTGCTGGTCGTTCGCCGCCCACGCGTCCTTCGTCGCAGTCTGCACGCGCAGACTGAACCCCGACTCACGCCAACGGTCCCGCACATCGTCGGGCATCTGCTCGAACGCCAGCTGCGCTGCGTGTCCGCATTGCGCGGCGGCCTTACCGGTCGTCAGCGTCAGCTCGGGAGAGAGCTCGATCGTCACGACTGCCTCGGCGGCGGGGATCGAGGATTCGCCCTCATCCGGGAATTCGGTGCCGCCGACCTGGAGCTTCTTCAGCTCAGTCGGCAGAGGTTCGACGGGTCCGGGGGCGAACACGAGCGCCTCGGCGGGAGCGAAATCGTCGGTGCCGCCGAAGGTCACGCTCACACACCCGAGGGCGCGTGCGTCCTCAAGCTTCTTCCCGTCACCACGGCGCACGACCTTGCGGATGGCTCCGTCACGCCAGTATTCAACGGCCTCGTTCCAGTCCCCGCCCGGCTGTGAGCGCGGATCGTCGAGGAAGGTCACGACGGCGCGGGAGGTGGCCTCGAGGACGTCGATGTGGCGGGCGATGGCGGCCTTGGACCGGCGCACGACGATCGGCAGGGACCACGGGATATCGTGGTCGGTTTCGTGTCGGCGCATGTGTTCGGTCACGGGTTCGCTCCTGCAGTGTCTTCGGCGGTGAAGGACTGGTGTCACAGTCCCCTTGTCATAACAGCGACGGTCGGCGGATATTCCGGATCTTCGCAGGTGAGTCCTACCGTGGCCGCCGCCGCTGGCCTCGCTAAGCTGGGAATCATTGCCGCCGACCAAGAATGAGGCTGATGATTCCCGGCGTGACCGTCGACCCCGCGCTCACCGAAGCGCTGCTGGCCACTATTCCTGCCGACATCGTGGCATCGATGTCGCCACAGATGCGCGAGGTCATGGCCGTCCAGGCCACTCGGGCCGACGAATGCCGCAAGGCTGGCGAAGATTTCGCCTCTGCCGCCGGTGACCTCTCCCCTGCCGCTCGATCCTTGGCCGCCAAACGCGCCGAATACCGGACCGAACGCACGCTGTGGAACGAAGGTGGCCCGACCATGGCCCGCACCGATGATCACCACATCCGCACCGCCGGGATCGACGTTCCGATCCGCATCCATCGCCCCTCCATCGAGGCGGCCCTGCCCGGTCTCCTGTTCCTCCACGGCGGTGGGTTCAGCCTCGGCGACCTCGATACACATGACCGGATCATGCGCGTGCTCGCCGCTGCCGGCGGTTTCGCCGTGATCGGAGTCGACTATTCGCTGTCGCCGGAGGTGAAGTTCCCACAGGCGCTGCACGAGTGTGCCGGGGTCGTCGACCACCTCGCCGGCCACGGTGAGGATTTGGGCATCGACGGCACACGTCTGGCCATCTCCGGAGATTCTGCCGGGGCGGTTCTCACCCTCGGCGCAGGTCTGCTTCTGCGCGATGAACCGGAGACCATCGGGGCGAGTCCCGCGAGCTTCTCGGCTCTGCGCGCCCTCCTGCCCATCTACGGCAGCCACGGTCTCATCGACTCGGCCAGTCGCAGGCTCTACGGCGGCGACTGGGACGGCATGGGCATCCACGACCTCAGCAACCTCCTCGACGACTACCTGCCGACCCCGGAGGACGAACATTCACCGTTCGTCGCGCACCTCACCGCCGATCTGTCCGGTCTGCCGCCGGTATTCGTCGCGGCCGCCGGGCTCGATCCGCTGCGCGATGACTGCCGGGCATTGGCCAGGACCCTGCAGCGGGCAGGCAACGACGTCCGCTTCGAGGAGTATCCGCATGTGCTCCATTCGTTCCTCCACTTCGGTCGGATCCTCGACGACACAACCACGGTGCTCCACAACGCTGCGGCTTTCGCTGCACACCATCTGAACTGATTCGTGCGGTCGGCGCCCAGCGGACGCCGACGAGACGGGCTTCCGGTCAGCGGCCCGTGGCCTGGTTCCTCGGCCCCGAGTTGCTGTGACTGCGGTCAGCAGGACGCCCCTGGCTGCCGTGAGTGCGGTCAGCAGGACGCCCCTGGCTGCCGCGATCCGAACGACCGCCTCCCGTCGGCCGTCGGAACAGCACGTCTGCGTCACCGTCGGACTGCCGTTGCCGCTCGCGTTCGATCTCGGCGTCGAACTCGGCGCCGAGGAGCAGCGAGAGGTTGACCATCCACACCCAGACGAGCCCGACGATCACTCCCCCGATCGACCCATAGGTGACGTTGTAGCTGCTGAAATTGTTGATGTAGAGCACGAAGCAGGCCGAGACGGCAAGCAGCACGAACATGGCGACGAACGCACCGAGGCTGACCCACCGGAACTTCGACCGCCTGACGTTCGGGGTCACGTAGTAGAGCAGGGCGATGAGCAGCATGACGAAGAAGACGAAGACCGGCCATCTGACCACGTTCCAGATCAACAAAGCAGTCGCGCCCATTCCGATGAGCTCGCCGAGCGTTTCGGCGATGGGCCCGGACAGCACGAGCAGCAGCCCCAGAGCGGCCAGGACGATAAGCGTGACCACGGTCATCAGGAGCATGAGCGGCTTGAACTTCCAATACGGTCTGGTCTCCTCGACCCGGTAGACAGCGTTCAGGGCACGACCGAGCGCGCCGATGTATTTCGACGATGACCAGATCGCCAGCAGCAGGCTGCCGATGAGGGTGACTCCGGCCGAAGACGACTCGGTGAGTTCGACGATGAGCGGGCGGATCGCCGAGGCCGCCTCGGCCGAGACTCCGTGGACCAGGGAGAGCACCGCCTTCGTGGTCGACTCGGCTTCCCCGACCACGCCGAGCAGTGACACCATGGCGAGGATCGCCGGGGCAGCAGAGAGCAGAGCGTAGAAGCTCAGCCCGGCAGCTCTGTCGAGGCACTCGTCGTCGCGCAGACGCCGAAGCGCGCCCCTGACGATCTCCAATCGGTTCAACCGTGGCCCGGCCCTTCTCAACGCTGTCCCACTCTGTAGTCTTTGGCCGTATGGATCATCGCATTGAGAGTCGCGATGACCGGCACGGAGAAGAAAGCCCCGGCGATGCCCGCCACCGCTGCTCCCGCTGTCACCCCGAGGATCACCGCCAGGGGGTGGATCTTCACTGTGGGCCCTGTCAGCCACGGCTGCAGAACGTGGCTTTCGAGCTGTTGGACGACGATGACGATCCCGAGCATGATCAGGCCGTGCACCCACCCGTTGAAGAGCAGCGCCAAGCCCACCGCGACCGCTCCGCCCACGATCGCTCCGACGAACGGCACGAAGGCACCGAGGAAGACCACCATGGCGATCGGCACCGCCAAGGGGACGCCGAGGATCAGAGCACCCACTCCGATTCCGATCGCATCGCTGGCCGCGACGACGAGCTGGATCCGAATGAAGTTCGTCAGCGTCTTCCAACCGGCCTCACCGGCCGCGAAGATCCGCGCATGCGCCTTCTTCGGCCAGATGTTGACGACCCAGGTCCAGATGCCGCGCCCGTCGATGAGCGCGAAGAGGGTGACGAACAGGATGATGATGACGCCTTCGATGACATGAGCCGCCGTCGTGCCCACCTCGGCGGCACCGGAGCCGAGACCGGCGGCGTTGTCCTGCAGCCACTTCCCCGAGGAATCGACGAGATCATTGAGTTTGGCTTCGGTGAGTCCGAACGGCTGCGTGGCCAAGAGCTGCTTCGCCGCGTCCAGGGTCGTCGCCACCTGCTTCTGGATCTCAGGTATCTCACTTCTGATCTGAAAGGTGATGAGGAGGACGAGCCCGGCCAACAGGCCGAGGACGACCACCCAGACGGTGACCACCGCCAACCATTTCGGCCACCGATGCCGCAGCAGGAACGTCGACATGGGGACCAGGAGGGCAGAGAGCACGAGGCCGGCCAGGAATGGAACGACGATCTGTGCGACCTGCAGTGCCACGAAGATCGCGACTGTGATTCCCGCGATGATCACCAGCAGGTATCCGGTGAAACGGGCACCTAGTTTGAGTCCCTCGGGTATCGGGTCATCGCGATTCGGAGGCGCGTTCAATGGACCTTCTGTCATGGACCAACACTAATGCCGCGAGCCGCACAGTGGGTGGGCCATTCTGTTCTGGTCCGCCGGCACGGGCGAGACGGGCTACGGTCAGCGGCTTCCGAGGAAAATCCGAAGATGTACTAAAAGTGAATTACTACGGTGTTCCGATGACCAGATTGCGACGTTGGCCCTACACCTTTGCCATGGCTCTCGCTCTCCTCGTCGGAGCGGTCGCCATGTTCTCCTCCCTCTACCTCGATCTCCCGTTGCGGGATCCCGACGGTTTCCTCGGACCCTCATACATTCGGTTGCCCTTGTTGGCTCTCGGATTCATCGGCGGCGGTCTGGTCGTGGAAGCAGTGAGGCGAAACGGGTGGCGGAATCTGCCGACGACCATCGCCGACATCGCCCGGAAGGAGTGGAACACCCACCGGCTGCTGTGCATCGGCGCCGGACTGCTGAGCTTCTACATCTGCTACGTCGCCTATCGCAATCTCAAGAGCGTGCTGCCGGTGTACCGCGAAGGCACCCTCTTCGATCGGCAGCTGTTCCGGCTCGACAACTGGCTCAGCTTCGGACACACCCCGTCGGTGTTGCTGCACGATCTCCTCGGCACCGGCATCGCGGCGAACTTCCTGTCCATCGCCTACCTCGCCTACCTTCCGGCCATCCCGATCACCCTCGGCGGGTTCCTCGTGCTCAACCGCAATCACAGAATCGGCGCCTGGCTCGCGACGACGTTGAGCCTCAATTGGGTTCTCGGCACGGTCAGCTACTACCTCCTGCCCTCGGTCGGACCGGTGTTCAGCCATCCCGAGGCCTACCGTGCTCTTCCCGATACCGGAGTCAGTCAGCTCCAGGAATCCCTCATCGACACCCGGCTCGCGTATCTCAGCAATCCCATCGGCAGCGACTCCATCCAGGGTGTCGCCGCGTTCGCTTCGCTCCACGTCTCGGTGACCTTCGCCGCGGCTCTCTTCATGACGCTGACGAAACAGAAGCGCATCGTCCAGACGATCACGTGGGTCTTCTTCGCAGTCACCGTCGTGGCCACCCTCTACTTCGGCTGGCACTACATCCTCGACGACATCGCCGGAATCGGCATCGGCTGGGCGTCGGTGGCCATCGGGGCATGGGCTACCGGGCGACGCAGGCCACGTCGTAAGCCGACCGTACCCGTACTCGCAGAGTCGGAATCGACCGTGCCCGGCACCGTGCCCAGTTCAATGCCCGACACCGAGGCGGCTTCCCTCGAACCGCTCGACGCCGTCCCGGACACCGCCTCGGAGCTGTCAACCGACGAACGACTCGGCCGTCCGGCTTAAGCCTGGCGGGGCCGGGCATCCCACCGGCGGATTCTGCTCGCGACCCCGCCGGCGGTATACTGAAGGTACTTGCGAACCCGTTTTCGGGTTCCCTGCGTCGTCAGGACGCCTCGTCTCTGCAGCTGGGTGAAAGAACCCGCGCATTTCCGAAGCTGTTTTCTCTCGGCGATCGAGAGCGCCGACAGCGCTCATTCCATGACCGGAAGCGGCTGCCTGCCACCTATTCACGGCACCAGCACGCCCTCCGGCACGTCGAAGGGCCACCCCATCACTACGTCACAGACTCGCACCAATCCCCGCAACACCCGCACCCGCGGCAGCAACAACCGAAACACCAACACAACCAGCACCGGCAATCGCACGAAGAAGGCCACTCAGGCACCGACCACCTTCGCCGAATTCGGAGTTCCCCAGAAGCTGGTCGACACGCTCAGCAAGGAAGGCAAGACCCAGGCTTTCCCGATCCAGCAGGACACCCTGCCCGACACGCTGGCCGGCCGCGATGTGCTCGGCCGCGGAAAGACCGGGTCCGGCAAGACCCTGGCCTTCTCCATTCCGCTCGTCACCCGCCTGGCCGAATCCGGCAAAGGATCCCAGAAGTTCCGCCACCCGCGCGGACTCGTCCTTGCCCCCACCCGTGAGCTCGCCACGCAGATCACCGAGGTCATCGACCCGTTGGCCAAGGCCGTGGGCCTGAGGACGACGACGATCTTCGGCGGCGTCAAACAGAAGCGGCAGGAGACTGCACTCAACTCCGGCGTCGACATCGTCGTGGCCTGCCCCGGCCGCCTCGAGGACCTGCTCCAGCAGGACATTCTCACGCTTGAGAACATCGAGGTCACCATCCTCGACGAGGCCGATCACATGGCTGACCTCGGCTTCCTTCCCGGAGTCACCCGCATCCTCAAGCAGACCCCGGCCGAGGGACAGCGGATGTTCTTCTCCGCCACCTTGGACAACGACGTCGACAAGCTCGTCCGTCGTTTCCTCCACAACGAGGTTCTGCACTCCGTCGACGAGGCGACCTCGCATGTGTCGGCCATGACCCACCACGTGTTCGAGGTGTCGGTCGACGACAAGAACGAACTCGTGCACAAGCTCGCCTCCGGCACGGGCCGCCGCATCCTCTTCACCCGCACGAAGCACCGAGCCAAGCGCTTCGCCCGCCAACTCACGGCAGCGGGCATTCCCGCCGTCGACCTGCACGGCAACCTGTCGCAGGGCGCGCGCGATCGCAACCTCGCCGCGTTCACCGATGGTGAGGCGAAGGTGCTCGTGGCCACGGACATCGCCGCCCGCGGCGTCCACGTCGACTCCGTCGAGCTCGTCGTCCACGTCGATCCCCCGACCGAGCACAAGGCGTACCTGCACCGCTCCGGTCGCACCGCACGTGCCGGCAGCGCCGGTGACGTCGTCACGGTGATGACCGCCGAAGAGCGCAAGGACACTCAGATCCTCCTGCGCAAGGCCGCCATCAAGGCGACCCCGCAGAAGGTCACCGCCGACTCCCCCGAGGTGACCGAGCTCGTCGGTGAGATCGCCGAGTACGTCGCCCCGCAGCCGAAGGAACCCATCCAGCCGCGCAAGAAGACCGGACCTTCCACGTCGAATGGTCGTTCATCCCGCCGTCGCCGAGGTGGCCGTAGCGGACGCGGCGGAAGCTCGGGTCGCGATGCCGCCGGCAACGGCGGCAGCGACCGCAGCCGTGGGAACTCGACCGCCACCGGTGGCGGTCGCAGCGGCGAATCGCGTCGCAGCGAGAGCGGCGGCCGGGGCGCCGGGCACACCAGCGAGAGAAATCGTCGTCGCGAGAACTCCCGCGGCGGCCGCTCCGGCAATGGCCGCTCGGGCGGTCAGCGCGCGGAATCTTCGAGTCGTCAGCCGAGCAGCCGCCGCACGTCCGAATCCCGCGGCACCAGCCCCGAGACTCGTCGCCGCAACCGCACCCGTGCCGGAGGTTCGCAGCAGGTCTACTCGACCAGCAGCTGACACCCTCACGATGCAATAACTCTCTGCATATACTACACTTTGGTGTACTGTATGCGGAGAGTTATTCTTCTACGACCGAGGGACGGGAATCAGTAGGATTGCGGCATGGAGCCATCGGAGGCCGCGGGCGCTCACGACCCGATCGCAGAGAACATGTACACCGGATCGCAGAACAGCTTTCCCGGCGACCTCATCGACTCCTCCGACCTGTCGGACGCCGACCGCGAGCAGATCGCTCAGCTCATGAACGCGCTTGCCCGACTGCGCGAGGCCGAGCGCACCCTCTCCGAGGCTTCGCGCAGATTCATGAAGCTCAGCGAACAGGACATGCGTGCGCTGCACTATCTCATCGCAGCGAAGCGGCAGAACGCGGTGGTGACTCCGAAGATGCTGTCTGCCCACATGGTCATGTCGGCGGCCTCGGTGACGAAGCTGATCAATCGCCTGGAGCGGGAGGGGCATGTCATCAGGAAGCTGCATCCCAGCGATCGCCGGGCATACGCCATCGACGTCACTGCGGCGACAGCACGCTCGGCACGAGAGACTGTGGGACGTGCTCAGGCCAGACGAGTCCATGCCGCCGCCGACCTCACCAGCCGCGAACGCGATGCCGTCATCCGCTTCCTCGACGGCATGGCCGAGGAGCTGTCCCTGAGCAACGCCGACTGGGCGAAGCAGCTGTGATCGGAGGTCCCCGGTGAGCCACGACCGTGAGCACCTGACCCTCGTCTGGTTCCGCGACGACCTGCGGGTCGACGACCACGAGGCACTGACCGAAGCCCGCGCCGACGGTCAGGTCATCGGCCTCTGGATCAGAGAGTGTCGCGATGACGACGGGCTGGGCCCACGCCCGCTGGGAGGGGCCGCTCGCTGGTGGGCACACGAGTCCCTGCGAGCCCTGGAGTCAGAACTCGCGACGCTCGGGATCCCGCTGCTCTTCGCCGCAGGTTCTGCCGCAGACATCATCCCCCGAGCCGCCGCGGACCTGGAGGTCGATGCGGTCCGCTGGTCGCGCCGCTATGCACCGGCCTCCCGTGACCTCGACGCGCAGATCAAGACGCGGCTGACCGATGCCGGGTGTCCGGCGCACTCCCATTGCGGTGCGCTTCTCGTCGAGCCTTGGACGGTCAGCCCGCAGGGCGGAGACTTCTACAAGGTCTTCACCCCGTTCTTCAAAGCCGTCCGCGATTGCACAGTCGGCGACGTCCTCCCTCCGCCTGCCGAACAGAAGCCTCTGTCCGATGCGCGACGGAAATCCCTGGACGAGCACCCCTGGGTGCGCAGCCTCGAGAGTCTCGGTCTGCTCGACGGGACCGATACGGCCTCCGGCGATTTCGCTTCGGCTCGGACTCCGCAATGGTGGCGCACGACCGTGGCCGAGCACTGGAATCCCGGGAGTCGGGAGGCCCTCCGGAAGCTGCAGGAGCTGAGCGAGGCCATCGGCGACTACGCCGAGTCGCACGATGTCCCGGCCGACCCCGACAGTACGTCCGGCCTGTCGCCGCGACTGCGCTTCGGCGAACTCTCCCCCCGCCAGCTGCTGGCAGCGGCCCTGGACATACCGGAGGTGCGGGACGATGATCGGCAGGCATGGATCCGCCAGCTCTACTGGCGCGAGTTCTCCTGGCACCTGGCCTATCACCTGCCGGGCGTCGAATCCGAACCGATGCGACCTGAATTCGCGTCCTTCCCCTATGAGGACGACCCCGAGGCACTCGACCACTGGTGCAGCGGCACGACCGGGATCGACCTCGTCGACGCCGGCATGGCTCAGCTGTGGCAGACCGGATGGATGCACAATCGAGTGCGGATGGCCACGGCGAGCTTCCTGACGAAGAATCTGCTCATCCACTGGTGGCACGGCGAACAGTGGTTCTGGGACACGCTCGTCGATGCCGACGAAGCGAACAATCCGGTGTCGTGGCAATGGGTGGCCGGGTGCGGAGCCGATGCGGCTCCGTATTTTCGGATCTTCAATCCCGAACGCCAACGTGAGCGTTTCGATCCCGACTGCGAGTACGTGGGCAGGTGGTTGGGCCGCGGTCCGGGCGGTCTCACTCGGGCGGAACGCTCGCAGAATGATCGCGAGCCGATCGTCGATCTCAAGGCATCGCGCCAGGCGGCATTGGCCGCCTATGACCGGATGAAGAGTGAGGCGAAATGAGCACGACGAACGGTCGCAGGATTCTCATGGCCGGGTGCGGAGACCTGGGCACACGGCTGGGCCTGCGACTGGTCGACCAGGGGCACCGGGTGATCGGACTGCGCCGACGCGTCTCCGAACTGCCCGACGCCTTCGAGACGATCAGTATGGACCTCTCCGGATTCGGAGCTCCCGGCCGCACTGATGCAGAAGTCCCTACCCGCAGCGATTCGCGGTTAAACGAACTTGACGCGGTTGTCATCACTCTCACCCCGGACGAGCCGACCCGGGCCGGATACGAACACTCGTACCTCCACGGGCTGAGGGGGCTTGCCCGCGTGCTCGGGTCACAGCCGGGCCGAGTCGTCCTGGTCTCCTCCACGCGTGTCCTTGCGGAGGACCCGACGCGTGTGATCACCGAAGACGCTCCACTCGCCCCAGGGTCCGGGCCGGGTGAGGTCCTCGCTGCGGCCGAGTCCGAGGCGGCCGAGCTCTTCGACCACCTCACCATCGTCCGCCCGGCTGGTATCTACGGACCTGGCCGCACCCGCCTCATCGACTCCGTGCGACGCGGCCAGCGGTTCAACCATCAGCGGTGGACGAATCGCATCCACCGAAACGACCTCGTGCGCGGCCTCGAGCGCTTGGCACTCGGCTCGGAACCGCCGGACCTGGTCCACGCTGTCGATTCGCTTCCTGCCCAGATGGGCGACGTCGCCGCCTTCATCGCCGGCCGCCTCGGCGTGCCCGTCCCCGGCCATGCCGACGACGAGAAGCCGAGCGGCAAACGGATCGACGGAACTCGCTTCGGCTCGCTCATGGGCGAACTCGGCTACCCCACGTACCGGCACGGCTTCGCTTCGATGCTGACGACAGCCCCCTGATCATGGACAAAACCGGGAACGTTCAGGCTCGGCGCCGCGCCTCGGCTGCGATGTTCTTCGCCATCGCGGGAAAGATGAAGCGATGAAACGGGGCGACGAGGGCCCAGTAGATGCGGCCTCGCACTCCAATGGGGATGAAGGTCGCCGTCTGGTGATACTCACAGCCTTCGACTGAGTCTGTCAGAGCGAATTCGAGCCACGCGTGACCGGAGACCTTCATCTCGGCGCGCAGCAGAAGACGAGAGTTCGGCTCCAGCTGTTCGACTCGCCACCAGTCGACGGGATCGCCGATGCGCAGGCTGTCGGGCAGCCGTCGGCCCCGGTTGAGGCCAGCGCCTCCGACTGCTTTGTCCCAGATCCCACGAATCTTCCATGCGAGCGGCCACGAGTACCAGCCGTTGGTCCCACCGATCCCCTCGATCACAGGCCACACCTCGGCGGCGCTGACACCGCTGATCGTCGTCGACCGCTCATCGGTGAAGATGCGCCGGCCGGACCACTTCGGATCACTGGGCGACGGCTGGGCCGCCTCGTCGAGCTCTCCGGCGTCGGCGTCCCAGTTCGTATCCACGGCACCTTCGACTTCGCGGCGCAGGGCGAGTCGGACGGCGTCGGCGAACCCGATGAGTCCGGACTCGGGCGGCGGGATGACCGCGTCGACGTCCTGGTCCGAGGCCACAGCATCCTCCTGCAAGGATTGGACGAGCGGCAAGGTGAGGCTGAACGGCAGCGGGGTGACCAACCCGACCCAGATGCCTGACAGCGTCGGTGCGGGAAGAGGCAAAGCGATGACGTGGCGGGGCTTGAGCCCTGCGACGGCAGCAAAAGTACGCATCACGTTCGCATAAGTGAGGATCTGACGTGAACCGATGTCGAAGGACCGGTTGACCGCCTCCTGCACATCGGCCGCGGAGAGAAGGTAGTAGAGCGCGTCCCGAACCGACAGCGGCTCGACACGGTTGGCCACCCAGTCCGGTGCCGGCATCCATCTGAGGGTCAGAGCGAGATGGCGAACCATCTCGAACGAGGCAGAGCCGGAGCCGATGATGATGCCGGCGTTGAAGACGATCGCGTCGACCTCGGAGTCGAGCAGAATGCGGCCGACGTTCGCCCGTGAGCGCATATGCTTTGACAGCTCACGTCCCTCCGGATGGAGCCCTCCGAGGTAGACGACGCGGCGGACGCCGGCGGACGCAGCCGCACTGGCGAAGCGCCTGGCTGCTTCGGCCTCAGCCGCCTCGAAGTCCCCACCGGACCCCATGGAATGCACCAGGTAATAGGCCGTATCGATGCCGCTGAGGCTGTCATCGAGACCGCGACCGGTGTCGAGGTCGACGGTTCTCACGTCGACGTCAGCCGCCCATGGAACCTGCTTGAGCTTCTCCGGTCGCCGCACCCCGGCCCGCACCTCGTGACCAGCCTGCAGCAGGCGAGGCACAAGGCGACCACCGATGTAGCCGGTCGCCCCGAGCACGAGGATACGGCGCGGGGTGCGGGTCTGTCGGATGACTTCGTCGCCGGGCGACTTCGAGTTGTGCGGGGTCAAGCATTTCGTCGGGCGATTCATCAGAGGATCCTTCCGGCCTGCCGAGATCGGCTGTCATGGACCAACCCTACACATTTTATTAACTCATTGGATACTATCTACCAGCAGATAGTTGCGCCTCAGTCCGCCAGCGCAGCGCCGACGTCGTAGCGGAGAATCGCAGCGATGCCTTCGGACATCGGCTCATGACTGAGCCCGATCTCTGCTGAGGACAGAACAGCTTGGGCGATGATGCCTGCTTCGCCCTCTGCCGCTTCGGCGTCGTCGAGCAGCAGGGTCGCCACCGCACCGCGCTCGACTGCCTTCGCGACTTCGGCGTGGCCTTCGACCGCACGGTCGTGGGCCTTGCTCTCGGCCAGCCGTTCGGAGTTCTCGGCCTCGCGCTCGCCGGCGAGTCTGGTCACGAGTGTTCGGACCGCCACATCGATCGCCTCTTCGGCACCGTCATCGTCATTGCCGCCTTCTGAGATCTCGTGAAGCAGCTCTTCGGCCCTTACGGACAGTTCGGCCTTGACGACAGTTCTGCCCTGCACTTCTCCTGCCAGGACGACGGCGTCGGGTGCATGATCGGTGATCAATCGGTCGATGAAGTCGGCGACCGCGCGCGCGTTGTCTTTGATGATCTCATCGACGCGGCGCCGGATCTGGTTGTGTGAGTAAGCTCCTCGCCGCGGCTTGTTGATGTCTTCGTCGTTGTCGCCGGTCACGTGGACCGGCTCGTTCTCGATGCGTTCGCGATCCGGGGTCACGCTCAGTTCACGGACGGCCGCACCATCCTGCCCGGCGATGACGAGAACGACGTCGAACTGTCTGGACTCCTGGCGGAGGTAGGCTCCGAGTTCGGGCACGTCTCCGTAGTGCGCCGCGTCGCCATCTCCCAACGCCGCGTCCCAATGTTCGTCCAGCAGAACTCCTTGTGAGTTCGCCACGATGGTCCGACCGTCCGTGTGCACCTCGGTGGGTTCATCGACGAGGATGATCGCATCGATGGACTCGAGGAGAGACTCCTCTGCCCCGCTTTCGGACAGCTGGTCTCGCAGCTCCGACCAGCGCAGACGCAGCTGCGTCTCGGCATCGGCTGAAGGAGTACGACCCTCAAGGTAGACCGTGGCATATGGACCGCCGCTCCCGTAGACCGTGCGCAAGTGACTGTGGTTCATCCCTTGTTCCTCCTCAGCATCTGTGTTTATCTGTCCGGACCCCGCGGGGACCCGCCGCGGTGTACGCGGTCTTCTTAGCCTGGCATTGTGCGGAGACCCCTGTAAACAGTCTTGACAACCCTGAGCCGGGCCTTTATCGATACGATCTCAGGTCAACTTCGCGGACCGGCCGGAGGCCCTCCGAAGAAGGCGGTCAGCACGGGACCGACGATGCAGGCGGCGATGAGACAGACGATGCCCAATTTGTACTCCTTTCGGAACAGAGCGAGGACGCCAGACAGGGCCAGAACTCCTGCGATGACCCACAAGACGATGAGCATGATATTCTCCTTCTCTCCGCGAGGCAGGACGTCTCGATCGTCGGTTCGCCCAACTACACAATGGTCTTCATCGTGACACCTCTCACTCCCGCTGACAACGGCCCGAGCCTGACAATGGACCCCTGCGAAGACAGACGGTCAGCTCATCGACGACTTCGCCATCGAACAGCAGGGCCCCGCTGCACTCGGCCGCAATGCACCATCGCCCCGGGGATTGTCAGGCCAGCTTCGGCTTCTGAAGTGACACAATGGGAATATGAACACCGAGATCAACACCGAAACGATGATGCGCGCCGTCAGTCAGCAGACTTTTGGAAGCGCCGACGTCCTCGAAATCACCGAGATCCCACGACCGAAGCCCCGCCCCAACGAAATCCTTGTGAAAGTCCACGCTGCGGGTCTCAACCCGACCGATTGGAAGCACCGTTCCGGCCACGGCTTCGTCGACGATCTGCCATTGGTGCTCGGCTGGGACGTCTCCGGAGTGGTCGAAGCCGTCGGCATCGGCGTCGCGACGTTCGCGCCCGGAGACGAGGTGTTCGGCATGCTGTCGTATCCGTTTGGGCTCGGCTCCCACGCCGAATACGTCGCCGCCCCGGCCAGATTCTTCGCGTCGAAACCCCGATCGGTCGACCATGTGCAGGCGGGAGCACTCCCCCTCGCCTCTCTGACCGCTTGGCAGGCGCTCGTCGACAACGCCGGCTTACAGCCCGGACAGCGTGTGCTGATTCACGCGGCCGCAGGCGGCGTCGGGCACATAGCCGTACAGATCGCGAAATCGCTGGGCGCATACGTGATCGGAACCGCGAGTTCGGCGAAGCACGGCTTCCTGCGCGAGCTCGGCGTCGATGAGGTCGTCGACTACCGCACAGAGGACCTAACCGAGCGAGTGCAAGACGTCGACGCGGTGCTCGACACGATCGGCGGTGACACGGCAATGCGCTCCCTGCACACGCTTCGAAAGGGCGGCTCTCTCGTGTCGCTCATCCCTGTCGGCTCCGCTGATCTCCTTCGCGAAGCAGATCAGCTCGGAGTGCGAGCACTTCGGATGCTCGTGGACTCCTCGCGCAGCACACTGGAAACCATCTCCGGGCTCGTCGACGACGGTGCACTGCGTGCCACAATCGCCGGCACTTTCCCGCTCTCGAAGGCAGCAGAAGCCCACCGAGAGGGCGAGACCAACCGCACCACCGGCAAACTCGTACTCACAATGGACGAGTAGGCCAAGCGCAATCTGGTCAGTTCCTCAGTCGAAGCGGCACTATGCTCACTGCCGCGACGCAGGGCCCGGCACCTGTGCATCGGTGCCGGGCCCTGCGATCACGGAAGTCAGTAGTGTGCTGGCGGATCGCTCGCGGGGAAGGACTCTTCCTCCCACTCATCGACCAATTCGTCCTCTTTCTCCTTCGACGCGGAATCCGTGCCGGGCATTTCCGCAACGTCATCCCTGGCTCCCTCGGGGGCCACTTTCGGATCCTTCTCGTCTTCGCTGAAATCGCTCATCACGATCATCCCTTCTCTATCGAGTGTACGAACCTATGCTGACACGCTTTGATCCAACTGGGTAGGGGTGCGGGCATGTTGGCATGAGGCATTACGGGGGTGCCGCTCGGCAGAGGCACCACGTAGACTGATCACCTATCCGCGCTCTCCAGCGAAAGGTGACCAGAATGTCAACCGACGACAACAGCACCGAAGGCAACACATCAGACAGCATGCGCAAAGCTGCGGAGAACCTCGATCACGAGGCCGGAGGTGCACCGTCATCCGAGTACCTCGATAAGGTCGATCCCGACGACTTCGGCCGCACCGATGAAACCGGCGAGGATGAGGACCGCGACGAGGATGCCGCCTCCGACGATAACGCATCGGCGAACGGTTCTACCTCGACTGATCGCTGACGACCTTCAGAGCATCGTCGGCTCACAACACAGTTTGGGGCGGGTAGCACCTGTTTGAACAGGTGCTACCCGCCCCAAACTGTGCCACAAGCCCTCAGAACTTCGGCACGTCGGCGATCAGCGCCCGCGTGTACTCGTGCGTCGGGTTCTCGAGCACCTGCGCGGTCGGACCGTAATCGACGATTTTGCCCTGGTTGAGCACCGCAAGATTGTCGGCGATGTGCCGGGAGAGTGCGATGTTGTGCGTGACGAAGAGCATCGCCAGCTGACGTTCCTCCCGCAAGCTCCGCAGCAGGGCGACGATCGATGCCTGCACGCTGACGTCGAGCGCCGAGGTGATCTCATCACAGACCATCACCGACGGTGCGTTGACCAGCGCACGGGCGATCGCCGCCCTCTGCCGCTCACCACCGGAGAGGTCACCGGGGCGCCGGTGGTAGAACGTCCGTCCCAGACGCACCGAATCCAGCGCCTCCTCGACAGCGGCCTTCCGGCTCGCGGCCGTTCCCTGACCGCTCATCTCCAATGGCACCGTCAGCGACTGACCGATGGATCGTCGCGGATTGAGTGAGGAGAACGGCGACTGGAACACGTACTGGATGCCCACGCGCTCCTCGTTCGTGCGCTTGCGCGTCGACCGCGCCAGCTCCGTTCCGCGCAGCTTCACCGAGCCCTTGTAGTCGTCGTTGAGCCCGGCCACACACTGCGACAGAGTTGTCTTACCCGACCCGGATTCTCCGAGCAGCATCGTGCACTCCCCCGGCTCGAGCGTCAGGTTGATCCCGTCGAGGATCTGCGTCTTCCCGTAGGCGAGCGCCACATCTTTGACCTCGAGCAGAGGCGCAGTCACCGAGGGGGCCTCACCGCCCCCATCCCTCACCGAGGCGGCCGCCCCGTCAGCATCGGTCCGTTCCGTTTCCGAATCGCCGGACTTCTCCCCCGCCGACACGAGGATATGTGTCTTCTCATCAGCCTCGACGACGGCTTTCGCTTCCGCGGCCCCGTCACCGATCGTCTTCCGCCCGGCCAAGTCCGGCACCGCTGCCATGAGCATCTTCGTGTACTCATGCTGCGGACGTTCGAGCACTGCCGACACCGGTCCCTCTTCGACGAGGTCGCCGCGCAGCATCACGGCCACTCGGTCGGAGATGTCCTTGATCACCGCGAGGTCGTGGGTGATGTAGAGACCGGCGACGTTGTTCGCCACCGTCATCTGCCGGATCGTGTCGAGCACGACCGACTGCGTGGACACGTCCAGACCCGTCGTCGGTTCGTCGAGAATGAGCACGTCAGGATACATGGCGAAGGCCATGGCGATGCCGATGCGCTGCTGCTGACCGCCGGAGAGCTGATGGGGCCAGCGTCGCTGATAGGCACGATCCCCGGGCAAGCCGACGTCAACGAGCACCTCTGCAACGCGATCAGCTCGCTCACGATCCGAGGCTCCGAAGTCGTGGATGTCGAGGACCTCCCGGATCTGCTCGCCCACACGCATTGCCGGGTTGAGCGAGAGTGCCGGATCCTGGGGGATGTACGCGATTCGGGATCCGCGCAGATCCCGCAGGGCCACCTCGTCGAGTTCGCCGACCTCGAGGTGGGTGGCGTCACCGCGCGGCCAGATGCTCACGGATCCCGACCCGAACTTCAGGCCTTCCCGGAAGTGTCCCATGCAGGCCAGACCGGCCGTGGTCTTACCGGAACCGGACTCGCCCACGAGCCCGAGGATCTCTCCTCGGGACAGGGCGAAGTCGACACCGTGGAGGATCTCATCCCCGGCGTTCGTCAGCACGCGCAGGTCGCTGACGCGCAGGACGATCTTCTCGTTCGGTTCGTTTGCATCGTCGTGGCGAACGGTCTCTGTCTTCGGGCTCATCATGCCTCCACGGATGTTGATGCGGTGGCTCGGGCGAAGGAGTCCGCGAGCAGGTTGGTGCCAATGGTCAGCAGTGCGATCGCGATGACCGGCAGCAGCACACCCCAGGGTTGGATGGACAGGGCGATGCGGTTCTCGTTGATCATCAGACCCCAGTCAGCCGCCGGCGGCTGCAGACCGAGTCCGAGGAACGACAGCGAGGCGATATAGCCGATCGAGTAGGTCAGGCGCAGCCCTGCCTCGACGCTCAGCGGTCCGGTGATGTTGGGCAGCAGCTCACGCAGCAGCACCTTCCACCGGGGCATCGCGTACATCTCCGCGGCCTTGATGTAGTCCTCGGTGATGACGCCCAGGGTCGCTGACCGCGCCACGCGGGCGATGCGCGGGGCGTGGGTGAGGCCGATGACGGTCACGAGCACCCACCCCTGCGGTCCGAGCACCGTGATCGCCAGCAGGGCGAACACGAGCTGCGGGATGGCGAGGATGACATCGTTGAGTCGCATGATCACGGCGTCGAAGGTTCCGCCGACATAGGCGGCGAGCATGCCGATGATCGCGCCGACGACCATGCCGAGCGCGGTGGCGAGCACACCGTAGATTATGAGCGTCACACCGCCGGCGAGGAACCGGGAGAGCACATCGCGGCCCAGGTTGTCGGAGCCGAAGAGCCCGTAGGGACTGAACGGCTTCGTGACGAACTCGGTGGCGGTGTTGCCGGTCGCCCAGGGCAGCAGCAACGGCCCGCACAAGGCGAGCAGCGTGACCACCACAGTGATGATCAGGCCGATCTTGCCCTGTTTCTGGGCGAGCACCCGCTTGTAGAAGGGAACATAGGTGGTGGCGGATTCCTTGGGCACCTCAGCGGCATCGGTGGCCGCGGACTTGAGGTCATCAAGACTGTTGGCGTCGGTGCTCATGCTGCGCTCCTGAGTTTCGGGTTGGTGAGGATGCCGACGACATCGGCCGCCAGGTTCACCACGACGTAGACGGCGGCGACGAGCATGGAGATCGCTTGGACGACCTGCACGTCACGGTAGGTCACCGCATCGATGAGTGCTTGGCCGAGTCCCGGGTAGCGGAAGAGGAACTCGACGACGACCACGCCGCCGGCCAGCCAGGCCAGCTGGATCGCGACGACCTGAGCGACCGGTCCGAGTGCGTGGGGCACGGCATGGCGCATGATCACGCGCTTCTCCGGGACACCCTTGAGCCGCGCCATTTCGACGAATCCGGAGTCGAGGACTTCGATCATCGTCGCCCGCATCATCCGCACAATATAGGGCGTGACGACGAGGATGAGAGTCAAGGTGGGCAGGATCAGCTGTTCCGGCCGGTTCCACACGGGCTCTCCCGGCGGGGCCAGGGTCACGGCCGGCAGGATCTGGAACACCGAGGTGGCGAAGATGGCGATGAGGCCGATGCCGATGACGAATTCGGGCATGGCCGCGAGCACGAGGCTGATTCCGGTCATCCCCTGGTCGCGACGCTTCCCGCGGTGCAGGGCCTGGTAGACGCCGAGGCCGATGCCCAAGGGCACGGAGATGATCGCAGCCAGTCCCATGAGGATGAAGGAAGCCCCGATCCGATCGCCGAGGAGTGCGCCGACCGATCCTCCCGTCGCCGAGGAGGTTCCGAAGTCTCCGACGAAGAGTCCTCCCAGCCAGGTGAAGTACCGCTGCCAGGCGGGTTGGTCGAGTCCCAGCTGTTCGTTCAGGGCCGCGATGCGCTCCGGGGTGGCCTGCTGGCCGAGGATCGCTCGGGCGGCATCGCCGGGCAGCAGCAGGGTGGCGCCGAAGACGAGCAGCGAGACCGCGATGAGGATGAACGCGGAGAACAGCAGCCGCTTACCGATGACTTTTCCGAACATGTCAGACCTCTCCGATCCATACGCGGTCGAATCTCCAACCGCTCAGCGGACGTCCTGTCGAGTTGGGGACGAGCCCTCCGACGTACTTCTGGAAGGCGTCGACCTGGTTGGCGAAGCCCCAGACGATGTATCCGCCCTCGTCGTAGAGCATCTTCTGCAGCTCGTGCTCGAGGTCCCGGCGCTTCTCGGGCTCCGGAATCGCGCGGGCCTTGTCGAAGACCTTGTTGAACTGCGGGTCGTCCCAGTGGGTTTCGTTGAACGGCGATTCGTCCAGGGCGCAGGAGATGACCTGCGGCATGAAGTCGCGGGTATACCAGAAGTCCTGGGCGAAATCCCATTTGAGGTAGCCGTCGCCGAAGAACGTGGTGGCGTCGACCTTGCGGATCTTGACCCGGATTCCGGCGTCGGCGGCCTGCTGAGCGAAGACCTGGGCGGCTTCGACGGCTCCGGATTGGATGGGGGCGGTGACGAGTTCGACGTCGAGTCCGTCGGGGTAGCCCGCCTCGGCGAGGAGCTTCTTCGCTTTGTCCAGGTCCTGTTTGCGCTGCGGGAACTTCGGGTAGTTCTCGCTCAGCGGCCCGAACATGTCGTTGCCCACGGTGCCATAGCCCGAGAGCACCTGTTCGATCATCTGTTCGCGGTCGACGACGAGGCGGAAGGCCTGCCGGACCTTGACGTCGTCGAAGGGCTTCTTGTCCACCCGCATGGTGAAGGGCAGCCACATGCCGGTCTTCGAGTTGAGGATGGACATGCGCTCATCGGCGTCGATGACTTCGACGAGCGCGAGCGGGATGCCGGCGATCGCGTCGACCTGGGTGGACAGGAGGGCGTTGATGAGGGCGTCGTCGTCGTTGAAGTTGAGGATCTCAACCTCGTCGAGGTACATCTTGTCGAAGTCGAAGTAGTGCTCGTTGGGCACGAGCACCGTCGACTGAGCGGCGGTGAAGGATTTGAGTTTGAACGGTCCCGAGCACACCGGGTTCTCCGGATCGTAGCCGACGGGGACGATGGCGGCGGTGTATTCGGCGACGGCGTCCTTGAACAGGCCGTTAGATTCGTTGAGTCGGAACTCGACGGTGCGATCGTCCTTGGCGACGACTTTCTCCAGCATGGAGAAGTTCGCTGCCGCGGTCTTCGGGTCGTCGGGATCGTTGATCCTCTCGAACGTGAACACGACGTCTTCGGAGGTGATCGGTTTGCCGTCGGAGAATTTGAGGCCCTCTTTCAGTGTGCACGTCCACACGGTGGAGTCGCAGTTGGCCTTGATCGATTCGGCCAGCAGCGGCACGACCTGGGAGTCGTCGTCCCAGCCGTAGAGGGCGTTGTAGAGGTTGACGGTTCTCGCGATGTCACCGTTGTTGACGGGGATGTGGGCGTCGATGGTGTCCGCGGAGTTGCCGCCGGTGACGCCGACGCGCAGGGTTCCGCCCTTGACGGGTTCGCCGGCGTCGGCGGCGCCGACTTCCCCGCCGCCGCAGGCGCTCAAGCCCGCGACGCCGGCGACGGCAAGGCCTGCCCCCAGCGCTTGTCTTCGGTTCGGTGTATTCATGTGCCTTCTTCCTGGGACGTCGGTTCGGGCCGGCTGCCTGAGGCGACCCGGTCTGACTTCGGGATTGGACTGCCAAAGGAGTGCGTATCGTCGCTGAGGACGTGGGCGGCGAGGTAGTTCTCGAGCATGGTCAGCGCTTCGTCATCGGTGATGGGCATGTGTTCGGTGGTGCGGGCCACGCCGAGGCCGTCGATGAAGATCGACAGGGATTTGACCAGGAGTGCGGTATCGCCGGAGCGGATCCTGCCGGATCGTTGGCCGCCGTCGATGACGGTGGTGATCATGTCCATCCATTCGCCGTAGACGGCGGTGAGGTTCGCGCGGGCGCTTTCGTCGGTGGCCGCACGGGCCCAGCACTGGAGCCAGATCGACCACACTCTTCGGATCTTCGGGTCGACTCCGGCATGGATGCGTGCGAAGTGGCGGAGCACGCCGATGGGGTCGGAGGAGTCGTTGAGGTGGCGGGTCTCGGCGATGACATCGAGGGAGTGCCGTAGGGCCGACTGCAGCAGCTGGTCTTTCGTCCGGAAGTGGTAGTTCACCGCCGAGGCGCTCACCCCGGCCGCGTCGGCGACATCCTCGGTGCGGACCTTGTCGATGCCGAGATCGGCGTAGAGCCGCCAGGCGGCCGCGATGATCTTCAGCCGATTGCGAGTGCCCTTCGACATCCACTCGGGCACCGGTGTCCGCGGCGGCGTCTCGGCCGCCGGCATCGGACCGGCGGTGTGATCCTCACCCGGACCAGCGGGCACGACCGGAAGGTCAGCGACGATGCTTCGCCGAGGCGGCCGTGTTGTTCTCCCGGTCGTGAGCCAGTCCGTGGTGACCTCGGTGAGTTCGGCGATGAGCGAGATCTCCTCGACCCTGAACTTCCGAGTCCCGGCTAGAGATTTCGAGAGTTTGCTGGCGTCGAGCCCGATGTGCCGGGCGACTTCGCTGTGGTTGATTCCAGTGCCTTTGATGGCGGTGCGGACACGGCTGACCAGCGTCGTCTCTGTGCTGTCAGCACCGTTGCCTGTCGTAACCACCACTCAAGTCTGCACAGAAGTTGCGATTTTGGCAAGACTTACTGGGGTTTTAGGTAGTAGATCGTGATGCTCGGGCGAGTCAACGATGAGCACTTCGCAGACAGCAATCTTGAGGTTCGTCAGCACGTTGATAGCCATTCTTCGGGCAGGGACGATAGAGTCGCACTCAATGAACCTTGGCGGTATCCCCTTCTCACTGCCGCCCATCCCCTGATTCCGGTATAACGCAAGGAGGCGTTACCAGAATGTGGTACTCACCGTCGTCGGTGCGTTCGTTCCTCGCCGACAGGTTGACGCCTGATCGCAAAGCCTGGTTCTCTCGAACGCGCCATGGTGAACAGCCCTGGCAGAAATCGGCTGCTCTCAGACATCGCGCGTCGACCGCGAACGGCTCTTCGACGAGACTGCGGGTCTACGACGCCCGTGACGAGCAGATTCAGGCGCTCTCGGCGGTGCGCTCCGCATTAGCCGGCGCCGACATCGAATTCGCGGAGCTCCCCCGGCTGAGCCACTTCCGCCCGACGTTGGTCGTCGATGCGGAGAATACTGATGCAGTCGTTGCTGCCTTGTCGGATCTTCCCAACGAGGGAGGCGTTGAGACGCACGGGGATGACACCTGGTCGGTCCGGTTTCGCAATGTCCGAGGTGCGAGGTTGAGTCGGAGAACTGCGCGCGAACGCCCGGCCAGGCTCGGCAGCGTGACATGCCTGCGCCGTCTCCGCGCCGGCAACGGCAGAGAACTCACCACTTCGGCGCTGACCATCACTGTCGAATTGTGGAAGCAGGTGAACGAGAATGTGCCCCGGGCCGACGGAGCCTGTCACCTGCCCGGAACCCTGGTCCGACGCCAGAACGATCACTCCCTCACCGTCGACTACATCGAACCGACGGCCTGGTACGCCGCCGTCGCCAATGACAATCGGCTCAGGCTGCCTGCACCGCAGCTTCGAGTGCTCAGCGAACCCGTCGACGCCGTCTACACCTGGGTAGACGGCGCCGACCCCGAATGGCGAGCGCGAATGCAAGCCACTCGAGACGGCGTCGATCTGAGAACGAACGCGCCCAGCTCCGTCTCCGACTCTCGGTTCACGTCCCGCGATGAGCTGCGATTCTCTCTGCGTTCGCTCGAATACTACGCATCATGGGTGCGAAAGATCTTCATCGTCACGGACCGTCAAGTTCCATCGTGGTTGGACACCGACGATCCGAAGATCAGTGTGGTCGACCACAGGGACATCTTCTCCGATCCCAGCGTGCTTCCCGTCTTCAATTCGCACGCCATCGAATCGCAGCTGCATCACATCCCAGGACTGGCCGACCACTACCTCTACCTCAATGACGACTGCTTCTTCCTCCGCCCGACAGGTCCGGAACTGTTCTTCACCGCCAATGGCCTGAGGCACGCCTGTCGAGCATCAGCATCGAAGGCAGCGTGATCTCTATTGGTGTGACTCTCAGCGGAGCAGCTGCGTCGGATCCCGATTGGGCTCTGCTGCGATGGACCGAACGAAAGGGAGGACGCTTCGGGCGGTTGCCTGCTCGACTTGAGCAGGCCGACGGCGAGGTTCAGGTCGTCACGAAAGCTCACGCGGATGACTTCGCTGCAGTCGATCACGGTCACATCGATTTCTGGATCGATCTGAGGGTCGCTGGCCTTCCCCGCAGACTCCGCGTGAAAGGAGCCGGCGGGGTCGAACCTCAGCCGTTGGGCCACTTCGAGGTGTACCCGACGAGGTTCGGCAGCCTCAGCCTCCGGTTTCCGGCTCGAGTCCCGGCGAACGACGAATGACAGTCTCTGATCTCAGTCGGTTGCGGCGCTTCCGTCAGGCCTCAGAGTCGAGTTCTCCCGTTCCGATATCGCGCGTTCAACAGCATTGATGAAAGCCTGAGTCGATCCCCCGACCTGATGGCCGTCGAAGTAGTGTGACTTGAGTCGTTGCCTACTGCTCAACGCGTGCGATCCGTTAAGCGCCTGTTCGACGATCTCAGCAAGCCCCTGGACGGTGCTCGAAGAGAGTACACCCAACTCAGTCCCGATCGCCGACTGGCTCCTCGTGCCCGTCGGATCGTCGTGCCGGTCCGTAACAATGAGACCTTTGTCAGTGTGCAGATAGAGGAAGTCCAAACTCACACTTGAAATATCAGAGATCAGGACATCTGCATCTTCGAAGAGGTCAAAGATCGATTGGTCCGTCGCAATGAACTGTTCGCTTCCCTTTGCAGCAGCCGACAGGGTAGACCGAATCTCCGCATCAGCTTTTTGGACAGCTGACTCCCCCATGTCCGTCAGACGAGGATGGGGTCGATAGACAACTCGAACCCCGTCTGCCAATAGTTGTCGAATGATCTCCGGTCCCAACACATCGACTGATGTGAAGTTGTTCGCCTCGTTTTCTCCTTGCCAGGTAGGTGCGTAGAGCACCGTAGGCCGCGGGTCGGTGGGGAGGACAGGTTTGAAGTCTCCGTCCAGGGGTGGCCGTCCTATTGAGATCAGCTTGTTCGGATCGATTCCCCACACCGCGCGCAGGCACCGGTCCTTCGCAGCTTGTCCTGCCACGAATACTTTGTCGTAAGCCTTGAGTTGGTTCGAGATCGAACTGGTCTTATCGCTCTCACCATGATCCACGTGAACATGAATGATCGATGTATCGGCCATCGACTGGAAGTTGCGCATACTGTTGTTGACATAGATCGCAAGTCGGTAATCGTTCTGCGCGTACAGATCGATCAGATCAGGTTGAGTTTCTGCCAGTACCAGTGGGAGGTCGGTGATGCCTTTGGCCGTTGCAAAGGACTCTGCGTTCCTCATGACTACGGCCACCGGACGACTCTGATTGAGGCGCTCGAATGCCGGTAGCCATTGTTCGAGTTGGTACAGCTTATCCAAGCTGTCACCGAAGTAGGCTATTACCTCTGCCGACTGCCTGGAACCATGCACGAAGATGCCTTTCCGACGTGCAGGTCCGGTGTCTCTGACCAGGGATTTGAGGTAGTTGCCGGTGTTGGAATCCAACAGCAATCGTGCAGCTCGTCGAAATTGCCGCCTCATTTACGCGTCCCGAGCTTACGTGCAGCCCGTCTGCGCCACGAGCTGATCAGTTTCCGAGCCTCTGCCTCGATGGAATAATCTGCAACGAACTTCTCCAACTCTTCGACTCGGGCTTCAAGCTCGATATGTTCGTGGTGGAGCGCACGAACTCTATTGAGAATAGCTGTCCGGCCTTCGTTCTGAGTGGCGTAGATCGTCGTTACCATACCCGGTAGTTCAGCCGCCTCAAGCTTCTCGTCAAACTCAGCGGCTGCATCAGTTTCATTCAGTACATGGCTCAAACCGTTCTTCTCCAGGAAAGCAACTAATGCCTGCCGGATATCGGGAATCCGAGAGTTGTATTCTGAATAGTCCGTCTGCTCGTACAGCTCTTTCGCATCGGACTTCGAATTCAGCTCACTCACCTTCAGATGTGGAATGGCATGGTATTCGGCGAGTTCCAGAGTGCGGGAGTCGTGAGCCAACAGCATAGTCGGCACTCCAGCCAAAATTCCTGCGATGGAACCGTGGATGCGGCTGCCGAAGACGAAATCGAAGTCACTGAGGTAATCAATCCAGGTGAGCGGATCAAGAGGAAACCTCATCCGATCCTCGGTATACAGAGGATGAGCAACATGAGTGGGGTTCCAACGATTCTTCGGATTCGCGCGGTTCTCTCCCCAGACCATCATGTTGAGGTCCGTAAGGTTCTGAGGTACATAGGTGAGATTCTTGTAGCGCCTCGTGTGCGAAGCCACGATCGCATTGAGACGACCAACATAGGGCGAGATCGTCATCGCGATCATCGAATCGTCCGTCAGTGACGGTGCTGTCTTCACGACGGGTTGGGGATCACCGGTCATGAACACTGAGGGGCACCCGATGACGTCCACCTGGTTGCCGTCGAAACCCAGCGTTTCGAGGAAGTCCGCTGTTCGCTCCCCACGTACACCGACACTGGACGAGCGATCGAGAACGGCGGACATGAATCCTTGTACATCTCGACCCAGATCCCCGTCGACTACACCGTCGTCAAGCTTGTGCTGACTACCGACGCCGATAACTGTCACAGGCACCTTCAGCCGCCGAACGACTCTAGTCAGTCGTCGGAGAGCCGGCCTGAAAGCAGGACGAAAAGCATTGGCCAGTGGGATGACGAAATGGTCGAAAGAGTCATTGATCCAATCTGCATATGCAGCTGGCTCTCTTGTACGATGACTGGAGTAGTGATCAGGGGTAATCGTCACGTCCGAGGCTGAGAGCATTCGATACACCGATTGGGCGAACAACAGATTTCCCGTGTTGTTAGCAATCGTGTTGGCTTTCAGTACGTCTGCAGCTGAGGTGGGTTCCCATGGTTCCTTAGCGGCACGAAGCAGAATCTCAGTCATTTTCTCCACCTTGGTCCGACGTGAATTCCTCTTCGCATTGATGCCTCTGCTGTCCAGCGGCAATCATCTGCCTCGAGGTCGCGAGGAACGTATCTGCATATGTCTCGGGTGGAAAATCTCCGAGGTAGTACTTCCGCATTGAGTCGCGCTCAGAGGCCTTCACATCTTCGACGAGTAATCCGTCAAGGACCTCGGAGAGATTCGACAGGTCCTCTTCAAGAATATATGCGGCTTTCGCAGCTGGAACTTCGGTGAGCAGCTCCTCTCTTGTCCTTGCGACAGATACGACTGACAGCGGCTTTCCGGATTGAAGGAAATCGGTCACAACAGCCGAAACGTCAGAAATCATGGCGTCCGACGCGTTGAAGCACTCGTCAGTGGTCATCTCTTTCTCTGCTGCACGTCCCCATAGGTGCTGACGACCGGTTGCGTTCGAATCGTTCTCCAGAATCTCCTTGATCTCCGCTATGTACGTCTTGGCTTTTGCATACCTGTAGTTCAACGGATGGGCCCTGAAAATGACGGTGCAACCTCTGGCGAGGAGTTCGCGGACGATTTCTGTTCCGGCTGGGAGTGAATAGAGTTCCGAATCCTGATAAGCGCCTTTCCACGTTGGAGCGTAGAGCACGGTCTTTCCTGCGCTTTGATCGGTTGGTTCGCTCCCCCCGAGCTTGATCTGATCAACCTGCGGTCGACCGACGATTTTGAATTTCTCCAGAGGGATCCGAACTCCGTGCCGTTCATACCGATCTATCCCAGCCTGGCCGGCGGCAAAGATCACGTCATAGATTGCGTGGACCGGGTTGAAGCATGCAGGCTTCTCCGAGTCTCCGTGGTTGAGCCATACGTGCTTGATTTCTCGGCGCTCGATGAAATGGGTGTTTTTACCCGCATTGTTCACGTAGAACGCTGCACCGACCGATGGAGTGATCACTTCTTCGAGGCTTCGAAGAGTCGGTCGGTTGATCACGGGGGCATCTGTGATTTGTCCCGCGGCTCTCATCATCTTCAAGCTGCGGGTCACAACAATGAATTTCTTCCCGATCCGGTCCAAGTACGGTAGCCACATACCCAGTTGGTAGGTGATGCCGACGTTCGAACCGAAATAGACGACGAACTCGGCTCCATACTCATCGAGCAGGTCATATAGTTGCCAGTCCAATCGGATACTGCGCAGTCCTCGTTTCAGCCCGGCAATGAACAGAATCGTGGCCAGAACTGTTGGAACGACGGACAGAGCAAGTAGGAGATACTCGAACGTGCCGAAGGCTGCGAAAAGCCACCCCAGAGAGATCACGACTCCGTTGGCGACGGCCACAGTTCCCCGGCTCACGGGCTGGAAACCTCGCGTCTCTGCATTCGGAAGATTCCTTGCTTCAAGTCCGGTCACTTTCCAGGACTTAGCCAAACTGGACTCCATCACGATGGTGATGACAAGAACAGCAACGGCTGAGTTCACCGCCCAATTCGGGCCATATGCACTGGCCCAGAAGCTTGCCAGCAATGCGGCGGCCGCGGCTCGTGCAGAGTTGCTTGCTCGAAGGACTCCGGCCAGCCTGCTCTTTGATTTGAAACTGCGGCGGTGGACGAAGAGGAAGCCCAGGCCGACCAACATTCCGGAAGCGCACACGAGAACTGAAGGCACTCCAGCTGAGACCAGAATGAAGGTCAGTGAGGCGAGTGCAGCTGGGATAAGGGTTCTGCCACCGAGTTTGCGATAGATCAGTGACAGAGTGCCGCGAACCGTTCTGGAATCGACGAGGTCGACGTCTGACTCGGGCGCTTCACTGGCGTTTTCGGCGAATGAGGTTTCTTCGTTTCCATCGTCGCCGTCGTTATCAGTCTCTGATTCAATTTCGACAAAGTTGTCGGACTCTTCAATAGCACCCGCGTCGTTATGAAGCTCTGCGACCATCCGTGCTGCTGCGGAAACGAAGTTCTCGGCGTAACCTTCATCTGGAAAATCACCCAGATAGAAACTTCGATACTGAAGTCGGTTCTTCCGTTCCGGATCTGTCTCGAGTATTGCGTTGAGCACTTCGTCGAGGTTGCTGAGGTCACCGTTGAGGACATAGGACGCTCGAGCAATCGGGTACTGCTCGATGAAGTCCTCACCTTGAGCGCTGACCGCTGTCATGGCGAAGGGTTTGCCGGAATAGAGATAGTCCGACACCACGCTGGAGACATCTGAGATCATGGCGTCGGACAGGTTCATGCATTCGATGACGTCCATGTCCTTTTCGGCGGCATCGCCGAAGATATGTTGGCGTCCGCTCTGCATGCGGTCTTCGTCGAGGATCCCCTGGATCTGCCGGATAGTCGCCGCGTCCTCTTCGAATTCGTAACTGAACGGGTGAGGTCGGAATATCACTGTCTTTCCACGCTTGATCAGCTCTGTGATCATTTGTGGCGCAACTGGCAGCGAGTGAAGCATCGTCTCGTCAACGTGTCCGCGCCAGGTGGGGGCGTATAGGACGGTTGTACTGCCGCCTGCGGGCAATTCGGTCGTAACGTCGACGGTCTCCAGCTGTGGCCGACCAACGATCTCGAATTTTTCGGGTGAGATCGTCACGCCATGTGCCCCGTATCTCTCAGTCGCAGCCTGACCTGCGGCGAAGATTCGGTTGTACATTGCGTGGGTCGGATTATAAGAAGGCGGCTTGTCTGAGTCGCCATGGCCAAGATAGACGTGGGTGTACTCCTGGTGACGGATCATTTCTCCGTTACGAGAAGATGCGTTGACATAGAACACAGCGCCCAATGAAGGGACCAGCGCCTTCTCTAGATCGGCCGATTTTGGGCAGGTGATGATCGGAGCATCCGTGAGCTCGGCAAGAGCTTTGGCCGGGACATTGTTCCGTGTGATGATAGCGAACTTCTTCTTTGTCCGCGCCAGGTAGGGAAGCCACATCATCACCTGATATGACGCATCATCGGGCCGTGATGTGTAGATGTAGAACTCTGGCTGGTAGGAAACAAGGGCTTCGTGCAGACTGTCCTTTGCTTCCGCGTTCTTCCGAATGCGGATAAAAGCCACCGCCGCCAGGGCGAAATAGAGAGCGTCAAGGAACAATGCTGATATCAGCCACAGAATTGGGCCGGCGCCCAGCCAGACAGTTATCGCTCCAATGAGTATGACGATCTCGCTGACGGTAAGCAGAGGACGGTCGTAATCCTTCAATGGTCCGTAGGTTCGGACACCTGGAAGGCCGGTTATGAAGGTCTCTTTGCTGTTGGTTCCTTTTGCCAGCAGGCTCTCGAAGAAGATAGGTCCGACCACGGCTACTCCCGCGATAGCAGCTAGCAACCCGTTATTGGAGTTGACCGCCGTAAACGCTGTGCTGACCGCGACGACCAGCAGTGTCCTGACAACTGCACGGTGGCCCAGTCGGGAACGCTTCCTCCACAATCGGAACGTATCCCAGGCCGAGATCACCAGAACCCCTACGGCAAACAGCAATAGTGCCCTACCGCCCATGGCAATGAAGACACAGAACAGCGACAACAACGCCAGTACCTCGTATGAAGCAAACGAGGTCAACGCACCCTTCAAGAAAGCTCTTGCGGGCTCATTGCCAGCCCCACTGTCCTGTGCTGACTTGGGTTCGGAATCTGCCACTATGTTCTACCTTGTCTGATGATCGACTCTTGGTCGGAAGGCAGTCCAGATCAATCGATCCGATAGACCGAATCCTCTTGGTGCTGGGCCCGCCCGGTTTAACTCAGTTTTTGTCAGTCAACCTGATCTGCTGCGTACCCTGAGAGCGGGTCCTCGCGTCGGACGTCGATCACATGTCCGGTCTTATTGGCTACCAACACTTCGAGAGATGCTCTGGCAACTGTCTTCGACTCCAGCAGTGAATCCGGATCTTCGGCACCGAATGCTTTAGTCCTCATCGGAGTGCCGGTCCTTTCGGGATTCACACAATTGACCCGCACCTTCTCGTTCGCCCATTCATCGGCAAGCGCCTGCGTCAAATTGACAGTCGCAGCCTTCGCTGAGCTGTACAGGCTGTAGTTGCCTCGCCCCCGTGTGTAGGAGCTCGACGTAAAGAGGAGCAGCGAACCTTGGGTCTTGACCAGCTCGGGATAGAAGGTCTGCGCCAGTAGGATAGGTCCGATGTAGTTGATCTCGGTAGCTTCATAAATCGTCTCGTCGCTCGTGTCTTCCAGACGAGCAAGTGGCAGGACTCCCGCAGTGTTGACGACAAAATCCACTTGCCCTGTTTCTGCTAAGACTTCGTCTCGAGCTGTAATGAGGTCATCGCGCCTGTTGATGTGAGTCTTCGTCGATGAACGCGAGAAGGTCTTAACAGTTGCCCCGTACTCACGCGCCAGAGCTGCGATGTCCGCACCGATCCCGTAAGAACCACCGAAGACCGCCATCGTCTTACCCGCCAGCGCAGCCTTAAGGTGCTCCTCGGCCGCAGCGTGCTCATTGCGGGCAGGTAGCTGGAAGAGCTTGTCGGCAATGTAAATGTCGATCGGCTCTGTCACCTTCATATTGCTGTCGTCACCAGTGACGACTGCAACCGGAACATCGGGTGTATATCTGAGAACGACTGTGCAATCATCTGTGGCCTCGAAATTCGCATCTTGATTTGCGAGGTCGTACGCACGTCGGATTGCTGAGAGCTTGAAGGCCTGGGGAGTCTGTCCACGCCGAAGATTGGCACGCGCGGGCACGTCTTTGATTACGGGATAGTTTCCGGCACCAGGCTCGACTTCAATGATGGTGTCAGCGGACGGTATTGCAACGTCAACTGCGTCATTCGACTCTAAAGCAAGAACCACATCGTTGATGATCGACGGGGCCATCAACGGCCTTACCGCATCGTGCAGGATGACGTTGCAGTCATCATACTTGTCCGCGATTGCGCTGAGAGCTACTTGAGTCGTGTCGTTGCGTGTCCCCGACCCCTCGAGAACAGCGGTTACCTTGCCAAAATCGTTCTTCCGGACGATTTCATGCACCTTGTCGAGATGGCCCCGCGCCATCAGAACAATCACTTCATCAATCAGTGGATGCTCGTTGAAAATTGACAAAGTGTGTTCCATGATCGGGCGACCCGCAATTTTTATCAGCTGCTTGGGGGTATCCAGACCGATCCTGGTCCCAACTCCTCCGGCAAGGACTACAGCAATATTGCGCGCGCTTTCCAACGACTTACTCCCAGTAGACTCGACATTCGCTGCCCGAAGTCTCACGAGCAACCTCAAGCAGTCTACCAGCGCAAAATTCACCCGTCGTTCATCCGGCTTTCACGCTGCCGAAGTGATCTCTTAAGTGCAACTGAGCCGAGTAATTCAAGCTTTGGAGATTATCATCGCTCGAGCAGACAGAGTTGCAACTAGCAATCCCAGCGCATCCCAACACCGTGACACGCGTCCTGAACACTGATGGACCGAGACTCCGACCAGGGCCCGGCGCGCCAGAAATCAGTGCGAGTCGACTTCAACCGCCATCTAGACCAAATCAGTTTTTTCGGAGAAGCTTCCAACTGTCCCCCGTTTGCCAGAATCATCGATTCCGTTGATCCCAGCCTGCAGTAGATATTCAAAACGGAGCCGTAGCCGACTTACTGTTGTCAGCGACATGCACATCACTCACACAAAAGTTCGATACTGAAATTGTCATTCTTAGTTGAATAGGCATTGACTCGTTCAGTGACATTGGGCAAATCAGCGTCCCCAGAAGTTACCCGTAACCTTTGCATTCCTCCCTCAACCTGAATATCCAAAAAGATATCAAGAATATCACTGCTGCCAGCCGCAAATCGACCCATCGGAATCTCAGCTGAAAGAACAAGTCGGTCGTTCTGCACTGAAGCGTGGGCGGTTACACGACCGTAGAAATCGTACTTTCGACTCTTCCAGGCCAACCCGGCAAACTCTGGCGGTGAGTCCAGATCAGTCACCACAACATGAGCAAGCACGGAATCCGGACTGATTCCCACGGAATCGAGACTGGCCCGCCTTCGCGGCGCGACAGCGGATGGCCTCTTTTCTATAGCCTGCTGGAGCACTTCGCCCCAGCGTTCGACTATTCGCGAAGGGCTGTACTTGCTTGCCTTCACGACACAGGCTCTCCTCATGGCCATGAGTTCGTGTTCGGGCTTCTCGATAACATGCCTGATAGTTTCCGAAAGCGCTTTGATATCACCTGCAGGGACAAGAAACCCATCTACGCCATGATCGATCATGCTCGCGGGCCCGTAATTGATATCGTATGCAATAGGAATGCACCCAAGAGACATACTTTCAATGACGACAAGACCCTGACCTTCATACAGGCTGGGAAGAAGACTGAAGGACGCGGAAGCGAAATAGCTCTTGGCGTTCCTATCGTATCCGTGCAGAACAACACTGTCCGACACGCCGAGGTCATGGATCAGGTCGTGGAGTCGCTTCTCAAGTTCAGCCGAATGAGCGAATCCGAATACGTCAAGGCTTGCTTCTGGCACTTCGGAAATAGCCTTAATAGAATGGTCAACCTGCTTCTCGTAGGCCAGTCGAGAAACCTGTATTCCTTTACCTGCCGGCCGAGGCTGAACCTTATCTGCAAGATCCCCTCTGAACATATTAGATACCGTGTAGAGGTTTCCAGGATTTAACTGAGTTTCAGTTAAGTCATTAAGTTGTTGGTCTGTCAAAACAGCAAGAACATCATATTTGTCCGAGTTGACTACTATATTCTTCCACTTTGGCGCAATTGATCCAGTCGAGTTATCTCCTGGATCTGCTAAATGAAAATTATGAAGAACTTGGCTCTTTACGATGTTGTCTCGATCATAGTTTCGGAATCTTCCTCCTATCCCAGGAGAGTCAGTAATTAATACTGCGGGAGCCCCCTTAGTTATACGATCAACCCACGAGTAATAGAACTCAGAAGCATTTGTCCACTGGGCTACTATGATTCCGCGACTATTGAACAGAGTAATGACTCGGCCATTGTGATTAGCGCTTGTTTTCAGGTCGTGCTTATCGCTGACGACTATCGATCCGTCGCTTCGGTAGTAGTCGGTTTGAAGTAGCTTGCCCTTCGCATCTCTCAGTTCTGTTCTGTCATTCCCGTCAGGTGTAAGCAGGTCGTCATCCGAAATCTCGACTGGCACTTTAAGGTTGCCGACGTATTTCGCTAGCAACCGATCCGGTGAACGACGTAGATCGTGCCAAAGATTGCGAAGTTTGACTCGCCTGTCCAACCAGCCTTGGCGCACGAGCTGGCGCTTCTTCGCACCAGGGTCCGTATCCGGGTCTAGAGTCAAAAACTCGACTCGACGTCGACTATATTGCGCAAATGCGCTGGTCCGCTGTACAGCTGAGCTAGTGATCCCTCCAAATTCATCGCTTATGCCCCAAGTTAGAGCGTAGATGGGCATATCTGGAAGTGGGGACTTGCGGAGCATCGGGCCTCTTCAAATTTCAAATTCTGCTAGGTGGGTGACCTTGATTCTACAGTTGCTGAGCCGTGACCTCCGCTCGCCATCTTAATCGGTGAAGAAACTTCAGCCGCTATGACGGAGTAGCATCAGAACGCCATCCACTTTGGAACAGGCTGCCGTCTGGGGCAGAGACGTAATCGACTGAGTCTTACGAATCGCGCCTCCCTCGCACTGATACTCACCACATACCCCTAGCGGTCGGCAATGAACTCGAAAGTACCTAGAGCACTTCTCCGAATAGAGTGGGATCCAGAAGGTGGACTTGCTCGTTGTAGTCTTTATCTTGGTGCATTTCCCCCGTAAACTAAGGCAATCGGCCCCGAAATACACGACCGATTCAGTGTTTTTTTACACCAGGTTTCCATCGACACGAACCAAATCTAGCGGCGCATAAGATGTCGCAGCTGAGTGTCATGCTCAGAGTTTGTGCAAGTCGCCCGAAAGAGTCGAATCATCGACCAGACACACACTCGTCGAGCAGACAGCACCCTAGCTCTGCAATTAACATTGGTGAGGTTCGAGGCAAGAACGAACTGCCTAGAAGCTTCACCACCTGCGAAAGGCTCACTGTGAAAAACCTGATCCGTAAACCAGCCCTATGGGCCGTGCGCTCTTCCGCATGGAAGAACACCAGCAAGTGGATCAGAGGCACAGAGCGGTGGAACCGCCTTGAAGACGAGTTCGACGGCAGTTACGTACAGGCCGAAGTGGTTGTTTATTTCGGAGATCGGTCGTCGAAGTTCTACCAGCTCGAGCAGTGGATCCCGGTTCTTGAGGAGCTGCATAAGAAGCACCGCGTCGTTCTGGTCATGAGGAAAGGCTCGGCCCTGCTTCGCACGCTCGAGACCACGAACCTTCCTGTGGTGTTCAAACGTAAATTCGACCCGCTGCACACCTTCTATCATGCCAACGACTTCAAGTTGGCGCTCTACGTCAACAACGGGATGACGAACTTCCAGTCGCTGGCCTTCGCCCCGATGGTGCACGTGCACGTCAACCACGGCGAGTCAGACAAGTTGAGCATGGTCTCGAACCAGGCCAAATCGTATGACAAAGTGTTCGTCGCCGGCGACGCCGCTGTCGAACGGCACCGCAGAGCACTCATCGACTTCGACGAGTCCGCTCTCGTTAAGGTCGGACGGCCTCAGCTCGACATCGAGCGACCTGTGGAACTGGAACCTACTGATGCGCGAACCATCATGTATGCGCCCACGTGGGAGGGCGAGAATGAATCCAATAACTACACTTCAGTCGATCACTTCGGTCCGCAGATCGTCGAAGCCGCGTTGCAGATTCCCAACGCCCGAGTGATCTATAAACCGCATCCTCGCGTTGAGACGTCCAAAGATCCGGCGATGACTGAAGCGAATACTCGGATCCTCGACCTCCTCGAGGCGTCTAATGAGTCGATCTCAGACGAGTCCATGCAACATCAGGTGCTCATGCAGGGCGATATTCTCGCGATGTTCGACGCGGTCGACCTGCTTATCACCGATATCTCCAGTGTCGGGCTCGACTTTCTCTACCTGCACCCCGAAAAGCCACTTGCGCTGACAGATCGCCGCAATGACACCGCTAGGCTCAATGCCGAAGCACCGATCAGTCGTGCCACTCCGATCATCGACATATCGACCATCGACAGCTTGAATCAGGTGTTCGGGTCGATGCTGTCCGAGGATTCGGCAGCGGACGCTCGTCTCGATCTGCGCCGTCACTACTTCGGTGCCGGAGGAAAGGGGACGTCGACAGTCCTCTTCACTGAAGCGGTGTCGAAGCTGATCTCCGCTCGGGCCGTAGATCTGGAGCACTTCCATTCCGACGACAGTATCAACGCCGAGTCCGAGGACGAGTCCAACGGCGAATAGGAGTCGGAGGTGGGACAGAGCCACCGATTGGCGATGTCCCGCCTCCGGGCGGTCTTCCTACTGTGATTTCAGGGGTCGTACCGAGAGATTCCCATGCTTCGTGGGATACCACTCCCACTCCCCCGACTGCATCCCATTGTGCGTTCTCGGGAGTCGGATCCTCCGCTTCGACGTCCATAGATCGCGGGGCCTCCGCAGATAGACGTCAAACGTCTCACCCACCGACTCGGAGAAGTTCTCAAAATCCACATCGAATGTCACCACCTGCCGCCGCCCCATCCGCCGGGTAGACACCGAAGTGCTTCCGCAGACGAAGAACGTGTTGATATCGCGCGCGGCAACGACCATCTCCAGGCTTTCGAGGACCTGTCGGTGGAGATGCGCGAATTCGAGCTCAATTCTGCAACCTCCAGAGATCGCTTCGCACGAGGCTCTCTTCACCGCGACGGGGAAACCTGACGTGTCGATACGGTCATCGGCCAAGTGTGCAGCCGCAGGCAATTCCTCGATGACCGTCTGCCAGCGCCGGTATCCGGTCTCCGGCAGATAGCGTTCGACCGTGTCCATGGCAGAATTGCGCATTTCCGCAACGGTATCTGTGCTCAGAGAGAGAAATTCCTCGATCTGATCTGCGAGGGCGTCGATATCATTCCTCGGCGTGATGAAGCCGTTGTGGCCCTGCTCGATCAGGTCGCGCGGGCCATAGGTGATGTCGTAGACGATCGGGATGCAACCAGCACCCATCGATTCCATCATCGACAACGGCAGTCCTTCACTGGTGCTCGTCAGCATAGAGAATGAAGCCGATGTCAACCTGTCTACGACATCATTGACATAGCCGGGCAGCTCCACTCGATCACGAACGTCAAGGTCATCGATGAGCTTCTCCAGTTTGGGCCGTGCTGGCCCCTCTCCCAGGACAGTCAGAGAGACGTCGACACCACGGTCACGCAGTTTCGCCACTGCCCGAATCGGGTGGTCCACCCGCTTGAGGTCAATGAGATTGGCGATCATTACGGCCTTACCCACTGACCGTTCTTGCCGAGCCTCGGTCAGCACCGACCCTGCCGGCAGCTCTCCGGTCAGAAGCCTGATGTTGTCTTCAGTGAATCCGAGCGCTCGGACGGCGTCCGCCTGCTGACGTGTCTGCACCCCGACCACGTCGAAGCGGTCGAAGTTGCGCACAGTATCAACTCTGCGGGGCAGCACCTGGCCGTGGTTGCCGTTCCACGGATGACGTAGGTGGGTTCCATGGAGGAACAAAATGAGTGCGAAGTTCCGATCTGCGATCTCGTGGATGAACTCGCTGACCTTCTTGTCATCGGCGATGACGACAGCGGGCTCCTTGTTCACAACTGCCTTGATCCAGGCGTTGTAGAAATCTCGCGGACGTCGCCATTCCGCGATCGGTGTTCCATTCGGAGCACAGAGGACGAACCTGCTGCCCAGTTTCGGATCCCGAATGTCCGCGACCAGCAGGCTCCCATCTTCCCTGTAATAGTTGCGGCGAATGATCTTGCCGCTGCGCGCATTGCGGACTACGTCAAAGAATGAGGTGATGTTCTCGATTTCACCATCGACGTCCGGAATCGGGCTCTGCGGCTGTTCACCTTCGAGCTGCGCGAGTTCCTGGTCGGACCTGCACCGCAAGTCCGACCAGATGTTCATCAGCTCGACGTCATCACGCATCCGTCCCGACGAGACCAACCGATTCCGAATTTCCTCTGTGTCCATTCGAGGGCTGAACGTCAGGATAGTCTGCGACATCGGCCTCCCGAAGTTCTGAAAGCTCCGAATCCGTCGGAGGGCCGCGGTCGTCATTCCGCCCATCGATTCGGGGATCCCCCACAGGACGTTGTAGACGTGCACTTCATCGGTCCCGAGCTGGTAGTCGGGCTCGTTCTGGACCTGACTGTTGTCGTTGACGTCATGCGTTCGTCGAGCCATAAAACTCACTGATGGTATCCTTCTCAGCTCTGGTCGTGCGGCAGTCTCGGCGCGCTGATCAACGTGTCAGCGTCATGCGACCGTAGTAGCGTGTTTGGCGCCGCCAGTTGACGATCTTAGGGCTGTCCGAAGTCTCCCACTGGGCGCGGACGTTCCACTCGTCGCCGATATCGGAGTACCTTCCGCCGACGATCGTCTGCATTGCGTCAACATAACTGAGCTTGAGGTCCTGCATCAGGCCGATGACCTTATTCACGAGACCTTCGCTGCGCATTTCGCTGAGGTTGAGGACCGCAGTCTGAGGGTCGAAGGGAACAAAGTCTTCGGTGAGGTCAGCGTGACTTGCGAAGACGAAGTTGAGCGCTCCGACATGATCGTCGCCGAATGAGCTCGCGATCCTCCTCATCAGAGTGAGGCCACTGGAGCGGTTCTTCCTCACGTCATGTTTCGCAGCGAGCAGTGCACTGCCGATTTCGGCCTTCGAGAACTCGACGATGTCGGCAGAGAACTCGCCAGCTGCGGGAACCACGACGAGGCGCTCATGATCAGGGAACAGTACGGGAAGCAGAGCCTGCACCAGGTCCGATTCGTTGGCGAAGTCGGCATAGGACACCGACTCCAAGCTTTGGACTGTCCCGTGCGAGAGCTGTGCCTGGATCTCCTCGGCGCTCTCAGCACTCATTGCTCCAGACGGCAGCCAGATGCGATAACGGCCGGAGGTATAAGAGTCGATGGACCTGACTGCCGTTTCGACCAGTGACTCTTCACCCTTCTCGACAGTCATGAAGACGTCGGTGACCTGTGCTTCGGGAGCTGCCTTGTCCACCTTGCTCACTGCCCCATCGATCGCAGTGCTGTCTCCGATGGGAAGCGCAGCTGAAGCCAGATACTCATCGGCGGCGACCATGTCGTCCGCGGTGATCTCTGCCCACTTCGAGTAGATCTCGCTTGCCGAAGCGCCTGTCGCGATGAGTGGAATCAGCACGGACAGTTTGTCCAAGATCCCGTCCCGAATCGCGTCGAATTCGGCTTCGTCGATGCCGATCAGCCCGCCGAAACGTGAATCCGATTTGTTCTTCGGTTCGAATTCGACCTCGGCACCCACAGACCGTGCGGGCAGGTTCGCGTGCAGTCGCGAGGTCAGAACTCGTTTGTACTTGTAGGCGTAGTCGGCGACCCAGTTCCGGGCCAGTTCCAAGTTCTCCGGGAACGACTTGTCACGGATCGCTGTGACGGTCTGCTTCTTCTTCGGCCCTTTTCCGCCCTTGGTCCAATCGATTCGCACTGTGCCGGACCGGCGGTCGGCTGACGGTGCTGGGAACAGGGTGTCGACCGTCGTCGTGAGGCACCCGGAGAAGAATGCAGGAACGCCGACGGCCCTGAGCACGGCGACCGACTGCCAGTCACGGCATCCCACCGGGCCGTACTTCTTCAGGTAGGCGATGGCATCGGGGGTGAGCATCTCCGGGTAGCGGACGAAGACGGAGAGCAGAATGGGACGCAGGTTCTGGTGGAACGGAATGTTGAATGACTTGCCGAAGATGTCATGCATGTACCAGCCGAAGGCGATGTACCAGGTGTCTTCCGGAATATCCTGATAGACGTTGCCGTCTCTGTAGACCTCAACGAGGTTGAGTTCAGCCTCAGGACCTGCGTACTTTCGTTCGTCTTTGACCGATTTGCGGAGCTTCTTGAAGAGCTCGGTCAGCCCCTGATCGCCCGTGAAACTGAGATTCTCGTACCGCAGAAGATGACCGATCGACGCGATCGTCTGGATATAGTCACCGATGTTGCGGGAGCGGATCCCCGGCTGGTCGTAGCTGAGCACACCGAAGTTGCGTGTGCCAGCTGCGGCCGGGAGAGGCTCGAGGTGCTTTCCGCCCGGAAGCCAATCGAGCATGCGGTTGAGTTCGTAGCGCACTGCCGAATCCACCTGATCCGACGACCTTCCGAGACGTGCCTCGATGAGGGTACGCACATGGTCGAAGGCTCCGATGCAGAATGACGATTCAGCTGTGCGCAACACAGCTTTGTCGCTCCATCGGTCGGTTTCGCCTGCTTCATTCGAGCGATCCAGGAGCGGCAGGGCTTCCTGCCCGAGGGTGTCGATCGCAGTAGGGAAGTATTCTTCGGCTGCCGAGACGATGATGTCGCGGTCATTGATCTTTGCAAACTCAGCCCACGCCACCTCCGGGTCCGATGACCGCTGATAAGCCATTCCGAGAATCACCCTGCCGGCTTCCTCAGTCGACGCACCGCTGCGGAGGTTGAGACCGATGGACACCGCCTCAGCCAAGTTGCCTTCTGCGACGAGAATCCGCGCCGCGTCGACCACCGATTCCCCGAGAGCTGATCCGTGTGCAAGTGCCTCCGAAAGTGTCGCGTGAGCCTTGACACGCGCCAACTGGCGTGCTTTAGCGTCGACTTCTCGAGTCGAGGGTGCAACCGTCCATCCGTCAGTATCTTCGGCTGTCTTGCCTCTGAGCCCTGAGGCAAGTTTGCGGTACGCGCGAGCGGTGTCCGTTGCGATCTTCTTCGAGGAACCGGCAAACTTCCCGGCCCTTGTCCCTCCGGCGGCTCGTTCACGCACGTACTTCGTCCCGGATGCTCGTTCCACCACGGGCAGGGCACGTCGTGCGATTCCGTGGACGACTGGTTTCACCAGTTCTCGTCCCTTGCTGAAGTACCGGTCTGCGGCGTTTCGTCCAGTGGTCACTCGTTCAGTCCTTTGCAGATGTTTCGGTGATCGGTCGGTGGTTACGGTCGGCGGTCAGGGGCCATCAGGCACACGCTATCCGACTTCACTGTCAGTTCGATGAACCGCAGCGGCAGCAGTTCTCAGTCGAATGTGCCGAGTCCTGTCTTGCGGAGGCTTGCATCGAATTGCGGGGCAAGAGTCTGCGCATAGGTCGCGGTGATATGAGCGGTATCGAAGTAGGTGATGACTCCGCCGATGACCG